>NZ_FSQZ01000001.1:696250-1392500 GCF_900129645.1 Acetomicrobium flavidum
TTGCCTTCGTACTTCGAGGCAAGTTCTTCCACTTGGGGCATCAATGCAAGGCATGGACCACACTTTGGTCCCCACATGTCTACCACTACAGGTAAGTCGCTTTGTAGAACTTCCGCCTCAAAGTTGTCCTTATTGACTTCGATCAATTCAATGCACCCCCTCTTGTGATGTTATCCCGCATTGACGAAGCACGGGCATTATCAGCTCTTCATCGAGATATTGCATATCCTCCATTGCCTTTGTACTTTGCAGTGGAAAGGAAGGCTTGCTGTTTCTATAGATATCTAAAGCACTTTCTACTAATTTGATGGAATCGAGATCGACAAAATGATCTTCCTGCTGGAGGGAAGGCTTAAAAACCACAACGGACAAAAAAAGCCGTCTCGATGCAGGTAAATTTCCTGTTAAAGGATGAGATAAAATCCTATATCCCCGGTGCACCTTATCGCGTAGAGCTATTAGGACATCCAAAACCGGCCCCTCTATATAGGTGCAATTTGAAAAGCTCTTAATGCGTGGGTTATTTGATATGATCTCATAAAAAAAGGACATCAGCCAAACCCCCCTTTTGGTTCATTTGGCCCCTGTCCTCTTTACCCGCAGGGATTCGCCGTTTTCGGCTTGCCCTTTTGGTAGATCCAAATTTTGGACCTTTTCCAGGGCTTCGTCACGTCGCAATCCTTTTGCCTGAGAGATTGGGGCCACTGCCCTTGCACCTTCGGCTTCTCACGCTTTGCATGAGATATCTCTTGCGGCGCTCATCCGAATTATAAACATTTTCACATAATATTTTATACTAACTATTTTAAAGGTCAAGGACGACCGGATAAAAAGTATACTTCTTATCCTAACATATCCTCGGAACCATTTCCCCGGCCAACATATCCACCACCCTAATGCCGCCTATCTCCGTCTTAAGGCCAACGATGCCCGGATGGTCTTCCGTGACCTTGCCTATAGCTGTACAATTGGGAGCCAAAACTCTCAAAGAAGAAAGGACATATTCTGCACAGTCCGGTGCCACGGCGATAACGGCCGTGCCCTCGCAGGCTAAATGCAGCACGTCGAAACCAAGCACATCGGCAACTGATGCCACTTCCGGATCTAAGGGTATCAGATCTTCTTCGATCTCTATCCCAATGCCAGCTCCTTCAGCCCATTCGCATAGGACCGTCCCCAATCCGCCTCGCGTGCAATCCCTGGCACATTTAACCCCCGCTACTTCAGTAAGGGGTTGCATCAAGGGCCATAGAGGAGCACAATCGCTTGCCAATTGGTCTACGTCTAATCCGTAATGAAGCGCCGATATCAAGGCGCCATGCTTGCCTATGGGGCCGGTTATTACCAAGATGTCACCCGAGGACAAATTATTTATCCCCCAAGGCCTCCCTGTCACGGCCTTTCCCAAGGCACAGCAGGTTATATACATGCCATCTGCCTGTCCCCTCGGCAAAACTTTAGTGTCACCGGCAACGAGCTTAACATCAAGCTCTTTGCTGACCCCATAAGCGCTTTTTACGACCTTAATCAACTCCTCCTTGGGCAAACCCTCCTCTATCAGAATGCTCATGGCCAAATACATGGGCTTGACACCTCTCACTGCCAGGTCATTGGTGCTGCCGCACACGGCCAGCTTGCCTATATCACCTCCGGGGAAAAACCTGGGGCTCACGGTAAAACCGTCGATGGTCACTCCAAGGCCGCCTTCAATCAATGCGCAATCCTCTAAATCCTTTATACTGTTATCTCCATATATGCTCAATATTTCGCCGATAAGTTGCTGGGTCGGCCTACCGCCACTGCCGTGTTTAAGCTCCACGAACATGATCACATCACCTTATGGGAATATTTATAACAGGCAGCACAGCTGCCTTCGCTCGATACCATACAGGGACCAACCGGATCATCGGGGTTGCAACGCTTGGCAAAGAGGGGGCACTGCTGGGGTGTTATCTTTCCCATCAACACATCACCACATTTGCATCCTGAAGGCAAAGGAACTTCCTCGATCCTGAGATCAAACTTAGCAGCTGCATCGAACCGAGAAAATTCCGCTTTCAAGCGCAGCCCGGATTTTTTTATCTCGCCCAGCCCTCTCCATCTTGCATCGGCCTCATCAAAGACTCGTCTTACGAGCTTTTGGGCCAAAGGATTTCCTTCAGGCTTGACCGCCCTGGCATAAAGCAGGCTGACCTTAAAATCCTTGTAGCGGACCTGTCTTGCCAGCTCTACTATCCCTTCCATTATGTCAAGGGCTTCAAAGCCGGCAATGGCACAGGCGACCTTGAAATCCCTCGGTAAAAACATGTAGGGAGCTACCCCCAATACCACGCTGACGTGCCCTGGAAGGATAAAACCGTCGACCTTGAGCTCCTTTGAACCCGCAAGAAGCCGCAGCGCCGGCGGAACCAATTTATGGAAACAAAGGACTGAAAAATTTTCAATCTCCCTTTCTGCCGCCTCCAAGATGACGGCTGCCGTTGAAGGAGCAGTAGTCTCAAACCCAACCCCTAGGAAGGCCACTTCTTTGGTCGGGTTTTTTAAGGCCAAATTTAAGGCCTCGTCACAGGACTTAACAACCCTAACGTCAGCACCACGAGCCCTCAAATCCTGCAAAGATCCCTTTGTCCCGGGCACACGCAGCATATCGCCGTACGTAGCAAAGATCAAATCCCCTTTATTGGCTAACTGTATGGCTGCATCCACTTCGCCCTGATCCGTAACGCATACGGGACAGCCTGGTCCCGACACGAGCGACACGTTCTTTGGAAGCAGGGATCTCAATCCGCTCCTGTAGATCGCGACAGTATGAGTGCCGCAAACCTCCATGAACGTCAAGGGCTCGTCGGCAAGGTTATTTAAAGCATCGCAAAGTAGTTTTATCTTATCTTTAAGCATCTCTCTTGCCCGCAAGTCTCAACACTTCTTCCCATAGTTCTTCTAATTCCTGCCCGTCCTCTTCCTCGCACTTTTCTATGGCGAAACCGGCATGCACTAAGACAATGTCGCCCACGTTTAAATCGTCGATCAAATCCGTTCTCACCTCTACCCTCAAAGGCCCGGCAGCAGCTATGGCCCTCTTTGAATCCAAGATTTCTTCTATCCTATGAGGAACAGCAAGACACATCTTTAATCCCCCTTTTGCTTACACTAAAAAGCGGGACCTTTGCTTCGGCCCCGCTTAATATTATTGCATGGCTATCGTCGATCATACGCTTCTTCTTCTAACCTCTCGCTGATTCTGGAAATGCTCAAGGCCCTTCCGGACGAAGCGTCTATGTCCAAACAAACCCCATTAAGCCTTAGGTCCTCGTTGCATGCCTCGAATCGGGCCGGCATTGAAGTCAAGAAGCGGTTTATTACCGTCTCCTTATGCATCCCTATAACCCCGGCGTGCCCGCCGGTCATGCCGACGTCCGTTATAAAGGCAGTCCCCATTGGAAGTATCTCTTCATCGGCCGTCGCTACGTGAGTATGCGTACCAACAACTGCCGAGACTCGTCCGTCAAGGTACAAGGCAAGCGCCCTCTTTTCAGATGTAGCCTCGGCATGAATGTCCACTAAAACCGGAAGCTGTACCCCTTGCAATATTTCATCAGCCTTCCTGAAAGGACAATCCACGTCGTACATAAAGGTTCGGCCGAGCAGGTTTAACACTAACAGCTCACCAGAAGGACCTTTTAACGTCATGCTGCCACGACCCGGACAACCGGGCGGATAGTTTGCCGGCCGCAACAGTACCGGCTCCGAATCAAGCAGGGATAGACCTTCCTTCTTATCCCATATATGGTTACCCGAAGTCATGCAATCGATCCCCATCGACGACAACTCGTCAAATATCTTTTGAGTTATCCCGAAACCGCCGGCCGCATTCTCAACGTTTACGATTACGAAGTCAAACGGACCATATAGGGATTTTATCCTTGGCAATAACCTTTGAAGCGCCTTTCTGCCCGGCCTGCCAACGATATCCCCTATGAAAAGCACCCTCATCGCCGCATTCTCCTACTTGGCAAACTCGATTGCCCGAAGTTCCCTTATAACCGTGACCTTTATCTGGCCAGGGTATTTAAGGTCCTCTTCTATCTTTCGAGCAATATCGTATGCGATCTTATATATGCTCCCGTTATCTCCAGCCTCAGGAGATATCATGACACGCACTTCCCTTCCGGCCTGAATGGCGTATGCCTTCTCCACCCCTTCAAAGGATGACGCCAAATTTTCGAGCTTTTCGAGCCTCCTTATATATGCTTCAATGCTTTCGCGCCTGGCTCCCGGTCTGGAAGCGCTGATCGCATCGGCAGCCAACACTAAAACGGCGTAAGGGCTCTTGGGTTCTTCTTCTTCGTGATGGGCTGCAATGGCATTGACGATAACCTGCGGCTCGCCATAACGTTTCGCCAAGTCCGCACCAATCAAGGCGTGCGAACCCTCGACTTGGCAATCTATGGCTTTGCCTATATCATGCAACAACCCGGCTCTTTTTGCCAGCACCTCGTCAAGCCCGAGCTCGGCTGCCATTACACCGGCAAGGTGAGCAACCTCCAAGCTGTGCGCCAATGCATTTTGGCCGTAGCTTGATCTATAGGCAAGCCTCCCTAGGGTCTTTACTATCTCCGGGTGTACCCCTTCGACATTGACCTCAAGCAAGGCATTTTCGGCCGCCTCAAGCATATGTTCTTCGACTTCCCTGCTAACCTTTTCTACTATTTCCTCTATGCGCGCCGGATGGATCCTTCCGTCAAGTATCAACCTTTCAAGGGATATGCGAGCTATTTCTCGCCTTACGGGATCAAAACAGCTTAAGGTCACGGCTTCAGGCGTATCGTCCACGATCAAGTCCACTCCCGTCAGGCTTTCAAAGGCCCTGATGTTTCTCCCCTCTCGTCCTATTATCCTTCCCTTCATATCATCGGAAGGTAAAGTGACGACGCTGACCGTAACCTCGGAAGTATGATCGACGGCGCATCGCTGAATTGCCATCGTCACGATTTCCCTAGCTCGTTTGTCGGCTTCTCGCTTGAAACTCTCCTCCAATTCTTTCAACCTCAACCCGATTGCAGAGGAAGCTTCCTCTTCGACTTCCCTGAGCAAAACTTGCTTGGCTTCCTCCCTCGAAAGCCCGGCAACTTCCTCCAGCTTTGCAATTCGCTCCTGTAACAGCGCTTCTGCTGCTTGTCTTGTCCTTTCGGCCTCGGCAAGCTTAGCCTTCAACTCCTCTTCTTTCCTTGCCAGGTTTTCGAGCTTCCTGTCAAGGCTTTCCTCTCTCTGCTCGATCCTTCTTTCGGCCCGCTGAAGCTCATTGCGGCGCTCCTTGATCTCTCTTTCCAGTTCGTGACGGATCTTTAGAGCCTCTTCTCTAGCCTCAGCAAGCATCTCCCGCTTTTTCGTTTCTGCCTCTCTTTTTGCCTCTTCAAGTATCTGTTCGGCAATCTTTTTCGTGCTTAAAATCTTTTTTTCATCGTGAAATTTTCGAACGTAATAACCTACGGCAACGCCTGCAGCCGCGGTCAACGCGCTCGATATAAGCACAACAAATCCCATATAAGTATCACCCCTCATTCGATTGTCAAGGTACGAAATTATACCAATAACACTTTAAAATTGATCCTCAAATATTTATCTTGAAGTAGCGCTCTGGGCATTATTTTACAAAACATTTCATAATATCACAAGGCCGGGAAACGAATCCTGTATCCATAAAAATGCGTCGGGAAACACTTCCCGACGCATTAGGGCTACTTTGGCTTAACTTTACAAAGGCTGCAGAACTTACGTGGCTAATCCTCCCACTCTCCGCCACCTTTACCAACTCGACTGAAGCAAAAAGCTAATCCTCCTATCAGGACAACGGCCATGAATATCGTCGTTACGATCGAGGCAGTCGTCATCGTGCCTCCCTCCTTTTTGCTTTACTTATACTTATTAAGTCCTTCATCTTTCCATTTCATTCCCTGCAACACGAAGCTGGCAATCAATACGACGATCATCAATATCCATATAAAGTTAGACCAAGAACCGTACCCGCCATAAGGTTCCTTGAGGTCCTGCATGAAGCCGCCGTACACTGCCACAAAGATAAGGCCAACGGGCACTACAATCTTAATTAAAAAGTCCATCCAGGGGCCAACCTTGATATCGGAAGTTGCATTCACATGTTCGCGAAGTTTGTCGGCACCGAAGACCCATCCTACGACCAAAGAGGCGATGGCTCCCCCCAAAAGCAAAGTATAGAATGCAACGGTCCTATCCACAATGTCAAGCCAGTAAAGTCCTGCCTGTGTGCAGTAAAGAAGTCCAATGATGAATCCCACCAAGCATCCCCAAAACGTAACTTTCTTGCGATCCCACCCAAACTTATCCATGAGCGGGACCATGTATCCGGCATAAGCCAAAAAGTAGGCGGAGCTCAAACCGATCAGCCAGAACATCAAGAAAAATAGTACGCCAGTCAATCGATTCAATGTAGGCATCAAAGAAATGCCAACGGGATAGGTCACAAAGGCTAGACCAACGCCTGAAATGGTGACATCCTTAAGGGATACGCCAAGAGCCTGCATGATATAACCAACGGTGCTAAACACCGCAAACCCTGCCAAAAATGCAAAGCTACTATCGCATAGGGCCGTTATGATCGTATTGTTAGTAATGTCGCCTTTTTTTGCGATGAATCGACCGTAAGCATACATCCCGGCCATGCCAACGGAAAGCGAAAAGGCTATCTGGCTGAAGGCGGCAAACCACACGCCACCGCCCTTTAGGACCGACCAGTCGACATCAAGGTAGTAGTTAAGCCCATCCACCGCCCCGGGCAACGTCAAGCTCCTTACCAATATAGCCGCTATTAAAACCCACGCCAAAGACATTACCACCTCGGATACCTTCCCAATTATCTCGGCACCGCGATATATAACAAGATATATCACAATCCAAGTGAAGGCCAAGGCTCCGACGATGGGCCATTGCAGCCCTCCCAGGTGAGCTGGGCTCTCCGATAACCCTAAAACGGTCTTGAAGAAGTAATCTCCCGCCTGATGTGCGCCGGCTTCTCCTGCCCCCCAGGCAAGGGTCATCGAGCTGAACATGTAAATTAAAGTCCAAGCCATGATGACGCAGTAATAAGTGTCGATCAAAAAGGCCGATATGGTGGGAAACCATCCTACCCATTCCCACTTCCTGCCTATACTTTTAAAGACTCCAGGGGCTCCCTTTTGAAAATAATGTCCCATAGCGAACTCAGTAAGCAGCCATGGGATCCCAATAGCAAAAAGGCCTATTATATACGCCGCAAGGAATGCTGCCCCTCCATACTGATAACACATATAGGGAAATCGCCAAACGTTCCCTAGCCCAATGGCCGACCCTATGGCTGCAAAGATCATATGACGCCGTTTTAAAAACTTCTCTCTTCCAGCTTCCGGCATACTCATCTCCTCCTTCTTCTCAGGTATTTGATTTAATCCCTAAAAATTCACCCCTTCGAAGCTGCCTAGGCATATTGGCCTCTCTCACCTCCTCATCCACTTTAGCCAAAGAACTGGATATAACCCATAATCAACACTACAGCGATTATGAGCGGCAAAACGTAGGTCATGTAACCCCTTAGTCCCTCGGGAAACTTAGGTCCTATGCCGGTATTGGCCTCCCTTATGAAGTTGTCCCATCCCCATCCGTACTTTGAGGTGCAAAATAGCACGAATACCAAGGAACCAATGGGAAGCAAATTAAAGCTGACTATGAAGTCTTCAAGATCGAGGACTACCGTTCCGTTTCCAAAGGGATGAAATCCGCTCCATGGGCCAAACCCCAAGACGCAAGGCAGGGAAGCGATGAACATGATAATGATGCCAATGTAGGAGGCCTTCTTCCTGCTCCACTTCCACTCGTCCATGGCAAAGGCTACCAGATGCTCGAAGACGGCGATTACGGTAGTCAGAGCAGCAAAGAATATAAAGACGAAAAATAGCGTCCCCCATATCCTTCCTCCTGTCATCGAATTAAAAACGTTGGGAAGCGTAACAAATATCAATCCCGGGCCTGCACCAGCATCTACCCCAAAGGCAAAACAGGCCGGAAAGATCACCATGCCGGACATCAAGGCCACCAAAGTATCGAGGATAATTACGTAAACGGATTCTCCAGCAAGGGTCCTTTCCTTGCTGAGGTAGCTGCCAAATATCAACATGCTGCCTATGCCCAAACTCAACGTAAAGAATGCCTGGCTCATGGCGGCATATACTGCCTCCCAGCTCAACTTGGAAAAATCGGGCTTGAGGTAAAAGGCCAAGCCCTTTTCGGCTCCAGGCAAAGTCACCGACCGTACCATTAGCACTATCAGCAATAAAAAAAGTCCCGACATGAGTATCTTGGTTATTCGTTCGACACCTGTCTGTAGCCCTATTGAGCAAACCAAAAAGCCAATGATGACGACCAGGGCCATCCACATTGTCAATTCGGGAGTGTTTGATATAAACGAGCCAAAGAAGTTTCCAACCTCTTCCGGGGATAGCCTTGCAAGATGGCCCACTGCCGTATGATAGGTGTAGGCCAAACCCCAACCTGTCACCGTTGTATAAAACATCATCAAGACCATATTCCCTATAATCCCTAAGTAGCCATAAATATGCCACTTGGTGCCAGGGGGTTCCAAAACTAGCATTGCACCTGCCAAATTCCTCCTGCTCGCACGTCCCATGGCAAACTCGCACACCATGATCGGCAGGCCCATGATGGCCAAAAATATCAGATAAACTATGACAAAAGCAGCCCCGCCATAACGACCCGTGATGTATGGAAAACGCCAAACATTTCCTAGTCCAATTGCACAGCCTGCGGATACCAGTATAAAACCCAGTCTAGAAGCCAATTGCTCCCTCTCAGCCAATTGCAGTCACCTCCTTTTATTGTGCATATCATTTTATCGCATATAAGATATAAAGTAAATTGGGGTTAAAGGCCCAATAGGACCTAAAGGTAAAGCATATGAGATTTAAATAACAAATATTACACTACGCTGTAAGGGCGAGGGACAAGGCTTCACCTAAAGTTATGAGAAGTTTTCTTTTCAGTAGTGGATTTTTGGACAGCATGGGATCTGCGGAAACTAACTTTTGAGCCTCCACGCGTGCCTTTTGCAGCAATTCGACGTCTTTTACTAAATCTGCGACCTTAAAATCGGTAATGCCGTGCTGTCTGACGCCACAGAAAGCACCCGGCCCTCTTAGCTTTAGATCTTCTTCAGCTATGACGAAGCCATCGTTCGTGGAACAGAGCACTTTAAACCTTCTTTTGGCTTCAGGGGTGGGAGCTTCTCCCAATAAAAAGCAAAACCCCTTAATGCTTCCGCGACCAACCCTGCCTCGAAGCTGATGTAACTGCGAGAGGCCAAACCTATAAGCATCTTCAATTACAATTATGGATGCGCTTGGAACGTCAACTCCAACTTCTATCACGCTTGTTGCCACTAGCAAGTCCATTTCATGGCGCACAAATGCCTCGTAGGCCTCATATTTACCCGCAACGTCAAGGCGACCGTGCAGCAAGCCCACCTTGAAGCCGGAAAATTCCTCGCACAAGGATTCATAACGCTCCAGAACAGAGGTAGCATCCAAGGACTCACTTTCGTCTATCAAAGGGCATACCCAGTATGCCTGTTCACCCAAGGAAAGCCTATCTTTAATGAACTGGTAAAGATCATGTAATCTGCTCTTCCTTATCCACTGAGTTTTTATGGGGCTTCTGCCGGGAGGAAGCTCGTCAATCACCGATACCGAGAGGTCACCGTAAACGGTCAATGCCAAAGTTCTGGGTATGGGTGTGGCTGTCATCACGAGGACATGGGGGCATTTTCCTTTATCTGCCAAAGTTAGCCGTTGTAGCACACCAAAGCGATGTTGTTCATCTATGACAACCAAGCCTAACCTTTGAAATTCGACGCCCTCCTGAATAAGAGCGTGAGTACCTATAACTATGTTGGATTTTCCCATTTTGATATTATCATATGCTTTTTGTCTTTCTTGAGGCGTTAAGCTGCTGGTTAGCAAGGTCGCCTTAAGGTTAAGCTCATCAAGCCAAGCACTTATCTTGCTGTAATGTTGTTTGGCTAAGACCTCTGTAGGTACCATCAACGCTGATTGAAACCCTGCATCTGCGGAGGCAAGCATGGCCGCTACGGCAATTACCGTCTTGCCTGATCCGACGTCTCCCTGAAGTAGTCGGTTCATGGGCACGTCTTTAGTCACGTCATCTGCTATCTCTTGCAACACTTTCCTTTGGGCACCGGTAAGCTCGAAGTTCAAACATCTTTCGATAAAGTCCCTTTGAAGAGGCCCATGCCAGGAGAGCCTTGGCGCTTTGGCCTCATTTTTCAGCTGTGTTTTCTTTACGGCCAACCCAAGCTGCAACAAGAACAACTCATCGAAGGCAAGCCTTTTACGACACAGCTTCCAGCACCTTTCGTCATCGGGATAATGGTAACCAAGCAAGGCATCCTTTAGCGATGGCAAGCCGTTTCTTGCCAATATTTCGGGCGGCATAAATTCCTCGACGTAGGGCAAATATTCCATAAGTGCCTGCCTTACCAACAGTCTAAGCCACCTCTGGTTTAAACCCTCGGTAAGGGGATAAACTGGCACTATCTTGCCCACCTCCTCCGGAGAACCTTCGGCTTCCACGATTTCGAATTCAGGATTTATCACCTGTAACAAGCCGAAGCTCTTTCTTGCCTTGCCATACAGGGCCACCACAGTTCCAGGCAGGAGGATGTTTTCCAACCTTTTCCTGTTGAACCAAAGGGCCTGCGCTATTTGACTGCCATCCGTTATGGTGGCTATGGTCAACTCCAAATTGCGCTTTCTGGTGGTCCTTTTTTCCACACCGACGACTCGAACCAGGAGGGTCGCAAAGGTATCTGGTTCGATCGAACTCATGGGGGTTATATGCCTTCTGTCTTCATAGCGACGGGGAAATAAAAAAAGCAAGTCCTCTATGGTTTTGACGCCAAGTTTTATCAGAAGAGCAGCCCTTTTCGGTCCTACTCCCTTTAAAAATCTTATGCTTCTGTCAAGAACGTTTTCTTCAGGTGGATAAACTTTCTTCATCCTGGATTTCGGCCTCGATCATTTGAGCGTACTTATTTAAGGTTGACTTGAATTCGGCAATAAAGGAAACCTTCAGCTTTTTTAGCCTTTCGATCTCGATTTTATATTCCCTTAGACTTTGAGAGGCTTCCTCTAAGATCCTTTCGGCCTTGGCCCTCGCTTCAGCCACTATGGCCTCTGCCTCCCTTTTTGCAGCCTCTACCTTTTCGTCGGCGCTCTGTTGCGCCATAAGCAACGCTTCCTGAAGGGAATCCCTTAAATTTCTATAATCCTCGAGCTGTTTTTCAAGCTGATTAATCTTGCGTTCCTGCTCGCCCGACTTTTCGGCATAATAGTGTAGGCTCTCTGCAACTAAATCCAGGAAGTCGTCAACCTCGACAGGATCATAACCGCGCAAAGACCTCTTGAAATTTTTATTTATGACGTCAAGGGCTGATATTACTTCATTCATGATTGTGGGCCACTCCTTTTTCCTCTTCCCATAACTCTACCAAATTTCTGTCCGGCGTGGCTAAAAATACGGCTGGCGCTACTCTCATGACCACTCCCCTCATTGCATAAGCTACGCCGCATATGAAATCAAGGGCGCTCTGTCCCTCTCCCTTGTCGACGTTTCTTAAGTCTACTATTATTATTTGGCCGTTATGCAGGGCTTCTGCTAAATCTTCCCTTCGTTCCACGCATATTACGCCCCTACAAAACACCACAGCGGCTCGCTGGGGAGACGACTTGGATGTCTGACCTTCTTCGCCGTAAGGTTTTAAGTCATCATCACTCAACCATTCATCCCTTTGCCTTGAAATGCCAAGCAGTGCCAGGAGTCTTTCTAGCATCCCCATCTCCTCCGTAAGGTCTTGCTAATTTATCCTGGGACCAAATATGGCACGCCCTATGCGCACCATGGTGCTTCCTTCTTTTATGGCAATCTCAAAGTCATCGCTCATGCCCATGGACAATTCTGGAATATCTATTTCAAAATCCCTTTCAAGCGTCTCCTTTATGCGGCGCAGCATGGCAAACGAGGATCCTATGCGCTCTTCTTCGTCCGTCAAGGGGCCTATTCCCATCAGTCCAAGCAACTTCAGATGAGGGCAAAGATTTAAAATATGTTCCGTTAAACTATGCACCCTATCAGGGGGGATGCCGTACTTTGAGGCCTCACCTGAGATATTTACCTCGATGAGAACCGGCATGATATCATCGAATACAGTTAATCTTTCCTCTAAGACCGTCGCCAACTCCAGGTTGTCTACGCTTTGAATGACGTCAAAAATTTGTATCGCCTGCTTTGCCTTATTTCTCTGGAGATGACCTATCATATGCCAAGGGATATTCAACTCAGAAGGCCAATGCTCTTTCTTTGCCTTTGCTTCCTGTACCCTGTTTTCGCCAATTCCGTCAATATAACCGGTCTTTGCTGCTTGAACCATTGCCTCTACCGGTTGGCCCTTCGAGACTGCGATCAGCTTTATTCGATCAGGGTCTCTGCCCACGCTAGCAGCTACTTTGGCTATCCGCTCCTTAACCATTTCGATGTTTTTATGTATATCTGAAACTACCAAAGGAAGACCCTCCCCTCTCTGGCCCTGTCGCCATCGGATATGACAATTTCACCCGGGAGCAACCCCTCCTCGACGAAGAACATATTGCCCTCGACGGGCATTCCCTTTATTTCCCTAAAAGCCGCTAGGCCTTTAGATACTACATAAAGGCCCTGTTTTCCTCCTTTAAAAATAACGCTTTTTTCCGGAACCAACACCCCATGGACCTTTCTCTCGTACAGCTTAAAGCTTAATTTGCGATTGATAGTCACATGAGCCGGAAAATAAGGCGCCAATGCCACATTAACTCTGACCTTAAGTCCTACGGCCTCCTTAGTCAACACTTCTACCCTAAGGGGCATATCCAGCTCGTCAAGCCTAATCCATAAAACGTTTTTATTCAAATATTCCCTCACCCTTGGAGTCAAGTAAACGTAAAAGACGCAACGTAACACCTGCGGTAGGGGAACGATCTTTCCTATGGGCATGCCCGCCTGGACGTAACTTCCCTGAGGTATGGGTTTTGCCTTGACCTCCTTGGGCAAGTTGTCGTAATCCAGCCAAACTCGCGCGAAGTTCCATCTGCCTTCCTCTCCATCAAGGGCCGGAACTAAGTATCCGGCCCTTGAAGCCAAGATCGCCCTTCTGCCTGTGCCCTCTATGACAGCGATAGCCTCGCCTTTGGCCACTCTGGCCACCTTACCGCCATTGATGAACTTCAAGGTCCCACTGACAGGCGCCTTTATAACATCTTCGTCCCATAGAAGCCAACCTTCAAGGGGAAACTCATCTATGTGCAGAGCCGGCTTTGCCGTAACGACATCAGGATGCGTATAGTAATGATGGTTCTGCCAGGCCAAAAAGACAAATACGGCCAAAGACACTAAGACCAAGCACCATATTCCGTATGCAATTTGGGCCAGATTTTTCCTTTCCTTCATTATTTTAACGCATGTCTAATCGCATTTGCTGTAATCGCAACTCGTGCACCGCTCGCATCCCTCGACGTGAACCAAGGGGGCTCCGCAAACTGGACACATATCTCCTCCATCTTTTATTTCTATCGCCTTGCCTAAAGCCATTTCCAATCCCTTTGCTATCGCATCGGGCAAACTTAAGATCAAGGCATTTCCCTCGAGGAAAGGCGTGCTACCCCCTATACCCTTGAGTTGTTTTATTATTTCATCTACTGGAATACCGCTTCGCAAAGCTAAAGATATCAATCGCCCCAGGGCTTCCGTGTGTGCTTGCGTATCCTTGCCGGACTTCCCTAAAGTGGCAAAGACCTCAAAGGGTTGTCCGTCTATGAAGTTCAATGTGAGATAAAGGTTTCCGTAGCTTGTTCCGATTTTAACCGTCCTGCCCGAAAGCAAGGGGGGACGCTTTTTCGGCTTGACATATCCCTGTCCGATAACGTCCCTTTGTGGCTTGGTACCCACATAGAGCACCTGATCTTCCTTGCATCGGTCTCTGAATACAGTTATACCCTTGCACCCAAGCTCATAGGCGGACAAAAAGGCCTTTTTTACGTCCTCCACAGACGCTTCATGGGGCAAATTGATGGTCTTGCTGACGGCATTATCGGTGAACTCCTGAAAAGCCGCCTGCATCTTCACGTGCCATTCGGGTGCTATTTCATGTGCCGTAACGAAGACCTTTTTAAGGCCTTCGGGAAGATTTATGTCCTTGAGGGATCCCTTGCCCAAGATTTCCTCGATCAACGCTTCTGTATACAACCCCTCTTCTTTCAAGGCATCGAGCAAAATTTCGTTTACATAATCCAGATTGGCAGTTCCTTCAAAGGCCTTTCGCCTGTAGGCCAGGGCAAAGGCTGGCTCTATACCGCTAGAGGCATCGGCGACGAGAGAAATCGTCCCCGTCGGTGCGATTGTCGTAACTGTGGCATTTCTCATCAAAACTCCGCTTTCTTCCCATTTGCTTCCCTTCCATGCGGGGAATGGCCCCCTAATCCTTGCGAGATTAGAACTTTCCTCATATCCTATCTTATTTATAAAGGACATTACTTTGCGAGCAAGTTGCAACGCCTCCTCGCTGTCGTATGGTATGCGGACCTTAAATAACACGTCGGCCCATCCCATCACGCCCAAGCCTATCTTTCTTGTGGCCTTGGTCATCTCTGCAATTTCTTTTATGGGAAAGTGATTTACTTCGATTACATCATCAAGGAAACGCACGGCTACACGAACCGTCTCTTCCAACTTATCCCAATCGATTTCTCTTTTGGGCGAAACCATGTTAGATAAATTAATGCTTCCCAGGTTGCAGGACTCAAAAGGTAAAAGCGGCTGTTCGCCGCAGGGATTTGTGGCAGTGATATGCCCCAGGTTAGGGGTAGGATTTAGCTCATCTATCCTATCTAAGAACACCATTCCGGGGTCGCCTGTCCTCCAGGCCATCTCGCAAATCAAATCGAACAAATATCTTGCCTTAATGCTCTCGACAACCTCCCCAGTCCGCGGGTTCAGCAGTTGCCAATCTTCATCGTTTAAAACGGCATGCATGAATTTATGAGTTGCACCGATGGAGATGTTGAAGTTCTTCAGCTTTCCTTCTTCTATCTTTGCCTTGATAAACCTGATTACATCGGGATGGTCGGCATTAAGTATTCCCATGTTGGCCCCGCGCCTCATGCCGCCCTGTTTAACCACATCAGTCGTGTGATCAAAAAGCTCCATAAAGGATACCGGACCGGAAGCCACGCCCTTGGTGCTCCTCACTATATCGCCGTATGGACGAAGCGTGGAAAAGTTAAATCCCGTACCGCCACCGGATTTATGTACCAGGGCAGTATATTTGAGGGCATCGAATATCTCCTCCATGCTGTCGCCAATGGGCAGTACAAAGCACGCCGAAAGCTGCCCTGCAGGTGTGCCTGCATTCATCAGCGTGGGAGAGTTGGGCAAAAAGTCGAGCTGCGCCATGACTTCATAAAACCTCTCCGCCCAATATTCAGGCGATTGCTCGTCATCAAAGCGCTCTTCCGCCTTGGCAACAGCTCGAGCAACGCGCCACAGCATCTCCTCCGGCGTCTCTGTGGGGCTTCCCTTTTCGTCTTTCAACAAATATCTGCGCTCTAACACCCTTGTCGCGTTTTCAGAAAAGGAGGGCTTCACTTTTTCAGGCATTTCTCCATCACCTTTCCCGGGATGCATAAGTCAAGAATCCTGCTTACCCCTGGCAACACCAGAGAAGCTCCGGCTTCGATCAAGCTTTTTTCGTCGTAAAGCCCCGTGGTAACTCCTATGCCGCACACTTCGGCATTTTTTGCCGTCTGCATATCGATGACGGTATCTCCAACGTAAACGACCCGATCTTTGTCGACCCCCAAAATTCTAATCGCCTTTAAAATGATCTTCGGATCGGGCTTAGGGGTGTTTACGTCCTCAAGGCCCAGGATAACGTCGAAATACCCATCCAACCCCAGATGGGTTACGGCCTTTTTTGCGCTTCTCCTGTTTGAGGTTATACCCAATTTAAGCCCCCTATCCCTCAAGGCCTTCAACGTCTCGGATACCCCCGGAAAGAGCTTCATTCGTTCATATTCCAGAGGTCTGCATTTTTGCGAATATATTTCCAGCCACTCCGGCTTTGCATCCTTCCATAGCAGGGAAAGAGATTTGTCCATGGGAATGCCTATCGTGGCCAGCACTTCTTCGTAGCTGACCTTCCGCAACCCCATCATCTCGGCAAACCGGTTCATGGCATAAGCTATTGCATGGCTCGTATCGACCAATGTCATGTCAAAGTCGAATAAAATCGCATCAATTTCCATATCTAAGACACACCTCCGCCTAGGCTAAAAGTCATTCAGCCTTCCCGATTGAAGTTACATTAATACAAGACAGGGGCAATTTGCCCTCTGAGATCCTGTTCACGTTGTCCGCTATGAAGGCAGGTATTCCCCTCAACGCTTCGTCGTTAGTGCCGCCAATGTGAGGGGTAATGTAAACATTTGGCATGTTAAGAATGGGGTCATCGGGATCGGGAGGCTCTTTCCAGAGGACATCCAGCCCACATCCGGCAATATGGCCTTCCCTCAAAGCGCTTTCCAAGGCCTCCCTTTGTACTATGTTAGCCCGGGCCACGTTCACCAAAAAGGCATCTTTGTCCATGTTTTTGAAGAACTCGTGTCCGATCAATCCCTCGGTTTGAGGAGTAAGAGCCAAAGTGAGCACTACGAACCTGCATCCCTTAACGGCGGCGTTTACATCGTCCAATGTAAAAAATTGGTCTAACTTTAGCGCATCAAACTTGTCCTTCCACGACCTGTTGACCCCAACCAACGTTACGCCAAAGGGCTTTAGCCTGCTTGCAAGCGTAACTCCGACATTGCCCAACCCAACTATGCAGACGCGCTTTCGCCATAAAGTTAAACCCCTAGGAGAGAACACCTTGCCCTTTTTTAGATTCTCCTGCGACTTATTGTAACCTTTAGCTAAAAGCAGCATGTGCAAAATGGCCACCTCGGCGACTCCCTCGGCATTTCCCGTATTGCTAGAGGGGACGTTGCAGACAAAAACGCCCTTTGCTGAACAAGCTTCTATATCTATGCCCTCCACGCCCACTCCCCATTGACAGACCATCTTCAAATTGGGAGCAAAACTTAGCATCTCGGCAGTGAAGGGTTCTGTTCCCCTAACCAATACATCAGCCCACTCAAGCAACGAAACGTCTTCCGATATATTTGCATATTTGATCTCGTGGCCCATAAACAGCGGCTCTATTATCTCCCTCAATCGCTCGAAATTCCTGTTGGAAAACAACACCCTCATCCCCGTGCAACCTCCAAACGATCGGAAAACTTCTCAAAATCACCTCTGTCTATGAGGATCGAGCTATCCGGACTTTCCCACACCTGAACGTATTTCAAAGAACGCCTGCCATCGTCTATAACCGACATCATCTCATTCCATATCCAGAGGGCTATATATTCCGCCGAAGGACGTTTTATTATGTCGTTAAGGCAGGAGTGATCCAGCTTAGATAAAAGCTTATCTCGGATTAGCTCCTTTAATTCCACGAAATCCATCACCATGCCTTCTTCATCGGGAACGCCCTCTACAAAGATAGCAGCCCTGTATGTATGCCCATGTAATCTCTCGCATTTGCCGTGATAATCCGGCAAATAGTGAGCAGCATCAAAGCTAAACTCGCGCTTCAAAATCAATTAAATTCCCCCTTCTCCTCCCCTTTGCCCTCTTCGGGCTTTTTAAGGCCATCAATCAAGCTCATCTGCAAGGGGACGTCATCCTTATTTAATCCAAGCAGTTTTTTCATCATCATCGCATTTTGAACGGCATAATCTTTGTAGCAGTTATTGAACATCATGAATACCTTTTTCGGCAATTGCATGCTCAACGCGCGATCTTTCCACCAATTCAGTTCATCCACGTTATACTTATACCTGTACTTCTCATGAATCGAAGACCCCTTCCTCCAGCCCTCGGCATTTCTGCCATGAAACCTGACCACGGTCCCCCATGATGCAGTCAAATGCCAATTCATTGGCACGGTCCAACGGAGGCGAGGTTCATCGACGGCCACATAGGCCATATTTTCGTCCTCAAGCAACCCTAGAAATTTGCCTTTTGCGTCGTCATCGAACCAAGAGATATGCCTCACCTCTATCGCAATTGGATAGGACGGGAGCAGCTGGCGCAACCTTTTCATGTAGGTCAGCCACCTTTCGTCGAACCTTGTGCTCGGAGAAAATTGAAACAGGACGTAGCCAAGCCTTTGGGTCGACTTCAATATGGAGATCAAAAATTTGTATTCCTCAAACAGCCGTCCTCGTGACTTCCTGTCCAGGTCTTTCAACGTGACACGTCTCCTTGCCCCTTGAGACGTCATTCCGCTTAAATTACTCTTGCACCATGACGGCAGACTTTCTGCCGAAACGGCGTGATTGGTAAAAAGAGCGAACGCCTTAGCATTGAACAGAAAGTTAGGAGGCGTGGATGCTACCCAGGAATAAATTACCGATGGGCTCGGCAGGGCATAAAATAAGCTGTCCGCCTCAACAGTGTCAAAAAAGGTGGAGTAGTATCGCAATCTGTCCCTACCGCCGCGACATCCTTGAGGATACCAGTTGCTTGCTAAAAGGGACTTGTCAGCCCAGGAACATGTTCCTATGCGAAAATCTACATCCATGATAAAGTTCAACCTCCAGGCTATTTAGATAAGGTCCAGGAGGCAAAATTCTCAAATCGCGTATATTCCTTGACAAAGAGCAACTGAACGGTACCTGTGGGACCGTTTCTGTGCTTTGCTATTATTAGGTCGGCCACGTCTTGGCCGTCTTCCTTATCGGGTTCGTAATAACCCTTTCTGTAAAGAAAGATAACCAAATCTGCGTCTTGCTCAATGGCGCCGCTGTCCCTCAAGTCTGCAAGTTGAGGTTTTTTGTCCTGTCTCTGCTCTACGGCACGAGACAGCTGCGAAAGGGCGATAACGGGCACGTTCAATTCCCTTGCCACTCCCTTTAGAGCCCTCGATATCTCGGCCACTTCCTGCTGCTTGTTCTCTACCCTTCTAGACAAGTTCATCAATTGGAGGTAGTCGACTATTATCAAACCCAGCTTTGGGTGTTGTGCCTTAAACCTCCTGGCCCTAGCACGAAGGTCCAGCGTGGACAAAAAGGAGCTGTCGTCGATATAGATGGGAGCTTCAGACAGCATGCCGGCGGCATTTGCCAGGATATCCCATGTCCCCCTTGGCAAAGCGCCTGTTCGCATATCGTGGATGTTAACCTTGGCCTCCGAAGCCAAAAGCCTATGCGACAGCTGCTCTGCGCTCATTTCAAGGCTAAATATCAGCACGGGTGTTTCTTGCTTTATTGCGACATATTGAGCTATGTTCAAAGCCAGTGCCGTCTTTCCCATTGAAGGGCGAGCCGCCAAAATAATCAGGGATCCGCCCTGCAAGCCGCCAGTGATGCGATCGAGATCTATATAGCCCGTAGGAAGGCCGGTTACGACGCTGCCCCCAAAAAACCTATCTTCCAATTCTTTAAAGGAAGATTTCAATACTTCTCCCAATGCCTTAAAAACCACTAAATTCCCGCGAGTTGCAACATCAAAGACTGCCCTTTCGGCTTCGTCAAGCACCTCTTCTATTTCCGCTTCTTCGGCATACCCCAACTTCGTGATGTAGGTCCCGACCTGAATCATCTTCCTATGTACAGACTTGTCCCTAACTATTCGCGCATGATACTCCACATTAGCAGTGGTTGGGACCGCATCTATCAACGAAGCTACAAAGGACTGTCCCCCCAGCTTATCGAAAAGGCCTCGTTTTTTTGCCTCCTCAATAAAGGTAAGAGGATCGACCGCTTTGTCTTTTTGAACCATCTCAGAGATGATATCATACGCCAACTGATGTATGGCATCATAAAAATCGTCTTTCCGCAATGTCTCGATCACGTAAATGGCAGCGTCCTTGTCAAGCAAACAGGACCCCAAGACTGCCCTCTCGGCATCTAGATTATGCGGCATTATCCTGTCAATTCCCTGCTCCAATACCTTCATGCCTCCACTTTTAAGGTCATTCCCACCTCAACACTTGGGTGCAGCTTTATCTTTAAGGGATAAACCCCTAATTCCTTAATGGGCTCTTCAAGTTTTATCAGCTTTTTATCTATCTCAACGCCCAGCTGTTTTGATATAGCTTCGCTAACATGTGCGTTGGTCACACTTCCAAAGAGCTTTCCCTTCTCCCCGGCACTGACATGCACTACCACTTGCTTACCCTGCAGCAGTTTGGCCTTTTCGCGAGCTTCCAGCTCCATCTTCTTCGCTCGTTTCTCTTCTGTCCTTTTGATCTCCTCCAGTGCCTTGATCTTGTCCGGCGTAGCCTCTTCCGCCAAACCCCTGGGTATCAGGTAATTCCTTGCGTAGCCGTCCGAGACTTTAACGATATCTCCCCTTTTTCCTAACTTTTCGACATCCTGCTTTAAGATAACCTGCAATCAGCTCACCTCCCAATTTTTGCACGCAGATCTATTAGTATATCCGCGAAACCTAACATTATCACCGCTACCGACAAAACCGGGATAAACATCACAGCCGCAACAACAACAACTCCAACCCATGGTTTTATCTTCTGCTTAGACATCTTTGATAATATGTACCAAACCGTTGCCATTCCCTGAACCATAAAGATCATTATCGAAATGACCTTCAAGTTCAAGGCAAGCATATATAGCACACCAATATTATTACCGCTGTGGTCGAAAAAGGAAAGAACGAAGGCGATGAAAAAGGCAAAGAGGGTGCTCTTGGGGAAACGCCATTCACCGAAGGGCGGCACCTTCGGCAATGAGGTAATCTTAAACCTCCCGGCTACCTTTTGACTTATCAAATAACTTATCACGCAATCTAAAAACGAAGCTGCTATCAGGATGGCCGGAAGGATGTAAACCATCACCTTGCTCATGGCCTCAACCTGCATTCGCATCGTTTCAAAGAAAGCCTTACTGCTGCCGGAAAACAGGGCTTCTGCTTCATTGAATGCTTCCATTATGGCTTTAGGGTCAATCGCAAAGGGGTTAACGCCAGTAATGAGCTTTACCAATGCCATTAAGATCAACTTGCTGAACAAGGAAACTAAGAAACCGTAAAACAATATCTCCGAGACCTTATCGAATCGATGTCCGAAAAAGCCCAACATTACACCCATCAAGGCAAACCCGAAGACAAACAATACCCCGCCTAGCACGCCCATGAAAAGCGTGACAAGGACAAATGCCACGAAAGTGCCCATAAAAGCGTTCTTAAGCGGGACTTTAAGGCCCAAGATCACCAATGGCACAGGGCAAAAAAGCGATAACAAAACCCCAACGACTGGCAAAAAATGGCTTGCCAGGAATAAGACGACAGATAGGGCAACCAATAGGGACGATTCTACCAATGCTTTGGTGTCTCTCATCTGAATACCTCCTGGTAAAAAAAGGGGGAGAAAGCCTTCTCCCCTAAGATCTCGCCAATATGATCGTTTAAGAAACTATGCTATTCTACCGTGAAAGGAAGCAGGGCCATAAACCTAGCCCGCTTGATGGCCCTGGCAAGCTGCCTTTGGTGTTTGGCACAATTTCCCGTCACCCTATGAGGCAGTATCTTTCCCCTTTCGGTCAAAAACTTCTTAAGCTGCTCGACGTTTTTGTAATCAACATGCTCTACTTTATTCGCACAAAAGGTACACACCTTTGGGCGACGTTTACGACGCTTAAATTCCGCCATATGCATTTAACCTCCTTTTTGGAAACGCTAAAATGGGATGTCGGCCTCTTCTCCTTCGTCATTTACATCGGATATATCGGTCGGAAATTCTTCCGGAAACTCATCCCTCAGGCTCCCTATGCTAGAAGCAGGTTCCTTAAATCCACCGTAATCCAAATCCTGTGATTCGCGGGAACCGCTGCCCAAGAACACTACGCTTTGGGCTACCACCTCGGTCACCCAGCGCTTCTCTCCGCTCTGGGTTTGGTAATTTCTGACCTGAAGACGTCCCTCAACCAGCACGGGACGGCCCTTACGCAGATATTTCTCGCAATTTTCGGCCTGGTTGCCCCATACCACCACAGGGATAAAATCCGTATGATCCTGCTGGTTGCCCTCGTGATCCTTCCAGCTGCGGCCAACAGCCACCGTGAGCCTTGCCACAGCCTGTTTGGAGGCAGTATATCTAATCTCAGGATCACGAGCGAGGTTGCCCATCAAAATTATCCTGTTATAACCGCGTGCCATTTATCATCTTCTCCTATTCCTCATCGAGGCGCACTATCAGATGCCTCAAAACCCGATCGCGCAGCTTCAACAGTCGATCGATCTCACTTATCTTGGAGGGCTCAAGGTTAAAGTCGAGCAAGGCATAATAGCCTTCGATCTGCTTGTTTACGGGGTAAGCCAATCTCCTCTTGCCCCATATGTCCGCCTTTAAAAATTCCCCCCCTAAGCCCTTGATCACTTCCGATATCTCATCGACTTGAGCTTTGACTTCCTCCGTATCGGGATGGATTAGCACCATCAATTCGTAAGGTCGCATATCATTAACACCTCCTCCCTTTGGCCTTTAAAGATCCCCTTACCAAAAAGGGGATAGGGATACCAGCGATAAAGCATTATAAGCGGAAATGCCAAATTTAACAATATATATTCGGTTAATCTTAGGCTCAATTGAGCGGATTGTCCTTTCCGTCTTCCTCTGGTTCGAAATATTTTAAAATGTATATCCTCTCACCCGGAAGGACAAGGTTGAATTCCTGACGTGCCAGCCTGGCTATACCCTCGGGCGTGCTATAGTAGGCAATCTTTTCGTTCTTATCATATATGTCCAACCTCAAGCGGACCAAAGTCTGAACCCGCTCGTCAATACAACGGGACAGCTCATTGAGCTTTTTAAGCTCACGGGTATAGCCGTTAAGCAGTATCAAAAAAATCATCAACGAAAAAAGCGTTACCGCAATCCACCTAAGCCTAAACATCTACATCGCTTCTGGGGCATTGATCTTCAGGAGCTGCAAGACGTTAAGCAATACGATCTGGACCGCACGCACCAAAAGCAACCTGGCATCCGTCAAAGGTCTTTCTTCTCCCAAAACCCTATGGGCATTATAGAAGGAATGAAACGCCTTGGCCAAATCGTAAACATAGTAGACGATTATGTGCGGGGCCAGTTCATTGGCAGCCTTTAGTATTTCTTCGGGGAAGCGGGCAAGACATTTGACAAGCGCCTTCTCTTCCTCGGTGACAAGCACGGAGAAGTCGACCTTTTCCGGGTCAGCCATATCAATGCCCCTTGAAGCTGCCTCCTTAAATATGCTGTGTATCCTTGCGCTGGCATATTGAACGTAATAAACGGGGTTATCGGTAGATGCGCTCTTTGCCAGGTCTATGTCGAAGTCTAGGTGAGAGTCGCACTTTCGCATCAAGAAAAAGTAGCGCATTGCATCTACGCCAACCTCGTCCATGATTTCCCGCAGGGTCACAAACTGGCCTGACCTGGTGGACATGGGAACCATTTTCCCATCCTTAATCAGGCTCACAAACTGGATCAAAAGGATCTGCAGTGCATCGGGAGATTTGCCAAGGGCCTGAACGGCAGCCTTCATGCGAGGGACATATCCGTGATGGTCGGCACCCCAAACGTCTATGACAAGGTCGAAGCCTCTATCAAACTTGTCCTTATGATAGGCCACATCTGAGGCAAAATATGTAGGCTCTCCCGTGGACCTGATCAATACCCTGTCCTTTTCATCGCCAAATTGCGTCGACCTATACCATATGGCCCCATCCTTTTCATAGGCAAGCCCTCTTTCTTTAAGAAAATTCACCATCTCTTCGATGAGGCCCCGCTCATACAGGGATTTTTCCGAAAACCAAACGTCAAATCTAACGCGAAAATCTTCCAAATCCCTCTTTATTCCATCCAGTATTACCTTGACGGCAAAGTCCTTGAAGTATCCCAAGGACTCATCCAGCGGGACATGCAGGAACTTATCTCCTTCCCTGTCTATGATCTCTTGGGCTATCTCGTAAATGTAGTCACCTTTATAGCCATCCTCCGGAAAAGGCGCTTCTTCAGGCCTGCCAAGGATCTCGAAATATCTAGATTGGACAGATTTGCCAAGCATCTTCATTTGAAGGCCGGCATCGTTGATGTAATATTCCCTTTCCACATACCACCCGGCAAAGGACAAGACGCTTGCCGTTACATCTCCCACGACAGCGCCTCTACCGTGGCCTATGTGCAATGGCCCCGTAGGGTTGGCGCTGACGAATTCGACCTGGGCCTTCTTGCCCTTCCCCACATCGGCCTTGCCATAGTCGTTGCCCTTGCGAAGTATCTCCTTTATGAGGTTCGCCATCCATGCATCTGAAAGGAAAAAGTTTATAAAACCCGGGCCGGCTATCTCAACTTTATCGACATAATCGCCTTTGTCTATATGCGAGACTATCTTGGCGGCCACATCCCTGGGCTTTATGCCCCAATGACGGGAAAGGAGCATAGCCACATTTGTGGCATAATCGCCCTGATTCTCCCGACGGGGTCTTTCTATTATCACTTCCATCCCCTCAGGAACGGCAAGGCCCTCGTCCTCAGCTGTCGAGCGTATTGCTTGAGATATAAGATTTCTTATAAAGGACTCAACGTCAGTCATCGATCCACCCTCCGTCATCTTTTGCGAATGGGAATAGCCATATTGTTCCATTGTTGTAACGCCTTAAGGCCAGCGCGCAATGAAGAGAAGGCTTCCTCATCCATGGAAGTTTCGTCTACTAAAAATCTCCATTTAGCTTCCACAATTCTACCACGACTTTTTTCGTCAACAGACTGTTCCCACTTGATTTTGCCATTCAGTTTAGATGACAGCAACGGCATCGAAAGAACTTGGTGGCCTTGAGGCAATCGTATGGTCGAAACCTCTTCGATCAGGAAGGGAAAGCGCAACTTCGATCCCACATCCAAGTTGTTCAATACGCTTAAGCCATCAAAGGTGATGGATGGCGTCCTAAGGAGCATTCGATCGCTATCAGCAATACCAAGCAAACCGCTAACCGGATACGTCATGGTAATTTCATTTGATTTAACGGAAACTTTAACGTCCTCCCATTCGACGCTTAATTGCGACGGATATAAATGGACAATGGACGACACCTTGGAAAATTCGCCATCTTTGCCAAATATTACATGGGGCCAGGCACCGGTAAATGTCAGCTCCAGGGTTCCATCGACCTTGCCCGAATCATGCAACTGCAAATTCCATTTGGATCTTAACCTATGATCTGCCACGTTGCCGATGCTCAGCTGTTTGAACTTTATATCCGTACCGTCATAGTAACATAACGTCCTGCCCCATAGGGAATCGGGGATCAAATTGCCCTCCGTTAAGGAGCTGCCTAAATCCAAAAACTTGTACGAACTGCTTCCGGGCATCTTAACTTCAAGCACCGGCCTTGATATCAGATTCGGCGTCCCAGGGACGTTTTCCTTCGGAATGAACATCGGCAACCAGTTGATGCGCACATCCCATCCGGCCGCAGAAAGCCAGTTGGCGAGCAATACGTTCCTCTCCCATGCAGTCCAGGGCCCCTCTTTGGGCATAGACTCGGCGTTTCGCCTTAAGTTATAAAGTTCGGGACCATCGATGAGCAGATTTTTGCCCTTGGCCCACTCCAGTATTTCTCTGCCGCTTTTTGACCTATCTCCTCTATTTAAGGCCCTGTTTACCGCCTCCGGAACTACGGAGCGTAGGCTAGCAGCCCAATCCTCCAACGGCTTGATGACGTTGATCCAGCCGCTTCGCATGCTGAAGGCAATGCAGTTGGCCTCATCATTCATTAAGTCAAACCCATCTAATGCAGGACGGTTGATGAACTCCCATAGATAGGTGTCCTCGACGCCCCCTGTCAGCTTTGGCTCAGCCTTGGCATTCCCCCCAAAAGCCCATGAAAGGGAGGAATTGTGCGGCACGCTTACAGTTACGACTACCCTCCACTGGGGCAGATCAAGATCTATTGGAACGACGTCGTCAACGTTCCATTTATCGGGACATTCCTTCCTATAACAGAGCGAAAGAACATGGGGTACATCCAAAGGAGGAATATCGATCTCATACCAAGATATGCCCTGGCTATTCACTCTCCTAGGAGAAAGGGTGGCAATTAACTTGAACTCCACGGGATCGTAAATCGCGGCTTCCGTGATCTCAAGCTTCTCGTTCCCTGCGTAAGGAATTTTCCAGCTGCCTAACTGATCGCAAAGGGGCGATTCCGAGTAGATTAACCACCTCGCGGTCTCTATCAATGTACCGTCTGCAAGCATTTTATACTCTTGGCTTCTGTGCCATACCATCGCCCCCACATCCCTTCCGTATGCCGTGAGGGGGGGTACCTGTTGCACATATTGTCTTATCAGCGCCAAAGAATCATCCTCGGCCTCAGCTGAGACCGCGGTAAAAATTGATGCGCTTAACATCAGCAGAAAAAGAAAAATTGCCCTGGACGATATCCTCTTATGTCTAGGGATGACCCGCATGATTTACGCATTCCTTCCACAGCAGTATTTGTACTTCTTTCCGCTCCCGCAGGGACAAGGGTCGTTGCGTCCAACTTTTTGAACTTTCTTTGCCGTATCGATGTTTGCCCTGTCGTTCGAATGAGATGCCCTCGCAGCGCCTGCCATAACCAAATCCCTGCTCAATGTTACAGGCATGGGCCTTTTTTCCTCATGTGCCACGGAAACCTTTAAGGCCAACCTTGCAACCCCCTCTCGGATGCTACCGAGCATCTGCTGGAAGAGGTTATATGACTCGAACTGGTACTCGAGCAAGGGGTCCTTTTGCCCCAGCGCCCTAAGACCTATGCCCCTGCGAAGCTCATCCATGGCAAGGAGATGTTCTTTCCAGTGGGCATCAAGCACGCGCAACAATATCATCTTGAAAATGTTGTTTGCAAGCTCAAGTCCAAGTTCCTCGACCTTGGCATCAAACTCTTCCTTTAACAGCGCTATCATCTTGTCGCGCGCCTCAGGCAGTAAAGCCCTGTCATCCACGCCAGATAAACACTCTGCAATCCTGCCGCTGAACAAGGTTTTAATTTTTATGATAGCGCCATTGGGGTCAGCTTCACCCTCATCGGGGAAATGCTCCTCCAACACTCCGTCAAGGGCATCGGTTATGATCTGCCACGTGTGTTCAATGAGATCATCGGACAAAAGGATTCGCTTTCTTTCATCATATATGGCCATCCTCTGTTGATTCATCACGCTGTCATATTGCAATAACTGCTTTCTTATATCGAAATGATATTGTTCCACCTTCTTTTGAGCCGATTCGATAGCCCTGCTCAAGAGAGGATGGTCTATGGCCTCCCCTTCCTTCATGCCCAGCTTTTCCATTATCCCCTGTATTTTGTCTGACCCAAAGAGGCGAAGCAGGTCGTCTTCCAGGGAAAGGTAAAACCTGGAAGATCCCGGGTCACCCTGGCGGCCGCTGCGCCCACGAAGTTGGTTATCTATCCTCCTGGATTCGTGCCTTTCCGTGCCTATCACGTGAAGGCCACCCAATGCGACGACCTTTTCGTGTTCTTCTTCACATAACTTCTTAAATTCCTCAAGCAAATTGCCGTAGGCTTCCTTGTCGCTTTCGACGTCTATCCCTCTCTTTTGGGCTTCCTCCAAGGCAAGGAACTCAGGATTGCCCCCCAGCAATATGTCGGTACCCCTTCCTGCCATATTGGTAGCAACGGTAACGGCACCTATGCGTCCGGCCTGGGCGATGATCTTGGCCTCTTTTTCGTGATATTTCGCGTTCAAGACCTGATGGGGTATGCGACGAGCCGCTAGCAGCTTGCTCAATTTTTCCGAATTCTCTATAGACGTCGTGCCCACCAAGACAGGCTGCCTTCTTTCGTAACATTCCTTGATTTCATCAGCGACTGCAGCAAACTTTTCGCGCTTTGTCTTGTAAATTACATCGGGCATATCCTGGCGAATCATGGGTTTATGGGTAGGGATGACGACAACTTCCAGGCCGTATATCTCCTTGAACTCCTCAGCTTCGGTGGCGGCGGTACCCGTCATGCCTGCTAATTTATGGTACATTCTAAAGTAATTTTGCAGAGTGATAGTGGCCAGCGTCTGGTTTTCCCTGCCTATGCGCACTCCTTCCTTGGCCTCTATCGCCTGATGCAGGCCATCTGAGTAACGTCGACCGTACATCAGCCTTCCCGTGAACTCGTCAACTATTATTACTTCTCCGTCCTTTACCACATAATGCACGTCTTTTTTAAAGAGATATCGCGCCTTTAGAGCTTGAACTATCTTGTGAAGCAGTTCGGAGGTCTCTACCTCGGCGTAGATATCGTCAATCCCCAGGATTTTCTCGCAATGCCTTATCCCGGCCTCAGTAAGAGCTACGTTTTTTTCCTTCTCGTCCAGCTCGAAGTCCTCGTTCAAAGTCAAAGACCTTGCAATTTTGTCGGCAATTTTGTAGGGCTCAATTGAATCCTCAGAGGGGCCCGATATTATAAGAGGCGTTCTGGCTTCATCTATCAGGATGGAATCGACCTCGTCCACTATGGCGTAGTGATGCCCCCTCTGTACCAACTGCTGTGGCGATATGGCCATATTATCCCTTAAATAATCAAATCCGAACTCGCTGTTGGTGCCGTAGGTAACGTCAGCTTCATAGGCCTTTCGTCTTTCTTCCGCGCTCATGAAGGGATTAATGACCCCAACGGACAATCCCAAAAAGCGGTAGACCTTTCCCATCCACTCTGCATCACGTTTGGCCAAATAATCGTTCACAGTTACGACATGAACGCCCTTGCCTTCCAGTGCGTTCAAAACTACGGGCATCGTGGCCACCAAGGTCTTTCCCTCGCCGGTCTTCATTTCGGCGATCTTTCCCTCGTGCAAAGCTATAGCCCCCATGATTTGCACGTCGAAGTGCCGCATGCCTAAGCTTCGACGCGCTGCTTCCCTAACTATGGCAAACACCCTGCACATCACTTCATCTAAGGGCTGACCGTTTTCTGACACGTTTTTACGTATATAATTGATCTCTCGAACCAGGTCTTCATCGCTCAAAATGGCGATGCTTTCTTCCAAATCATTGACTTCATTTACTATTTGGGAATATCTCTTGAGCGCCCTGTCGTTCGCATCAAGTCCCAGCATCTTCTTTAAACCGTCAAACATACCCTTCACCTCAAGACATAGGATATCCGAAAAACACAAATAAGGGGATCCGCCTTTTGACCTAAGGAACAAAATCCCCTATTTGATATTATCTTTAGTGTTTGTTATGCTTGAACCTAAAGCTCACAGGTCAGAAAGCATCATATACGCAAACACCTTTGCTTCGTTCACGATGTGCTCTATCACGGCATATTCATTAGGCATGTGCGCCACGTCTGCCTCCTGAGCCCACACGGCAGCCGGAATCCCTTGGGATCTGAAGAAGGCCGCACATGTACCTCCTCCAATCCCCCCAATTAGGGGATTTACGCTTAACACATCAGATACGGCTTTGTTCAATAATTTTACCACCGGAGCATCCGCGCTCGTAGGGGGTGCAGCATCGTTTCTCTGCAGGATATCAAGTTCTATCAGGGCAGCGCTTTCTTCGGCTTTACGCCTGCACGTCTCACCTATCACCCTTAGCACGTCGTCTAAGGGGACTCCGGGAAGGATGCGACAATCGAAGGCAAAGACCTCCTTGCCGGGCACTGTATTGACGTTAGCAACGTTAGCCTCTCTCTTTGTGGGCTCGAATGTGGAAATGGAAGGCTCAAAAAGTTTGTCCTGATCCGGAAAGGCCTTGTGTAAAGCCCTGTCCAGATCGACAGAAAGCTCATTTGCTACCCTACAGGCGTTTAATCCCTCGTGAGGCTTACTGGCATGGACCTGCCTTCCAAAGACCTTCACGTTAAACCAAAGTATCGATTTTTCCGCTACCTCTATGAAGTCTCCCTTTTCGGTACCGCCATCGGGAACTACAACCAGGTCCTGCGGCGCAAAGAGGCCATTCTTCAAAAGGTACTGGATGCCGTAACGGCTCCCCATCTCTTCGTCTGCCACAAAGCAAAGGCATATTTCCCTTGCAGGCGTCAAGTTTAGCCTTTTAATGGCATAGGCAGCAAATATAGAGGCAACAATTTCCTGTCCATTATCGTTGGACCCGCGACCGTACACTTTGCCATCCCTGACAACCGGTACAAAGGGGTCAGTTTCCCATAGAGATCTGTCTCCCTCGGGCACCACGTCCATATGTGTTACTATCCAAAGGCGCTCAGCCGATCTGCCAGGCATACGAACCGCTATGTTGGGCCTAAGTCCCCCCTCAGCCCTTGGATCGCTGGCATCGAAGCGTTCCGGAAACCCGAGGCCGAGCGCTCTGATCTGTTGGCTTAAAAAAGCCGCCTTCTCGGCCTCGCCCCTACCTCCGCTATCTGGCGAAATGGCAGGTATCGATATCAAATTACAGAGCAACTGCACCATGTCATCACGCATGGAGTCCAAAACACCCGCAACTTCTTTACTCAACAAGAAAATCTCCCTTCAAGCTCTATTACTTAAGCAAGAATTCTTTGCCCTTTATGAGGTAATCCATCCCCGACCAGATCGTCAAGATCATGGCGATCCACATCATGGCCATTCCGCCCGGAATGCCAAAAAGCATCATGAAGATGGCGATTATCTGGCTTACGGTCTTGGCCTTGCCTCCCTTGGATGCGGCAATGACCACGCCTTCGGCCGCTGCAACCATCCGCAGGCCCGTAACGATGAATTCCCTTGATACGATTACAACGACTATCCATGCAGGCAACCTCTGAAGTTCTACTAAGGCTACCAACGCTGCCATGACTAAAATTTTGTCGGCCAAAGGATCGATGAACTTGCCAAGGTTGGTGACCATCCCATGCTTTCTGGCGATATATCCGTCGGCCATATCCGTAAAGGCAGCTACGATGAATACTATTCCCGCCAAGACGTCGCCATATTTTACCTCCAGGCTCAAGAACACCAACATCAAAGGGACCAGAAACACCCTTGAAAGGCTTAACGCATTCGGCAGATTCATGCTGCCCATCTTAGTGGTAGCAGGCTCCTCAGACACCTAAATATGCCTCCCTTACCTGGGGATTTCGTATCAGCTCGCCGCCCGGTCCTTCCAGCACTACCTCGCCTACCTCCAGGACGTAAGCATAGTGAGCAATGTTCAAAGCAGCGAAAGCATTCTGTTCGACGAGCAAGATCGTCTTCCCCTGAGCATTTATTTCTTTTATTATATCAAATACTTCTTTGACGAGGATCGGCGCAAGTCCCAATGATGGCTCATCCATCATTACCAGATGGGGGCTGCCCATCAATGCCCTCCCCAGGGCAAGCATCTGCTGTTCTCCACCAGACAGGGTCCCGCCCCTTTGCCATACCCTCTCCTTAAGTCGGGGAAAAAGATTGAAGACCCATTCTAGGTCTTTCTTTATCCCCTCATCGTCGCTCCTTAAATATGCCCCTAACATTAGGTTTTCCATTACGGTCAGGTTGGGGAAGATCCTTCTGCCCTCCGGAACCAAAACGATTCCCCTTTCCACTATCTTCTCCGGAGACAGCCTTGATATGTCTTCGCCGTTAAAGATGATGGTCCCGCTTTTTTGTTTTATAAGGCCGGCTATTGCCCTTAAAGTGCTGCTCTTTCCCGCCCCATTTGCCCCGATCAGCGTAACTATGGCCCCATCCGGCACCTCGATGGATATGCCCTTTATGGCGTGAATGCCTCCGTAATAAACGTGGAGATCCTTAATTGTCAACATAACGAGCATACTCCTCTCCAAGGTAAGCTTCAATGACCCTTTTGTTCGACTGAATGAAGGAAGGAGGGCCTTCAGCTATTAACAGGCCATAATCCAATACCCAAATGTGCTCACATATTCCCATGACCACGCGCATATCGTGCTCTATGAGCATTATGGTTAAGCCGAACAAATCCCTTATGGCCCTTATAAAATCCATCAGGGCGTGAGTCTCCTTTGGATTCATCCCGGCAGCGGGCTCATCCAGCAAAAGCAGCTCTGGATCGGTCGCCAGGGCACGCGCTATCTCCAGGCGCCTCTGCTGGCCGTAAGGTAAAGATGTGGCAATTTCGTCGGCAAGGTGTTCTAGCCCGACCTTTTTTAACAGATCCATAGCCTTGCTCCTTATGGTCCTTTCTTTGCTGCGGGTTAACGGGAGCGATAGCGGCGGTTCCCACCATCTAACGGGCACCCTGACGTTACAGGCTACCATCACGTTTTGAAGCACCGTCTCGTTGCCGAAAAGCCTGATATTTTGAAAGGTACGGGCTATGCCCAAAGAACATATTTCGTGGGGGCTTTTGCCCGATATGTCCATTCCCTTGAAAAGGACCCTGCCTGCCGTTGGCTCGTAAAACCCTGTTATCACATTAAACACGGTCGTTTTGCCGGCTCCGTTCGGCCCTATTAAACCAACTATGGAACCTTTGGGCACGTTTATGGAAAGGTCTTTCACGGCAGTTAAACCGCCAAAGGTCATCGTAAGGCCCTCTAATTTTAATATCGAGTCATTCTGCATGCCTTTTTGCCCTCCCAAGAAAGCCAATGATGCCGTCCCAGGTGATCTCCCGCATGCCCATTATGCCTTCGCGCCTAAACAATATTATGAAGATCAGGGCAAGGGAAAATATGACCATCCTCATGCCGGGTATTCCCGGTATGTGAATGGGGCCCAAATCCAGCGGATTTTCAACTATCCTGAGCCATTCCAGCAATACGGTGATCAAAGCACTTGCTATGCACGTGCCCGTTATGGACCCAAGCCCTCCAGCTACCACCATCATGAGGACATTGAAGGTTAAGGTAAACATGTACATCTTGGGGTCTATGGTCGTTATGAAGCTCGCCTGCAGCGCTCCGCCAAGGCCCGCCAGAAAAGAGCCCATGGCAAAGGCTTGAATTTTATACTTGAATACATCGATACCCATGGCCTTAGCCGCTATTTCGTCATCCCTTATTGCTTTAAGGACGTTACCGTAATTGCTATTGATCAACTTGATCATAGAATACAATATTATAATTAAGAAACCGTAATTCCACCAGATATTTGCATAGGGCGGAATGCCCTTTAAGCCAAGTGCTCCATTGGTCACGCTTGGTATGTTGTTTGCTACTACCCTTACTATTTCGGCGAACCCCAACGTAGCTATGCCAAGGTAGTCTCCGCCAAGCCTTAAAATCGGAATGCCCACCAAGATACTGAAGATCGCGGCCACCAACCCGCCCAAAAGGACTGCCACCAAAAAGGGCGCGTGCATCACGGAAAATGGCCACCTGAGAGGTTGCAATATGAATATCATCTGCTTTTGGAGGGGTGGCAGTATCAAAAGCGCACAAGTGTAAGCTCCTATAGCCATAAATCCTGCATGACCCAAGGAAAACATACCTCCAAAACCGTAGATAAGATTAAGCCCCAGGGCCAATATGGTATTTATGGCAATTAAATTTATTATCTGAACCTGATAGCCGGTAAGGCTGTTTTCAGCCCACCATAAAAACAACCCCAACACGGCTACGGCCAATAGGTTCAACGGGACATTGCGCGATGAAGACATCACACCTTCTCCTCCAATCGTTCACCCATTATGCCTGTCGGCCTCAATAACAACAGGAATATCAAAAGGATAAAGGCAAAGGCATCCTTAAATCCCGACAAATTAGGGAAAAAGGCCACTATCATTATCTCCACGAAACCAAGCAACATTCCTCCGATAACTGCACCTTGTATTGAGCCAATGCCGCCTACCACTGCTGCAATAAAGGCCTTAAATCCCGGGATCATACCCATCATCGGATGTACCTGAGGGTACCGAAGCGACCACATGATGCCAGAAGCTGCGGCCAAGGCCGATCCGATCATGAAGGTGATGGCTATCACCTGGTCCACGGAGACGCCCATCAAACGGCTGGTCTCTATGTCCTTGGATATGGCGCGCATGGCAAGGCCGGGCTTAGTCTTGTAGACGACGAAAAGCACCACCAACATTAAAGCAAAGGATATGAAGGGAACTACCAGGGTGAGGGGTAAAAAATGTACTCCCCGTATCAATATTGGCGTTACGAGCCATTCCGGCCGATAGACGGGCCTGGGTATGGCAGAAAAGACTACAATTGCGAAGTTTTGCAAGAAGAAGGAGACTCCGATAGCACTTATGAGCGCCGAGATCCTAGGGGCGTCCCTCAGAGGCCTGTAAGCGCATCTGTCCACCAAGACCCCGCAAAAGGCCGTAACGACAATGGCTGCCGGGACCGCTATAAGCCATGGCAGATGCAAAAGAGTGGTTCCCCAGAACACGAAGTATGCCCCCAACATGAAGATCTCGCCGTGTGCAAAGTTTATAAGCCTTAAAATGCCGTAGACCATTGAATAACCTATGGCGATCAAGGCATACAAGCTCCCAAGGGTGAGGGCATTTAGGAAGTGCTGGATGAACATTTGATAGGACATATCTTTCCTCCCTTTCGCAGGAAACCTTAAAAAGCAGGGGGAGGCACGGCTCCCCCTTTTTTAATTTTTAGCTCCTCCCTTTAAAGACCTCACTTGCCGGTTTCGGGCGGAACTGTAGCAACGTATACCTGCTGGCCATTTTTCACCATCTTGATTCCTACGGCCTTAATTGCGTTGTGATTTTCGTCAATCGTGGTGGAACCGGTGACGCCCACCCAATCCTTCGTCTTTTCCAGTTGTTCCCTTATGGCTTCAGGGTCAGCTTTCCCTGCCCTCTTTATGCAGTCGACGATCAACATATAGCAGTCATACCCCAAGGCAGCATTTGCGTTGGGTTCCTTTTTAAATTTTTCCCTGAAGGCCTTGGTAAATTCCTTGGCTATGGGGTTCATGTCGGGCATCTCTGGAGCGTAGGGGAAAGTCGTGTAGATGAAGCCTTCTACCGCCTCTCCGCCTATCTTGATCATGTCGGGGTTGTCCATGGCATCTCCGCCCATAATATGAAACTTGCCGCCCAATTCCCTGGCTTGCTTCATGATTATGGCCCCTTCGGCAAAGTAGGAAGGTATGTAAAGAAGTTGCGGACCCTTGCTTATAATTTCGGTCAGCTGAGCGGTGAAGTCCTGGTCACCGGATTGATAGTTGAGGTCTGCTACTACCTCTCCGCCCAAATCCAAAAAGGCCTTCTTGAAGAAGGCAGCAAGTCCGACACAGTAGTCCTGAGCTACGTCCTTCAATATGGCAGCCTTTCTGACCCCCAAGGTATTATAGGCATATCTGGCTGCGGCAGCTCCTTGGAAGGGATCGATGAAGCACATGCGGAAATAGTACTTCTTGCCCTGTGTTACCAACGGGTTAGTCGCAGAATCAGTGATGCAGGGAATGCCATATTGCTCGGCAACCTCGCCCCCGGCCATGCACAGGGATGAACCATAGCTTCCGATGATAGCGACAACTTTATCCCTTTCAATGAGGCGTTTGACGGCGTTTGCGGCCTCCACCTTATCGGATTTGTTGTCCACGATGACCAATTCTACCTTTTTGCCCAGCACAGTGGGTGCCTGCTCATGGGCCAGTTGAATGCCCTCGACTGTCAGCTGTCCGCCGAAGGCATTCTGACCGGTAAGCGGCTCATAAACCCCGATCTTGATCACATCTTCAGCAGCATAGGCCATGGTTCCGCAGACCGCCAAAACCAACCCAATGATAATAAGACGCATCAACCCTTTCATCCAAACCCCTCCCTCAATCTTGAAGTGTAATACATGAAACATTTCCACTTGTCACTATTATATACAAACACAATCTACAAGGAAAGCGGACCACTAAAAATAAAAGGGATCCTCACTAGAGGACCCCTTTTATCAGCGCTTTATGCCGTGATATTCTTAAATTATTCCAAGGACTTTGCCAACTTTGGTAAATTTATCCACGGCGAAGTCCAAATCTTTTCTACTGTGCGCCGCTGAGACCATGGCACGCAGCCTCGCCTTGCCTAAGGGAACCGTCGGGTAGGCAATGGACTGTATGAATATGCCCTCATCGAAAAGCTTCAAGCTGAACTCCTTTGCCTTGTTGGCATCGCCAACCATGATGGGCGTTATGGGCGTCTGGGATCTCCCGATGTCGAAGCCTCTTTCTTTTAAGCATTGCTTTAGATAATTGCCGTTTTCCCATAGCTTCTTAACCAGGTCATCACTTTCCTCAAGTATATCGACTGCAGCAATGTTGGCCGCTACGTCGGGTACCGTGAGAGCGCTGCTAAAGAGGTTGGGACGTGCCTTTTGCCGCAGGTATTCGACAAGGGAGGCGCTTCCGGCGACAAACCCTCCAACGACGCCAAAGGCCTTAGAAAGAGTCCCGACCTCCACGTCAACCCTATCGCCCAAGCCGAAGTGGTCCACTATGCCTCTGCCGCCGCGCCCGAGCACGCCTTCACCGTGAGCGTCATCCACCATGACCATGGCACCGTATTTATCGGCCAGATCCACTATCTCGGGCAACGGAGCTATGTCTCCATCCATGGAAAAGACGCCGTCAGTGACTATCAGCTTTCTACAGTTCCTTCCGGCATATTCCTTGAGCTTGGCCTCGAGATCTTTAACGTCGCAATGGGCATATCTCACTATCTCGGCACGGCTCAGCCTGCAGCCGTCGATTATGGAAGCATGATTCAGCTCATCGCTGAATATGAGGTCATCCTTTCCAACCAGCGGCGGAATGGCCGAAAGGTTAGCGCAAAATCCCGACTGAACCACTATTGCAGCTTCGGCACCCTTAAAAGCGGCTAATTTTTTCTCAAGCTCTATGTGTATCGACATGGTGCCGGCTATTGTACGGACGGCGCCCGGGCCAACGCCGTATTTATCGATATACTCCTTCGCCTTCGCGCACAGACGAGGATCGCTACAAAGGCCTAAGTAATTGTTCGAGCACAAGTTTAAAACACGCCTTCCCTCGATCTGTACCCACGGACCCTGAGGACTCTCTATGACCCTTATGTTCACATACAGACCTTCATCCTTTAGGCGTTTAAGTTCTTCATCGACGAACTTCATCTTGGACGACATCCCTGAAATCCCTCCCTGAGATCGTTATGCTTTATCTTATGATAACACCTGGAAACTTTTCGCGCAAAATTTCACTCTCAGGTCCATTGGTCCTCCTTAAATTCTCGTCCATGGCTTTCTCCGGATTAAAGCGTTGGATCGCCCAACGGGCACCTTCCCCGAGATATCCTCGAATGACATGGAGATCGTCGTAATCCAGGAGCGCAGGAACAAATGTGGTACGAAATTCCACCTCCAGACGACAATTTAACAGCATATTAAGGGATCGCTTAATCAAGGACACATCTACATCGCAGCCACAAAGCATATCGTACTTATCCCAAGGAGCCTTTATATCCATTGCTACGGCATTCAGCAAGCCCTCGGACAAAAGCTCCTCCAATGCAAGGGGATTGCTCCCGTTGGTGTCAAGCTTTACCGGTAATCCCATCTCCTTGAAACGCAACAAAAGCCCCTTTAACTTGTTCGGGTTAAGCGTCGGCTCACCGCCACTTATCACGACGCCGTCCAAAAATACCGCTCTCGAAATTATATGCTCTATGACAAGATCCTCATTTAAAGCAGCCGGGCTTCCCTTGACCAGGTATCCGTTATGGCAAAAGGGACAGCTGAAGTTACATCCCGTTAAGAACAGCACTGCCGATACATGCCCTTCCCAATCTATGAACGACGAGGGTATGTAACTTCCTATGTCTCCAGCCCTTAAACTCAAAGCGACCATCTCTTTCTGCTTTCAAGCTCGGCCCTTTTGCCGGCATTCCAGGAGGAGATTTTGGTAAAATACCCCGTTATCCTAGTCACGCCATCGACGTTAGAAGAATGGCATTTGCCGCAAGAAGGCCTCAATCCCCTTTCAACCCTGCCGCAGTCGTTGCATATGGTAAATTCAGGGCTAAATGCGACTTGAGCGTTTTGGGAATGCAGGAACACCTTTCGCACGAAGGAGGCCAATGCCCCGGCATCCGGTTCGTGTTCGCCCATCCATATATGGGTAATGGCACCGGCCTTTATGGAGGGATGATAAAGCCCCTCCTTAATCACCCTGTCTATGGGATCGACTTCCGCTTCGTAGGGTATATGGGTGCTGTTGGTATAAAAGACCTCGTTTCTTTTCACGTTGCCCTTGACCACATCCGCCGCCATGGGAAATTTGTTTAAGTCCAACCTGGCAAACCTGTGAGCCGTACTTTCGGCGGGAGTCTGCTCAAGCACCACCTTAAATCCTGCCCGTTCGGTCAATTCCTGACACTTAAGTTCCATGAATTTAACAATGGCAAGCCCCAGCTCCTCCGCTTCGGCTCCTTCATGAAGTTCTTTTCCTTTCAGTACCCGCACAGTTTCGTTTAAGCCCAAAAGCCCTATGAGATGGCTTGTCTTTTCCATCCTGAGATAGTTTTCGCCGTCATAAGCGACGGTCAGCACGGACAGTGGACCTTTCTCCTTCAGGTCGAGTAAGCTCTGAATAAAGCTTCTTTTTTGGACATGGGCCTTGAATGCCAGCTCCATGAGCTCCTCGAGCAATCCAAAGAAGGTTTGCAGGTCGCCTTGGGATCTGTAGGCAACTCGGGGCAAATTTATGGTAACGTTCTGCAGGGCAGAATATCTCATCTTCCAGGGGGTTTTGGCCTCCTGCAAGTCTTCTTCCGTGAGCTCGAAGGAAAGACGACAGCATTCGCTCAACTTCGTAACGCCGCCCCTGTCGAAGACAAAATAGGTGTTGCCCTTCTTCGATGCCACGAGGCAGGCCAGCTCAAGCATCTCCTCCCACCCCTCTTCCTCGAAAAAGGCATCGGTTATATGAAGCAGCGGTTTGGGGAAAAAGAAGGGCTGCGACCTGCTGTCCCCCTCGAGGTAAACCTCAAAGAGGGCGCGTAAAAAGCGCTTGGATATGGCTGCATAATCGCCGTAAGTCTTGCCCGTAAACTTGCCTCCGGGCCCTATGGCCGGTACGTCTCGGAAATGCTTAGGAATCTCAAAGTAGAGGTTTATGTCAGTGAAAGCGACTTGCCCTCCCCTTCCACCTGCCAATTGATTGAACTCAAATATCAGCATTTGGGCCAATTGGCGCATCTCCCCGTCGCTTAAGCCCTCAAGATAGGGCGCAAAAAACATGTTCACGGCATCCCAGCCTATGGCACCTGCAAAGTTGTTCTGTAACACCGACGTCATCTTAAGCATATGGGCTAGCAAAACATCCGGATGCTTGGCCGGGGAGGAGACGCTGGTTATGGAAGGCAAGTTCAACCCAAATTTGGCGACATAAGCAGGGCTTTGTCCGCTGCAATAAGGCCTTATGACCATTCCAAGGTCATGAAGATGAATGTCGCCTTCCAGGTGAGCACGCGCTACATCAGGAGAAAAGAGCTTGCTCAAGGCGTAATCCTTTATGATCCTTTCGGCTATGGTCAAATTTATGGACTCGGGGTTGTAGGAAGTATTGCTGTTTTCTCTATTGGGCGAAAACATCATTATTTCAAGGTCGTAAACAGGAATTCCCACCTTGGAATGGTCTACCAGATAAACGTCAAGCCCTCTTTGAAAGAGCTTGGCGTTTGCCATCTCCCTTATTATCGAAGTGGTAATCCTATCTTTGCCGCAGCGAATTACCTCTTCCTCAATTTCGGCAGCTATAGAAAAGGCAACTTCCGGATTTACGCCCGCCTCCCTGATCAGGGCATCTCTAATCCTGCCCGCATCCCAAGGGCTACATTCATCCTTGGAGTGAGCCTCAACCATTAAAGCCAAGTCAGTAGATTCCGGCCGATCGAACAAAAATCGTTGTCCGCCTATCCCCGTTTCATAAGAAGAACCTGATTTAGTAAGCGAAGTCATCGCTGGTCCTTACCTCCTTCTTTTTTCTCCAAAAGCTTGGATATCTCATCGATAAAATTTTTTAGGTCAGTAAACTCACGATATACAGATGCAAACCTGACGTAAGCCACATGATGAATGTCCTTCAAGCGATTTGCCACCATCTCGCCAATTGAGGCACTGGATACCTCGCCAACGCCCAACGAATAAAGCTCCTCCTCTATCGAAGAAACTGCGTTTTCCAGGGCCTCCAGGGATACGGGAAGCTTTTCGCAGGCACGTATCATGCCCTTAAGGACCTTTTGCCGGTCAAAGGCTTCCCTTCGACCATCTTTCTTGACCACCAAAAGGACTTTGTTCCTCTCCATTCGTTCGTAGGTGGTGAATCGCCGTCCGCACTTCGGGCATTCCCTTCTCCTTCGGATGACGCTGCCATCCTCCACTGCCCTGGTCTCTATTACCCTACTGTCCTCATAATTACACTTAGGGCAACGCATCTTTTCACCCTACCTATGTGGTATATAGTCGTGACCATTACTATATATAGTGTAACCGCCATCCAAGAGGACATAGAGGTCTTTCAGCTTAAATATGCCCCTATTTTTGGTCCCTGGGGCTCAATGGGCATGCGGGCATATTGATACGGCATGAGACCATGATATTTAGGCAAAAAATAAGGGAAAGACGCTTTGCCGTCTTTCCCTTAAGCCCTGTTGTTCAAGTACCGACTTAAACTTTATGGGGACTTAGAGCTATCCTCGATGCCTTTTGGGGCTCATCTTCTTCTTCTTTCTTATCTCGCTCGGCTTTTCGTAATGTTCATGTTTTCTGGCATCCCGCAGCACACCAACCTTCTTAACCTCTCTTTTAAAGCGGCGCAAGGTATCGTCAATGGACTCATTTTCCCTTCTGTAAACCGTTGTCATCTCTCTCCCCCCTTTCGCTTCTCATGGCAACTTTAACCGGGGGGCCATCCAAATCTGCGTCCAGAAAGCAAGTGAATATGAAGGTGAAATATGCTCTGACACGCCTGGCTCCCGCAATTTATGACTACCCTGTAACCTAAGTCTGCCAACCCCATTCGCTCGGCAACCACATTAACGGCGCTCATGAGGTTTCCCCAAAGGGAAGGATCTTTCACATCTTGAGAGGTCGGAGTATGCACTTTAGGAATTATCAAATAGTGATGCGGCGCCTGCGGCGCTATATCCCTAATTGCAATGATGTCTTCGTTCTCATATACGACATCGCCCTTTATTTCGCCGTTTATGATCTTACAAAACACACAATCCCTCTCCAACAGCTATTCCTCCAAAAGCTTTTAGCCCATTTTACCCTACATTTGCGTCGCCTACAAGCCACTTTGCCCAAGCTCGAACCCCTAAAGAAGGATGACTTCTAGCCAGCTCCCTTATCCTTCCCCGCAAATAACATAAATTTCTGTTGGTGCGCATTTTCTTCAACAGGGGCACCAGTATCTCTTCGTCATTTCTTTCGATCAACGACATGAGGACCATTAGAGGGACGTCATCAGCGGAGGGCAACATGGACAGGGCGATAGCCACTACGCGGTTAGAGTCGTGAGTTAAAAAGGGCAACAAAGTTTTTGTCTCCCACCTAAGCCTTTTGCCCCAATAAAGCAGCTTAATGCAGGCTTCTTCTTCAAGGTCCTTTGCGCCCTTTGCAATTTGGGCCATGACCTTACTTTGAAAGTGAGCGGGAGCTTTTCCCAAAAATTCAAGCAGCGGTTCCAGCACCACATCGTCTAGGGCTATCTTTGAGATGTTACCCATCAACTCATCCATAAAGCTTACATCCCACTTCATTTTCCCCAGATGGCAGGCAGCAACGAACCTCACCACGGGATGTCTGCTTTGAAGGCGTAATAAGACATCGGATAGCCCTACCTCAACGTCATTGCCCATGGTCTTTATGAGCTCCGACAACTGCCTTTGCGCTTCCTGCAATATGTTTTCGATCTCCCTTTTTATAAAAAGTTCCCTTGCCTGCGCAGCAGCCCTAGCAGAATCTAAGGAAGGGGCATTAACTACAAACCTGTCAATTAAGGCGCGCTTAAGCACCGCATAGGCTTCATTGATCTGTTGAAATTGAAGAGAACATCCCTCTCCTGCGACGTCGGGATGATAAAGAAGCGCTTTCCTTCGAAATGCCTTCTTGACGTCTTCAAAGCCTGCGCCAGGTTGAAGGCCCAAAATTTCGTAGCTGGCCTCCAGCGATTTCATCGATATTTCACCGCCCTGGCGATCCTGTCGGACGCAAGCTCCAAGACCGAGAAGGCATCTTTCCAAAGCTCATCATCGGACCACTGCAGACATTTCACGTACTCAAAGAGCTGGGTTACCCTGCATTCCAAATCCGCATCGAAGAGGTATGAATAACGAGCAAATTTCCTTTCAAGCTCTTCAAGCTTGCGGCTGCGCTCATTGAAAATTTGCCCTTCGGATGAGCGATCCAGGACGTTTAGGGTGCGGCTTACGAACAACTCGCCTTCATCGCCAGATATCTCGACCGTTAAAAGACCTCCGGCATCTACGGAAAGGGCAACGACAACCACATCGCCGGATTTGGCACCCTCAATGAACACGGGACATAAGGTCTCCCTTGACGGGCCATCTGGGCCATCCTTAATCTGCAAGACCTCGCTTTCGATCCTTCCAGTGCCCACTACCATGAAACGCTTCTTCATCCTCAGGGGAAGCGGCGTTCCCCTGGGAGCGATTACGGACAGGCCTCCGTCAGCGGTCTCCATTGCCAGATCGCATGACAACGTATCGACTAGGAGTTTGCCCTTCTTTCCTCCCAGAAGTGCAGCCCCGACGGCTACAGCTTCATCGGTACAGGCTCGAACCTTTGGCGGCTCGGCCACGGCATCTCCCAAGGATCGACGTATCAAGGGCATGCGCGTGCAACCTCCAGCCAAAAGAAGCTTTTGGCAATTGTACCTATCCCAAATCTCCTTGGCCAGATCGATGGCAGGCTTGACGAGCGGAGAAATTATCTCCTCTATCTCATCTCGATGAATTGTCAACGATACATTTTCCCCGAAACCAAGCCCGCTTGCCCTGGGCCACCAATCCACCGAATCGGCAAAGGACAAGGCCTCACGAATATTCTCGGCCTCCATTAAAAGCAAGGGCCACCTGGGGTCCGCCTTTGGATCGCCTTCTGCCTTGACCAGCCTCCAGAGATAAAAAGCTACCTCGCGGTCCAAGTCCATCCCGCCAAATTGATCCATGCCAGCGTTTTCGAGCACATGGCATATATCTCCCTCTTTTTCCACGGCCGAAATGTCTATGGCACCTGCCCCAAAGTCAAAGACTAAAATACTTCCCTCGACATTTGCGGAAAGGACTACCGCTGTGGGTTCATTTACCAACTTGACGGCTTCAAAGCCTGCCATCTGTGCAGCAGTCTTTATGGTCTCCCTCTGTCTAAAATCGAAGGAGGACGGCACGGCAACACAACATCCCTTGACTAGTTCCCTTAAATATGCCTCGCAATCCTCTCTAAGGTAGAGCAAAAGCACCCGAAGCAGTTCCTCGGGCTTAAAGGACATGTCTTTCAAATAAATTTTCTCTGATGAGCCAAGACGACGCTTAAGATCACAACAGGATTTTTGCGGGAAAGCACAGGCAATGGACAAAGCATCCTCTCCCGCCCAAAGGCTTCCTCGATCGCAAGCCACAAAGGAGGGCGTCCTTTCCCTTCCCCATCGGTTTTTGATGACCTTTGGCCCATCATCATCGACGCAGGCAAGGATTGAGTATCGGGTCCCAAGATCGATCCCCACAAAAGCATTCCCCACAGGAGTTCAGCTCCTTTTGGGCAAAAATCTATCCTTATGCCTAGATGGTTGAGCTTTCTGCGTCATTATATATATCACGATCCGTCAAGTCCTCGTTGGGCATCTCAAGCCTTTCGACCATTTCGACTCTCACCATGGCCGATTTGTACCAATTCTGAATAGGAGCCTGCTTAACGGGCGCCAGGTCCCACGCAAGCATCTCCTGGACGTATTCCCAATTCATATATACGTTAAAGTCATGGATGATATCGGTGATCACCAATCCCCTTTGAAGCAATTTCATCTCGAGGGCACGCCATTTGTGAAAGGAACTTTCGGCATGAGTGATCCCGAAATAGCCAGAGCCGCCCTCGCCCTTTAAGGCTATTATCCCTCTGCCGACAAATGCATCGAAGGCCTCTACGGTCTCAGGAGGATCGCAAAAGAAGACATCAAAATTGCCAAGCATCTCCTGTGGCAAGGGTTTTCTTAAGTCGTGTGCCATCACATCTATCGAAAGGCCGTACTTTGACGATATTTCTCGCTCAAAATTTATCAATCGCTCGTCCAGTTCTAATACCACAACTCGTCTTGCTAGCCCCGTCAGGCCTAAGGCTATGCCGACAAGATCGTCGTCGCCCAACACAATGATACTTTTACCCCTCAAATCGCCCCTGCTGTCCGCCAACGCAACGCGGGCAAAGGTCGTCTCCGGGGTTACGTAGCCCTGATCGTAATCCCTGATCGCTTCAGGCCTATCTATCTGTATCTTCAAAAACCTATCGAATGCATCTTTAAGCTCATCATCGATGACAACGGTCCTGCCTTCACATCGTGGACAGGTATGCAGATGCCATGGCGATACCCCTTCTTTTTCTATGAAATCGCGCCCCCTTTGAGTAAGCTTTATGCCATACTCGCTGAAGGCGACCATTCCCTCCTCGGCCATAAGCTTCAAGAGGGCCGCCACGGCAGGCAAGGGCTCGCAACTTAGAGAGACCACGTTCCAAAAATCGCCCGTGATAAGCAAGGATGACAGCACCCTTTCGACATTTCGGCCATTCCAAGGGATCTTCGTGACATTTGCCACGTCTCTTGCTAAAACGTCTTTATCCACGTTAAACTCCCCTTTCGGATTACAAGTCTTTTATGTCAGATAATGCACCATATAGGATACCATGCCTTGCCTCGGCGACACAAACTTTGCACTCTAGCCCTTTATAGTTTCTTTCAGGCAACTTTCCTTTTGCGTCCCAATCTATCTCGGTCTCCAGATAATGCCTTGAGAGGCCCAGCAACTTTGATCCCTTGCAGCGTTCAATCAAAACATCGACCTTTCTGTTCATCCAAATGCTGGCGTACCGCTGCAAAAGCTTGCCACCTTCCTCCAAAGCCCTATTCACTCTATTTGCGATCTCGCATTTTTGGAGCCTTCCGGGCATATCGTAAGCCCTTGTGCCTTTCCTTGGGGAAAAGGGAAAGACGTGAAGCCTTCCTATGCCCAGGTCGCGTATAAAGTTCAACGTACTAGCGAAGGCTGCCTCGTCTTCTCCCGGAAAACCGACTATTATATCGGTGCTTACATGGACATCATCTCCAAGGTAACGTCGCACGTTGGAGATAATGCTCGCAAATTCCACAGGGCTATATCCTCTATTCATCAACTTCAGTATCCTTGCATCGCCGCTTTGAAGCGGCACATGAAGATGGGGGCAAAAGATCTCGCTCTCGGCCAAGGCAACAAGCAACTTGTCGTTTAAGGCCAAGGGCTCTATGGAGCCAAATCGCAATCTCCTTAAGCCCTTAACTTTAGAAAGCGCATCCACCAGATCAGCCAGGTCAAAGTCATGTCCCTTGCCGTAAAGCCCCAGGTGCACCCCCGTTAAAACCACTTCTTGGCAGCCTTGATCGACCAATCCTTCGACCTCGGCTATTACGTCCCGCAAATCCCTGCTGACAGGACGTCCCCTTAAATAAGGTACGATGCAATAGGAACAAAAAAGATCACATCCATCCTGTATTTTGACAAAGGATCTGGTGTGAAAATTCACTTTAGACAGCTCCAAAGGGTCCCACTTTTCATGGCGCAACACGTCAAGCTTCATCACCAGCGGGCTTTTCAATTCGCCCTTGATCACGCCCTCCACGAGTCGAGGCAAATCAGCCTTAAGGCGATTGCCGACGCAAATGTCAGCACCCAAGGACAACAACTCTGCATCTGGCTTGGCCTGTACATAACAGCCGCAGAGGATTGCCATAGATTTGGGGGACTCCTTCTTCATATGCCGTAGTGCCTGTCTACACTTCTTTTCTGCGGTCCCCGTGACTGCACAGCTTACCAATATGCCTACATCAAAATCCCCATCGTCGACTATGACGGCACCCTTCTTCCTGAATGAATCGGCGATGGCCTCGGTTTCATATATATTGGTCCTGCATCCAAGGCTTTTGACCTTGACCTTTAAGCCATCTAGCGATTTCAAGACAAACCACCTTCAGCGCTCAAGATTATGTAAGACAAACCTGCTACGGCAGCAGTGTTGGCTCTAAGAATATTTGGCCCAAGCGATACGGGGATGAAGTTCAGCCTCAAAAACAGGGAGATTTCCTCCTTCGTCCAATCGCCCTCGGGCCCTACGGCGAAGGCAACCCCTCCTTCTGCATCTATCCTCATGCCCCCCAAGGGCCTGGCGTCGTCGGTTAGGGCACCAATCAAGCGCAAGGAGGGCAACATATCTTCCCTTAAATCCATAGGCCTCGAGGGTCTATGAAGCAGCGGGGGCCTATCTATGCCGCTGACCTTGGTCGCCTCCTCGATTATCCTCTTCCACCTCGCCATCTTGGCGGGAAGGCGGTCATCAACCCTGACCACGCAACGTTCCGCCAGGATTGGAACGATTTCAGTAACGCCAAGCTCAGTGGCATGGTTCAAGATGTCCTCAAAGGTGCCGGATTTGACCAAGGCCGTCAAAAGGACGGTGCGCATCTTCATCTCGCTTGGAGGAAGGCTCTTCGTCTCCTCTGCTATGACCCTGCCATCCTCATAGCCCTTGATGACAAGCATCAGCTTGCAACCCTCAAGCAAACCCTCAAATTCATCCCCAATGCGGCATCGCCTGACATGGACCAGGTGATGCGATTCATCCTTGCTCAAGATCCAAATACCGCCCGAAAGCCTTTGAGCGTCATCTAGCCTTGCACGAGGCAACGACACCCCACCAATCCTCCTTTACCAGTTCTTCCACTACATAAAAACCGGATCTTCCCATTTCGCTGACAAAGGGTTCGCGTTCCTTAAACAACAAGCCGGACAGTATTATCAAACCATCCTCGTCTAATACCCTTTTAAACGAATCGAGCATTGACACCAAAGGCTCATACAATATATTTGCAATGACCAAGTCCACTGTATCGTCGAATCCTTTTGTGCCGTCGGCGATCTCAAGTTTGAGTCCCGACGTTATGTCATTTAACATCACATTTTTTCTTACCTCTTCTGCTACCGCTGGGTCTAAATCCCTGGCCACAACACTTGAGGCCCCAAGCTTCAATGCAGCTATCGCAAGTATTCCGGAGCCGGTGCCCACGTCTAACACCCTGCTTTCGGGCTTCAAATGCCTTTCAAGGAGCTCCAACGCGATCTGCGTGCTGGCATGATAACCCGTGCCGAAGGCACTGCCGGGCTCTATATATATGGGAATCCTTCCAGAAGGCACCTCGTCTTTATGCCAGGGAGCCAAGACCACCAGGCGCTTCCCTACCTCCAGAGGAGGGAAGGCCTCCTTATGCCATTTAAGCCAAGGTTGCCATTCCTCTTTTCCCGTACCGCAAACGCTGATACCCTTAAACCCCTCGATCAAAGGCAAGACCCTTTCCACCCACTCATCAATGCCTTTGTCAGAACGATAATACAACTTTGCCCTAATGTCATCTTGGTCAATCGATATCTCAGATCCTATGCTGCCTGAAGCCTGGGCTAGATAGTAAAAGACCTCCTCAAGGTCAGCCCTGGCTTGCAAAATAATATACCACCAATAACTTTCATCCTTCACGCAGATCCTCTCCGTTCATTGTTCAGCTAGATAAGAACAATCAAGGGGAGCTTTTGCCCCCCTTGATTAAATATATTCGATTGTGAGACGGCCCTTCAAGCAAATAATCCTCTTATTTTTTCAAGCAAGCCTGAAGACTTGACAGGCACGTTCATCTCAAGGGCCAACGCCTCTATCAAGGCCTTCTGTTTATCCGTCAGATTACGGGGAACAGCCACATTTATGTGAGCAACAAGGTCTCCGCGTCCGCTTCCTCTTTGTCGTGGCATCCCTAAACCCTTCAGCCTTTTTACCGTGCCCGATTGGGTACCGGGACTTATTTCCACCTCTTCTTGCCCATCTAAAGTGGGCACAGTTACCTTGCCGCCCAAAGCGGCAACCGGGAAGGGCACATCGACGGTAACGTGAAGGTCGTCGCCACGCCTCTTAAACACGGGATCTTCTTCCACCTCTATGACCAGATATAAGTCGCCTGGAGGCCCTCCGTTTTGACCCTCGTCACCCTCACCCCTTATCCTGAGACGAGTACCGCTGTCCACGCCCGGAGGCACCTTTACCTCAACTTTATGTCTTACCCTGGTCCTTCCGCGCCCGCCGCAATCCTTGCAAGGGTTATTGATTACATAACCCGACCCCCCGCAACGTTGACACGTACGCACCGTCACGAATTCCCCAAAGGGACTCCTCGATCTGCTTTCGACCTGCCCCTTGCCGCCGCAAACGGGACAACGTTCGGGAGAACTGCCCGGTGCCGCACCGCTGCCGCCGCAGGTGGCACATTTCTCCCATTTTGGGATGTACACCACCTTCGTGGCACCGTAGGCGGCCTCCCTCAAGGTAACGGTCAAGGGCATCTCCAAATCCATTCCCCTTTGGGGCATATTGGCCGACCTCCTGGAGCCAAAGCCGCCGAAGAAATCGCCAAACAAATCTCCAAAGAGGTCTCCGAAATTGCCGAAATCCCATGCCCCTTCGCCGCCTTGAGGAGGCATATCGCCAACGAAGCCAAACTGGTCGTATTGAGCCTTTTTTTGGGGATCGCTCAATACTTCATAGGCCTCGTTTATCAGCTTGAACTTCTCCTCCGCCTCTTTGTTGCCAGGATTGGCGTCGGGGTGATATTGGCGCACCAGCCTCCTGTAGGCCTTCTTTATTTCTTCTTGAGAGGCGTCCCGCCCTACACCGAGTATTTCGTAGTAGTCCTTCCTCACATTAGCGGGACCAGACATTCATGTCACCTCTATGCCTGTCCCTGATCTTTATATTGGGCATCCACCGTAGGACCGCCTGAACCATCCTGGGACGTGCTCTGTCCGGCCACGCCTGCGCCTGCTTGCCCCTGGGTTGCCTGGGAATAAAGCCTTACAGCCAACTCATTTAGGTCCTTGGTCAGATCCTCGCAGGCGGACTTTATGGCCAAGACGTCTTCCTTGCCCAAGGCTGCCTTTACCGCATCTATCTTCGACTGCACCTTCGTCCTTTCTTCCTGGGTCACCTTATCGCCAAGATCGCGAAGCAGCTTTTCGGCGTTATATACTGCGCTATCGGCCTCGTTTCTCGCGTCGGCCAACTCCCTTCTTCTCCTGTCGGCCTCCTCGTTCGCCTCGGCTTCCCTGCGCATGCGCTCTATCTCCGCTTCCGACAGCCTGGACGACTGAATCGTTATGTGCTGCGCCTTGCCTGTAGCTAAATCTTTTGCGGTGACGTTTAATATTCCGTTGACATCGATGTTAAACGTAACTTCGATCTGAGGCACGCCGCGCGGTGCCGGAGGTATGCCGTCGAGGAAAAACCTCCCTAGGGAGACGTTATCGGCTGCCATAGGCCTTTCGCCCTGAAGAACATGTATCTCCACGCGCGTTTGATTATCGGCAGCCGTAGTGAAGATCTGGCTCTTGGAGACGGGAATTGCCGTGTTCCTCTCTATGATCTTCGTAAACACCCCGCCCAGGGTCTCAACTCCCAGGGAAAGGGGAGTGACGTCGACCAAGACGATATCCTTATGTTCGCCTGCCAAAATGGCCGCCTGAATCGCAGCGCCTATTGCCACGCACTCATCGGGGTTTATTCCCTTGGTAGGCTCTTTGCCAAGGAGTTCCTTGACCTTGCGCTGCACCATGGGCATGCGCGTGGCTCCGCCCACCAACAATATCTTGTCGATCTGGGCCGGAGTCAATCCCGAATCGGACAGAGCCTTTTGCACGGGCCCTACCACCCTTTCGAGCAAATCGGCCGTCATCTCCTCGAACTTTGCCCTGGTTATCTCAAGTTCCAGGTGCTTGGGTCCATTTTGGTCGGCCGTTATGAAGGGCAATGATATGGTTGTCTCAGACATCGACGACAGCTCTATCTTTGCCTTTTCGGCAGCCTCCCGCAGCCTTTGCAGGGCCATCTTGTCCTTGCTCAAATCTATGCCTTCGCTGCGCTTAAACTCAGAGACCATCCAGTCGACAAGCCTCTGGTCCCAGTCATCACCGCCCAGGTGATTGTCACCGCTCGTAGCCATGACCTCGTAGACTCCATCTCCCACATCCAAAATGGAGACGTCAAAGGTGCCGCCGCCGAGGTCGAAGACCAATACCTTGAACTCCCCGCCCTTATCCATGCCGTAGGCAAGGCACGCGGCCGTAGGCTCGTTAATTATCCTCAATACCTCGAGCCCAGCTATCTTGCCAGCATCCTTGGTTGCCTGCCTTTGGGCGTCGGTGAAATAGGCAGGAACCGTTATTACGGCTTGCTTTACCTCCTCACCCAGGTAGTCCTCAGCGTCCTTTTTAAGCTTTTGAAGTATCATGGCCGAGATCTCCTGCGGAGTATATTCCTTATCGTCTATCCTGACCTTGTAGTCGCTTCCCATTTTACGCTTTATGGAAATTATGGTTCGCTCTGGGTTAATTACAGCCTGTCTTTTGGCCAATTGGCCCACCAGGCGTTCGCCGTCTTTGGTAAATGCCACCACCGAAGGAGTTAACCTGCTTCCTTCGGCGTTAGGTATTACAACTATGTTATCTCCTTCTTTTACAGCTACGACGCTGTTGGTCGTTCCTAAATCGATCCCTACGATCTTACTCATCGTTACCCACCTCTTCTTCGTTCAGTCTGCCTACAATCACCTTCGCAGGTCTGATAATTTCTCCGTTTAAAGCATATCCCCTTAGGACTTCTTTGACTACTTTTCCGTCGCGATCGGCGCTTGTGACGGTTTCCACCGCAATTGCCTCATGAAAGGCCGGATTGAAGGGCTCATCCAGCGCCTTTATTGGCGTAACGCCAAAGCTTGCCATGACGCTTAAAAGATCCTGGTAGATCATATATATACCTCTGTAGAAATTTGACTCTTTATCAAAATCGCAATCCAAGGCACGCTCAAAGTTGTCGATTACTGGCAGTAGGTTCAGCACCAATTCCGCGACGATCATGTCCTTTTGCCTTTTAAGGTTGGATTCGGACCTTCTCTTGTAATTGTGAAAATCAGCCTTTATCCTTGCAGCCTCACTGTACAAGGCATCATATTGTTCCTTTAAAGCCGCAAGCTCTTTTTCCAGAGCTTCCTTTTCCTCAAGCAGCTTCAGCAATTCCCCAGAATTGTCATCGATGAGCAAATTTTTGAGCCCATCTTCGGGCTCTTTATTCAAGTCCTTATCGCACAACTTCCAATTCCTCCCTCTTAAAAAGTCTAATTTAACAGATGTTCGCACAAAAGCTCAAGCACCCCTATGGTCTTCTCGTAGTCCATCCTGACAGGGCCAATAACGCCCAGGATCGTCCTTTTAGCGCCGCTTTCGGAGCTGGCCAGCACCAAAGAGCAGTCCTTCATCGCCTCGACCGGGTTTTCCTCGCCAATGATCACGCTTATCGGCTCTTCGGTAGCGCAAGCCTCGACGACCTTCCTAAACTCGTCCTCGTCCTCGAGCAATACAAGCAGAGAGCGTAACTTTTCGGCGTCCCTAAAATCAGGCAAAAGCAATACGTTGCTGGTTCCTCCGGTGAAGAACCTGTAACGGGACTTCTTTAGTACAAAATCAATTTCATCAAGAGTTTGACGACATATCTCTGCATAACGGACCAGCTCGTTAAAGACCTTTTCCCTTATGACATCGCGGGCCTCGAGCCATGACCGACCAGAGACTATGTTGTTCAAATAGGAACTTAATTCGTCCAGCTCTTCCTGCTTAACCTCCTGATCGGCCCTTATGACGTCGTGATGTACAAGCCCGCCTTCAAGTATTATCAGCAACAAAATATGGGCGCTGTCCACCTTTACCAGGTCCAACCTGTTCAACGTGGCGTCGTTCAAGACGGCAATGCCGGCAAGCGAGATATAGTGAGTTATGCTTCCCAAAAGTTGCGTGAGGTAGGACAAAGTCCTTTCCACGCTTCTTTTCTCTTCCTTTAAGACCTTGAGCTTTTCTCTTGCCAAGGAGGGCACAGAAAGGGCCCTCTTTTGCAGGATCATATCCACGTAGACCCTGTATGCCTTGGACGTAGGAACTCGACCGGCAGACGTGTAAGGCTGGCATAAATAACCCGCCTCTTCCAGATCTGCCATCTCATTGCGTATCGTCGCAGCGCTCTTATTTGTCAGATATTTTTTAGATATGGTCCTGGAGCCCACGGGCTCCCCGGTCCTGATATACTCATGAACTATAGAATAAAGGATCTCCAGTTGCCGCTCCGTCAACACTTTCTCACCCCCCGGAGCAAGGTAGACCGTTAGCACTTAAGGTCCATAAGTGCTAATCGGCCGCAAAATAGATTATCAACTTTATATGCGTATTGTCAAGACAGGTCAAAATCTTGCCCCTACCGAGGCCTTATGGATCGCGGAACATGCGACTAAAAAGATAGAGGTGGCTCATTTTGCCCCCTCTAATTTGGGTGTACAATAATTTTGATTACACAGATTCATTGCACTGGAGGATGGTGTTGTTGTCCAATAATACGCAAAAGACCAAGATATTGCTCATAAGGCACGGAGAATGCAGGGGTAACATAGAGGGACTTTTTAGAGGCCGAAGCGATTTTCCCTTAAACGAAAACGGAATACGGCAAGCCCAATGTCTCGCTGAAGAAATTGCCAATTTAGGTCCTATAGATTTCATCTTCACAAGTCCCCTGAAGAGGGCATTTCAAACGGCGGAGATCATCTCAAAGAAGAACGGAGATGTTCCGGTAACGCCGTTGCAGGGCTTCACCAACATCTCCTTGGGCCCCTGGGAAGGCCGCAAGAAGGCAGAAATAATGCAGGAATACCCGGAGGAGTGGGCTCTATGGATAAATTGCCCAGAACGGTTGAAACTTCCCAATTCGGAAAGCATACCTGACGTACAGAGACGTGCCTACTCAACGCTTGAGTTTCTCGTACAAAAATATGCAGGCAAAACATTTGCGATAGTAAGCCATCGCGCCGTCCTTAAACCCCTAATCGCTGCCTGCCTTCAAATAGCGGATCCCTACTTTTGGCGGATACACGTCGACACCGCATCCTATAGTATTATGATGTACGAGGAAGAAAGGGGATATTGCTTAACCCTGCTCAATCAAACGAAACATCTGGCAAACTTCACTAGCGAATGGATATAAGGGAAGGGGCTGAAAGTTCGATGAAACCATTGGCGCTGCCCAGGGGGCGAAAGCTAAGCTTCAGCGGAAGACCGCTCATAATGGGAATTTTAAATCTTACCAACGATTCCTTTTTTCCTCAAAGCAGGATACCCGATATGACCTCTTTAATTGAGAGGGCAAGAAAAATGATAGACGACGGAGCGGACATCTTGGACATAGGGGCTGAATCCACACGACCGGGAGCGGACCCCGTACCGTTGGAGGAAGAAGAAAGAAGGTTGCTGCCTGCCCTTAAGGCATTGAGAAAGGAATTTCCTGACGTCGTCATCTCGGTAGACACCTACAAATCGGCAATAGCAGAGGCGGCCTTAGAGCTTGGGGCTGATATAATAAACGACATCTCCGGACTGTCGTTCGACCCCGACATGGCCAAAGTGGCGGCAAGATTTGGTGTCCCCGTAATAATAATGCACATTAAGGGCACGCCAAAGGACATGCAAAGGGATCCACGGTACGAAGATGTAATAGGCGAAATAAAGGATTTTCTTAAGGAAAAAATTGAATATGCCGTCAGCTGTGGGGTAAATCCGGAGCAAATTGTGATTGATCCAGGATTGGGCTTTGGCAAGGGGCATGATCACAACCTGCAGATATTAAAGCATGTCCAGGAGTTCAGGTCCCTGGGCAAGCCCATACTGATCGGCCACTCGCGAAAGGGAACCATAAGCAAAATACTAGGATGCAAAGGCCCCGAAGAAGCCCTTTACGGCACTTTGGCGATCTCAGCATATTGCGCCATGAACAAGATAGAAATAATAAGGGTTCATGATGTACTGGAAAACAGGCACGTGGTGGAAATGATTGATGCCATCCAAAGGGCTTAGCTGCCATGGCGTTAATAGGCATAGGGCTTGGGAGCAACTTGGGAGACCGCCTAAACAACTTGCGTTCGGCGGTCTGGCGGCTTGAAAATGAAGGCTTTTGCATCAAGAGCAAAAGCGACGTCTTCGAAACGCCGCCCTTTGGCGTGGAAGATCAGCCTTACTTTCTAAATGCTTGCTTACTGGCGGACTTCTTTGAAGGTCCGCACGAAATATTGAGGCGACTGAAAGACATCGAGGTGAAATTGGGCAGAAAGCCACGATTGAGGTGGGGACCACGAGAGATCGACCTGGATATCCTCTTCATTGACAACTTGGTGCTAAACGATGAAGACTTGGTCATTCCCCACCCGCGACTTCACGAAAGGCCTTTCGTGATAGTTCCGCTGGCCCAAATTTGCCCAAAATGGAGGCATCCCTTGCTGGGCCTGACGATCGAGGAATTGTGCAAGGATATTGACACAACTTCGATTATCAGGATAACAAATCTGTAAACCTAAAGTTACAAGATGGGGGGAGATCTTGCTCATGAAAAAACGCCTTTTCGTTGCAATTTTTGGGCTTTTGTTCGTTCTTTTGCCCTTCGTAAATACTGAAGCTTTAGCTTTTTTATCGATAGTCACGGCAAAGCAGTGCCCCCTTTATCTGGTCTTGGACGAGAAGGATGGCACAGTATCGCAGGCTTACCTCGGCACCCCTGCCGGCTCCTTTCCGATCAAATCCGTAGAAGGGTATCGTCCTATTCAAGAGGTGTTGCTGAACGCGAAAAACGACGATGGCATCAACAGATTTCTATGGAGGTTGGAATTCGCCAAGCCTGACGATCCCATAGAAGTCATGCAGCTATGGGTGGCCTACATGCCAAGGGAAAAGACCATAGAAGTGGCTAGCGGCAAAACGGCACACAACGAATGGTATAGAATAGCATCGCAGTTGCCGTTGCCTGATGGCGTATTTCTCTTCGTCTCCTGCGAGCCGGACGGCCAGGATGAGCCCTTGTCTCACGTCTTTACCATAACGCTTACAAAAAAGGGGCTGGCCTTTGTGCCAATCCCCGAGGTGTACGAAAAGCTAATTCCTCTTGCCATAACTTTTTCTCAATCCAGGGGCACGTTTGACAGCGAAAGGACAAAACAAATCATAGGATGCTTAACGCACTTGGCCCAAAACGAAAATGTCGACAATATTGCTAGGATATTGAACCTCAAGAAGGAATTCAAAGCGACCTGGCATTGACGGACACCTCAATACCCATTGCTACACCGGAAACATTACTCCCAACAAAAGGCCAAGGCGTTTCATCGCATTTAAGACATTGCCTTCCAATGGCCTGCCATGCCTGAGCATGTCGGCCACTATGTCGAAGTATATGTTTTGCGCCTTCCATAAGTCTAACGTTACGTTTATCTGCGTCAAGAGCTCAATAATTTGACCTGCTTCGAATATCAGGTCAAAGTCTTCCTTACGTTCCTTGAAGTCCTTAAGCAGCGAACTGACCCTCTCACTGGCGATCCTGCTTACGTGATGCCTATCTATAGCTACGTTCCACTCCTTGATCTCTCCACATACCTTTGCCAATTCTTCCAGATCTATATTTGGCGACTCCAGGATCGCATTCAGCTTGCCGCTCAAGACAACGTCAACCGTAGCACGAAAGGCATCGGGCAAGGGAATATTCAGCTCGTTGAGCAATTTCATCGCTGGATAGTGCGTGTCATAAAGCTCCTCATAAGTTATCATGATGACGTCTAATACGTCCTCGACCAGGTTATTTACAATCGTACACTGCTCGTCGCGAAATAAATGCTTTAGCGTAAAGGTCCTTCCGCCGAAGTGTCTGTCCATCTTTCTCACCATATCCGGAACGTCGTGGTTTTCGAAGGCGATTTGAAGCCCTTTAAGCATCTCTCTGTAAGAAATCTCATCCGCATAGCCGGACACGCCACAGAAAAGCTGTAACCCGCCGATATAGCATGAGGCAAATTGCAAAAGCGCCTCCTCCCACGTGATTGTTGAATGGACGCTAGCCTTTCCCATATTCATGATGAACTTTCCCGAGCCCAAGCTTTTCAGTTCCAAACTTTTTAGTCTGTAACAATAGATTTCCCTTTCCCCATTGCCTTTCCCGTCAATGAACATGGACGACATTACACCGTGAGCGCATACCCTGGATAGGTCCAAAACCTTGGGAAGAACGGCACGTTCGTATATCGCACGGCCGTCACCAGCGGTGGGATCGTTGCTCTTCGCTTCCTCCAGCATGTGCATGAAATTCCCCTCAAGATCTCTGCCACCAGCTTCTTTAGCCAACTGAATTGCGCGAGCGGCATATTTCATGATCTGAGCAGTCTCTATGCCCGATATATCGTCGAAAAACCATCCGCAGCTGGTGAACATCAGCATGGCATTTCTCGTCATCTCAAGGAGCTTTAATGCGACGACCTTCTCGCCCCCGGCAAGCTCCTTCGCAGCGTTCCGGCGAAAGAAGCCTTCGACATTTTCAACAGTCCGGTCTAAAACTACCTCCACGTAATCATCTCTGGCGCTCCAGGGATCCGACAAAAGGCCTTTGGAGAGATCCTCGTATATCCTACTTACATCCTTGCTTAACGATTCCACGGCTTGCCTTAAAGGCCTTCTCCACTTTTGATTCCAACCTGGGTGAGATCCCGTACTGCATCCGCAATCGTCGCACCACCTCTTTACGCCATGGGCGCAGCTCCATGAGGTATTTTCCAAAATTTCAACCTCATCTTGGGGTGGAAATTTTTCCAGGAATTCGCCGTAAACAGTCATCTTCGCCAAGCCCTGAGATTCTATGGAATATATGCAGTAGGCAAGCGCCATATCCCCGAATCTATGGTGGTGACCGTAAGTCTCACCATCTGTGGCCACGTTTACCAATTGGGGATAATCCTCTTCTTCAAAGGCAGCCACGAGTCTTTGCGCGTAAAGTTTTCCGTCCTGCAAAAGCCCTCCAAACGCCACGTCTTGGGCTATGGGCCCGTCATAAAAGAATATGGCTATTTCCCTTCCCGAAGGCAAGCGACAGAGATAGGCCTTTTTCTTATCCAAGCTTGCGGCGGTGATGTTTACCCAATTGCCACCCTCGAGAGGTCTTACGCGCCCTGCCTGATGAGGCGCCAGGATGGTAAATTTTATGCCCGATTCAGCCAATACCTCAAGCGTTTCCATGTCCACCGCCGTTTCGGGCAACCACATGCCTTCCGGAAATCGCTTAAACCTTCTCTCGAAATCCCTGATCCCCCAAAGCACCTGCGTCTTCTTGTCGCGGTAGCTCGCCAGGGGCATTATGACGTGGTTATACACCTGTGCTATTGCCGAACCGTGGCCGTTAAAGTTCTTCATGGCCACTTGATCGGCCGCAAGGAGCGATTCATAAACCCACGGAAAGTTTTTTTCCATCCAACCTAAAAGCGTGGGACCGAAATTGAAGCTGATCTTTGAATAGTTGTTAACTATGGCAATTATATGCCTATCGCCGTTTAATATCCTGGAGGCCCCATTGGGAGCGTAGCACTCGTAGGTTATCCTTTCGTTCCAATCGTGGTAGGGGTGCGCGGAATCCTCTCTTTCGACGAACTCAAGCCACGGATTTTCCCGGGGAGGTTGATAGAAATGACCATGAATGCATATGTAACGGTCCAAAGTTACACCTTCCTCGAATCAGTTTTTTCATGTTTAAATATCACCGTTCCAAGGGGCGGCAACATCAAAGAAAGATGGTGCGGCCAGTTATGAAATGGGGCATTTATCGAGCTAGACCCCCCCATGTTTCCAAGACCGCTTCCTCCATACTCGACGGCATCGCTGTTTAACACCTCTTTCCAAAAGCCTTCCCTTGGCACGCCCACCTTATAATCGAACCTTGGAACGGGCGTAAAGTTACACACTATTAAAAGCACATCGTCTCCATCCTTTCGAAGATAAGCGATCACGCTTTGTTCCCAATCCGAAAAGTCGGACCATTCAAAACCCCTGGGATCGTGATCATATTCATGGAGGGCTCGCTCGCTTGAATATAATCCATTCAGGTCCCTAACCCACCTGCTGACGCCCTCGTGAAAAGGATGCTGCAACAAATGCCAATCTAAGCTGGCATCGTGATTCCATTCGGACCACTGTCCGAATTCCTCCCCCATGAACAGCAACTTCTTGCCGGGATGGGTAAACATATAGCCAAAAAGAAGGCGTAGGTTCGCAAACCTTTGCCAATCATCTCCTGGCATCTTTGAAAGAAGGGATCCCTTGCCGTGGACTACCTCATCGTGAGATAACGGCAACATGAAGTTTTCATTAAAGGCGTACCATATGCTGAAGGTAAGCTGATTATGGTGATATTTGCGGTATATCGGATCAAGCGACATGTAATGAAGGGTATCGTGCATCCACCCCATGTTCCACTTCATGCCAAAGCCTAAACCTCCTATGTAGGTAGGCCTAGTTACCATGGGCCATGCGGTGGACTCCTCGGCTATCGTCTGGACATCGGGGAAATCTCCATATATCACTTCGTTTAGCCGTTTAATGAAATATATGGCCTCCAGGTTTTCCTTTCCCCCATATTCGTTGGGTATCCATTCTCCCTCCTTCCTTGAGTAGTCAAGATACAGCATAGAAGCTACCGCATCGACCCTGATGCCGTCTATGTGGTATTTATCGAACCAAAATCTGGCACTGCTTATGAGAAAGGACCTGACCTCATGCCTGCCATAGTTGAAGATGTAGCTCTTCCAGTCGGGATGAAACCCCTTTCGGGGATCGGCATGTTCGTACAGGTGCGTACCATCAAAATACACAAGGCCCTGTTCGTCGCCCGGGAAATGGGAGGGCACCCAGTCTAAGATCACCCCAATGCCTTCCTGATGCAGCCTGTCGATTAAGTACATGAAGTCCGCAGGGTTACCGTACCTGCTCGTGGGAGCAAAGTATCCCGTGATTTGATACCCCCAGGAACCATAAAAGGGATGCTCCATCACCGGCAAAAATTCCACATGGGTAAACCCCATTTCCTTGACGTATTTGGGAAGGTAATTGGCCATCTCTCTGTAAGTCAAAAACCTATTTCCCTCTTCGGGAACGCGTCGCCAAGATCCAAGATGCACCTCATAGATCGAGATCGGCGATTTTAGCGAGTTGCGCGAAGCCCTTTCCTTCATCCAAGCTTCGTCCTTCCAACTGTAAGACAGGTCATAAACGACGGATGCGGTCTTGGGCGGCGTCTCGTAAAGGAAGGCATAAGGATCGCCCTTATCGACCTCATATCCGTTATACATCGAAAAGATGTGATACTTATAGCGCGCCCCCTCGGGTAAACCAGGGATAAAACCTTCCCAAACACCCGAGCCGTCGTCCCGTGCCTTCAAATAGTGGCTGCACTTTGCCCAGCCGTTAAAATCCCCCATGACGGAGACGGCGCGGGCATTTGGTGCCCACACGGAAAAGTATGTGCCCCTCTTGCCATCGACATCCATGGGGTGAGAGCCCATCTTTTCATACAATCGGAAATGGCTACCCTGCTTAAACAGGTATATGTCGTAGTCTGACCACAAAGATACATCCCGTGTTACCCCTTCCACAAGATCACATCCTTCACCTAAAAGCGACGATAGGCTGCTTGCTTTTACTAAATTATACTATTTATTTGGACCATATTCGTCCTAGCTTTAGAAATCACGGGTTATACTGTAAAAGCGCGAATTGCAGGTAGAAGGATTTCTGCCTTGCGGGTAAAATTTCTTTCATATATCTTCAAAAGGGGAGGAAACTTAAATGTACGACTTCATCGATGCCATTCCGGCAGCAGGATCTATCATAAACGCATTGGCTATAATCGTCGGAAGCATGATCGGCCTTATCATACAAAGAAGGTTGCCAGAGAGGATTACGATGGTGGCCTTTCAGGTCATAGGGTTATTCGTACTGGCGCTCGGAATGCAAATGACCTTTCAGGGCAAGAACATATTGGTGGTGATCTTGAGCCTGCTTGTAGGCACGATAATTGGCGAATGGATAGAGCTAGAGGAAAAGCTCCAGAACGGCCTAAAAAAGATGAGGACCAGGATGATAGAACGCGGATTTCAGTTTGGCGGAGATCACTTGGTCGAAGGTTTTCTGACGGCCTTTTTGCTTTTCTGCATGGGCTCTATGGCCATACTGGGGGCCTTTGAGGAGGGCGTGGGGAAGCCGCCCAATTTATTGCTGGTAAAATCCATGATGGATTTCGTCTCCTCGATCGCGTTGGCTTCCACGCTTGGCATCGGCGTGCTATTTTCTGCGATACCGCTTTTCATATATCAGGGAGGATTGACTTTAGGGGCCTTTTGCCTTAACGGCTTTATATCGGATATAATGATCGACGAGATAACGGCTGTGGGTGGGATAATGCTGTTAGGGCTAGCCTTTTCCATATTAAACTTGAAGCAGTTCAAGGTCTTCAACATGATACCTTCTTTATTGCTGGTGGTCGTATTTTCGCTCTTTTTGTAAAATGCATGAATGCACGGGCAAAGTCGTGTATAATATAGGCAAAGGAGAAATGGGAGGTGTCATTATGAGAAGATTTCGTTGCCTCGTATGCAAGCATGAATTTGAGGTAGAAGACGTCCCCCCGGTGATGAAGTGTCCAAAATGCCATACCCGATTTGTCGAACTGATAGAAGGAGAGCCCCTAAGGGGCAAACCATGGAGCAGTAAAAGCTTTAGCGTTAAGTAGCTGCATAATTTATGACAAAAACAGCAAGGGGCAAAATCTCCTTGCTGTTTTTGTCATTTTTGCAACACCAACATGTCCGCTATAGTGCAAAGACCATCAAGGCCCCACACGTCATTATCGAGCAGTTCGATTTCGGCCAATACCTTATCGCCGAACTTCTCGCGGATTTCCCTTAAGTACTTCTTTTGCAATTCCCGTCGCTTTTCCATGAAGGTTCCATCGACCTCCGACGGAATTATGCCGTTTACGACGATGCCGGCTACGCTTATGCCTGAGTTTTCAAGATACTTCAAGGCGCGCTCCGTCTCAAAGATGGGGAGCCTTTCCGGAGTGACCACGAAGACGAAGGCGGTCTTGTCTCTATCGCTCAACACCTCCCAGGCTTTTTCGAACATGTCCTTTCTTTTTTGAAGGATGCGCAATATCGGATCGTCGCTTTTTGTGCCTGAGGCCCTTTCCAAAAGCTTCAAAGCCTTCTTACGCTTTTCGATAAGGCTATCCATCCAAAGGTCAAGCAATTTGGGCAATGACAAAAGCCTCAGGGTATGTCCCGTAGGTGCGGTGTCAAAGACTACAATATCAAAGGAATCCTCTGCCTGCTCCATTATCTCGATGAACTTGTCAAAGATGGCCGCTTCTTCGGAGCCGGGCGACATATAGGCCGCATCTATTTGCTTTTGCAAGGCCTCCACCACGACATTGCTCACCACTCCCGAAAGCTGTCTTTTGATGCCCTCCATGTATTTCTTAGATTCCGCCTCCGGATCGATCTCCAGGGCAAAGAGCTTTTCTGCAAGCTGTGCACCTTTAGGGCCGATGCGTTTGTCAAAAATATCCGACAGGGAGTGAGCCGGGTCGGTGGATACCAACAACAGCTTTTTGCCCATCCTTGAGGCCTTTAGCGAAAAGGCTGCAGCACACGTAGTCTTACCCGTACCGCCCTTACCGCCGAAGAAGACGTATTTTTTGTCGAACAAATCGGACGCATTCATTTCGCAACATCCTCCAAATCCTTCTTTCGCCCACACGGGGCGATGGACTAACATCAGAAGTCAAACTGGGCAGCCTTTTCCTCAAGCACAGTACCTCTGGTCATCATGCGCTGTTGCCAGCCTTCTATCTCATCGGCCAGATAAGGCAACAGTTCCAAAGTATAATAAGATGCCGGGTTAGGTATTCCTAACATATCGCCAAAGATAAGCAACATGAACGCATCGTTGGCACTCGATGCCTCCTTCATCACCATGGGGTGAGTCCTGTTGATCGGCCTTAGTAAAGTCGAAAAAAAATCCCGCAAGAAGTTCATCGCTTTCTTCCACATCGCAATCACCCCCTTTGTATAAGCCTTCCAAGGAGCATCTATGCTCCTTGGAAGGCAGCTACTACGCCTGTTGTTTCTTGTTTTTTCCGGTTAACACGTTATAGCTTAATACAATTAAGACGATCGCCAACACGAAAAGAAGGGCCGCAAAGGACACCAAGGCGTAGTTTCCCCTTGCCACATTGGATTGCATCAAGAAGCCAAGCGCAGTGAGAGTGACGATGAACATGAATATCATCGGAGCTATCAACATCTTGTTGTTCATGCCCCTGTTTGCAAGCCAGGTGGCTACCGCCAAAAGGGCCACCGCCGCCAAGAGCTGGTTGGCCGAACCGAACATGGGCCATATTACCTGCCAACTGGTAAATGCCAAATATACGGATAAGCCTATAGTTATTACGGAGGCGACATATCTGTTGGCAAAAAACGAAGTCGTCGAGGGAGCAGCCTTCTTCTCGGCAACCTCTGTAGAAACTGCCTCCTGGAAGAACTCCTGGAAGGCGAACCTCCCAAGCCTGCCTGCCGTATCAAGGGTGGTCAACGCAAAGGCAGATACGGCCAAGGCAGTGAAGGTCTTGCCGGTAGTGGCATCTACGCCAAAGCTGGTCATGAAAGTGGCCAGGCCGGTGGAAAAGACGTTCACGGGACCACCTTTCAGGAGTTCGGCGTAACCGTCCGCTGTAAGGTAAACGGCAGTAATCGTCGCAAGTATGGCCAAAGCTCCTTCTATGAGCATGCCACCATAACCTATGATCTTTGCGTCTCCTTCCCTATCAAGCTGTTTGGCGGTCGTACCCGATGCCACAAGAGAATGAAACCCAGATATGGCCCCACAAGCTATTGTTATGAATAGCATGGGAAAAAGGTAGCCTTGTGTCGGATGCTTAAAAGCAGTCACTGCCGGCATCGAAATAGTCGGGTGGTATAAAATAACTCCCAAAAAGCCGCCAATTATCATGGCATAGAGCAGGAAGGAATTAAGGTAATCTCTTGGTTGAAGCAATATCCATACTGGCAATATTGATGCAGCGATAATATATATCGACAAGATTATCAGCCATGCAGTTTTGCTCAACGCCAGCGGGAAGAGCACGCCAAGCCAGATGCAAAGCGCTAAGATGGCAACTCCAACTACTGTGCTAATCAGCAACGGTGCATTTCTCCTATAGATGGCGAAGCCGAAAGCCATGGCAAGCGGTATGAACAAAAGCGACGACGTAGCCGCCTGCGGCGTGGACACAAAGGTATCAGCCACTATGTTTGCGAAGGCAGCAATTATAAGCACAAGCGTCAGCCAGGAAAAAAGCAGGAAAAGCCTCTTAGCGCCCTTGCCCACGTTTACCTCTATGACGCCTCCGATGGACAAGCCCTTGTGCCTTATTGAGGCCATAAGCGAGCCAAAGTCGTGTGGAGCACCCATGAATATGTTCCCGACTACTATCCAAAGCGTCACGGGCAGCCATCCAAAGACAGCTGCCAATACCGGGCCGTTAATGGGGCCCGCCCCGGCTATAGATGCAAAGTGATGGCCCAACAGCACGGGCGCCTTTGCCGGGACATAATCAACGCCGTCGTAAAACTCATGGGCCGGGGTCTTCCCCTGTGGGTTCAGCCCCCACTGCTTAGCAAGCCAACCGCCGTAAAATATGTAAGCCAGGATGAAAAGCACGAAGGTAACCAACATCAACATAACACCGCTCATAAAAACCTCACCTCCAAAAAAGTAGTTTCTTCAAAAGGCCGTTAGGTTTAGCCTTCATCTCAAAGTCCATCCTAATGCGATTTCCGCTGCTGTTGCACCATAACTTCTCTTCGTTTAAATCCACCAATAACAGCCTTAACTCGTACCAACCCTTCAGCCCAAGCGCAAAATAACGGCTCTGCTTTGCCCTTTTAATGAAACGTATAAGATCCTGCGAAACCCCTTTGCCCAATACTACCACCAACGCGAGAAAAGTGCACATATGGCCATCATTCGGAGCTACCCAAATTCCATACTCTTTGCTGATCCAATCATATAGGATATGCAGATCCTGGAGCGATGCTTCATCGTAGTATTTTATCATCCTATAATCATGAGACTCGTAGCTGTCCAAGAGGTATCCAAGCACTGTACGTTCCGTCCTCACGTGACATTCGGCATACAGGTCAAAACGCCTTCCGGCTATTTCGTAATCTCTATGAACATCGAAATAATATCTATGCCTACTTTCAAGCATTGCCAGGTAATCAGATTTCTTCATGCCGTAGCACCTCTTTGTCTAACTTTAAAACAGACCATATCAAATGTCAAAAATTCTTGAGCCTTAGACCGCAGTTGCAATATACTTTAACTATGCTTTATGTGCCTTCATCTCAAGTTGCAACAAAACAATATGAAGGAGCTAAGCGAGATGTTATTGGTCGACATCGATTTTTGCAGTCTGGCGGATCTCGACGACATTTATGCCATAGAAGAGGCAGCACACGGACACCCCTGGCCCTACGAGATAATAGAGTCGGACCTCAGACACAAGACCGGCCAGATATTTTACATCGGTGCAAGGTGGAACAGGGTTTTGTGCGGATTCGGTGCCTGTCGCCGGGAAAAAAACAGCCTCAAGATAATGAATTTAGCCGTCCACCCAGATTTTAGGCGTAACAAAATAGGGACGCAGCTTTTAATCGCCATGGGCGAGATAGGGATACGTCTCGGATGTAAAAGGGCCACCCTGGAGGTAAGAATAACCAACTATGCGGCACAGCTTTTGTATGAGGAGCTGGGTTTCAGACGCATAAAGGTAATTCCCCATTATTACGAGGACAGCGAGGATGCCTTTTTAATGGAATCGCCGCTGCCGTTCCCGGCAATATCGGTAGCGACAAAAAATAACGGGACGCACCTTTAAATTTAAAGAACGCGTCCCGTTAACGGCCGAAGGAACAAAATACGCTTTAAAGAGCTGCCTTTAACCCTGCCTTGATCCCGGATACGATCTTTTCTATCTTGGCGTCGTCCATTACGACATCTATGCCGAACATTACGGACCTGGACAGTATGTCCTCAGTCTGAGTCCATTCCACGGGACGATACAGCGGCATGTCCTCGGCGTAAGGACAGTCAAAGGGACAACGCACTCTGGAGTAGTATTTGCCTTCCCTCAATGTTGCCCAGTGCTTCGCGTAATGCCACGTGTTGTCGCTCAATATCGCACAGCCGACACCGGCTTCCGCACATGCCTTCTTAAAGCGCATTGCCGCGTCGCCATCGGGCAACATTAGCACCAGATGAGACGCTATTTCGCCTTCCCTATCGGGCAGATCCCTCAGAGAAAGACCCTCCACGTCGCCAATGGCATCCAAGATCTTTTTCTTGTTGTTCTTTTGCGCTTCGATGGCACGATCCAACTTCGACAGCTGCACCAAGCCTAAGGCGCCCTGCAATTCGCTCATCCTGAAATTAAAGCCCAGACAAGCCTTCTTCTCGGCTCCCCTCTCTATGTTATAGTCATGCAGGTGGCCATGATCGTGATAATACTCCATTCTCTTGTAGAGCTCTTCGTCGTCGGTAAATATCATGCCGCCCTCGCCCACCGTTATGACCTTGTAAGGATCCAAGCTAAAGGCACCCCAAATGCCCAGTCCGCCACAGGCCTTACCCTTGTAAGTAGCGCCTACTGCCTGACAGGCATCCTCTATTAGGTAAAGGCCATGCAGGTCACATATCTCCCTGAAGGCATCCATGTCGGCCGCTGCGCCAAACATATGGACGGGCATTATCGCCTTTGTGCGATCCGTGATTAGGCTTTCCACGGAAGCGGGATCCAAGTTCAAGCTCTCGTCGATATCGCCGAGCACGGGCACGGCCCCGCACTCAAGTATCGCCTCTATGCTCGCGATAAAGGTAAAGGCGCTAGTTATGATCTCGTCTCCGGGTCCTATTCCTAAGGCCTTTAGGCCAACATAAAGGGCCGCAGAACCGCTGCTTACTCCCAGGGCATACCTTGTGCCCACCCTTTTGGCGAAGGCCTGCTCAAATTCGGATACGCGGTAGATCCCTTCCCTCACGCCTTGAAAGGAATACCTGTGCACGACCTTTCTCCTGATGACATCGGCCAAAGCCTCGATCTCCTTCTCGTCAAACAGCTCAAAACCAGGCATTACCTCATCGCCTCCTCGTAAATTTTGATGCAAAGTTCCTTATCGAAAGGCCTAGGGTTGTTTTCCATGGGCCTGCTGACGGCCAAGGCCTTTTCTGCCATCTCAGGAAAGTGTTTGCTCGTTATGCCGACCCCTAAAGAATCTAAGGTGGCGGGCAACTCCAGATCCTCGAGCAGTTCGTCGAAGGCATCGGCGCACATAAGCGCACCATCTCTGGGACTGACCTTGGTTCCTTCGTCGATATATCCCAACCACTTTAGGACATCCGTATAGCGATCAGGGCAGCTGAACGCGTTTGCCCTGACAACATGGGGCATTAGTAAGGCATTGCCTACGCCATGCCCTACGCCGAACATCCCTCCCAGCGGATAGGAAAGGGCATGGCAAGCCCCAACTCCGGCGTGCACCAATGCCAAGCCCGCCAAATAGGCGGCATACTGCATGTGGCTTCTGGCCTCCACATTCCTTCCGTTCCAAGTCGCGATCCTTATCCATTTCCCTATTCGCTTGATGGCTTGTTGTGCAAACATATCGCTAAACCATGTCGCATATCTGCTGGTGTAGGCCTCCACCGCATGTATAAGCGCGTCCATGCCTGACGATGCGGTGACCTTGGGGGGAGCCGTAAGGGTCAGTTCTGGGTCAAGCAGGGCATAATCGGCAAACAGCTTGTCGTCGTTTATGCCTCCCTTAAAGCCATCACTTCTGCGAATCAAAACTGCAGTAAAGGTAACCTCTGAACCCGTCCCGGCCGTCGTGGGTATCATGACCTTCAAGACTCCCGGTTTTTTTACCAAGCCCAAACCCTGGTACCGGGCGGCAGATCCCTCGTTGGTGATCAGTACACTTACGGCCTTGGCAACGTCCATACAGCTGCCGCCGCCCAAGCCTATGACCGCCTGGGCCTTAAAATCCCTGGCGGCTGCAGCGGCCTTGTCGGTAGTTTCGACCGATGGCTCGGGCTCTACCGAATCAAAGGTCGCCACTTCCTTGCCGGCTGACTTAAGTATCTCCTCGATCCTTTTTGCAGTCCCAAGCTTCACCAAATTTTCGTCGGTGACTAAAAATACCCTCTTTGCATCCTCGCCGATCACTTCGGCAACTTTCGCGACCACGCCTGCGCCAAAAAGCGCCCTTCCCGGAATGAACATCTCAAAGGACAAGCTAAATCCCTCCCGTCAATTGGTAAATTCGTCATTTCAGATGCGAAGCTATCTCCTCCCATGCCAACTTTGAGGCGCCTCCTAAGCTTTCTACGTATTGTACAGCTTTTTCCCTCAAACCGGCATCGAACTTTATCGCATTTAGCCACGCCTGAGCAAGGTCTTTTTCGCCCCTAATCACGCGAGCCACGCCCAGGCGCTCAAGCTCCACGGCAGGCAGCGAGAAATCTTCCATGTGAGGACCAAATGCTATCGGCACCCCAAAGCAGGCCGGCTCTAACACGTTTTGGCCCCCCTTGGGCACTAAGCTGCCCCCCACGAATGCTCCGGCGGCCAGGGAATAGAGCTCAAACAAAACTCCGACTTCATCTACTATCAAGACATCCCAATTTGGCTTCACCTCAGATGACAGGCAAGCCACAAACTTATTGCACGCTAAAGCACAAACTCCTCTCGCTCGTTCGGGATGCCTCGGGACCAATATCAGCTTTGAGCTTGGTACCTCCCCTTTAACCATACCAAAGGCCTCGAGCACCACGGTTTCCTCTCCCTCGTGTGTGCTGCCTGCAACAAAACAGATGTCAGATTCATTTACGTTAAGCCTCTTCTTTAGTTCTTTCGAATCGACATAGCCTTTCCTGAAAAGAAGCGCATCTATCTTTATATCTCCTATTATCCTTACCCTACCTGTATCTACGCCCAAACGGAAAAGCTTATCGGCATCCGACGTCGACCGCACCAAGATCTTTGAAAAACATTCAAGGGTTTCCCTCCAAAAATCTACGGCCCTACAGGCCTTCTTAAAGGAGCGGTCCGAAAACCTTCCGTTGACCAAGAAAGAGGGCACATTCCTTTTCTTCAGTTCGTGCAGAAGGAAAGGCCAAATTTCCGTCTCCAGGCCGATGTAAGCCTTCGGCTTTAGGCAGTCCAATAGGCGCCTTATCACCCAGGGCACATCCCAGGGGTAATAAAAGTGCCCGTCAACCAAGCCGGAGAGCAGCTTTTCTGCCATGCTTTTGCCCGTAGAGGTCACCGTCGAAATTAATATAGACTCGTCGTAACCGTACCGTCTCGCCTGCAGTATCAGGGGGAAGGCCGCCTGGACCTCACCCACGGATACGCCGTGAACCCAAATTGGGCGGCTTTTAAGCTTTTCAAACTGCTCAAGGTCAGGTTTGCCGATCCTATCGCCGAAACCTTCGCGATATCGAAACCTAAGGTAGGGGTAAAGCCCCAAGTAGGCAAGGCTTATCAGCAGGGAATAGGACCTTAGGTTCAGCTAAGCCACCCCCGCCTTCAGCATATCGTGCAGGTGAACCATGCCTACCGGCAATCCGTCCTTCATCACCACGAGGACGCTCACTTCGTATTTTTCCATCAACAGGACGCCCCTTACAGCCAGCTCGTCCGCATCGATGGTCTTCGGATTTTTGGTCATCACCTCAGCGACGGGCATGGAAAGGACGCCCGCCTCTCCCCTATCTTCTATGAGCCTCCGCAAGTCGCCATCCGTAAATATGCCCTTTAACCTTCCTTCGCCATCTACCACGATGGTGGCTCCGTAACCTTTGCTCGTGATCTCGAACAACGCTTCCCTTACGGTCGCCTTTTCCGAGACGACCGGAAGCCTGTCGTCGCTTCCCATCACGTCGCACACCTTTAGGAGCAACCTCTTGCCCAAAGAGCCTCCGGGATGAAACAGGGCAAAGTCCTCTTTTTTTAGGTGTCGCATATCAGCCACCATCACGGCTAAGGCGTCACCTATGGCAAGCTGGACGATGGCGCTGCTGGTAGGCGCCAACCCCAAAGGATCGACTTCCCTGGTGACGCTGGCATCGATCACTATATCAGCTTCCTTGCCAAGCCTGGAGGAAACATTGCCCGTTATGGCTATTATGGGGATGCCGAAGCGCTTAAAGTAGGGGATAATCTCAAGCACCTCGTTCGTCTCGCCGCTGTTGCTCAAAAATATGCCCACGTCACCGCGACATACCATCCCCAGGTCGCCGTGGATGCCTTCGGTAGCATGCAGGAAGATCGATGGCGTACCCAGCGATGCAAAGGTGGCAGCGATCTTTTTGGCTATTATCCCAGATTTTCCAAGCCCGCTTAGGACAACACGACCTTTGCAGTCAAATACAAGCTTTGCCGCCCTTATCATCTCCACTCCCAAGCGCGATGAGACGTTGATTAGCTCCTGTGCCTCCTGCGTCAGCACTTTTTTGCCTATGTCAAGCAACCTTTCTTCTTCGCTAGAAAGGACAAAAACATCCCTTTCGGTTGCCGTATCGTTCATCTGGGTAACACCTCCTCAATGTCGACGTAACCGAGTTCGCTCTTTACCAGGTCATCAAGTGCGATCAATTGGGCAAGAAGGCCCTTCAAATCGGACAGCGCTATCATGTTGGGGCCATCGCTTTTTGCTTCGTCAGGGTTCGGGTGTACCTCCATAAAGAGGGCATCTATCCCTATGGATACTGCCGCCCTCGCCAAGGGCGCCACGAACTTTCTGTCGCCCCCGCTTGCACCGCCCAATCCTCCCGGCATTTGCACGCTGTGGGTTGCATCGAACATCACCGGACAACCAAATGACCTCATTATGGGGATGGAACGGAAATCCACGATCAACTGTTTATAACCGAACGTCGTTCCCCTCTCGCACAATATGACCTGATCGTTACCGGCTTCCTTGGCCTTCTCCAAGACGAAACGCATGTCGTAGGGGCTCACGAACTGCGCCTTTTTTATGTTGAGTGGTTTGCCTGTTTTAGCCGCCGAGACGAGTAAATCGGTCTGCCTGCACAGGAAGGCCGGTATTTGAAGCACGTCTGCCACTTCGGCAACGGGTGCAGCTTGAGCAGGCTCGTGAATGTCGGTCAATACCGGCACGCCAACGGTCGATTTGACTTCGCCAAGCCACCTTAGGCCAACCTCAAGGCCCGGGCCTCTGAATGAATAAATGGACGTACGATTGGCCTTATCGAAGGAAGACTTAAATATATAGCGCAACCCCAGCTCGTCGCATATCCCCTTGACCTCGCTTGCCACTTCAAGGGCAAGCGGTAGACTTTCAAGCACGCAAGGACCAGCCACCAGGACGAAGCGTCCTTCCCCTATAACTATATCTCCGACATTTACTTTTTTAACCAAGGCAATTCATCTCCATGCTCTCTTAAATATTTCTCAAAGGCTAAGACGTCCTCCTGAGTATCTATCTCGATGGTGTCTCTCTTCGACTCCACGCACAATATGTCGAAGCCCATTTCAAGAATACGCAGCATCTCAAGGCTCTCGATCTTTTCCAAGGGAGTCTGCGGCCAGCTGTCAAATTCAAGCAGAAACTGCCGCCTGTAACAGTAAGGCCCTATATGCTTGAAGTATGCGGCGCCTTTATTTCTCTCGTAGGGAATGGGGGACCTGCTAAAATACAGGGCGCGCATGTTTCGGTCGAAAACGACCTTCACTACGTTGGGATTAGAAACTTCATCTGCATTTTCAATTCGCTTTGCCAACAATGCCACGCCTATATTCCTAGATTTGCCTAAAGCCTCGACTAGGGGGTCTATCATATCAGGACCGACCATGGGATCGTCGACCTGCACGTTTAAAACGATGTCTGCAGACTTTCGTCTGGCCACCCACGCAGTCCTGTTGCTTCCCGACGGCAGCTCCGAAGGAGTCATAATCGCCTCAAACCCCTCTTTGCGGGCGAGGGCAGCTATATCCTCGTGATCGGTGGCAACCGCTATATCATCTACGTTGCAACCCGAAAGCCCTTTAAGGACCCAGGAGAGCAAAGGCCTGCCCCCCATCTCCATCAAAGGTTTGCACTGCAACCTGGTACTGCCGTATCGCGCCGGCACTACCGCTAAAATGCGATTACTCAACGCTCAGCTTCACCTCTTCCTCATCGTTTATTTCATTGAATACATCCAAAAACTTATCCTCTAAGAAGCAATAAAGGTCATGCCTGTGCTTCCAGCCCAATTCATATAAAAGATACCCCGTAACGTCTTCTATGCATCCCGGTTGGCCCATCCTTCGCCTGCCCACCGAAGACATATACCTGTGCCTTTCGCGGTCCTTCAATATAGATACGACCTCTAGGGCAAGCCTTCGCGGATCTCTTTTTACGAGCACCTCGGCATCGCCCAAGAGCTTTTTTTGGACCCTTTTTCCCTTGTCATCCACGGAAACTACAGGGACACCCAAGCCTGCACATACCTGATTGGCCGTGCCGCCGAGGCCAAGCAAAACGTCAGCCCTTCGCGCTGCCGTAGAGACCGGACAGAAGGCCGCCTTCACCTTCAGGTCATCCTTCTCCAAGATATCGCCACTTAAACAATAATCCTCGAGGCTTGATGCCATCTTATGCCACTCGATGCTGGGAGCTATGACCATCAGAAAGCTGGCCTTGAGCTCCCTTGAAACCAGCTCGGCAGCCCTTAAAAGCAGCTTCACGTCGTTGTAGGCGTCCTGCCTGCTGCCGGGGAGCAAAAGAACCCTGTAACCCTCCCCCGTTGGCCATAGGGCTTCATCGGCTTCATTATTATTATCACTTGCCAAATCCATAATTGGATTGCCTGCATAGACTGCATCGACGGAACTTTTTTTCAGCTCAACGGCAGTCATTTCATCCCTGGTCCATACCCTTCTGGCCTTATTCCTTAGTATCCACCTTTCGATTACTAGGTGACCTCTAAGGTAGACGGTCTTTGCCGTGGCCAAAAGGATGGGGGGCATCCCCTGCCCCCATAATGCATGGAGCAACAGGTAGACATCGCCCACACACAATGGGGTCCTAATCGTTCCCCTCAAGCGAGACCAGGCATCCAGTTGCCTTTTTATATGACCAAACAACCCGGCTCTTATGTCCTTCAAAAGCTCAGAAAAGCTATACTTTATCACGCCCCCGCTCGGCGTATCGAAGGGCGGCGGGTAGACTTCTATTCCTGCATCCTCAAAGACCTTGCCCTTCCCCACCAGCGGGAAAGCATACATCTGAGCTTTAGGCAGGTCCCTTTTTAAACGACCGGCAAGCATGCACGCCATGGAATCCTCCCCATGTCCGTTGGACGAGATGACGATCTTGGGTCGCAGGGCCTTCGTCAGTGCAGCAAAAAAATTCGCTTCATCGTCGACCGTGGTCATAACGCTCGGAATAAATACGGGAAAAGAGGCCTTACCATCCCTGGGCAAATTGTAGACGTCCTTTTCGGTACATACGGCGACTTGAGCGCCGACAGCACTGCAGCGCCGCATGATGTCGTCAAGGTCATTTCTTGAGTACAAATGATGGTCTCTGTAGCGCAACTCCTCTTTGACATCAAACCCCATGCTTTCGATAAAATTTCGAAAGCTTTCGGGATTGCCTATGGCCGAAAATATCAAGACAGGCACGCCGGGCTTTAAGGGATCTGCATCGACAAGCGCATCGCCGTCCCATCGCTGCCATTTTTCCAAGACCAGTTTCGAGGTAAAAAGAGGCTTCCCTGGCGCATATCCCTGAACAGCAGCTATTAAAGAATTAAGGTCGTCTTTGTCCACCTGGTCGGATTTCGTGATCACCACTATATGTGACCTCATTAAGTTTTTGGGTGGCTCGCGCAATATCCCTGCGGGGAAAAGATTGCCGTTGCCGAAGGGGCAAGTGGCATCGATCAACACTATGTCCACATCCCTGGCCATTCGCCTATGTTGAAAGGTGTCGTCGGAGATGGCTATATCCACGCCTCCCTCCGAATGCAACCTCTCAAGGGCAGCAAGCCTGTCGAGTGAGACTGCGATGGGAACATCCGGCAACCTCGACGAAAGGAGCAGAGACTCGTCTCCAACTTCATCTCGCTTTCCTTGGCCGTTTATCACGAGAAGGGGGCTCCTGCCCTTCTTCTTGCCTCCGTATCCCCTTGTGACAATGCCGGGCCTTAACCCCAACTCCAAAAACCTTCGCGCCAGCATCTCAACGAAGGGAGTCTTATTGGTCCCCCCCATGGTGATATTTCCGACGCTTATGACCGGAAGGGAGGACTCAAAGGAGGAATTGATGCCGTGATCGTACGCGAAGTTACGACATGACACGCCGATTTCGTAAAGCAATCCAAGGGGAGAAAAAAGCAACTTGTAGAGGAAGTTTTTGGCCTTACCTCTTGTATAATCTAAATACCTATTCAAGGGCCCAGACATTTCGACCACCAACCGACAAACAATATGAGACACCGCAAGCTTTCAAGCCAAAAATACGGTAACGTTAATTATATCATCCAAAACCATTGAAAGTGTGCTATAAAATAACGTGAGGGAAATAACGAATGGGGGGCTCGATTTGGGAACGATACTTATGGCATGCGGAGGCATAGCCCTCTTTTTATACGGAATGACAAAGATGGGAGAGGGCTTACAGAAGATCGCCGGAGACAAGCTGAGAAGGATCCTTGAGACGCTTACGTCGAGCCGCCTATCGGGCGTTGCCGTAGGGTTAATCGTTACGGCCATAATCCAATCGTCCGGTGCCACCTCAGTGATGTGCGTAAGTTTCGTGAATGCAGGGATAATGAGATTTGAACAGGCCATCGGAGTGATAATGGGCGCAAACATAGGTACAACCGTGACAGCGCAGATGGTGGCCTTTAGGCTCGAACGAGCTGCTTTGCCAGCAATAGCGCTGGGGATGGCTTTGATGTTGCTGGGCAAGAGGAAAAGCGTAAAGGAAGGTTGGGCCGATTGCTTCATGGGCTTTGGCATGCTATTCTTGGGACTTTCCATCACCGGAGATGCCGTAATGCCTTTGCAATCTTACCCTCCATTTATAAACATCCTGTGCATAGGAAGGACCAACCCCTTTTTAGGCGTGATAGTGGGAATAATATTTACGGCCCTACTTCAATCCTCATCGGCAGTCACCGGACTTTTGGTGATGTTGGCCTCGAGGGATGTGATGGATTTGGGGTCAGCTCTTCCGATAATACTTGGGGCCAACATTGGAACAACTTCGACGGCGCTTCTGGCCTCCATAAACACTTCCCTAGCCGCCAGAAGGACCGCCTACGCTCACCTTCTGTTCAATATTGTCGGGGTGGCGATATTTTTCCCATTTTTAAAACCATTTCAACGAATCGTAGCCTATACCAGCACTGACATGGCAAGACAGATCGCTAACGCACATACTATATTCAACATCACGACCACACTGCTTTTATTGCCGCTTATGCCTCAATTCGCGTCCCTGGCGTGCAGGCTCGTCAAAGGTACAGAGCAGGCCATTGAGTACGGTCCCAAATACCTGGACGCAAAATTGGTCTCCGTCCCCTTCATGGCGGTGGTGCAGACCCAAAAGGAAGTCATAAGGATGGCAAAGCTGTGCCTTGAAAATCTGGAAACGGCAGTAGGGATATTTCGAGGAGATCCGAAGGCAGACAGGAAGCGTTTCGACAACATAGAGGAGACGATTGACGAGATCGAGGAGGCCATAAGCTATTACGTGGCAAAAGTCTTCCAGCAGAACGTAAATAGCGCTCAGGCAAAGATATTAACTTCGGCCATAAGCATTTCCGCTGACCTTGAACGAATCGGAGATCATGCCACGGCGATCGTGGAACTTGCAGATTATAAAGAAAAACATAACCTCCCCTTTTCCCAGGAGGCCGTGGAAGAGCTGAACGAGATGCTGGACAAAGCGGTTGAATCGGTAAGGACCGTGGTCGAGGCGCTCGAGACCGGCGATAAACGAAAGGCAGCTAGCATAATACCCATGGACGACGTGTTGGATGAGCTGGAAAGAAACCTCCGTTCCAGACACATACAAAGGTTGAACAAAGGAATATGCTATCCCGCTTCTGGCGTTGTATTTCTGGACATGCTGAGCCACCTGGAAAGGATAGGCGATCACGCCGTCAACATAGCGGAAGAGATAATGTCCGTTTAGCCATGTCCCGCGCTTGAGCTCTTTTCGCCCATCTGGAGGGAGTACAGCTCGGCGTACACGCCGTTTTGCTTCAGCAAGGCATCGTGATCTCCCTCTTCGACGATCTTGCCACCCTCCAAGACGATTATGCGATCTGCATTTCTGACGGTTGAAAGCCTGTGGGCTATGACCAGAGATGTCCTTCCCTCCATCGCCCTTTGCATTGATTCCTGTATGTGTTGCTCCATGGCTGCATCCAGGGATGACGTTGCCTCATCCATTATGAGAATCCTCGGATTTCTGACTATGGCCCGAGCAATGGCTATGCGCTGGCGCTGACCGCCGCTTAGGGTGACGCCCCTCTCGCCTATCTCTGTATCAAAACCATCCGGTAAGCTCTTTATGAAATCCAATATCCCGGCCTGCCATGCCGCCCGAACTATATCTTCATGAGTTGCCCATGGGCAGCCGTAGGCTATATTGTAGGCAATGGAACCCTTAAGCAATACGGGGTCTTGCGGGACGATGCCGATGTGCTTTCGAAGCGCCTTTAAATCCAACTGTCTCACGTCATACCCATCTATCTTGATGCTTCCCCTGTTGGGATCGTAGAACCTTGGAATTAAGTCGACCAAGGTGGATTTCCCGGCACCGGTGCGACCGACAATGGCAACCTTCTCGCCGGGCTCGATGTGAAGGTTGATGCCCCTTAGGATCCAAAGCTCGTCCTCGTAGGCAAAGTAGATATCCTCAAAGTCTATCATGCCCTTGACGTCCTCAAGCACTATGGGGTAGCGAGGCGGACGTACCTCTGTGGAGATATTCAGCACCTCAAATATTCTGTCGGCAGCGGCCAATCCCCTTTGAAGTCCGGAAACTACCTTGCTTAACACCCTTACCGGCTGTACAAGTAAGCCCAAGTAACCTATGAAGGCTATCAATTCCCCCGGAGTGCTCCTGCCTCTTACGACCTCTCTTCCGCCTATCCATAAGATCAACGCCAGCGCCCCGATCAGGATGACCTCGACGGCACCCTCTAAAACAGCATGAATTTGCATGCCATGCATGAGGGCGCGGAAGTTAGACACATTTTGGTTTTTAAATTTATCCAGCTCCTCGTCCTCTGTGGCAAAGGACCTCACTATCCTTATTGCAGAAAGGGCTTCCTGTGCTATGGCAACGACCCTGCCAAGTTCCTCCTGAATTTCGTAGCCCACAATGCGAAGCTTCTTTGAGGCTGCGTTTAAAACATATCCAGTCAACGGAAGGACCACAAAGGTGAGCAAAGCCAGTCGCCAGTTCAATGCCAAAAGAAATATTATCACTGCTACAAAGGTAACGCTTTGTACGACCAGATCGATTACTACGTTAGTCACCAGGTTTTGAAGGGTCATCACGTCGTTCGTTATGCGGGAGATCAAATCGCCTATGCGAGACTTATATAGGTATCTTAAGGACATCTTCTGCATGTGATCGTAAAGCTGAACCCTTATATCCATTATCACGCGTTGCCCCACCCAACCCATCAAATAGGTCTGCCCATACGAAAATACCGCCTTGCACAGGTAGATTAAAACTATGCCTAGGGCCAGAAAATGAAGCAAGAATAGGTTTTTCTGTATCAATACGTCATCGACTATGTTTTTGAGCAACCAGGGCGGCAACACCGCCAACAGGGAAGAAATGGACATGCAGGCGATAGCAGCAAACAATCTGCCCAAATAGGGCTTTAAATAACTTATCAGACGCAGATAAGTGCTTCTCTGCGATCTGGTCAATATGAGTTTCTTCTTTAACCAAGACATTGCATTATCTCCTCCGCCAATCGCTTCGAGGCCCCGTATGACGATGTCAATTGGCCCATCAGTTCGGACGTTTTTTTAAGCCAATCGATGTCGTTTAAATATTCGATCATCGCCTCTGCAAGCTCCTTTGGCGTGTAATCTCCCACAAGTTCAGGGATCAAGTTTATACCTGTTATTCTATTAGGCCACGAGAGCATGCCCTTCTTTTTAGATAGGGACTGCAACAGCCTATCTTTAACCAAGGGCAAACGCAACATAACTCCCTTAAGTCCGCTAAACGGTATATCGCTTAAAAAGGCGTAAGGCACTGCCACGAGAGTAGGCACCCTTAAATAAAGCAATTCCAACGTGTTAGTACCAGGCTGCGTCAACGCCAAATCTACGCCCCTTAAAGCAAACGGGGTGCTTTCCCTGGTTGGATTCAAGCCGGCTTCTTCCCATGCCTTTACCTCTTCGTCCAAAGAAAAAGGCGAAAGCAAGGTTATGACGTCTATATCCAATAAGCTTCGAAGATGGCCGTACAGTTCCCTTAAATAAGACAAGGCCCTTCGCCTTATGGCCGGCCTGCTGCCCGGGAAAAGGGCAACTTTTCGTGACGTGTACTTTTGAGCCGGTAAACCCATTTTAGGGCCTTCGCCCACGTCAAGATCCAATCTCAGAGAATCGGCGACCAGATCGCCAATCACCAGGGGGGAAACGCCATCTTCTCGAATGTGGTCTGCCATGACCTCATAAGCGGTAAAGACCCTGGAACAACCGCGCAGTCCCCTTTTCCTGCCATAGGTATAGCAGAAAAGCTCCGCGCCGCTCATCCTCGATAAAAACCTTCCAAACATCAAGTCTCCGCCAAGCTGTACGACTAACCCAACATCTCTTGCCCTGATCGACTCATAAAAGGTCTTTGCCCAATTGTAGGGACCGATGATGCGATAAAAGGAAAGCCTGTGGGCACAGGTTCTTTCCATGCCGGAAGCGAACTGGCACGGGAGCAACCATAATACGGATCTGATCCCCCTTTTATCGAGCTCGTAAACCAAGGGCCTAGCCCAATCCCAAAGCTCTCCCGGACCGTTTGTAAGTATATATACCGCCTTCATCGTCCCACCGTTTCGGCAATGACGTCAGCCCAAAATTTGTACGCTCCGCGATCGCCCATCTTGCTTCTGGCCTTTGCCAGATCGTTGTGTACCTTTGTTGTGTCCTTCAAATACCTTAACACCGCCTCCAGCGCCGATGAAGCTTTGACCTCGCCTTGAAGCAGCTCGGGGTAAACTTCGCGCCCCAACAGTATGTTGGGCATGGCAACCCACTGCGTTTTAACCATGAGCTTGTAGACCAAATAGCTTAAAAACGAGGCCTTGTACAAAGCGACCATGAATTTATCCAACATCATGGCCTCCACGGCAGCTGTACCGCAGGCACCGATGACAAATTCCGACACGTACATCAGGTCAACTCCCTTGCCCTCAAAAAACGACAAGCCGCTATCCATTCTTTTTAGCGCCTGCCGATCGACGGAAGGCAAGCTTTTGGCGACAGAGACCACCGGATTATAGCCCATACGCTTCAGTTCGACGCCAACTTCCCTTAAAACAGGGGCAAGGCGCCTGACCTCTGTCGATCTGCTGCCCGGCAGGAGGGCAACTATGCGTTTTCCGCTATAGGCATTAATTACATCTTCGTCCGGGGCGTAATCGCACAGGTCATCCAGCAAGGGATGTCCCATCCAGCGGCTTTCGACTCCCTTGTCGGTGTAAAAGCGGTGTTCGAACTCAAACAACGGGAAACACGTTACCTCAAGATCCCTGATCACATCAGCCCTCTTTGCCCGCCACGCCCAAGCCGTCGGCGGCGAGACATAAAAGATAGGGTTTCGATACCCCTTTCTTCGAATCGCCTTAATCAAGGGTATATGGTAGTCGGGGCTATCGATGACCACCACACAATCGGGCATCTCCTTCAGTACGGAATTTGCCATTCTATCTTTGAGGCGAGACAGCCTTAAAAGGCTTTTGAGGCCTTCCGAAATGCCCATGACCTGAAGCTCGCTGTAGCTCCAAACTTCATGCCCTCCCGACGTAGTGCCTTCGGGTCCGAGCATCCCCCAACAACGCCCCAGCCTGCCATCTAAGGCCTTTATGAGGCATCCGGCATAATGGTCGCCGGAGGCCTCACCGCAGCTTAAAAATAAGCTCAATGCCTTACCCCCAGAACGGATATGTCGAAATCCGAAGCAAAACGCTTAAACTCGTCAGGTTTGATTATCACGGTCTTTCCTGCCTCAACGGCAAGGCACTTAAGACCGGCGTTCAACATGTTCTGTAACGTCCTAACTCCCACGGTAGGTAAATCGTATCGTTCGTCCTGATCGGGACGCATCATCTTTATGACTACGCCGCCCTTAGCCAGGCTGCCGGCCCTAAGCAACATGGCGTCCGTTCCCTCCATTGCCTCCACGGCAACTACTGCCTTTTTATGTACCACCAATGTCTGTCCAAAGGAGAGGGGAAGCAACACCTTTGCAATGGCCTTGCCGTATTCCACGTCCTCAAGCTCGCCATTTGTCGGAAGCCTGCCGGCAAAATGCCCCTCAGGGGCAAGCCAATCGGAGATGATTTCCTTGTAGCCAATTACCTTAAAACCTTCTTTTTCCAAAGTCAAGACTATATTGCCGAGCAAGTTGTGATCGTCGCGAGATTCTAAGCTTTGAAGTAATTTTTTTAACTGCTCGTCGTGCAATCCCTGATGATACATCAGGGTCTTTGGCACTACCCCCGCCATAATTATTTCACAGACACCCCTACGCCTCATGTCTTCGATGACGAATCCCAAGTTCAGGCTGGAAAGTTCAATTAATTCCAGGGCAAACTTCGAGAGGGATGCCTCGTGTTCTCCAAAGGAATACACTATGGGAGGATACCCCCGCGTGGTGAGACGACGCGCTATTTCAAGGGGCAGCCGACCATCACCTGCTATGATGGCAAGTCCTTTAAACTGCATCGTCATCACCTGTTGGCCCTTTTGGCCGTATAAGATCCGCACAACAAAAATATCAAGTTCGGGATCCAGGCCGCCGCAAGGGGCGAGAGGTAACCGCCCTGTCCCAGGGAACGGCAAAAGGACATGAAGACGTAGTAGGCGAAGACCAAGATGATCGACACGCCGATGCCCATGCCGGATCCAGACCGCCTGCTTCCGGCTCCTACCGAAGCTCCCACCAGGGCCAGCACGACGCTTGCCCAAGGGACGGCCAGCCTGAGGTGCAAGAGGACCCATAGGGAATCGACGTCCACGCCCTGGATCTTCATCAATTTAATATAGCTGTAAAGCTCAAGGGCCGACATCTTTTTGGGATCCTGCGAGCTGGCAACTACCTGGGCAGGCGACAGCGGAAGCGTCAGTTGTTGTCTTTCGAAACTGAAAAGAGGCTCTACCAAGCCTTCCTGGGTGACGTTAAAGACCTGGCCGTTGTAAAGCCACCACTCTCCGTCCTTCCATTCGCCGCCTTTGGCCGTCATTATACGCACAAGCTTGTCGGAGTCGAACTCCTGTATCAGCACGTCGTCCATATTTCCCTCTTGAGGAAAGAGCTTCCCTATGTAGATGACCCTCGACAATTTTCCGCCCTTCTCTTCCTTCAAAAACATCTGCTCCTTGAGCAACGCCGGCTTCTGTTTGGCCACCTCATACCTCATGACGTTATCGGCTGCCCTGTCCGTCAACGGAACTACGGTCTCATTGAAAAGGAGCGCACAACCGCCAACGATGATGCTGGCCAAGATTATGGGGCGCAAGACGCGATAGAAACTTATTCCGGAGGCCTTTATGGCCGTTAACTCCGACTGCGCCGCCATCTTTCCAAAGCTCAATATGGTCGCCAAAAGGGCTGCCATGGGCAACGTCAGCACCACCACGCCAGGCAGGCGATACAGAAACAACCTGAAAACGACCCCAAAGGGCACCCGGCTTTGTATGAGCAGATCGGCTATGTCAAAAAGCAGGTCTCCTGCGACAAGGAGGGTCGTAAAGACCATTACGCCGAAGACGAAGGTCGGATAAAATTCGTTTATGATGAACTTGTCCAGCAACCTAATTCGAAATCCGGCCATGATGGCACCTACCGTCCCCTCTTAAGGAGCATATCGGCAACTTCCCTGACGGCCCCTTGTCCGCCGCTTGAGGCCGTGACGTAATCTGCAGCTTCTTTCGTCTCCTGTCTGGCATTCGCCACCGCTACGCCGAGGCCAGCCCACTTGATGCATTCGATATCGTTGACGTCATCGCCCATGTAGGCAACTTCCTCAGGCTTCAAGTTCAGCTTTTCGGAAAGGGATACAAGGGTAGCCAGCTTATCCTTCACGCCATTAAATACAAAGGGTATGCCCAGGTCCTTTGCTCGTTGATCGGTGGAGGCAGAAAACCTTCCGCTTATAATCGCAACCTCGATGCCCTGGCGCCTTAGCATGGCAATTCCCATGCCGTCTTGGATGTCAAAACGTTTAAATTCATGGCCTTCGCCGTCCATGTAAACCGATCCGTCGGTCAACGTCCCATCCACATCCAGCGCCAAAAGCTTAATATCCATCATTCCACATCTCCCATGAAGACGCGCGCGCTGGGCCATGGCACCAAGCCTCTCCTGGATCTATCGAAGAAGCTTACTATCTCAGTGATGATGGGATCGCCAAGGCCTTGCCTTCGCATCATCTCGACAGCTTGTCTTAAGGGCAATCCATTGTGATAAAGTTGTCTGTAAATTCGCTTTATATGCTCCCTTAACGTCGAGTCAAAGCCTGCACGCTGAAGGCCGACCTTATTTATGCCGTAGATCCTTGCGGGCCTTCCGTCCGCCAGGACGAAGGGGGGGATATCCTTTACGACCTTGGATAGGCCTCCGATCATGCACAACCTGCCTATCTTGACGAACTGATGTATTCCCACCATTCCCCCGAGATTGGCGTAATCTTCCACCTCACAGTAGCCGGCAAGCCCGCTTTTGTTTGCCACAATGACGTGATTTCCGATCCTAACGTTATGTCCCACGTGAACACCCTCCATCAGAAACACGTCATCACCGATCACGGTAGATTGCCCTTCGCCCGTGGCACGGTGTATCGTCACGCCTTCCCTTATTATTGTGCGATCGCCCACGACGACCTTCGTCCTTTCGCCACGAAAGGAATGATCCTGCGGCTCCCCGCCTATGACAGCATTTTCATATATCCTGCAATCCTGCCCAATCTGGACAAAATTAAATATCCTCACGTAAGCCCCTATCACGGTATTTTTGCCGATAAATACCTCATCTTCAATGATGCTGTAGGGACCTATGGTAACCCCTTCGTCCAGTTCGGCCTTGGAAGATACGATAGCAGTCGGATGTATGGTCCCCTTCATGTCTATCCCCTCTGCAACAAATTCTTGGCCACCACGAAGCTGAACAACGCTTCCGCAGCCATCTCATCGTTGACGCGTGCCACTGCCTTCACTTGCCCCACGCGTCCTCGCAACCTGCAAACCTTTGCCTCGGTTATCAACTGATCTCCCGGACACACGGGCCTTCGAAACTTGGCCTTGTCCACGCCCGTCAGGTAGGTGACCATGCCCTGCATGTCGGGACGAAGGACTATCATCATGGCTGCAACTTGCCCCATCGCCTCCAAGACCAGGACGCCCGGCATGACGGGCTCGTCCGGAAAATGCCCCTGAAAGAAGGGCTCGTTAATGGTAACATTTTTAAGCCCCACTATCCTTCCTTCGTCAACCTCGAGTATCCTGTCCACCAATAAAAAGGGGTACCTGTGAGGGAGAAACTCCATTATCTTGTGAATGTCAACATACTTCTCCAAGTCCATCAGCTCCAACCACCTTTACACAGCCGTCTTAATCGGTCCACCAAACGCAAGTGAAGCCTGTGGCCTGCCTTGTAACCGATCACGTGCGCCTGCAGGGGCAACCCCACTAACGCCAAATCGCCCAGTAAATCCAGGGCCTTATGGCGGGCACATTCATTGGCAAAACGCATCTGGGTATCGTTCAGCAGACCATCATTGCCGAAGACCAAGGCATTATGCAAGCTTCCTCCGCGGGCCAACCCTTCTTTTTTCAGCTCCTCCACATCCTTGAGCCTGACGAAAGTCCTGGAAGGAGCAATCTCTTCGACAAACCTTGTTCTTGTAACCTCCGCGACAAAGGTTTGAGTCCCTATGGAGACGTCATCAAAAGAGATCACGTAAGTGACCTTCAGATTTTCGCAGGGCAAGCACGCCACCCAGGCATCGCCAGATTCGTCCTCGACGCAAAGGGGAGAGCATACGCTATAAATCGTCTTTTCGGTACCTTCCCTCTCCCTTAGGCCAGCTTCTTCCAAAAGCTTGACCCATTGACCTGCACTGCCGTCAAATATGGGGATCTCGTCACCATCCACCAATACTATGATATCGTCAACGCCCATTCCGTAAAGGGCAGCCAGCAAGTGCTCCATCGTAAAGATCGTATGCCCGCTGGGCAATACAACACATGTTGAACGCCCAGGAGAGAATATATCGCACTCTCCTATGGGATAGGGCATTTGCCCCTTTACGGCGCCAATCATTATACCATCTCCCCCATCGGAGGGAAGCATTACAACCTTGCTAATCTTGCCGCTGTGTAATCCCAAGCCCTCGACTTCAATCGGCCTTTGAAGGGTTACCCTTTTCATCCTCATTGCCAACTCCTTCATGCAAGCGTTCTAAACGCAAAAGCCTTTCGTAAATCTCTGGTAACCTCTGAGTCAAGGCCTGGATTTTTAGCTCCTCTCGATGATCCCGCGCCGGAAAGCCCGAGACCATCATGCCGGGCGGTATGTCCTTCGTAACTCCCGATTTGGCGGCCACTATGGAACCTTTACCTACCCTTGCGTGATCCTTGACCCCGCTTTGGGCAGCCATTATGACGTTATCCTCGATCACGGCACTTCCCGCGATCCCTGTCATGGCAACCAAGATGCAGTTAGATCCGACCTGTGCATTGTGTCCCACGTGGACGCAATCGCCTATCTTGGTACCTGAGCCGATGCACGTGTCTCCCAGGGTGCCCCTATCGATGCTGGTCAATGCCCCAACCTCGACTTCGTCTCCTATAACCAGACCCCCAACCTGTGGTATTTTGATCAATCTGCCATCCCTACTGCAGAAACCGAAGCCCTCGCAACCCAAAGAAGCGCCTGCATGGATCAGACACCTCTTTCCTAACTTCACGCCATGATACAGGGTAACGTGAGGTTCAACGATCGTACCTTCGTCGATGAAGACATCTTTCCCCACGAATACGTGTGCCTCCAATACGACGTCATTGGCGATCTTTGCCCCTTCCCTTACCACGCAAAACGGACCGATGTAAGCCGAAGGATGCACTTCAGCGCTTTGCGATATCACAGCAGTAGGATGTACCTCGCATTTAGGCGTTCGGGGCCTCTCGAAGAGCGAAAGCAGTTTGGCAAAGGCAATCTTCGGTTCTTCCACCTCAACACCGATCCTGTCAGGCTCGAGCCAGCCAAGGGGCACCACTACGGGTACGTCTTTTACCAGCTTCCTGAAGGCACTTTTTTCCCATAATACACATATGCATTCCGGAGTGACCTCCTCCGGAGAGGCCACCCCTAAAATGAGCCTATCCGGGTCGCCCACGAGGCGACCGCATAAAAAGGATGCAACCTGTGAAAGTCTCCATGCATCATCGAATTTCTTCAACGTTCTTCCCCTTCCCGAACAAAGATCAAAAATTGCCTACCGCTCTAATGCTTACCTCGTCGTCATCTCGCTCGTCTATGTAAAGCTCCAAAGAAAGGTGTTCGGTAAATCGATAGCCTAATGCGGCATTGTTTTCATGTTCGTCGGAATGACGCCACCAGGCGTAAAAGGCCTTAAGGCCTCCTTCAATCCACAGGCGATACCAGGTCTTATCCTCTTCAAGCTCCCTTTCGGCTCCAAGCCAAAAGTTCTTGTAGGGAGACCACCTGAAACCAAGCCTTTCCTCGGTATCGCCATCATCCAATAACATTACTGCCTCTCCATAAAGCTCGATATCCCACGAATGGAGGGGCTGCGCCTTCCGCCCGAAATGCAGTCCGAGCTCGGTAGACTTATCCTCAGTGCCTGCGTAAGCCGCCCCCCAGACGTTAAGGGTATACCTTTTGCTTTCCACGTTCACATTGGCCTTTGCTATCTTAGAGGAAACAAACTGGGATTCAACTTCTATCCTTGCCGTGCCGGAAAGCCGAGTATCTTTGAGCCTTTCGTTCACAACCCGCTCTACGTCTCTCTCATGTTTAGCTGCCCAACCTACGGGGATCCCAATGAAGGGCGACAGGCTTTCAAGCAGCTTTTCTCGCATATCGTACTGCCAAAAGGACGGCAAAGACCTGGAAAATACGTGGGCATCTATCGCCAAGACCAGGTCTTGGCTTGCAGTAAAGGACAGCTCTACGACATAACATTCGTCTTTTTTGCTAACCATAACATGAGGCTCCCACCCTGGAAGGCGGGAGGAGGCTATATTGCGTACTTCCTTTAAAAAGACCTCATCGGCCCAACGTAGCGCTTCGACAGGCACGCCCTGCAAAAGGCTCAAAATCTCTTCTTTCATTCCTGAGGCGTCTAGGCGAAACCACTCATCGCAGGGTGGATAAAGCTTCGGAAATGTAACGTCTGCCTCCCAGCTGTCTGCCTTAACGGGAATAAGCTCTATAAATACATCGTCTTTACCGGCTATACGAAGGGCATTTACCCTGTAACCTTCAAAGATCCTCTCGGATACCATGGCAAGAAGCCTTTCCTGATCCTTTAACTCGTAGGATGGCATCTCATTCATGACAGCGATGATGCTTCCCCTTATGGCATCGGCAAGCCATTCGGGCGGACCTGCAACGACTACGCTGCATTCCGCCCCTTTAGGCCTGCAAAAAACTGCCCATAAAAGCAGAAAAGCTACCCCCCACAGGCGTTTCATGTCGCCCTTTAGAAAAGCTCACCGAACCCGAAGTGCGTATAGGTCTCGTACTCTCCTTCGGCCAGATCTATGCGCAAGTTGCCAAGGGGAGTCCTCACGCGAACGCCTATGCCGTAGGAATCGTGCAGATCCGACAGGTCGAAGCTCGAAGATCGGCTTTCGCCATGACCTACGGTCCTATAAAGGTAATCTATCAAGGGATCGCTATCCCCCCAGGCGTTTCCGGCGTCGTAGAAGAATACCAGCCCAAAGGCCTGCTCGATGGGTATCCTAATCTCGAAGTTGGCCAAAAACATCTCCGTACCGTAAAACTCGTCCTCTTCATAACCGCGAAGGTCCCTGTCTCCGCCCAAGAAATACTGATCCATGAATGGGATCTCGCCGCTTGAAAAGCCGGTCCTCACGCGGGCGGCGAAAATCACAGGGGTATCTTGCGTACCAAGGTCGATATCGAAGATCTCCCCTATCTTGGTTACGGGCGTGTAATATTTGGCTTCAAGCCAGTATTTGGTGAAGTTCCATTCGCTGCCCAGAAAATCCAGGGCCTGTTCTACGTTTAAGCTGACGACATCTCCCTTTGGATAGCTCAGGTACTCATCCAGCGTGGATCGTTGCAATCTGCCACTGATTGAGAAGGTCTTTCCCGACTGCATGTGTTCGTCGAAGTACATCCTTCGGATTTCTTTCTTAATTTCTTCATCAGTCTTGCCCGTATATTTCCCGGTGGTATCTCTCTTGGCAACCTCGACGGCCGCATTATCAAACTCAGTACTCCACTCTATATCTCCATAGGGAATATCCGAATCGTGCCAATCAAGCGTTGCATACCAGCTAAGCCTGGGATCGCGTTTGAACTTCTTGCCAGCCCCTATGGATATGCCTGTCCTGGACTCCTCGTATTCGAATACCGACTCTCCGCCAATATAGTTTTCTATGTCGTCCCACTCCCACTTATAGAGGTTTATCCTCCAGGAGTAGTAATCCGTGTCCATGTAGGGCTCCTCGTAAGTTATCCAATATTGTTCTCTGTCTCCCGTCTCAAATCCGACGGATGCGGTACGTCCCAACCCCTTCCAGTTGGTGTCCTCGTAAGACAGGCCTCCGCTCCATCCGCTGCTTGAGCCATGCCCTATAGACAGGCCAATCCTGCCTGTCCTTTGCTCTTCCACCGAGACAACGATGTTAACTAGGCCGGGGTCCTCCGTTGGCTCAAACCCTACGTTTACCGTCTCGAAGTATCCCAGCTTCTGCAGCTTATTTAGGGAATGCCTAAGGATCTTGGCGTTGAAGTGATCCCCTGGTTTAAGCTTTATCTCGCGCTCTATTACGTAGGTCTTCGTCTTCTCGTTGCCCTGAATTGCGATCTCGCCAACCTTGGGCTCCAGGATCTTGACCGTAATGACGCCATCCTCTATCCGAACGTCCTGCACGCGCATCATGGCGTATCCGTCTTCCTGATATTTGTTTCTGATCCTCTCTAGGTCGTGCCTGAAGAAGACGGAGTTAAAGATGTTGCCAGGCTTCGTAAAGACAAGCTCTTTAAGTTCATCCTCGCTATATACTTCGTTTCCCTCAAACCTTATTTCCTTTACGACAGGGTTTTCCTGCACCACGTAAACTACCCTTGTTCCTCCTTCGACGGGTTCAACTCTTACGTCCACATAGGAAAAAAAGCCGAGGTTGTAAATGGCCTCCACGTCTTTGTCCAGCTGTTCTTTGTCCACCGGCTGATCGACCTTAACTCCGACGACCGATAATATGTAGTTTGCATCGACCTGTTGGTTGCCCTCCACCTTCAGCTCCACTACTTTAGGATAGGACTGGGCAAAGACAAAAGATGAGCTCGATAGCAAAAGAAGTGCACTAATCAATATAAGTCTTACGCAAAACCTCATCCCCAAGATCACTCCTTCAGTTTGAAAACTCCACAGCTGTACCGCTTTGATCGCGTAGGGCCTTTTCCCCTCGCTGAACCAATTTAAGGAAATCTTCCAGCATAGTTTCCTCAAATGATACATCGCGGTGCCCATGCTCGCGTAGGTCCTTTTGCTCATTTTTTATCACATTTGATGAAGATGTGGGCTTGGAGGTCCTGGAAGAAGGACCTTTTATAATTTGCCCTTCGCCCCTCGCTTTACTCAGTTCGTAAGCCCGCGCCACGTTCGTATCGCTTAAGCTCTTCCTCAAAGCCAAGATAAACCGCTCTTCATCGTCTGTTATAAGGCTCATATGAAGTGAACTGCTTTCTCCTTTTGCAATCACGTTTGCCTCGTTTTGCCCATTAAAGCTATCCATGGAAACGGGCAAGGCAACGGCCATCAAAAATATAGCTGCGACAAATAGTGACGACAAAAGCTGCGAAATATTTCGCCGTCTGGGAGTACTGCCCGACACGGCAAGGGACAGGATTTCATCCTTGGCGATGCGCATCTCGGCCTCGGCACACTCAAGCTCCACGATGACATCCCTTGGATTTCCGCGCCTCCATGCCTCTAAGCTCCTATCTATCCATCGCCTTATTCTCAAAAGACGCCTTTCCATGAAGGCCCCCTCCTGGATTTATGCCTTTAATTAGGTTACCCCAAAGACCTTCTTCAGCTTCGCTATGGCTTTCCTTCTAATTCTGTAGATGTAGCTGATGTCCACCCCTTTCCTTCGAGCCAGCTCCTTGACGGTCAAACCCTTTATATGGATCGCCGTTATGATCTCGGCTTCGCTGGCGGTTAAAGACCCCATTGCCTCTTCAAGGTCTACAAGCCAGTCTTCATCGTAAAACAGTTCGCGCCGATGAAATGTCTCGTCTATTTCGACCGGCTCGGGCGCCTTGGCCTCGGACCTTTCCAGGAAATTGATCATATGACCCTTGACGCGATAATACGCATAGGTGATGAACTTAACCCCTCGCGTCGAATCGTACCTGTCAACGGCCTCTATGAGGGCTACCATGCCCTCCTGTATCAGGTCCTGATAGGAAGAGGGAGACACGTGCAACTTACTCGCAAGCCAAAACACCATTGGCCTATAAGAAATTATCACCTCTTCGCGCGCTTTTTCGTCACCCGATTTCACCTTTTCCCATAAATCTTTTTCAGGAAAGCCGTCCTTAAAAGCGGAGTCGAGGCGCATTTCACCGTCTCCTTCGTCTGATCGGTTTTGCTATATCAACACGGGAAGATTGGGCACCAGGCCCTCATCGTCGACCAGCAAATGCAAGGTATCGTTGGCAAAGGCGAGCATCACCCTGTCGCTTCCCAGTTCCATCGATGTCAAGCTGCAGTTATCTATGCGAATCCTCCAAGATGCCGAGATATCCATCGCAAAAAGTCCCGCCAGGGCAGCCCTTATAGACCCGCCGTGGGCGACGACCAGGATGTTTTCGCCTGCATCGTTTAAGATTTTCTTCATCCCGCAGGTAACGCGTTCTACAACTTCGGTAAAACTTTCCCCCTTGGGGATCTTGACCTTTTCGGGATTTCTCCTCCAAAGCCGAAAGCTTTCCGCGTAAGACCTTTCTATATCGGGCGCCGTCAACCCTTCCCAGGCACCGAAGTTCATCTCGCAGAGCTCTTCGTAAAAGCCCTTTATGGGAACGCCCAGGGTCCTTGAGACTATATGCGCTGTCTCCTTTGCTCGAGAAAGCGGACTTGCATATATGGCGTCTATGTCTAAGGACGTCAACCTCAGAGCGGCTCTTTGAGCTTGTAAACGACCTTCCTCGTTTAGCGGAACGTCACTTTTTCCTTGATAGCGAAATTGTCCGTTCCATTCGGTTTTGCCGTGGCGCAACAAAAATATACGCCTCAAAAGTAATCACCTCATCGGATGTATTATAAGTATAATGGCATAAAAAGTCTTTATCGCCATCATCCCGTATTAAAAATAAAAAGCCCCCGTCTCGTCAGGGGGTCATATACGCGAACAGTTGTGTATCCAAGGAACCGAGAAATTAAAGCGACAACATCTTATTAGTTTTCAGGATGCGATTTTTTAATGACAGAACCTAGGACTTCCACATCCCGCGTTTGGGCAGAAAGCCTGTTGGAGTCAGCCACCTCTTCGGTAAGTTCCTTGCGTAGCACCAAGACGTCCTTCGGCGCCCTGATCCCCAGACGGACCTGGCCCTTCGCAATTTCTACGACCATTACTTCGATGTTATCGTTGAGGATCAGAGACTGGCCTTCCTTACGAGAAAGCACAAGCATTTAAGGGGCACCCCCTTTGCCCGATGCCCTTTGAGCCTCAAGGAAGGCATTTTTAATGTTTTCTCTTGTTGTATCATCAAAGATATAATGCCGTATTCCATAATCTTCTCTTTGACCTATCACTTGCTTGCCCAGACGCTCCGCAATGTTTATGACAATTGGGGCACGAACGTTAGCCGTTGCTTCCCACGGTGCATTTTCCGGAACGGCCACCACCACGAAAAAGCAAAGCTCGTTTAGTGGGGCTTTCAGGTCTTTTATGTCGCCTTCGCATAGCTGGGGGTCGTATTTGGGAATTATAAATTCCGGTGGCATCACGGGAAGGGCGACATCGCTATCTTCAAGGCTCTGAAGCCATTTTATGGGATTGCCTTCGTCATCGTCACCTAGAAGCAGCCATCTTTTGTGGTCATCGAAACCGGGAATTCCCTTGGGGAAATAGAGGACATCGTCTTCGCTGTATTCTAACAACCCAAACCTAAGGGTCTTAAATTTTTGCATCAAATTTGCCTCCAGACGCAATCCACATCAAACGATACAGATGGAGCCGGCGGGCGGACTTGAACCGCCAACCTGCGCATTACGAGTGCGCTGCTCTGCCTGTTGAGCTACACCGGCTTAGGCACTTCAACTACACAATGGCGGTCCCAACGGGATTCGAACCCGTGCCGCCGCCTTGAAAGGGCGGTGTCCTAGGCCTCTAGACGATGGGACCGCTTTAAAGTTTAAAAACCTGGTGAGCCGTGCAGGATTCGAACCTGCGACACCCGGATTAAAAGTCCGGTGCTCTGCCACCTGAGCTAACGGCCCCCATTTTAATTACCATAAACCCCTCAACCGAGCAATAGCAAATTATCACAGGTCGCAAGAATAGTCAACATCCCCTACCCATGTAGACAAAAATTTTTCTGCATCCTCGACCAATTTTTTGCCCTCATTGATCTGACGCCTCACCTCAGCAAAAGAAGTACCGCCGTATGTATTGCGCCTTTCTACCGAAGAGCGGGGATTTAGGTTTGTGATCATCTCCTCGTCGATCTGGGGGATAAGGTTGTACCACTCCGCCAAGCTCAAGTCCGAAAAACCCTTATTTTTGCTTAAGCACCACTTTACGGCCTTGCCAACAAGCTCGTGAGCCCTTCTAAAGGGGATGCCCTTTAACACTAGGTATTCGGCTACATCCGTTGCAAAGATGAAGCCGTCGTCAAAAGCTTTTGATGCACCTTTAGCGTTTACCTCCACTCTCAAAATCAAAGGAGTCAGCACGTCAAGCATCCCGTGCAGGGTTTGCAATGTCCTCATCAGTCCGCGCTTGTCCTCTTGCAGGTCCCTGTCGTAGGCTAGGGGTATGCCCTTTAAAGTAACGGCGAGGTCAACGTAGCCGGCCAGGATCTGTCCGGTTTTGCCTCTAACCAGCTCTAGTACATCAGGATTTTTTTTCTGCGGCATGATGCTTGAACCCGTGCAAAAGGCATCAGGAAGGTCCAATATACCGAACTCATCGCTGTTATATATTATCAAGTCCTCGGCCAGTCGGCTGCAATGCACGGCAAATAAAGATGCGAAGTGGTGAAAATCTGCTAAGTAATCCCGACTCGCTACGGAATCTATGCTGTTTTCCGTCGGCTTGCAGAAGCGGAGTAACTTGGCTGATAATTTGCGATCTAATGGAAGCGTAGAACCCGCCAGGGCCGCCGATCCCAAAGGACATTCGCTCAATGCCTCGAAGGCCGCCTTAAGGCGCAAGAAATCCCTGTTGAAAGCCCAAAAGTGCGACATCCAGTAATGCCCCATGCTGATAGGTTGGGCACGGCGCAGGTGGGTGTAACCTGGAACGACGAAATCGATATGGCTTTCGGCACGATCGAGCAAGGCCTCAAGAAAGGCCTTCAACTTGCTGCCTATCTGAATCAGCTGATCCCTTAAAAACAGCCGCAATGTCGTTGCTATCTGATCGTTGCGGCTCCTTCCAGTATGAAGCTTTTTGCCGACGTCACCCAGAAGTTCGGTAAGGCGAGCCTCTACGTTCATGTGGACGTCTTCAAGCTCTATCTGCGGCTTTAGTTTCCCGCTTTTAACCTCTTCCAGCACCTGATCTAAGCCTCGGATGAGGGCGGCTTCCTCTTCAGCGCTTATCAAGCCAGCCGAGGCCAATGTCCTGACGTGAGCCTTGCTTCCCCTTATATCGGCCTCGGCCAGTTGCCAGTCCATATCCAGGGACTGGGTGAATTTTAGAACGACTTCAGCCGTGTCTTCACTAAACCTGCCCTTCCACATCTCCTAATTTACCCCCCAACATATGCCCTTTACATCAACTGCATCCTTTTCGGTAACGGCATCGGCTAGCACTCCCCATAAAAGATCGCATTCGCTATGGGTATAGCGATCCGCGCCAAAAAACTCCAAGATCGCCGAGATAACACAAAGGCCGCTTACTATGATATCGGCCCTGGCGGGTTCAAGGCCTGTTAGATGTCTTCTAGCTTCCACATCCATTTGCTTCAAAAATTCAATCAGGCTTTCTATATCTTTTTCTTCAATCCTAGTGGCATGCACCTTCGATGGATGGTAATTTTTAATTGGGATGCCCTTAAGGATCATTGCCGCCGTCGATGATGTGCCGCCAACGCCTATTATTTCCGCGACCTGCATCATCGAACCTTCCTTTAAAACCTCGCGCAATTTAGAACGTACATGGCTCTTAATGGCTACTGTATCTTCGTCAAACGATGCCTTTATCCTTATGGCTCCCAAAGGCAGGGAGACGTTAAAATTTTTGCAACACAGCTCCAAGCTCCCGCCCCCGAGGTCAAAGACCAAGGCGTCGTTCACATCCATCCCCAGCAGGGCACCTCTGTAACTGTAGAGGGCCTCCTGCCTGCCATCCAATATCCTAAGAGCAAGGCCGGTCTTTTTTTCTACGATATCCGCTATTTCGTGGGCATTAGATGATGACCTCAGCGATTCCGTGGCAAAGATAACTCTGTTATTCAAAGGCACATGTAGGGCATCAAGCCTTTTCCATGCTTCTTCTACAGTCAGCAGCGCCATGCTTAAGACATCTTCTTGTATCACGTATTCGCCATCCCTTAAACCTCGGCCCAGACGTATCGTCCAAATTCCCGAATCAAGGTAACATAGAAGCCCACTTGCCCTCTCAACTGCCAAAAACCTCAAAGAATTTGACCCTATATCCACAGTACCAAAGCGAGATGACAACGCTATCCCCTCACGTTTAAGGTCAATTTATGCAAAACCTGTCAGGTTCCTCGCATTCGACCGTCGACAAGCGCTCTTTGAGCCATGACTCTGCCGGGTGTTTGCGTAGCGCCAGCCACGAAGCCACCTGCAGATGGAGGCATTTGACGTTAAATTCGCTGCGACGGGCTATTCCGCCCACACCGGACAAACGCAGCCTGTCCATCATGCCTTTCCTGGCCTTTTGCAAATATCGTCTTTCTCCTCGAGATAATAAAGCAAGCCTCAGCAAGGCGTGTTCTACGTTGAAATCAAGCCAATCTCTGTCATCTGCATTGTCCTTCATAAATTCCTCAAGCTGCTTTATACCCCCCAAGGCCTCCATCTGGCTGCACATCATCGCCAGAAAGGGACAAGACAGCCAAAAAGTCGTCGGGAAGGGTTTACCGCGAAAAAGGGGGACACACAGCAAAACCTGAGGCATCCCCCACCTGCAACGCCTAGCAATGCCCAGGGCAATCGCAGGCTCAAAGGATCTTCCCCTCATCTGATGCATAAGAACACTGCTGTCCCTAGGCCGAAGTGGCCATACATACAAAGGGGGCACATTGGCCCCCTTTGTATGTATAAATCTGCACGATAAATTATCTTTTGTTGCTGGCCTTACGCTTTCCGCTTTTTTTGGTATCGCCCAATTTTTGATACAGATCGGAGATCTTCTCATCGCTCAGCTTCATGAACTTCATGAGCTTCTTTTCGAAATCATCCTCGCCGTGCTGTTGGTGGGAAGATCTGACTTCACCATCGCCAGCAGCGGAAGAATGAAGCGCCTTAAGCGAAAGATCGATACGACCTCTCTCGTCGATCTTTATCACCTTAGCCTCAACTTCTTGTCCTAAGCTTAAAACATCTTCGACCTTCTTTACATACCCTTGAGCTATTTCGGATATATGTATCATTCCCCTTTGTCCATTCTCAAGCTTTACAAAAGCTCCATAGGGAGTTATCTTCTCCACCACACATTTAACCACTTCATTGACCTTCACCGAGGTGGTCGTTTCTTGCCCGTTGCTCATAAGATACCTTATACCTCCATTTGTTCGTTTTTTTAGATTCTCAGAAACTTTCTACGATGATATATGATAGCACAAACTACACCCTGTTTCGATGCAGTCCTAACCACCTCCACCTATTTCGGGCTTCATGGGTACCCAAAGCCAAAACACATCCTCCCCTTTACTTTGTCCATCGAGCTTTCGACACAATAACAAACTATAAGGAACATCACTACCGCGTTCGTTTGAGTACCATACAAGTAATATGCCATCTTTTTTGCTTAAGACCAATTTCACGACTTTGCTCCTAATTATAGGGCAAAATGCAGCAATGAGGATAGTCCCTTTCTCGCAAAATTTTCCCTTACTTGCGTAAACCGCTTTATTTGTCCTGGCTTGAGGCAGGGCCTTGCAGAGATTGACCTTCGAGCGGACCGAAGCAAGTTTATGTAATTTCACTTTTTTCAAATCTACGCCTCTCCACTCCAACATGGCTTTATTTACCTTAACATCATTGGCACACAAGCTTATGTTATATACCTTGAATACAACATCCTTGGGGAAGGACCAATTTTCGGTTCTCACGCCGATATTTGGGTTCAATCGTTTAATTGCCACTTCAAAACCGGCATCCTTAACCTCCACAAGATGGCCTGCTAGCGGAATAGAGCAAACTTTGATCCTGCCAAACAAGAGGCGTTTTATGCGGTCCATAAAGCGTTCGTCCATTAGCTTTCCTCTATAACTACGTCCAATGCCTTTATTATTCGTTGAAATGGTTCGAGCAAGTCCATGTAACAGGCGGCTTCCTCTAGGATGTGCAAGACGGCTTCGATTTCCGTTTCCTGAAAGGAAAACCCAAAATGCACTCTGATAGGGGGACCGACCTCTTCTGCCTGTAAGAGCAAGCTTTCGCCGTCAGGCAACCGTTCAAAGGCACCCCTGCTTTCTAAGGGCGAACCGGCATATCGCTCTATTGAGATTACGTAGGTCTTTAGCAGCGAGCGAGCCGGTCCAATCAGCGACGGATCCTGGCAAATCAAAACTTCGGGCTTCTTTTCGATGGATTTAATCAAATTCTGGAGAATCAATTCCTCTTTAAGATAGGCTTCTAAGGCATTCCCGTACAATACCTTCTCCAGCTTGCTGGGCCTTATGGGATCTACATACTTGAACTCAACGGGGATACCCCTGAGGTCTGTCATCATTGCTGCACCGGTATAAATATCTTTATCACTCTGGGACGAGACATACAAATAACCGATAAAAAGATCTTTCTTTAACGATTGTCCGTAAAATTTAGGCATAAATATCCAATCCCTCGTGTTTTTCTTCAGAATTTACGCCCGCATCAGCGTTAGCCAATTGACTTCTGCGTTTCTTTTTGCCGGAGAAATTTCCCTTTTTAGGGGAGTTGCGATCGTCAGCGGCCAATTTATTTGTTGCCGGAGTATTTTCCTTGCGCTTAACTTGAGACTGGTCGCGCTCTGCTGCCTCAATTGCCTCCTGTCTCATGGCAAACTGCGACGCCGAGGAAGCTGCATCCTTCGATAGAAGATCTTCCTGTCCCGCTTTTAACATCGTTATCTGCCACTGAATCGGACGCAACATGACGCCTCACCACATTAAAAATAAGGTGAAAACTTAATCTCTCCCTTATCGTAATAAAATGTCACGTATTCCATTTTCTCTTTAACCATATAAATGACACCACGCATATTTATTATGACACCCGGATAGCATACACCCTTAACCTTTACTCTGCACGCCTCATTTATCTTTGCTACCTCTTGCTCCAGTTTCTGCCTTTGTGCCTCGTAAAATTCCAAGTTATACTGCAACTGTAACTTCATCTTAGACAATTGCAACATTAATGCTTTTTTAGGCTGATCGATCTTGCCTTGGGCTTCAAGCTTTCTTATGTAGTTGAGGTTATTCTCAATGCTATTAAGCTTCTCTCTAAAATCCTCCAGCTTTTCCAAGATTGACTTTAGTTCTTGTTGTAACGACGGCACAACCCCTACCTGAATCTCGGTCCTTGTTCCAATTTCGTTTCCAAGAGTGACACAGGATATCTCAAAACCGGCAGATGAGCTTCCTCCAACTATAATGCCCTTCCTTCCGCCCATGACCGTTATCTTCTCCGTGGCCATGACGGTGCTGTGCATGATTGATCTTTCCACTATGACATTGCTGTTGCTTTTAACATAAGCCTGATCTATAAATAACGCCATTATATCTGACTCTGCCTCTATGCTAGCCTTGCCCATCCCCCTTATTCCGCCGCGAATCATCACTTTGCCCCCGGCCCGCAACGTAGCGGCTTCCACTACACCGCCAACCTGAATATCGGACCCCGCAACCACACTGAAACCATCGCGTATCGACCCTTTAATTACAACGCTTCCTATAAAATTTATGTTTCCAACTCCATAATCCACATCTCCATCGACTTCGTAAACCGGCATCACGTGCAGTTTCCCATCTTTAGGCACCAGATTGCCATCGATTGTGGCAATCAGTTTTAATCCATCTTCCGATATTTCCGTATTACTGCCTTTAGGGAGACTTTTATCCCTTGCTTGTCTCGCCTTTATGGGCTTACCTAAGACATTTATGCCGTCCCGGCCTTCCTTCGGAGGCGTCTTTTCAGCCAATACTTGACCCTTTAAGACGTTGATGACAGCACCCAGCTCCCTTAAATCCACTCTGGCAACGTTTGGATCTTCAATTTTTGGTTTTAACCTTTCCACATCAACTTTTAGAGCTATTACGGCGTCCTCGCCGTTTACCGGCTTTATCCCCTCCGCAACCACTATCCATTGATGCCCCAATTTTTCCGAGCATATCCTTTCCAAGACACCTTCCTTGATGCCGAAAACTACACCTCTCTTCTTTAGCTCTGCTTCCAAATCCTGGGGGGATGGCCAATTTCTTTCGTCCAGCGGAGGAATTATATGAATCGAGGCAGTAAGACCATCTTCGGATATTTCGACCTCAATTAAAGCTTCCCTGGCGCTGGGAGGGACTTGATCTGAAACCTTAACTATCTCACCTCTCCGTTGGTCTATGATCTCTTCAATGAGGCCCTCTTCAACGTCTATACCCTGACGTTTAAGGTAGCCTATTATCTCAATTTTGCCAACTTCGATATCAGGCTTTACCTCTAAGTATACACCGTCTTCACGCACATAGACCGAAAAGGGCCGAGAGTCCACCTCTTTTTCACCTCACGCACTCATATAATTTTTTGGTCCTCCGTCTTGAGCATCACCTTCAATGAAGTCAAAGCTTTGCCGTGAATTTGAGATACCCTTGATTCAGTGACGCCAAGTGCCTCGCCAATCTCCTTAAAGGTGAGTCCTTCGTAATAATAAAGCGATAATACCAGCTTTTCTTTTTGAGGCAATTTTTCCAGAGCACTCTTCAACTTCTCATGTTCATCGTTGCTCTCCGCCACTTCCTCCGGGCTGGGCGAGGAGTCAGGTATCAGCGCTCCCCTTTCAACTTCTCCTTCTTCCAAGGAAATTACCTCATCGAGAGAGATTACAAAACTGCGACTCATGAGCTCGTAAAGCTCCTTCAATTCTTTTTCGTCCATTCCAAGCTTTTTCATTAGTTCTTCATCGTCAATCTTGTTTCCCTGTTCCGCCAAGATTTCAATGGCCTTTTCCAGGCGCTGAATTTTATCGCGAGCGCTTCTCGAAAACCAATCATATCGCCTTAGCTCGTCAAGGATAGCTCCCCGAATTCGCGGAAAGGCAAAGGTATTAAATGATACCCCGCGGGAAGGATCATATCTATCGATGGCATCCAATAACCCCATCACGCCAAAGCTCAGAAGGTCGTCCTGGCTTAGGCCTACCGGTATCACTACCGACATCCTATTGGCCACATAACGAACCAATGGAAGGTGGATGCGAACAATTTCTTCCTTTAGCTCGCCTGATTTGGTAGCAATATATTGTTGCCAAATTTTATCCACGGCTTCCCTTGTTGGCCTTTTGGTCAATATTTTTACCTCCTGAAAACAAAAAATAACACAAAAAACCCAATCAACATAATCAATGTTAGAAAGACGAAGAAATATAAGGACTTTTTCCGCTGATTCGCCTTCTCCATAGTCCTAACCTTTAACTCTCCAGAGCTCTTGAATACACCTTCTATACCATCTGATATAAAAAGTCGCACCATATAGGCACCGCTTGGCAATTGCTGCACGGATTTTACTTTAAAGACAGGCATTAATTTATTTGTCGCAAACAATCTATTCATGAATTTCCCAAGAGGATAAGAGGAAGCGATCGACACCTCGATCTCATCGTTTTCCCTCAAGTCAGCTACAGCTTTACCTTTGATTACATCCAATCTCGGCACACACGCTAAAGTAACGCTCTTGACAGCCTGCTGTAAATTTTCTTGCCCCTCTTGCCCTTGAGGAATTCCTTCCTCTGCACTTTTCCCAGCAACTGGTGATAACTTATATCTTATTTGATTAAATTTCTCAATATCTATATCTAGTACTAAAGCGGATCTAAAAGTATTAGCAATCGCCTGTGATAGCGACTTTTGCAATTCAGCCAAGCTAAGGTTCGAGGTAAAAAGTCTATTCAAAGTCGTATTGGTAAAAAAATTGTACAACAGATCTTCGAACCTCCGTTGAGCCTGCTTATATTTTACATTTTCAAGTTTGCATATATATGAAAATACAGATTCCCATGTTGCCTTGATATCAAAGCTTTGAGATAGACTTTCAAAATCCACCCAGCTTTTTAGGACTAAAATATCACCAGTAACTCCTTGGGCCACTAGGCAAAAGGCACCATTCAAGTCGCCTTGTCTTTTTGACTGAAATTTACCCTTAATCGCCATGTAGCAAGGAGCAACATCTTTTATTATATCTATTAATTTTTCCAAATCGCCCTTACTATGCTCAAATATGGATTTGATATCCTCTACCGAAATGCCGGTCTGATCGGAAAGAAGTTGAACCATGTTAACATCAACCGAGCTCTCCTTTACTTCTTCTTTCAGTTTAAATTTGTCGTTTTTCTCTGCCTCCTTCAATTTAGTCTAGCTCCCTTCAATATTACCTTTATCCTGTATTTCCTATTATAAAGATTTGATGCTGTATATCTATAATTTTTTTACCTCGGAACCTATCACCTTTACTATCATTATCCAATTATCAGTGTAAAACTCAACGCTACGCCCTTTATTGCCACCCACATCGCTAGCTACTAAGGGAATCCCGTACTGTTCGAGCATTTTTTTTGTGGTTTCGATATTGCGCTCACCGATAGCCAAGAAGGAGGCAGAGTTTTTTCCTGGGACCGAGAACATCTGAGCCCCTCCGGCCATTTTGGCCTTAAGCCTGGATTTCAAGGCCCCCAAAGCTATTAAGTCTTCAATCAGCTTGGGGACAGCCGTATCGGCGTATTTGCCAAGTTTTTTAACATCCTTGCCTTCGTGATTATTGGGCAACATGATGTGGCTCATACCAGCCACCTTGGCTATATCGTCATATATTACTAGACCTATACACGAGCCCAGGCCAAGGGAAGTAAGCACCACGGGATGTTTAGCCACCACTATATCCCCCATACCAACATGATAGACTGACGTCATGGTATCAGAGCACCCCCAGCTTGGAAAGCAGCGTAGACAGAGACTGAGGATCCGGCAAAAGCATGACATGACCGCCCAGAGAATTCTTGTTGCTGGCAACGCAAAGTTTAGTCTCAGATATTATGGCCACTTCTCCTGTCATACCATAATAGGCAGCCAAAAGATCGAGTATGGCCCCCAACATATCGTGGGCAATGGCCGGAACCGTGACCGGCAAAGCGCAGTTTATCATGGCGCTTATGGCATTCAAAAAGGAGCTCAATACGATATTGCCTACCTCCACCAACAGACTGTCGGCAATTTGGTCAATTTGATCCTGGAGCATATCTCCAAGATCCTTTTTGATCAATATATTGACTAACTCTTGGGCCGTTTCTTCGCTCATTATCCATAACATATTTCCGGAAATTTCTCCCTCGAACCTTAGATAGACAGCACAAACCAACTCCGTGGGCGAGGCATATCTGTCAGTCAGCTCATATATGGACACCAATTCCGCCTTAGGAACATCCATGGTCACGACGGACCCCAGCAGTTGAGATAAAGCCGTAGCGGCATTGCCAGCCCCTATATTCACGGTTTCCCTGATTACATCCAGATGGAAAGGACTCAGCTTCCCCAGCTCGTCATATTCCATCTTTCTATCACCAATTTCCGACGCCAGCCACATCCAATATCAAAGCAACCTTGCCATCACCCAAAATCGTGGCTCCCGCCATACCCCGAACCTTTGATAAGAGCTTCCCCAAAGGTTTTATAACTATATCCTGTTGGCCTATCAGTTCATCGACTATGAGACCACGACGTTTGCCGCTGGCACCTGCTCGTACCACAACGACGGGGAATTCCTCTCCATCTTGTTCAACTTCAGGATAATTTAATAATGTCTTCAAATTATGAAGCGATAGAATCTCCCCCCTAACAGTGGTAACCAGGGATCCATGTACATGCTTGACATCTTGTTTATCTACTAATAATGTTTCCTCAACGTTTTCCAGAGATATTGCATAAGTTTCATCGCCTATGCGTATTAAAAGGGCAAGAACTATGGCCAATGTCAAGGGCAACTTTAGAATTACCTTTGTGCCCTCGTCCACCTTTGACGTTATGTAGAACTGCCCGCCAAGGGATTCAACCTTGCTCTTCACTACATCCATGCCAACCCCGCGACCAGATAGGTCGGTCACCTTATCGGAGGTGCTGAAACCCGGAAGGCATACGAGTGCCAGGGCATCTTCATCGGGCATTAGGTCAGCTTCCTCTTTAGTAATTAGCCCCTTTTCAATCGCCTTTTTCTTGACAACCTTCGGGTCAATTCCCTTTCCATCATCCATTACCTCTATAACAACGCTGTTGCCCTCCTGGTAGGCCGCTATCGTGATTGAACCCCTGCGAGGCTTGCCTTTGGCTATCCTTTCCTGTGGCGGTTCTATTCCGTGATCGATGGCGTTTCGCAAAAGGTGAATCATGGGATCCCCGATCTCATCTATCAATGTCCTATCGAGCTCCGTCTCGCTTCCCTCTATAAAAAGTTCGGCCTCCTTTCCCAAGCCCTTACATAAATCTCGTACCATCCTGGGGAACCTGTCAAAGACGTAAGCAACCGGCACCATCCTCAATTTTGTAACTATTTCCTGGATTTCCGTCGAGATCCTGCCCAACTGTAACAGCGGCTCCTCAAATTCACTTAAACCTGCCTCAGCTGCCAGCCGCTCAATGCGCGCCCTTCCTATGACCAATTCTCCTACCAAATTCATCAGTTTATCCAGCCTGCCTATATCAACTCTCACGGTAGTGCTCTGTTGTTTTTTTATAGAGCTCAAAGCACCGTTCAAAGCACTCTCTTGGCTCTTCGTCTCGACCTGATCATGACCGCCTTCATCTTTGTGGTTGGCGACTTCCTCAGCACCCAGCTCCTCGGGCTCAGATTCGATAATCTCGACAGCAAAGGCATCGATATCGACAATTGATGAAATAATCTTTTCAACTTCATGTTTTGGTTCCTTAGTGGCAAGATAAACGAAAAAGCTATCATCGAAATTCTCTTTCTCGAGGTCCTCTATGGAGGGCACAGTTTTAATGATCTCACCTATCTCATCAAGACGCGTAATTACCAAGTATACCCTTGCAGACTTAAGGGCGCAATCTTCAGCCATCTTTACAAAAATCTTATAAACATCCATTCCTTGTTTTCTTGCCTTATCAAACCATCCCAATTCCAAGGAGCTTAAACTGTCAACCGCATCGGGTTCTACCTTTTTAGCGATACTCTTGCCGTCTCGATTAAAGGCCGCCTTTATACCGCTTGCAACTTCTCGTAATTTGTCGCCCAATTCCCCCTCTTTGCCGCCTTCCCTGATTTTTCCGATAGCTGCAGAAAGAAGGTCTAGACATTTGAACATTAGATCGATATCCTCTGTCTTCAATTCGTATTCATCGTTTCGAACTAGGTCCAGCATATCCTCTAAAGCATGAGTCAAAGTAGATATGCCTTCGTAACCCATCGCTGCAGCCATGCCCTTAAGGGTGTGCGCAATACGAAATATTTCATTAATGGTATCTCGAGAATGTGGATCTTTCTCGAGCAACAGGATTAAGTCGTTCAATTCCTCCAAATGCTCACTGGATTCATCCAAAAAGGCAGATAAATACTCGCTCATATCCATCGCCATCAGCTCCGTTCTTTTGCTGCTCTTTATTGCTTTTGCCTTATTACGGCCATCTCCTCTAAGCGTTCAGGTATGACATCAAGCGGAAGAACCTCATCCACACCACCAGATTCTACCGCTGCCTTAGGCATCCCGTATATCACGCAGGTCTCGCTCGATTCCGCTATTACGTAACCTCCCTTTTGTCGAATTGCCTTTGCCCCTTCGGCCCCATCTCGCCCCATGCCCGTAAGTATTACACCTAAAGATGCTCCACCGACAGTGTCGGCCACGCTTAAAAACAAGAAATCCGCAGCGGGCTTAACCGAATGAAGTGGAGGCATGTCCGATAAACGAGATACCAACTGTCTCATCTTATTGTATTCTACTATAAGATGACTACCCCCTGGGGCAACTACCGCCATACCGGGCTTCAATGGTAAATTGTCGTATCCTTCTACTACCTCAAGTTTAGAGACCTCGTTTAATCTCTCCGCAAAGCTCTTGGTAAAGCCCTTGGGCATGTGCTGAACGATAACTATTGGTGCTATAGATGTAGTTTCTATTTTTTCTAATATTCTCTGTATAGCCCGAGGCCCTCCCGTAGACGCTGCAATAGCAACCAATTCCACTTGGCCTTTCCTTGTAATTGGTGCTTTTTTTACCTCTATCATCGGCAAGACAGCAACGCCTGTAAGCTTCTCAACCGCGACAGAAGCAGCAGCAATGACCTTTTCTCTGAGTTCTTGAGCTACTGTCTTCATGTCCAATGATATGGTACCCGAGGGCTTGGTCACGAAGTCGATCGCACCCAAAGCCAGAGCTTTTATGGTCGTTTCCGCTCCCTGACGCGTAAGGCTGCTTACCATGATGACGGGGGTGGGCTTAAGGCGCATTATTTCCCTCAAGGCAGCAAGCCCATCCATCTGCGGCATTTCGACGTCAAGCGTAACCACATCAGGTTGCAATTTAATAACTTTTTCAACTGCCTCTTTCCCATTTCTAGCCCTGTCTATTACTTTAATGTGGGGATCCTCTTCCAATAAATCGGAGATGACCTTGCGCATGAAAGCCGAATCATCGACGACTAATACCTTTATCTGCTTAATCATGAAGCCCGTCACCTGCATTTCTTAATTCTTTATCCCTTATGAATCTGATGAGCCTTTTTTCAACAAAGCGGGGATAACCTTCAAATTGCAACCCCATTTCGCGAAAAACTCCTTCATCTACAATACGAGCGATATTGGATATTAAAAAAATATTTTCACTGCTCAAGTTTACCCATAAATACACTCTATGGCCCACATCCAAGCCCATCTCTTTCATTTTCGTCCTCAATCTCATGCCGCCCAAACTAATGTCGACGCAGCTAGCTTTTTCCCAGCGACCAACCATAGGAAACATTTCCTCCAGTGAAAGCGGGAAGAACAAAATATCAACATTACACTGGACTCTGGCGTACCTTCGCCTTTGGATCTTGACGGGGTTTCCCGCAGGGACAAGCCACAATAACGAGACGTTGCCGCTCATGCTCCTGCGCAAGACCTTCATTGGAATCATCGTCGGCGGCTGTTTCTCGTACATCACCAGCTCTAAGATGGTATCCCTATATAATGGCACAAGCGCATTCTTAAAAAGTGGATGAGAGACAGCTACCAGATTATCTTTGACATCCTCGATCCTTGAAGGATAACTGCCCTTATATAAGCCCGATGTGACATTTATTACGACCTTAGAGCTGATTCTTTCTTCCAAGAGGATAGACAGCAACTTGTCCAATGACGTTCACCTCAATTGGAGTTGTCTCAAAAGTCGCATGCAAAAAGCCTTAATTCCTCTGCCAGTAGGAACCTCTTCAATCCCTTCTTCATTTTCTAGGTTAAAGATCTTTCGTGCAATCTGAATGACGCACTTTGAAGCTTCACAATTCGGGTCTGCGATGATAAAAGGTATTCCTATTTTCACGGCCTCCTCAACATGGGGATCTCTTAAGATATAACCAGCCATATTGAGATTTATGTCCAAAAAATCCCTTGCAGTGAATTGAAGCCTCGATGCAATCTCGAGGGCCTCTTTGTTTGATTTGGCCATATTGATTATAAGATGCACTTCCGGTGACGCAGCGGCACTCAGAGACACCGCCTTAAGCAAGCCGTAACAATCTCTGATTGCAGTGGGGTCAGGCGAGGTAACGAGGATCAATGAATCGGAGGCGATAGCAAATACCACTATGGAACGATGTATCCCCGCGCCCGTATCAATTAACAAGACATTGCCATATTCTTCCAAAGATGAAAACTCCTCGATCAATTTAACTTGTTTTGTCATATCTAGGTCTGCCATGTCCTGTAAACCTGTCCCTCCAGGCAATATGTACACGTTCTCCTGTACCGAGACAAGTATTTCCGACAGCTTCTTTTCACCGCTTATTACATGTCCTAGATGGTATTTCGGATACATCCCAAACATGACATCCACATTTGCAAGGCCAAGATCACCATCAAGCACTATTGTCCGAATTCCCATGCTTCCCAGGGCCAAAGCCAGGTTGACCGACAGGCTTGTTTTGCCAACCCCGCCCTTGCCGCTTGCTACCGTATAAGTCTTTATGCCACCGGCGATCTTTCTCTTTAAATTCCTTAATTCGAAGGCTTGATCTTTCTTTTTCATCGCATTAAACCCTTGTTTGTCTTAACGTCTCCAAGCCTAAAGCAAGCCTTGCAAGTCGAAGGGGTAAGGCCACTTCTATATCTCTCGGCACGTCTTGTCCTGTAGTAATGTATGATAAAGGTACTTTGTAGGTCTTGATCAACCTAAATAAACTTCCCAGCGAAGGGGCCTCATCCAACTTCGTAAATATGATAGCATTGTAAGGAACCACATTAAGCTTTTCCATGACATCTGCCATGGTAGGATAAGAAAGATTAGCCGCTATTAAAAGATGGACACAATCAGGACGCAGGGCCTCATAAACCTTGCGATACTCTTCCAGTCGTAGGAGATCGTTTTGGCTCCCTCCCGGGAGGTCTGCCAACACAATCTCGGCATCGTGATTACTTAAAGCCCTCTCCACGTCGCCGGCGTTCGAGACAACTTCCATGGGCACCTCCAGTATGCCTGCATATGTGCGCAATTGCTCCACTGCAGCTATGCGATAGGTATCGGCCCCAAGGAGCAAGACTTTTCTTTTATGCCAAAGGGCAAATATGGCTGCGAGCTTGGCTATGGTGGTGGTTTTGCCCACACCCGTAGGGCCTATGAACATGGCCCTTTTGCCACCTAAGGCTGAGATGAAATCCTTGCCCGTCACCAAGGTGTGATCGGCCAGAAATTCGTCGAGGGATTTATCCTCCTTGATGTTTGCATATTCCTTAACTATTTCCATAGCGATAAGGGGGTCGAAACCGCTTTGCATCAATCCTTCGTAAATGTTATCACTTCCAAGCGGGGCCAGGGTTTCAGGGGATTGCTTCTGATTATATCTATCCTTTTCTTCGATCGGCTTATGCGATAAAGCAACAGCCTCGTTGGATAATTCAAGGACATCTGAAAAGTTATTTGAGTCTTTATTTAATGCTACATCAAAGGAAGTAGTCGATGCGCCCTCAAGCAACTTCTGAAAGGCGATTAAGCGATCGCGCTTTCCTTGTTCAAGCTTTTCCTGTGCTTCATCGTCCTCCAAAATACCTGCAGTCACAATATATTTCCGTTTTTTAAACAACCCTAAAAATCCCCCACGTTTAACCGGGACGCTTGATAAGACGACGGCTTCGGGACCAAGCTTTTTTCTGGCCTTCTCAAAGGCCTCACTTTCCGCATCCACCTCATAAATTATCTGTTTGACGACCCGCATATCTATTCCACCATCCCTAAAGATCTGACCTTAGTGCCCGGTTCTATTTCATTATATGAAACAACATGTACATCAGGCAGCTTGTTTTCGATGATCTTTCTCACAATAAACCTAACATCAGGATGGACAAGCAGCACCGGAAACTTGCCTTCCATGGCCATTCTCTCGGCGGCCTTAGCGATAAGGGAAGTCATTGAGTTTAATTCCTTTGGGTCCATCTGCAGCTGCCAACCCTGCAGCAGGTCTCCCTTTAAGGACTCTCTAATTTTTTGCTCCCAGGTAGGCGAAAGCGTCATCACCGTGATCTGACCGTCATCTCCCTTAAACCTGTGCGTTATGTGCCTGGAAAGGGCTTCTCTCACCCTTTCCGTAAGGAAATCTACGTTTCTTGAAATGCGGGCGTTATCGGCCAAAGCTTCGAATATGGTAACTAAATCGCGTACGGGTATGGACTCGCGCAACAAATTTTGAAGGACTTTCTGGACCTCGCCCAAAGATATCACGGACATAAGCTCCTCTACCACGGCAGAATAGTTTTCTTTGACCATATCTATGAGCTTCTGCACGTCCTGTCTTGAAAGCAGGTCAGCGCCATATTTTTTAATTGTTTCCGACAGATGCGTGGCTAACACTGACGGAGCGTCAACTACGGTAAAGCCCAATTCTTCGGCCTTTTCGCGAATTTCGGGAGATATCCAAAAGGCCTTAAGCCCAAAGGTGGGTTCCGTGGTAGGAATACCCACAAGGGTCTCTTCTGTGCCCGATGTATTGATGGCCAAATAATGATCGGGGATCAGCTCTCCCTTTGCAATTTCCACTCCCCTTATCTTAATCACATATTCCGTAGGCTTTAATTGAATGTTGTCTCTTATCCTTATAGGTGGAACTATAAGCCCCAGGTCGAGCGCCATCTGCCGCCTTATGGTGCTTATGCGTTCAAGCATATCCCCGCCCTGAGAGGGGTCCACTAGGGGTATGAGGGCATAGCCTATCTCAAGCTCCATAGGCTCCACTGTCATGAGCGGCAACACGCTTTCAGGCGTAGCCTGTGGGGCCTTGGCTTGCTGCGGCGCCTGTTCCTTTGGCCTCTCCTCGATACGCTTTTTTTCCTTGATCATACGATAGCCCAAGAAGGCTAGAAGTCCTCCAATCGTGGCAAAGGGCAAAAAGGGAAGCCCCGGCACTATCGCCAAAAGAAAGAGCATTCCGGCGCTGATCAACAAAGGCTTATGGTTTGATACCAGCGAATTTATCAGGTCCATACCAAGGCTCGCTTCCCCTGCAGCCCGTGTCACTATAACACCCGTTGCAGTGGAAAAAATAAGGGCAGGTATCTGGGCAACCAATCCGTCTCCAACGGTCAAAAGGCCGTAAATCTGCAAGGCCTGCGATGCGGGAACGCCTCTCTGCAGGACTCCGATAGCAAGACCGCCCAATATATTTATGACGGTGATTATAAGCCCTGCTATCGCATCTCCTTTTACGAATTTAGATGCACCATCCATCGCTCCGTAGAAGTCAGCCTCTCGCTGTATGCGAGCACGCCTTTGTCTTGCTTCCGCCTCATCGATGAGCCCTGAGTTTAAATCTGCATCAATGGCCATCTGTTTGCCCGGCATGCCGTCGAGCGTAAATCTGGCAGCAACTTCAGCAACCCGTTCGGCTCCTTTGGTTATCACGATAAATTGGATGACAACCAATATCAAAAACACTACCGCACCCACTACGTAGTTTCCTCCTACCACGAAATTTCCAAAGGCCAACACCACTTCTCCGGCGTATCCGTTTAAAAGAATTAGTCTGGTCGTTGAGACGTTGAGGGCTAGCCTATAAAGCGTGGCCAACAGCAGTATGGTAGGAAAAGCCGCTATTTCCAGGGCCTCTTTGACGTAAAAGGTCGAAAGCAGGGTAACTACGGCAAAAGTTATATTTAAGGACAAAAGCACATCCAAAAGCCTCGTCGGCATTGGAATGATCATCATCCCGACTATCAGCACGACCAATACTGCCATTGTCACATCTGCGAAGCGCAATATTCTCTTTTTGTCCGAGGTCCCTTCCCTAGCTGTGCCCATATCTTCCTCCGACGCTGTAAGTCAGCGACCTTTTATGCTTCAATTTATAGACGAACACAAGAATCTCAGCAACTGCCTTGTATAGTTCCTCAGGGATTTTTTCGCCAATGTCGACGTTGTTGTATAGCACCCATGCCAAAGGTGGCCTTTCAATTATAGGCACGTTGTGTTTTTTTGCCTCTTCCCTAATTTTTCCGGCAATTATGCCCAACCCCTTAGCGATCACTACTGGTGCATCCATAAGCTTGCTGTCGTATTGAAGTGCAATGGCCACTCTCGTAGGGTTGGTTATGACGACATCGGCCTTCTTAACCTCCGACATCATCCTGCGCCTGGCCAACTCCCTCTGTCTTTGGCGAATCTTGCTCTTCAGTTGCGGATCTCCTTCCAACTGTTTATACTCTTCCTTTATCTCCTGCCTGCTCATCCTTATGGACTTCTCGAATTCCCATCTTTGGTATATATAATCAAACAACGCTATGACAAATAGCGATATTGCCAGCTTTATAGAAAGGTCGAATATCATTTTAAGCAAAACCCCCAGGCCACTTAGAAGAGGCATCTGCATGGTCAAAAGGAGCTTTTCCATGCTTCCCTTAAGTCCTGCGTAAAGTACCCAAGAAAGCACGGCAGCCTTAAGCAAGCCCTTTATCAGCTCCACCAGCGATCTTAATGACAAGACCTTTTTCAAGCCTGAAGCCGGATTCAGCCTGTCCCATTTTGGGGCCAAAGGCTTAGAAGTTACGAAAAATCCAACTTGCGCAAAGCTTATTCCAAGCACAGCCAAAGCAGACAGACACCCTATGGGCAACCACGTCTTAAGAAAAACGATCACGCTTTGGGCGCCTGCGCGAAAGATCCATTGACCAGTCAAATTGACCTCATCGGAGATGTGAGAAAATTCAAAGACAAAGAAGTCCTTTAACGTATAAAAAATAAAGCCGCCCAAGAAAAAAAGTCCTATTATACCAACCAGCACGCTTGCCGATGCTATCAGGTCAACGCTTTTGGCTGCCTGACCTTCCTCACGCGCCTTTCTTCTTTTTCTCGGAGTGGCAGGCTCCGTCCTCTCTTCGGCAAAAAGCTGTATGTTGAAAATAAGAAAATCGTTTACCGCCAAATCAACACACCTTCCAAACCAAAGACTATCGCTTTACCAATCTCGGCCTGAAGTATATCCACCAACAATGGTACCATGAACATCAAAATTAGCATCCCGAGCAATATCTTCAATGAAAAGCCCAAAACGAAGACGTTCATCTGCGGCACGGTCCTTGCGACAAAGCCAAGCCCTATATCTGCCAACACCATGGCCCCTGCAAAGGGCAGGGATATCTTAAGCGCCAGATAAAATACTTGAGCCAGCCATTTGCCAAATCCCGGATCTATGGCCCACGACCATTTCCATACTCCCAGGGGAAGTAATTTAAAACTTTGCACTAAGCTCTGAAATAACAAAAGATGGCCATTCCATCTCAAGTAGAACCACAACGCCAGCATAAACTTGAGTTGACCCAAAATCGAAACCTGGGCTTCGGAGAAGGGGTCCATTATGTTGACCATTCCCAGCCCCATCTGAATTCCCAAAAAGCCCCCGGCAACCTGAAATGCATAAAGCGGCAGAGATGCAAGAAATCCAATCCCAATGCCTATAAAAAATTCCCTGACGGCCGCTAGGATCAGCAATATTATATTGCTCTCAAACAAGGTATTAAGATCGGAAACGTTAAGCATTGGAGCAACTATGAGGGAAAGCAATAAAACCAACAAAAACTTCAAAGGCACAGGATAGGATGGCGGACTAAAGGCCGGAGATGCAATGGTCATTCCAAGAAACCTTAACGAGCTAAGAAAAATAACAAATAAATATTGTACGAGAGGCTCCTGAAAATTCATGGCACCAAGTTAGCCATATTTCCGAACAAATATCTTGCAAACTCGCTGACGTGACCAAACATCCATGGACCGAGCAAGAAAAGCAGCAAAAATACCGCAAGAATTTTTGGTATGAACACTAAAGTCTGCTCCTGAATGGAGGTGGCCGTCTGGAGTATCCCTATTAACAATCCTATAACCATGGTCACGAGCAGAACCGGCATGCTTGATAACAAGATTATCCATATGGCTTGTTGAAATACATCGCTTACCGACAACTTCCTCACCTTCACTTAAAGCTGCTTACAACGCTGTATATGACCAAATCCCACCCGTCGGCCACGACGAAAAGGAGCACTTTAAACGGAAGAGATACCAACATCGGTGGAAGCATTATCATGCCCATGCTCAACAATATGCTTGCCACTATCATATCCACAACTATAAAGGGAATAAAGATCAGTATGCCCATTTGAAAGGCTTTTTTAAGCTCGCCTATCATAAATGCCGGTATCAATACCCTCGTTGGGACGTCATCATGGTTTTTCGGTTGGGGCATTTCCGCCAACGAGACCATTAACGACAATTCCTCGTCGCCAACCTGCGAGAACATGAAATCCCTTAGGGGTTTAATGGCCTTGCCGTAAGCTTCAGAAGTGGTCATCTTTCCTTCCACATAGGGAGTGATGGAGTTATTATATATCTGTTGCCAAACAGGAGACATCGTAAAAAAGGTCAAAAATAACGCCAAGGTGACCAATACCTGATTTGGCGGTAACTGCTGAAGTCCAATGGACTGACGCACGAAACCCAGCACCACCAGGATGCGCGTAAAACTTGTAACCATAAGAACTATAGCCGGTGCCAGGCTAAGTATTGTAATTAGAGCAATGATTTGAAGTGTCAAAGCAACATCGCTTGGAGAACCGCTGGGCCTGACATTTACATCAAGGGCTGGAAAAGGTATATTTTCAGGTTGGGCAAATGCACCTTTGCTCAACAACAATAGCAGAAAACAAAATCCCAAAAAAAATGAAAAACTGAATTTGATCTTCACCTTAGTTCACCTGGATATCCGATCCATGTCCCTTTCCCCACTCATCAGACTTCCATCTACCCAAAAGCATCACGCCTGATTTGCCCGCAAAGACACCGATCATTTCATTCCCGCAACGAATAAGATATACCTTATCGGTTCCAAGAGGCAAAAGAGCGACTAATTGCAACTCATTGGACCTCTTCAGCAATCCCCTCCTTGAAGCATAACGATAAAACAATATCGCCGCAACGGCGATCAAGGACAAAATCGCGATGACCTTAACAATATATGCAGTGGCAGAAAACTCATATCCCCCTTGATTGGCTAAAGATCCCTTGACATTCGAACATAACAAGAAAGCGAGGCACCACAGAATACCTCGCTTAGCTAACTTTAATGACAACTAAATCGTCCCCTTGAAGAATCTATTGAGATAAAGCCTTCTCCAAAGCCTGCAAAACCCTATCAGGCTGAAAAGGCTTTACTATAAAATCCAAAGCCCCAGCTTTGATGGCTTCTATGACCAATGCCTGTTGGCCCATAGCGCTTACCATCACGATCTTGGCGTTAGGATCTATCTTCTTGATCTCCTTGACTGCCGTTATTCCGTCCATTTCGGGCATAGTTATATCCATAGTTACAATATCAGGTTTGGATTCCTTATAGGCGGCAACAGCCTCTACGCCATTGGATACCTCTCCGGCGATCTCATACCCATTTTTTACCAAAATGTCCTTTAACATCATTCTCATGAAGGCCGCATCGTCAACAATAAGCACCTTAGGCACTAAAGGATCCCCCTTTGTTTCAGCGTAATGATTTAACTCTCTCAGAACGATTTACTATTTCTGTAATGCGAACTCCAAAATTTTCGTCAATCACGACTACTTCTCCCCTGGCTATAAGCTTTCCGTTGACTAAGATATCCACCGGATCACCGGCCATTTTGTCTAATTCTATCACAGAACCGGGCGATAAACTCAATATCTCTCCAATGGTCTTGAAAGCTTGTCCCAATCTTACGGTAATCCGCACGGGCACGTCCATTATCAAATCGAAATTTTGAGGTTCGACGTCCTCTCTTTGTGATGTACTTGCATCCAACGGCACGAATTCGGCTGGCCTTGCCTCAACAACCCTTGATTCTTGCTTTAATGCGCCGGAATCCCTAACAGTTTGCCTCATGTGAGTTTTTTCCACAGGCTCAGAGGCAACTTTTGCTTGTTGAGGCTTTTGCTGAGCCTTTTCTTCCATCCCAGGCTGTAACGTAACAGTTTTTTTAATCTCATCCATGAGCAAAAGGGCGATCTTCTGCGGCATTAAGCTCCACATGGACAATTTACCAACACCTTTAATGTCAGCCTCCATTGAAAATGCCCAAACCTTCTCATCGGAGGCTAGCGCATCAAATGGTATCCATTCGCCGGACTTCATGGCACAGGACGTATTCTTAATGCCTATCCGCCTGCCTCTGAGTAAATTTACCATCTCGGATACCGCAGCCCCGGTTATCTGGCTAACGCCTTCCTGGGCAGCGCTTAAGTACAGGTCGTTCATTTCGGCCGGCAACTCGGCTCCATCACCGCCCATCATTATGTCGGCAAGCAAAAGGGCCATTTTTTCCTCCATCAAGAAGGCTTGGATCCAGCCTTCAAAGACATCATATTCAACAAGATAAAGCATCACGTTGTGGGATTGAAATTTTTCGGCAAGGCCTTTTTGATCATAAAAATCGCTCTCCTTGACATCGACAACTACTTCTTCGCCAGAAAGAAGCTGTAAAACGTTAGATAATGCTTGGGCATATATGTGCGCAATTTCCTTTAGGTCCTCGATTTCCTTTGCCTTCGAGGCTCCCGCCCCTATTCCCTTAAGGAGAGCTTCTATTTCTTCCTGGCTCAACAGTTCGTCAGCCATGTATCAATTCCTCCTCAGTCTGCAATTCCACGTCTTCATCTTCAGTGAACGGTCTAAGTATCTTTGCCGAATATCTTTTATTATGAATGCCTGCCTGAGCCAGAAACTTAACTTGATTACCTACTATTATCTTAATTGGTTGAGAATAAGGCTCTTCCAGCTTAATAACATCGCCAACCTGAAGTTTAAGTACATCTTTTAATGCCAAATCTGCATGTCCTATTTCCGCGCTAATGGGCACCTTGACCTTGAGCAATCTTTTTATTAGATGTTCCCTTGAAGCCTCATCCTCTTTAGTTCCCGTAGAGACGAACCACTGCTGTGAGCTTAAACGGTCAATGATCGGCTCAATGGCAAAATAGGGAATACAAAGATTTATGAAACCGTCAACTTCTCCTAACTTTACCTGTAAAGTAACCACAACGACTATATCGGATGCCGGGCAAATTTGGGCAAAATAAGGATTGCTTTCCATGTTCTGTATCCTAAACCTAATGTCCACAATCGTGGACCAGCTTTCCTCAAGCAACTCCAGCATCCTCATGACGACACGTTCAGTGACAGTACGTTCTATGTCCGTAAGCTCTCGTGGTTTATAGACGGCCTTTCCCGGCCCTCCAAGCATCCTGTCTATGATGGCAAACACAAGACGTGGATTTATCTCCAGAAGGGCATTGCTACTGAGCGGGTACATCTCCATGATCACTATTACGGTAGGCTGCACAAGTGATTTTACAAATTCATCATACGATAGTTGTTCTACTGAAGCCACCTCAACAGACACCATGGCTCTGACAAAAGATGAAAAGGCAGTGGTAAGTTGACGGGCAAAAAACTCATGGATCATTTGAATTGCCCTTAATTGGTCTTTATTGAACTTATCCGGGCGCTTGAAATCGTAGACCTTGACAGCTCTTTCCTTTTCTTCTTCCGTCAAAGAAGAAACATCAATGGTGCCGCTCGTAAGCGCTTTTAAAAGGGCATCTATCTCGCTTTGGGACAGTACTTCAGGCCCCATCCGGCTTCACCACCGCTCACTGAAGTATAAACTCTTGAAAAAGAGCACTTCTTACAGGAAGGCTGCCCTTAAACGCCGGCAGAATGGCATTTAAGCGCTTGGTTATGTCTTGGGCCAATGCCATGACTCCGTCGGCAGTGCGAAGATCATCATAATATCTGTCCTTACAGGTTAAAATGACCTCATTTTTCATCTTGCTAATCCATCCCTCGTCGGAAAACTCCGTGATCAAAGTTGGATCGGCTAACTCTAAAGCCAAATTAAACCTTGCTATATGAGGTTCCTTGTCCGCCAAATTTACGGTAAAGTCACCCAAATTAAGAATGGCACCGGGCTTTGAGAAATCACCAGAAGTATCATGTATCGGTTGTGGGCTTCCAAAAAACTTCATTCCGAGAAAAACGCCACCACCAATGCCAAGGGCTAAACAAACTACTCCTATTATTATAATAAATAAAAACCGTTTTATCATTATAATTATACCTCACTGATTAAGTAGACTGAACTGCTCTAATAACCTACATCCGATAATATAACTATATCGACCCTTCTGTTAATTCGCCGATGCTCATCCGTATCGTTTGGAACCAAAGGGTGCGACGATCCGTAGCCAACCGTCCGAATCCTTTTGGGGTCAACCCCAACTTCGCTTAAATAGGAACCCACGCTTGCCGCCCTCATAGCGGATAAACCTAAGTTATCCCTGTATGGGCCTCCTCGTAACGGCACGTTATCCGTGTGGCCCTCAACAGAAATTTGGCTGGGCAATTCCTTGATAATTTGACCAATCTTATATATTAAACGTTTAGCTGATGGGTAAAGATCGATACTACCAGTTGGAAACAGTATGCCATCCATTATCGAAATCACGATTCCCCTTTCCTCCACACGAACGACGACACCTTCAGTCAATTCTTCAGCCTCTAGCATTTTTACTATCATCTCATGGATTTTTTGTGCCTTCATAGCATTGAAATATACATCCTTACTGGGGGTAACCGGCTGTTCCCCAACAGAAACTTCTTCTTCAGGTACTCCGATAACCCCACCCGATAACACTCCTATCGCGCTTTGAAAGGAGTAAATCATTTTTTGGAATTTCTGCACATCGATGCTGGAAAAGGAGTACAAAAATACGAAAAACGTCAGCAACAATGTCACCATATCGCCGTATGTGGTGAGCCAATTTCCCTTTAATTCAGGTATTTCCTTTCTTTTTCTCCTGGCCATTAAAGGCTACACCTGCTTCATTCGGTTTCTCTTTTTTTATCCAGTTCATCACGAGCTCTTGGGGGCAGAAATACTTTCAATCTTTCTTCAACAAGCCTAGGGTTTTCCCCGGCCTGTATAGCCAATATTCCCTCCACTATCATTTCTCTTGTCATTACTTCCTCTTGAGTCCTGACGGTCAATTTACGTGCAATGGGGATGCCAAAAACGTTTGCCAGTATCGATCCGTAAAAAGTAGTGATCAGAGCAACCGCCATGCCTGGGCCCAAAGCGTTGGGGTCGTCTAAATGCCCTAACATCTGTATCAAACCAATGAGGGTACCAAGCATCCCGAAGGCTGGCGACAATTCAGCCAATGTGTCAAACATGAATTTATTGCCGGCATGCCTTTCCTCGAGGAGACCTATTTCGGTATCGAGGATCGACTTGACCAACTCAGGATCGGTACCATCCACCACAAGTTGAATGGATTTTCTCATGAAGAGATCGTCGAGCTGTTCCGCATCGTCCTCCAGCGATAGGAGCCCTTCGCGCCTTGCTTTTTCCGCAAAACTCACTAGCGTTTGTACTATGGAGATGAGCTCAGGGCTTTCGGCAAAGAAGGCCTTCTTCAATATTTGTCCCAAGGACAAAACCCGCTTCCAGGGATTGGATAATATGGTTCCGCCAAGAGCTCCTCCAACCACTATCAGCACCGAAGGCAAGTTGATGAACGCCATTACATCTCCGCCTGCAACTATCCCCCCGACTACCATTATGCATGCAAGGGCCAACCCGATAAAGCTGGCAAGATCCACTGTTATGCCTCCTCGTCCATTCTAGCGATGCAATTGCCGCTTGATCTTCTCTTGTAATAAGACACTACCAGGTCTACGACCTGACCTACAGGTTCTTCGACCACATATCTATGACCATTCACAAGCGTAATCACCGTGTCGGGAGTTGCCTCAACAGTCTCGATGAGGTCAGCATTAATCACGAACTTGCTACCCCTAAGCCTTGTGACCTCGATCAAAATGTATCACATCCCCTCGCCAAAAACTAGCGCTTCAGGTTTATCAACTCTTCCAACACCTGATCGCTCGTTGTGATAACCCTTGCATTTGCCTGAAATCCCCTTTGAGCGATGATTAGCTTGGTAAACTCGTCGGCAAGATCGACATTGGACATCTCCAGGTTACCGCCCGCTAACGTACCGGCACCGCCGCTTCCCGGAGTAACCAGCTGCGGCAAACCAGAGTTGGCAGTAGGGATAAAATTAGTCATCCCCGTCTTCTCTAGGCCTGCCGGGTTGGGAAAAAGTGCCAGGGCAATTGAATACAAAGCATTTGTCCTACCGTTACTATATACGCCCATTATATTACCGTCGGAGCCTATCGAATAATCCTGCAATACGCCCATCGCATAGCCGTCTTGATAGTATGCCTTGGTGGTAAAATCCGAGCCAAATTGGGTAACGCCATCTATTAAGCTCTTTCCCAAAGATTCTCCGGAGAAATCAAACTTAACCTGGGAGTCCATGGCACCAACGGAAGAAAATCCTAAATCGACATTAGCCACTCCGCTACCGGTAAGTTTACCATCCGAATCGAACTTTATCACCCCGGTATTATTGGAAATGGGTATGCCGGGCTCGGAAGGAAACCATGCCCTCCATCGCCATTCGTTAGCTCCTATCTTTTCAAAGGCAACCTCAACGGTATGGGGGTTACCCAAAGAATCGTAGATATCGATCTTTGTGGTATGAATTGACGAGGTTCGCTGGTTTAAAGTCGAAGCAACTTCATATGTAGTCCCATTATCGACGCTGGCCAAAAAGATGAGTCCCTTTCCGTCACCCGTTGCGTTAAGCTTGACATCGACGTTGCCAGCAAATTGATTAGAGGTTTCGGGAACGATCAGCCCTCCGGCTGGGATTGCAAAGGTACCGTCTGCGTTGACGGGAACATCGACCGAAAAGGAAGACCAATTGTTTGAACTGTCTTGTCCCCAAAGCGTCATCGCCATGTTCCCGTCGCCCTTATCGGTAAATTCGGCGAGGTAAGTCCTAGTCATATTATCGTTTCCCTTGAACGACAGGGTCGCGTAATCCATGATGCCGGATATCTGCTGCTTCCATGTCACGTTACTTGATGAATCAAGCAACTGCAGCTCGCCCGTGCCATCATCGAAGTGCAACGTATAAGTATTGCCTCCCAAGCTTACAGACGCGTCATCAAACACTGGCAATCCTGTCGTCGCGTTTATACCGCTCGGTTTTAATCCAACAGTTTCATTGCCTATTTTTACAGTCAGCAGGTTGGTACCGCTTGTGTCTTCTGCGATGGAAACGTTATAAGCCGTACCCCCAATTTCGGCGATCGTGGTAAAGTTGGGATTCGTCAGTCCCATCGGGAGATATGCGGGAACCCTGCTGTCGAGGTTGCACTGCATGCCCAATACCTCGGTGGCCTTCGCGCTTAGCTTCTGGCCGACGGGAATGTTAAGCGGCACTAGCTGAGTACCCCTAATGTACTGGGACGGGTTATTAGGGTCTACGGTAAGTTGATATCCCATCACAGTATATCCCGTCCCCGACTGGACGATGTTGCCGTTTCCGTCCAGGACGAAATTGCCTGCCCTGGAGTAAACGTTACCGCTGCCGTTGTTTAAGACGAAATAACCGTCCCCCTGTATGGCGACGTCGGTGCGATTTCCCGTATATTGCAAAGGTCCGGCAGAATGAATGGTCTCAACCGCGGCGACCGTCGTGCCAAGCCCTATCTGCATGGGGTTTATCCCGCCGATGTCTCCCTGAGGAGCTGTAGCACCTCTGCTTGTCTCGTAAAGCAAGTCTTGAAATGTGACAACTGATTTTTTAAATCCGGCAGTATTTACGTTAGCGATATTGTTGCCTATCACATCGAGCATTGTCTGATGGCTTCTAATTCCACTTACACCTGAATTTAAAGATCTAAGCATAGATATCCCCTCCAGCTATTCGCATTTTGGCAGGCCTTCCCTTGCTTTACTGCCCGCCATCCTTGGAGGGCGCAGTAACGGCCTTTACGCTTTCAAGTGGGACGTATTTGCCGTCATTAAGTTCCAGATAAACTTTGTCGTCCTCGAAGATCGCAGAGCGAACCGAGGACTGAAGGTATGTACCTTTATCTTCATCGTAATAAATTACTTCTTTCCCGACGTAACTTTCGGCACTAAGCCTAGCCATCTTAAGCAAACTGTCCATACTGCTTGCAACGTTAGTAATCTGCTCTAGCGTAGAAAACTGTGCCATTTGTGCGATAAATTCCGTATCGTCGATCGGGTCTAAGGGATCCTGATGCGTAAGCTGAGTGATCAAAAGATTTAGAAAGTCATCTTTGCCTAAGTTATTCTTTATTTGCCTACTGGTGCTGTAAGTATAATTTTGATTTGTAGAAGAAACGCTATCTATCGCCACGTTCTTACCTCCTTTACGCTATCCACTGAAGTAATCCACGTTCCACATCAAGCTCAAAAGCCATCTCTCCAAAGATATCTTTTCCGTTTACGGCTTCAAGGCTTTTAGTCTTTTGTCTCCTGTGATTAGACTCACCACGATGCTGATCGCGCTCTTCGCCTTGTCCTTTAACGTAAACGTCAAGCCCCAACACCTGAAAACCGCTGGCATTCAAGGTCTGCCTTAGAGAATCCAATTGACCAGTCAGAAGGTTCGCCACATTACTTCCTTCGACCTTAAAAGCCACTCTCAAACCGCCATCTCGAGCTATGTCTAAATCCACATCTATGTGCCCTAATTCGGGCGGATGCACCGTTATCCTGGCAGCATCAACGCCTTCGCGGCGCATCAAACTTATGACAGCGTTGAGCCCTTGTTTTAGCTTGACGCCTTCGTCACTGGTGTAATTTTTTAAATATACCGGGGTTGCGTCCTCATTGACAGTCGCAGGGATATCCAAACCCTCGTTTATCCGAAAGGGATGTACGGGGTGACTTCGTAAAGAAGGATCAACTCCTTCGTTGCTGCTATCCCTGAAGCCACCGATATTTTCGTCTAGATGTTTTTTTGGTGCATATTTCAACAGGCCATCAACGAGGTGTGGCGATCCCTTTTGGCCTTTACCAACAAGTCCATCGGGACCGTCAACGGGGCGCGATTCACCCTTCCCAAAACCTTCATCGTCTTTGCCACTTAGATCCGCCGCGTTCGTCGCTAGGTCCGGCAAATTAATGGTTGGTCCACCTTTGATCACATCTTCGCTGGTATTATTGATCTTTTCTGTGCTTCGATCGTTACTCAAAAAAGTCAATACAGCTTCGTCTGCACCGATGTCCGCGCCTTTTTGCGAAAGAGGTTCATATCTCGTGGTCACATCACTTGAAGCTTTTTCCGGGACGTTATCCTTGACGTCATCTTCAATTGCGCCTGCGACTTCCCCCACATCCTCAGGTTTAGATAATCCTAAAATATCCGAATCAAAGCAAACATCACGCTTTGCAAAGCTATCCCTAAGATATGATGTATCATGCAACATTAAAAACAGAGCAATCTGTTGATTTAATGCAACAGCCTCAGGGGAGGGATTAGGCTCGCAAGCGCTTAACAACTGATCTTTTTCCTTTGCCGAATCAGAGGACTCGCTGGCCGTTTCGCTATCGCCTTCAGGAACAGCCAATAGGGGTGAACTTTCATTCGCCAGCATTTCTAAAAGTTCATAAAATGGCATGAATTCAAGCAAGGACGACTCAAGAGCGCCTTTGTCATTGGTTGCACAAGCTTCGAAACTAAAGCCACGACTCGCGGGCTGATTAACCTGCGAAAGACTAAACCCCATGGCATGATCACTCACTTTTTGCCGGTTGAAAGCTGCTCCATCAGCGCCGCTGCCTTAGCCGCATCCATGCGGCCAAGGATATCTCCCGCAACATCCGAAGGTAATGCTCTTAAAACTTCCACCGCCAGTCCTTCAGAAAGTCCGTTTAAAACCTGTGCTGCCTTTCTTGCGGACATTTCCTGCAATATAGACACCAACGTGGAAAAGGATTCCCCTCTTACATCTTTTACATCGACGTCTTCGTTAGCGCTTGCCGTAACAATGGATTTTTTTGCCAGCCTTTCTGCTTCGGCAGCCAGCTCTGCCTCCTTTTTTGCCAACTCTTGCTCCTTTTTGCTCAGCTCTTCCTCCTTGGTCTGAAGCTCAAGAAACTTTTTGTTTACCAGCTCTTCGTATTCCTTAAGCTCCTGTCGCCTTCTTTCCTCCGGGGAAAGAGTAAGTCGACCTGAAGGGAAGAACTTTTGACCAACTATTGGCAAATGTCCGCCTGCTTTATATATTATCGGCCGTACATCAACGATACCTAAGAGCTGTAAGCCCAAAAAAATGCCCACTATGATGGCCAATAAGGACAAAGACAAAAGGCCACACCCCAATTTTTTGTTTTTACCCTTATCTTTGCGTGGCCTTTCTTTTTCTTTGACCGATTTATTTTCTTGCTCTTCTGCGTCAATCTTGCGATCATCCAAGGTCTCCATTAACCATCACCATTTTTGAACCTTTCGTATAATGCTTTGACATTACCCACAAACTTCGCCGTCTCCTTGAAGGGGGGGACCCCCTCATACAGATCAACCCTGGTCGGTCCTGCATTATATGCCGCTAAAGCTAAATCGATGTCGTTGTGGTACTTCTTAAGCAAATATGCCAGATACCTGGCTCCTCCCTCTAGATTTTGAAATGGATCCATGGGATCCTCAACTCCCATCTCCTTTGCGGTGGTCGGCATGAGCTGCATCAGTCCCATCGCACCCTTGAAAGACACCGCCTTTGGGTTGCCGCCGGATTCTGCCTGGATTACAGCCTTAACCAGGGAGCTGTCCAGGCCCCATTTGGCAGATATCGCCTTAATCGCCTCTTCAAGGGCGTAATTAGCGCCATCATCATTTGCATCGCGCGACGCCTCAACATGTTCTGCCTCGCTTAACACTTCTATGAACGGCTTTTGAGGCTTGGGATATTCCCCCAGCTTTTTTCGAATTTCATTTATCCTGTTGTCGATATTTTTAATCCTGTCGAAATCAGGACAAATCCTCATAAGACGTCATTCCTCCCGTAGCGGGATTGGGAAATATCATCTAACACAGCTTGCTCGTTTGCGAGTTGCTCTGCTTTTTCTCTTTCAACCAAACGATTCGCTGCCTTCTCCATGACCTTGGCTTCCTTATGTTTATTAAGCAACTCCTTCATGATATTTTCGACCATCGCTTCGCATTTTTTTAGTTCAGATGAGGCATACGTTGTCTTTTCATCCAACAGTTCGATTTCCTTTCGGATATCCCAGAGCTCGTCGATGTCGAAGACATCATTGTTCTTTAGGCCAAATTCAGCAAGCATTTTAGTCCTTTCCTGATTCAAACTGGACAAATACTCTTTTATGCCTTCTTTTACCTTTTTTTGTTCCTCTAACGCCCATTCCAGGGATTCGACTTCCTTTTTCTTCAGGTCCTCAAGTTTATTAAATCTGACAATCTTGTCATTCATTTGCTATCGCCTCTTGGAGCCAGAGATATGAGCTTTTTGACGGTCTCCTCGAAGCTAAACCGGCCCTCCACAGGCTGACACAAGAAATCCAATACATCATCTAAATACCTCAAGGCCCAATCTATATTGATATTACTCCCATCTTTGTATGCACCAATGTTGACGAGATCTTCCGCATCCTCGTAAATGGCAAGCAACTCCCTCACCCTGCGTGCCGCTTCGAGGTGCTCCTGCGATGTTATATTGGGCATGACACGACTGACACTTCTTAGTACGTCGATGGCCGGATAATGGCCCTTTGAAGCCAATTTTCGAGATAACACTATGTGTCCGTCAAGGATGCCCCGTACTGTATCGGCAACGGGTTCGTTCATGTCGTCGCCTTCGACCAGAACGTTATAAACCCCGGTTATGCTCCCCCTTTCTCCTGCTCCGGCTCGCTCAAGCAGCTTAGGAAGAAAGGCAAATACGGACGGCGTATAACCGCGAGTGGCGGGCGGCTCTCCAATGGCAAGGCCTACGTCCCTTTGCGCCATGGCAACCCTGGTGACGGAATCCATCAAAAGCAAGACGTCCTTGCCCCTGTCTCTGAAATATTCTGCAATGGCCGTTGCAGTCAAAGCCGCCTTAAGCCTTATCAGCGGAGGCTGATCTGAGGTTGCAACAACGACAACGGAGCGTTTTAGCCCAGAGCTTCCCAAATCTCTTTCCAGAAACTCTCCTACCTCCCTTCCCCGCTCGCCAATCAATCCTATAACGCTTATTTCGGCTTCAGTATTCCTTACCATCATCCCCATAAGGGTGCTTTTGCCAACGCCCGAACCGGAAAATATTCCTACCCTTTGCCCCCGCCCTAACGTCAACAGGGCATCAATGGCCTTAACCCCAACGGGCAGAGGGGTAGCAACGGGTTTCCTCAAAAGCGGATGGGGAGGTTTTGCGTATAATGGGTAAACTTCCCCTGCAATAATTGGCCCCTTGTCGTCGATGGGCTCCCCAAGGCCATTTACGACTCTGCCCAAAAGCCCCGGGCCCACTCTAACGCCAAGCTTTTGACCGACTGCAACGACGTCGCATCCCGGACCTATGTCAGTTAACTCTCCCAGCGGCATCAGCAATACCCTATTCTCGCTAAAACCAACGACTTCAGCGGGAAGGGACATAGACTTATCGCGATATCTGATTTCGCATAAATCGCCTACGCGAACATCGGGGCCCTTGGATTCTATGACGATGCCGATGGCCTTCGCTATTAGGCCATTAAGGCGGATGAAGTCCATGTTATCCAATCTAGATTCCAACTCCGATAAAAGGTCCTTGCCTTCCTTAGAGGCCATTTTCCTTTTGCCCCTCCATCAAAAGACGATCTATCTCCTCGGATAAGCGTTCCAGTTGAGTTCGCCATCTGGCATCGTATATCCCCAGGTTCGTCTCAACCATGCAGCTTCCTCTGTCTACATGATCGTCAGCCACAAACTCAACATGCCTTGATCCGCGGAGAAGGTCACCATATTGATCTAGCTTTTCCTGCAAATATGCCACTTCCGTGGGGTGCAGGTATATTATGATCTTTTCCTTATCGCTTAAACGTCTTAATACCTGCCCAAGCAAGCGCTCAAGGACATGCTCATCTAGCTTTACTTCTCTGTAAAGAAGCCTCTTTAAAACCTTCTCCCAAAGCCTGATCAATTTTGTTGTATTCTGCTTAAGTAAGCTATCCATCGAGCTTGAAATGGCATCATGACAATCTTCCAAGATGCGAATTAGCCCTGAAACCTGCTCGACAATCTCCTCATTAGCCTTGCGCTCTGCTTCAGCCTTTCCTTCTGTTAGGCCTCTTTTGAAGCCTTTATCGTAACCTTCTTTTTCAGCCTGCCTTTTAACTTCCTCTGCTTCTTTGTGCACCTTTTCAAAGAAACGTTTCTTTTCAAGCTCTACGGAATTTTCAAGCGTTCTATATTTGCCTTGCAGCTGATCGTACTTCTTGCAAAGCTGATCATATTGCCTCTTAAGATTATCCAACTGTTCTTTTAGACTTCCAGAATCAGGCATGCTTTCTGTCTTGTGTTGAGAAACCTTTCCATCCTGTTGATCTTTGCTCAATCCAGAGGAGTGTTCTGATTCCGTCTTTGAAACAATCTTTACGGCATGGGGAACAAGGCGCACGGTCCTCAAAAGCTTGCCCTCTTTAGACAATCAGTTCCTCCTCCCCTCCCCGCGCGATCACAATCTCTCCGGCCTCTTCCAAAGCCCTTATAACGTTGACGATCTTTTGTTGGGCTTCCTCCACATCTCGGACGCGGACCGGTCCCATGTATTCCATGTCCTCCTTCAGCATCTCTACGGCCCTCTTGGACAGGTTCTTGAAGAACTTTTCCCTAAGCGCTTCGGATGCACCCTTCAGGGCTAAAGCGACATCCTTCATATCCACATCGCGAAGGACACGCTGCAAGGAACGGTCGTCCAAACCCAATATATCCTCGAAGACAAACAGCCTCTTTTTGACCTCTTCGGCCAGTTCGGGATCCTCTTCCTCCAGCTTTTCCATAATGTTGCGTTCAGTAGCCCTATCGGCGTTATTTATGATGGCCACTAAGGCATCTAACCCACCTGCTATGGTGAAGTCTTGGCTCAATACAGTGGATACCTTTCTTTCCAGGACGCGTTCGACTTCCCTGAGCACCTCAGGAGTTACCCTCTCCATCGACGCTATCCTTTTTGCAACCTCTACCTGAAGGTTAGGGGGCAACCCACTCATGACCTGGGCTGCCTGTTTAGGTTCCATGTATGAGATTATGAGGGCTATGGTCTGGGGATGTTCATTTTGGACAAAGGCCAATATCTGCTGGGGATCTGTCTGCCTGATGAAATCGAAGGGCCTGACCTGGAGGCTGGCCGTTATACGGCGCAAGATCTCCTGGGCCCGTTCGGGCCCCAACGAAGCTTCCAAGAGCTTTTTTGCATAATCGACTCCCCCTTGAGTCATGTATTCCTTTGCCAATAACAACTCTTGGGCTTCCCTTAGCACCTCTTCCCTCTGACTGCTTTGGATCTTGCGAAGCCCTGCTATTTCCATTGTCAACATTTCGATGGTGCTTTCGTCTAAATTTTTATATACCTTAGATGCCACCTCCGGGCCTAAAGACACCAGCAGCATTGCAGCCTTCTCCCGACCTTTTAAGCCCCTGCCTCTCCTTTCCACTTCCATGCCCCCCGGTCAAAAATCAGTATTGGTCTTCAAGCAGCCAATTTTTGATTATGGCTGCTATCTCCTCTGGCTTTTTTGAAGCGTATTCCCTCAACTGTTGTTCTAAAATGGCCAATTCGCCCTTTTCTTTTAAAAGCTCCGGATGCTTGAGCAATTCCTCGAGAGAAGGAACCTCTTCTTCCGACTTGGGAGCTTTTTCTACAGGAGCAGGTAGCTTTTTTCTTCTCCTTTGCAAGAGCATAAATCCGCCCCCGATCGCCAATAATGAAACAACACCGATTAACACGTACAGTGGCCATCGCCTGGCTGCCGCCGGAGCTTGTGGAGCTTCGATCGGCGTGAAGGGCATCGACATCACGTAAAGTTCGTCGCCCCTTGCTTCGTCTATTCCAACTGCAGCCGCTACGGCCCGCCTAAGCTCTTCAAGCACGCCTTGATCCAGCTCGCCGTCTATTAATACTGAAGCCGATATCTTTTCCAAGGTCCCAGGAGTAGAGACAACCTCCTGTTCCCTGGTGCTGATCTCGTAATTGGTCGTTCCTTCCGCGCGCTCGTAAGTGCTCGGCCCTGCAGCTTGCGATGTGATAACATAGCCGGGGATATTGGTTGTGGTGCCCGGAGCGCCTCCTGGAGGAACTCCGGGACCGGTATACGTCTCCTCAAGGCTCTGCGTGCTTCTTGGAACTCCCTTGCCGGAGGGCCCTGGAACATATTCCTTAACTGCCGTCCTTTTCTTGTCGAAGTTCAATACGACCCTGACCCTCACCACGGCTTTGCCGGGACCAAATATGCGTTCCAACATCTGCCTTACTTTTCGTTCCATCTCTATTTCCTGCTGGCGCTCCATTTCTCTTTGGAGGGAAGTCAGAGTCCTGCCCTCGGCCCCGGTTACCAGGAAGTTTTCATCCAACATATCGGATAATATCCTTCCCTTGCTATCTACAACCACCACGTTATCGGGGTTTAGTCCCTCTACGCTGTGGGCCACCAAATGTACGATAGCTTTGACCTGTTCGGATCCCATTTCAAATCCAGGCTTTAGCTCAAGAAGCACCGATGCTGTGGCAGGAGACTGCTCCTCTAAAAACAATTTCTGTTCCGGAATGACAATGTTGACCTTACAGGATTGAACGCCCTGAATGGCTTGAATCGTTCGGATTAATTCGCCCTCAAGTGCCCTAAGGTAGCTAACCTTCTGTTGAAAATCGGTCATGCCCATCTTGGCCTTGTCGAAGAGTTCAAAGCCTACGATCCCACCCTTCGGCAATCCCTCCCCGACAAGGGAAAGCCTGGTCTCGTAGACCACGTCGTCGGGGACCAGTATGGCATTGAAGGACGGGTCAACCTTATACGGGATACCCTTGTCCTTCAAGTAATTCACAATGGCAGCCTGATCGTCAATATTGAGGTTAGAGAAAAGGGGCTCGTATTTTTGCCTTCCCGTAACAAGTAAAAGGATAAATACTGTCAACACCCCAACAGCAACGACCCCCACAATGGACAGACGCTGCCACCTGGATAGACCGGCCCAAAACTGCTTTAAATCATTCCAAAACTTTGCAATTCTTTCCACAATTATAATTTACGCCTAAACCGGTATTCTGGCTAATTGCTGATAGGCATCGATCAACTTATCCCTTACTTCCACAAACAGGCGTAAGGCTACCTCAGCCTCGCCCACGGCAGTAACCACTTGAGATATGTCTTCGACGTCACCCGTAACAAGATGGCGAATTTGATCTTCTGCCTTTAATTGGAGGTCGTTTACCCTTGAGGCGCTTTGCTTCAGATATTCACCGAAGGATTCTTTACCCTGCCTCTGGACTTTGCTCTCATTGTCACTAAAATCATTATAATATAACTTCATTAAATCAATACGCGAAATGGGCAATCTTTATACCTCCTATTCATCGAAGTCTATTAGAATTTTACACTTATTTTAGTAATATCATATATGAGTCTATCAAAAAGACTGACTTTTTTAAATGAGGATTGGGACATTTGAGGTTTAGGACAGTAAATTAAAATATGGCTGCACAAGTTGTCTTGTGCAGCTTTCGAAACTTAACAGGTACTGATTTTGTGAAGGCAAAACGCATCAAGATCGCAATACATCTATGGCGCTACCCCAAATTTCCTTTGCAGATTCGACGACCATAAGGTTTGCCTCGTAAGCTCTCGTTGCCACCATCATATCGGTCATTTCCCTTACTACGTTGACGTTTGGATAGGCCACGTAACCCTGAGCATCTGCGTCAGGGTGTTCCGGTTGATAAACCATGCGTGGAGGCAGGTCGTCAGCTTCTATTCTTTCAACCCCAATACCCTTGAAGTCATTGTTCATGCCTTGCAGGCGCTCTGCAAAGACGGGAACCCTGCGTTTGTAAGGGCCACCCTCAGGCGTTCGCGTGGTGTTTACGTTCGCCATGTTTTGAGAGATGAGATCCATCCACAGCCGGTGCGCCGTCAAGGAGCTTCCGGCAATTTCCAGCGAATCGAAAAGGCGCATCATCTACCGCCTCCTATGGCAAGTTTATAAGACTCTATGCGTTTGGACATCAAGCTGGCCAGGGCCGTGTAGGTCATTCGAGCTTGAGCAAGCTTCGACATCTCGATATCCAGGTCGACACCGTTTCCGTCCCATCTGGTCAACTCTCCTACCGCCCGATGTTCCTTGGGGGTTATGGAGGCCACATCGCGGGGCACATTTGAAATATGGGCATCATCGGTGGTCGTCAGGGCCAATTTTTCATCATCCTTCATGTTCAGCGCTTCGCGAAGCTCGTTTTCAAATGTCACTTCGCTTCTCGCATAGCCTGGCGTGTTGACATTCGCAATGTTTTGGGCAACCGCCTTAAATCTCTTTGACAAACCATTCATGCCGACTACCAGCGCATTCCACGTCATGTCATCCATGGCAATGACACCCCCAATTAAGAGATCGGCCAAAACTTCCTTGACCTTAAAGTAAAAAGATAGGGTTATCCTTTTACTTGTTCAGCTCATCTAAAAAGATGGGAGACAGTATCTTGATGTAGGTCCCCTTCATGCCCAAGCTCCTGCTTTCTATAAGGCCTGCACTTTCAAGTTTGCGTAGGGCGTTGACTATCACGCTTCTGGTGACGCCTATCCTGTCTGCTACCCTGCTTGCCACTACAACGCCTTCAAAGCCGTCGAGCTCCTTTAAGATGACCTTTATGGACTCCATCTCCGAGTACGATAGGGCGCGAACTGCTATTTGCACCATAAACCTCTCTTTGGCTCTTTCCTCGATATGATGCGTCCTGTCATACAATATTTCGATGCCGACTACTGTGGCAAGATATTCGGCCAACACGAGATCGCGCGTATCGAAGGGGGTACCGAAACGGGCCAGGATAAGGGTGCCGAGCCTCTCCCCGCAACCGTAAATAGGAACATATACCACATGCTTGTTGAAATACCTGCATGGTTCATCGGAGTAGGCACAATGCCCGTGATCGCTGTGATTTAAGACGGACTCGTGATGCTGGTTCAACCTCTCCGTATAGGATTTGGGCATATAGCCGTCTTTGAGGAGCTGTTCCATGTAATCGCACCGGTAATCGCTTATCCAGGCGTAACCCAAGATCTTGCCCTCTCCATTAATTATATAGACGTTGGCAGTAGACAGGTCACATAATAACCTTGCTATCTTTTGGTAGTCCGGGTGAGGGGTCATGCCCGCGGACTGAAGCGTTCGACTTATTATGCGCGTCTTGTCCAGTAAATCCTCCATTGCTGTAGGATTCACGATTTTAGGTCTTGATTCGATCAATTCGCGAGGTGTTTCCATCGTCATATATCTTCACCTTCACTTCTTTAATTTATAATAAATATCTCCGCAAATCCGTGTTCTCCACGAGAGGAGCAAGGCGTTCCCGAACAAAGATATCGTCGATTCGAACTTCCCTTTCCGTCATCTCGGGTGCCCTAAAACTTATATCTTCCAAGAGCTGCTCCATCATCGTATGAAGTCTCCTTGCGCCTATATTTTCCATCTCCCTGTTCATCTTTGCCGCCAAAGAGGCCACTTCCCTCAGCGCCGCGTCAGTAAATATGAGCTCAACTCCCTCGGTTTGAAGCAGCGCCTTATATTGCTTAACCAGGCTGTTTTCGGGCTCCACAAGTATGCGCAACAGCTCTTCCTCCCCCAAGGGATCCAACTCCACCCTTATGGGAAACCTGCCCTGCAATTCCGGTATCAGGTCGGAGGGCTTGACGGAATGAAAGGCACCGGCTCCTATGAAAAGTATATGATCAGTCTTGACGGGGCCATACTTGGTCTGCACTGTCGTGCCCTCTACGAGGGGAAGCAGATCCCGTTGCACTCCTTCGCGGCTCACGTCTGGACCATATTTTTGGCCGTCGGCCGAAGCAATTTTGTCAAGCTCATCGATGAAGACGATCCCCTCTTCCTGGACCTTATCCAAGGCCTCCTTGACGACTGCGTCCATATCGATTAGCTTTTCGGCCTCTTCGAGCTGAAAGATTTTTAGGGCATTTGCAACGGTGACCCTTTTGCGTTTGACCTTTTTGGGCAGTATGTTTCCGAGCATCTCCCCCAAATTGAGCCCCATCTCTTCCATGCCCACTCCTATGAAGGGAACGTTGGACAGGGGGCTTTCGGTCACCTCTATCTCTATTTCCCTGTCGTTCAGCTTGCCTTCCCTTAGCAGCTTTCTGAACTTCTCCCTGGTGGTTCTCCTGCTTTCGTTTTCATTTTCATACTCATCCGCGGTCCTCTCTTCATCATCCGAAGAGCTGCCCAACAAAATCCTCATAAAATCCTGCGGCTGCCTGACCTTGGATTTCGATGGAAGTAAGGCATCTAAGACCCGCTCTTCTGCCAAAAGGGCGGCAACACCTCTATTTTCCTCGATCTTCTTCGATTTGACCATGTGAACGGAGATGTCCGCCATCTCGCGAATTATGGATTCCACATCCCTTCCGACGTAGCCCACTTCGGTATACTTGGAGGCTTCGACTTTTATGAAGGGAGCATCGACAAGTTGAGCCAGGCGCCTTGCGATCTCGGTCTTGCCAACGCCGGTAGGCCCAACCATGAGGATGTTTTTGGGAATTATCTCCTTTGCCAATTCTTCAGGAAGCCTTTTCCTCCTGATACGATTGCGCAAGGCAACTGCAACGGCCTTCTTTGCCTTGCTTTGACCTATTACATATCTATCTAAAAAAGCCATAACCTGAGAAGGCGTAAGCTCATCCCTTCTTATAGCTGCTTCATTCATCTTTTATCACCTCTAGCGTGATTACGTCGTTGGTATATATGCAGATCTCCGATGCTATCTGCAGGGACCTCTTTGCTATTTCACTTGCGCTCATATCGGAAACCTGCAAAAAAGCCCTTGCGGCAGCCAAGGCATAACCGGCTCCAGACCCTATGGAGGCTACATCATCGTCAGGTTCCAAGATGTCTCCGGCCCCGGAAAGCAAAAGCGTTTGATTCCGGTCAGCCACAAGCATTAAAGCCTCCAGCCTTCGCAGGGCCTTGTCGGTACGCCACTCCTTAACCAGATCAACCGCTGCACGCATCAAGTTTCCGCTATGGCTTTGCAGATACTTCTCGAAACGCTCGAGCAAAGTCATGGCATCTGCCGTACTTCCCGCAAATCCCGCCAAGACATTTCCACCGCTCAAGCGTCTGACTTTTTTTGCCCCGCTCTTTATGACCTGGGTTTCCAAAGTGACCTGCCCGTCACCGGCCATCGCCACCTCTTTTTCCCTTCTAACACAGATGATAGTGGTGCCCTTAAACATTACCTTCATCCCTCCCTCTCGGGTGAGCATTCGCGTAACTTTTTTTCAGCTGATCGTAGCTTATCTTGAGATATCTTTGGGTGGTCACTAAGCTCTGATGACCAAGCAATTCCTGCAATACCCGCAACGACGCTCCCCCCTCTAACATGTGGGTAGCAAAACTGTGGCGAAGGACATGAGGGCTTACGCCCACAAGCCCGACCCGCCTTGCCGCTCTAGCCACTACCCTATGTACGGTCCTAACGGCAATGCGCTCGCAGTCCTCCCCGGGGAAAAGCGGGCCACTGTTTTTGCCGGAAAGCCTTTGCCATTCCGCCAATGCCCCCTGGGCAAACCTTCCCATGGGAACCAATCGCTCTTTCTCGCCCTTGCCCTTTACGCGCAGCCATCTTTCCTCCATATCGACGTCTTCCCAATCCAGAGCTACCAGCTCAGCCACCCTCAAGCCACTTCCGTAAAGAAGCTCAAGTATCGCCCTGTCTCGGACTTTATTCTTGCCGGAAGGGCCCTTTTCAAGCATTGACTTGACATCTTCATAGGCCAAGGCCCTGGGAAGCCTCTTCGGTTCCTTTGGTCCCCGCACGTTCTTGGACGGGTCTGAAGTTATATATCCGCCTTGCAGCAAAAACTTCATCCAGCTTCGTAGGGACGACATCTTTCTTAAGGCGGAACTTTTGGAGTAGCCGTAGGCTAAAAGCTCCCTCAAAAATCCCCTCACATGCGATTGATCTATCCCTCGAACGTCTTCTATGCCTTCGCCCAAAAGGTAGTCCACAAACTGCGACAGGTCGACGGCATAGTTGATGACCGTATTGTCCGTCCTTCCGCCGGCATACTTAAGATGCTCTAAAAAGGAATCCACCAATGTAGAAATATTTTCGCTCATATGTGAATTATATCATATTCTTTAAAAATAAAAGTGTATTCTGACTAATTAAGCTTTTTCAGTAAATCTTAACTTTATGATTTCTTACACATAATACCACTAAGCTTTACAGGGGAGTACTAAAGTCAACTTAATCTATTTGCCAGATCGCATGATGCTTTAACAAAACACATCCTGGCGCGCCTTCATGAAGGCTTCAAGTTCGCTCAATGCTTTGCCGGCTATCAACTCGCAGCGTTTCCTCTTGTCCTTTATCTTTTTAGGCAGCGGCGGAAACAGTCCCAGATTTATGTTCATGGGCTGGAAACCTGAGGGGTTTGCGTTCTTCATATACCAAAGAAGCGAGCCTATGGCAGTATTCCTCGGCCACGACAGGAGAGGAAGTCCATTGATGACGCAGAACAAATTCAAAGCAGCGACCAACCCCATCGCTGTGCTTTCGATGTAACCTTCAACTCCAACGATCTGACCCGCCATGAAGATGTCGTCAAAGCCCTTTATCCTCAACCACTCGTCCAATACTGCCGGGGCATTGACGTAGATATTCCTGTGCATCACGCCGTATCTTGCAAACTCCGCTTCCTCAAGGCCCGGTATGAGACGAAAAACCCTGTCCTGCTCCGACCACTTAAGGTTCGTCTGAAATCCGACCATGTTGTAGAGCCTGCCATATCTGTCGTCCTGGCGCAGCTGAACTACGGCATAAGGCTCACGCCCGGTCTTGGGATCTGCAAGACCAACGGGCCTCATTGGCCCAAACCGAAGGGCATCCCGTCCCCTTTTGGCTATCACCTCTACCGGCAAGCATCCTTCGAAGAAATGTTCTTCCTCGAAGTCATGCCTCATCGCCACTTCGGCGTTGACGAGTGCCTCGTAAAACTGCTCATATTCCTCCTCATTCATTGGACAGTTTATATAGTCCTCGCCGTAACCATAACGGCTTCCGAAGAAGGCAACGCCCATATTTATGGTCTCCCGCAGTACCACGGGAGCAACGGCATCGTAAAAATATAGGAAATCCTCGCCAAGCATATCCCTCAGGCACGAGGCCAGTGCGGTCGATGTTAAGGGACCACTCGCTATTATCGCAGGACCTTCGCTTAAATGGGTGACCTCTTCCGTGACGACCTCGATTGAGGGCATCGATCGTATGGTTGACGTTACCTCCTCGGAAAAGGCCTCCCTATCGACAGCCAGGGCCCAACCGGCCGGAACCTTGTGCCTATCCGCACAGGCCAATATTAAGCTATCGAGTTTTCTCATCTCGGCCTTAAGGATGCCGGCAGGGCTTGATAACATATCGGAGCCAAGCGAATTGCTGCATACTAGCTCGGCGAGTTTCGACGTCTTATGGGCGGGCGTAAACGCCTTTGGACGCATCTCAAAAAGCCTAACTTTCGCGCCCCTTCGTGCGAGCTGGTAAGCCGCTTCGCTCCCGGCAAGGCCGCCTCCTATTATGGTCACCGCTACGTCATTTTTCGCCGACCGCTCCGGCGTCATCGATTACTTCCTCCTTCTCATATCCACAATTGGCACATTTGATCGCTTTCCTCTTTACCACAAAGGGGCCGCCGCATTTGGGACAAATCTCGCCTGTGGGCTTGTTCCAACTGACAAAGTTGCATTTAGGATATCTGGAGCATCCGTAAAAAGGTCTTCCGCTTTTGGAACGAAGCATCACAACCTTGCCTTCCCTGCATTGCGGACAGCTTATATCCAAGCTATTTTTGAAGTTCCTGGTGTACTTGCACTCGGGAAATGCCGAACAGGCGATGAACTTACCGTAACGACCGTGCTTTACGACTAGCTGTGCCCCACACTTGGGACATGTTTCATCGATCGTTTCAACCGGCACCTCGACACGGGCAACGCTCTCGGTGCTTTTGAGGATATCTGAGAAATGGTTCCAAAATCCCTTAACGACAGCAAGCCACGGCATCTCTCCTCTTTCGACCTTGTCGAGTTCCTCTTCCATCTTGGCAGTAAATTCCACATCGATTATCGATGGAAAGTGCTTGACCAAAAACGAATTGACAGTGACGCCAAGCTCAGTGGGAAAGAGCTTTTTGGCTTCATCCTTTTCCACGTAATGCCTATCGTAGAGGGTCTGTATGATGGTGGCATACGTCGACGGACGACCTATCCCCTTCTCTTCCATGACCTTTACTAAGCCTGACTCAGTATATCTGGACTGCGGCTTCGTGAATTTTTGTTCTTTCTCTAACTTCATCAACTTAAGCTCCTCGCCAACCGCAGCCTCGGGCAAAACTTCCTCCTTCATGTCGAGCGGCCAAAGCTTGCTCCACCCCTCGAATATCAAGGTCACTCCGCTTTGCTTCAGGGTATATGGGCCTGCCTGGACCTCGATATTGGTCCTGGCAACGACAGCCGGTGCCATTTGGGAGGCCAAAAAGCGACTCCATATCAACTCGTACAATGCCTTTTGGTCCTTTGTCAAATGCGGGGCTATCTCATCGGGCTCTAGCCTTACGTTCGTGGGCCTGATCGCCTCATGGGCATCCTGGGAGCGCTCCTTCGACACATACTGATGTGGACTATCGGGCAGAAATTTATCGCCGTACCTCTCTTCTATGCACTGACGGGCCATAGATATGCCCTCAGGAGCTATACGCAGGCTATCCGTGCGCATGTAAGTGATGAGGCCCACGGGGCCATGTCCCGGAAGGTCGACGCCCTCATATAAGCTCTGGGCTATGCGCATGGTCTTTTGGGGGGTAAACCCCAACCGCCTCGCTGCTTCCTGCTGTAATGTGCTAGTTTTAAATGGCGGCAGCGGATTTCTTTTGCCTTCCTTCACGTCAAATTTCGATACTTTATACGAAGCAGAAAGCAGGTCGTTATATATCGCCTGTGCGTCAAGGGCATTGGTGATCCTGATATTCTTGCCGTCCTTTTTTGCCAATTTCAGAGTAAATTGTCCATTATTGCCCCTTACCAAAGCAGAGATAACCCAGTACTCCTCGGGGATGAATGCCTTAATCTCATCTTCCCTCTCGCAAATGAGCCTCAAGGCTACCGATTGAACCCGTCCTGCCGAAAGGCCTGATTTGACCTTCTTCCAAAGCAAAGGGCTCAAGCTATATCCCATCAGCCTGTCGACCAACCTCCGCGCTTGCTGGGCGTTGACCTTGTCCATATTAATGATCTCAGGCCTGCTCACTGCTTCCTTTACGGCTCTCGGGGTGATCTCGTACATGCGTATCCTGCAGGGAGTATCCTCCGGAATGGACAGCAAATGTGCTAAATGCCAGGCGATTGCTTCCCCTTCTCTGTCGGGGTCAGAGGCAAGTAGAACCCTTTCGGCCTTTTGCGCTGCCTTTTTTAGATCCCTGACTATGGGCCCCTTGCCCCTCACCAGAATGTATTCCGGCTCAAAGTCTCTATCTATATCTATGCCGATCCTGCTTTTGGGCAAATCCCTCACGTGTCCATTGCTCGCCTTAATGTCGTATTTGCGACCCAGTATCTTTTTTAAGGTCCTTGCTTTAGTAGGAGATTCGACTATCACTAGAGTTTTATCTGACACCTCATTCACCTTCCGTCATCTCGTTGATTACCCATCTGCCCGGACCACTCATCGCAACTAGCCCATGCAGCTTCAGTTTTCCAAGACATTCCAAGACCGAGGCAGGCGTCATTTTACATTCTCCGGCGATATTGTCAACAGTCCTATCTCCCCTTTCCTTTAAGATCTTATAGATTTGCCCTTCCTCGGGGCTTAAGATTGCAAGCTTGTCTTCCTCAGAGCTTACCAGAAAACCCTGTGGCGAACCTTTCATCAAATAAATGAAGGAATCCACGTCTACAAGCGGGTAGGCGCCATCGAATATGAGCAGGTTAGAGCCCTTGGCGACGCCTTCGTCTATCCTTCCCGGCACGGCCCAAGTCTCTATGCCGTGTTCCATTGCAATTCGCCCGGTTATCATAGCTCCGCTTTTCAGGGGAGCCTCGACGATGATCGCTACATCCGCCAATCCCACTATTATCCTGTTACGCTGCGGGAAGTTCCAGGGCATCCCCTTCGTTCCCAAGGGATATTCCGATACGAGTGCGCCCCTTTCCTTGATCTTCTCAAAAAGCGGGCCGTTTTTGGCCGGATAGAATTGGTCAACGCCGGTCCCAAATACGGCCATGGTGATGCCTTCAGCTTTTATGGATCCTTCATGGCATGCTTCGTCTACGCCAAAGGCACCGCCGCTTATCGTCGTAAAGCCCTCGCGACCCAGTCTAACCCCGAGTAAACTTGCAATGCGTCGTCCGTAGTTGCTGCAGCGCCTAGTTCCGACGACGGCCACAGCCTTACCTGGTGTTTTTTGATTGCCCCACCAATAGAGCAGCAACGGAGGGGTAGATAGGCGACATAAAGAAGAAGGATAACTGTCATCGCCGAAGGCCAGTAAGTCGATCCCCATATTTTTACATGCCTCGAACTCCTTTAAATGCAACCCCCTGGACAGGACTTCGTACCACTTCGCCATTACCTTTTCGGAGCTTGTAAAAGATTTAAGCAGAGATGGCGTGCTTAACAAATCACCGGGAAGGAGCGACTTTAAGCGCAGGGATTGAACGAAATTGCCATCAAAATACCTTAGGAAATTAAGGGCAATAAAGGCCAATAAATTCTCATCTTTCAAGGACAGTCCCTCCCCTATAGGTCAATGCTTCGGCCAAGTGGGCATCTCGCACATTCTTTTCACCGGCCAAATCAGCTATGGTTCGGGCTATTTTAAGCACTCTGCTTAAGCCTCTCCCCGTCAAATTAAAATTGACACCTACAGATTTGATGAACATCTTAGCCTCTCTCGTCAATCCAAGGTGCCTTTTGATCATCTTTTCGGATAATTCTGCGTTGTAGTTGATGCCGAAGGGATGCCATCTCTCAAGTTGAATGGCTCTGGCCGCCATCACTCGCTTTTTCACGGAAAGGCTATTTTCCGCATCTCCGCCAAGTTCCAGCAACTCTTCAGGAGTAAGCCGCGGCACCTGCAAATGAATGTCTATCCTGTCCAATATTGGGCCGGAAAGCTTTTTCGCGTATCTGTCTATATCGCTTGGCGAACAGCTGCAACTTTTTACGACATCCCCAAGATACCCGCAGGGGCAAGGATTGCAGGCCGCCACCAGCAATACGGAGGCCGGATAAGTAACTGTACCCGAAGCCCTGCTAACGGTTATGCTTCCGTCCTCCAAAGGTTGACGTAGGGATTCAAGCACATCTCTCCTGAATTCCGTTATCTCGTCCAAAAACAAGACGCCTCTATGCGCGAGGCTTAACTCTCCAGGTTTAAGATCAACCCCGCCTCCGCAAATGGCGACAACGCTTGCAGTGTGGTGCACCGCCCTAAAGGGCCTTGTTCGATCAACGTTAAGATGCATGCCCCGTGCGCTCCTAATCCTCATCACCTCTATGAGCTCATCGTCAGATAAGGGAGGCAGGATGCCACGGATAGCCCTTGCCAACATGGTCTTGCCCGATCCCGGTGAACCAACAAAAATGACGCCATGGCTTCCTGCAGCTGCAATCTCTAAGCCCCTCTTTGCCGCAGCCTGGCCTCTTATGTCGGCAAAATCGGGCTCTATCGCCAAATCTTTAGCCTCAGGCAGGGCAAAGTCCAACTTTTGCAGGGGGCGTTCACCCCTTAAATGGTAAAACAGTTCGGCGATGTTGGAACAGGCATAAGCCTCAACTCCCTCAACCATCGACACGTCCACTGCGTTTCCCCTTGGCGCAAAGAGTGGAAGCCCCATTTGTCGGGCCAAAAAAGCCGCAGGGACTCCGCCTCTTACTTGGCGCAACCTTCCATCCAAGGCGAGCTCGCCCATAAAAATGCCGCCTACGCCTTCGGGGATAAAACCGGCCTCCCTGGCTATGCCCACAGCGATGGGCAGGTCCAGCAGGGAACCCTCCTTGGGCAGATCTGCGGGAGCCAGGTTAACCGATACGTGCCCCTTGAGCTTTATGCCCAGGGTGCCTAGGGAAATTCTCACCCTTTCCCGGGCTTCCTTTATTGCAGTATCCGCCAAACCAACTATGGAGATGGAAAAAAGACCCCCCGTAAGGCAAACTTCCACCTCCACGGGAAGGGCATCTATGCCCTTAAGCGTAAGCCCGTAAATACGACTCATCTACATCATCCCTAACGTAATGTTTTTGACGTATTCCCAGCCATATCCTCCGACATCTTCAGGCTTCAAGGTTATGCCTAAAATATCTATCCTCCACGGGCCTTCCCACTCCAGCTGCTCCACCAATGCCCTTCCGGCACGAATGAGCGATTTGATCTTTCGAGGCCCTACGCTTTCTATGGGGGATTGAACATCGCATCTGGAGCGCACCCTGACCTCGACGATCACGAGCTCGTCGTCATCCAGGGCCACAATGTCAAGCTCCCCCCTTCGAAAGGTCGCATTTCTCTTCAGGATGCGGTAGCCCATTTGCGAAACTATCGAAGATGCAACGTCCTCGCCCCAGTTCCCTATATCCTTACGGGACATTTCCCCCATCTGCTCCGCCTCTCCTTCCCATGTCGACATTGTGAAGGAAGACCAATATTCGCGCAACGGCAAGGTAAGCTTCCTCGGGTATTTCCTCTCCCAAGCCAACGCCCAAAAGAACGGCAACCAAGGTAGGATCCTCGACTATGGGAATTCCTGCCTTTTTGGCCTCGTCCAGGATCTTTTCCGCTATCACCCCTCGCCCCGAAGCTACTACTTTGGGCGCATCGTCGATTTTTCTGTCGTAACGCAAAGCAGCGGCTTTCCTGATCTCTTTATTCCTTTTGTCTTCCATCATGCCTTCGCCTCAAACCCAAAATACATCGTTTCCTTAACGTCCCTTATCTGACCCAAGTTGATGTAGGCTAACTTTATTGGCAACTCGGAAAGCGCCGCGGCAAGCGACGGCAAGTCCCTTGAAAGCAATGCAGTCACCTCTTCGGATTTGGAGCGCAACGTCACGCCGTAGGAGTTTGCGTCGAAGACCAGTTCGCCCTCGATCAAGCCGACATTGACGCCCTCAAAATGAAATATCAGTCGAATTACCTTCTTGGGTGTCTCTTGGGATGTAACCCAGACCCTTATGTTTTCGCCGTCCTTTAGGCAAAAGCGAAGGGGAATGAAGTGATAGGGATATATCACGTCTTTTAACGGGCGAGACAGCAACGCGAGGGATCTTGCGTAAAGGCCTTCTTCACGGTCGCTTTGAAGGACATTCTCCATATCCCTATTGTTTTTCAGCTTTTCCCTTACCGAGCCAAAGTACCTTTTTATCTGATCGTCAGTCAAATTGAAGTACCAAAAAAGAACCTTCACGTAAGATTCGTCCAAGGGCATGCCTCTGGCATAAAGCTCCACGAGCATGGGCAATTTATCCAAGTCAAGTCCGGACTTGACTAAGAAAGAAGACAGCTTCTTCACCAGGTCATCCGTAACGGGAAGCTGTCTTTCGATCAAGGCATTTACGATGACCCTTTCATTGTCGTTTAGCCTCTCGTATGAGGAGAGTTCTTCCGGCTTTAGTTTCAGTACGGGTGGCATGCTCGTGGAATCCCATATGCCGGTAAAGCGATCTCCTACTGCCAGATTAAGCGAAGAGACGGCAAACATCCTTTGGCCCCATATTTCTACGATATAGCCGTCCCCTTTGACCTCAAGCACCACGCCCCTAACCAAAGAACCGTTCGGAATGGAGGTTAACGAACGCCCGGAGAGCGCCTGTTGGTCCTGAAATTTTATCGATTCAGGTCCCTGCATGTTCAAGGCCATAGATGCTAAACTTCCTTCCATCTAAATGTCTTTCTGTGGATCGGAGATGGCCCCATCGCCATCAATGCCCTTCTGTGCTCCACTGTGGGATAGCCCTTGTGGGATGCAAAGCCGTAACCCGGATACAACCTGTCGTAGATCTCCATTACCTTGTCTCTTATGACCTTCGCAATTATGGAAGCCGCACTTACGACCAGGATGTGTTTATCCGCCTTCGGTATCGCCCTTTGAAGGTAGGGCACACCCGGAACGGCAAAACTGCCATCGACGATGACGACATCGGGGACGACAGGCAAACCACAAATGGCCTTTCCCATGGCCCACAGGGTAGCTTGCAATATATTATCCCTATCTATGCGGTTTGGACTTGCGGCCTGGACCTTATAGATGATATCTCTGCTTGCAAGCTCTTCGAACACCTTCTCCCGCATCCTGGGAGATAGGGCCTTTGAATCTCTTACGCCAAGTTGCTTTAAAGCATACACATCATTGCGATCAATCGCTACGGCTGCCGCCACTACAGGACCAGCCAAAGGCCCTCTTCCCGCTTCGTCGACACCTACGATAATCATCCTTGTGGCAACTCCAAGGTAAAGGGGCCTAATTTCCCTGTCGCAAAGCTTTCAAGCAAAAATCGGCCGGCCCTCTCAAAGTCAGCTTTACCTCCCGGCAGAAGGGCTCCGATCCTACGGGCTAAAGCTGCTAAACACTCTTCGGCCTTTACTTCCTCATCTGCAGCAATCGATAACCTCTCCAGCAATCTGGGCATAAGCCCGAGCGAACGCAAAAATTCAAAAAGCTGCATCGACAAGGTCTCATAATCTCCTATGACGTCCACCCTAAGGCAACCAAGCCATGCTAGGATCATATTAGTTTGCCTGTCAGCCTTTGGGTCCAATATGCCCGGAGAATCCAACAGGAGTAACCCATTTGCCCTATACCAGGAGACGCCCTTGGTTATGCCGGGAATTCCTCCTACCTTCGATGCCCTTTTGCCAAGCAGGGCATTTAGCAGCATGGACTTGCCGACATTAGGTATGCCCACTATGGCAACTCTCAATTCCCTCCATTTAGGCTTATGTCCGCTGAGCCCAAACAGCTTTCCGCGCAAACCTCCAGGAATTCCCGATCTTAAATTGGCGGCAAAGGCAGGCATACCACAAGACGACAACTCTTCGATCCAAAGCTTCGTCTTGTCATCTTCGGCCAGATCTTTCTTGCTCAAAACCACACAGACCGGCTTAAGTTTGGCTAAATCATGAATCAACGGGGATGAACTCGATCTTGGAGCCCTAGCGTCTCTAACTTCCACGAAGACATCGACCTGGGAAGCCAATTCCTTAAGCCGTTTTTTCCCCTTTTCCATATGGCCCGGATACCAAACGGTCCTGGGCATCATTTAAGCACTCCTATCCTGCTCAAGGGCCAATAGCGGAAAAAGGCCGGCCCCCGCAAGTAGTTTTTGGGAACGAACCCCCAAAATCTGCTGTCCTGAGAGTTGGGGCGATTATCGCCCATCATGAAATACTGCCCTCGCGGAACAGTGACCTTCTCCATGCTCAAGAAATCCCTATTTTTCACGTAGGGCTCCTCCAGAGGCGAATCATTGATGTAAACTACCCCATTTTTTATCTCAATCGTCTCTCCAGGAAGGGCGATCAAGCGCTTCACGAAATCCCTGGTCGGATCCATGGGGTATTTAAAGACCACTACCTGTCCCCTTTTCGGCTCGGTAAAATGATACCAAAACTTGGCCACCAATACCCTATCGCCGGGCATGAGCGTAGGTATCATTGATCCACTAGGTATCCAGAAGGCCTGAACCACGAAAGTCCTAAGCACCAATGCCAAGACTAAGGCCCATATCAATGTTTCGACAAGTTCTTTCCACCACGGTTTCATCCTAAAAACGCCCCCTGCAAGCAAATTGCTCAGTTTTCATCACATGCATGTCTTTATAACCCCATTTAGCATTCAAAATCAAGAGGAAAGAGTCATTTATCGGGAGGATGTTTTCTGACCGTTATATAACAGTAGGGGGATATGATTATATAACCCAGGGATTTGGCGCTTCCCTTCGATCCGTTTGTCACCTTTATGGTCACCCCAGGGGAAAGGGTGTGCCACTGAGGTGAATAGACCGAAAAGCTTTCCGAAGCGCTCATGCCCCTAAAATAACACCCTCCACAGGAGTCAAAGACATCTTCCTCCAGCGTGTCCAGCCACTGAACGTACAACTTGCTCGTGGAAGCCGAACGGGTAGTGTATTTCAACATGAAGGGCCTGCCAGTTTGGCATGCCTCTATAAAGGTCCCCTGAAGCCAGGCATGCGCCTTCTTCAATTCGATGATGGCAAAAAACTCATCGGCGGCACGAAAGGCAAGGGCAAAACATCCAAAGCCGCTGGCAAATATAAATATGACTATTAAAAGCTCTACTAAAGTCAACCCGCTTTCTTGAGCCATAAATAAGGCCCTCTCGCCTTTGGAGGGGGCCTTATTTACCTTTAAGGGCTTATGATGCATGAACGGCGTTCTTACCAAGCTCCAGGGCTTTTAAGTTATCATCCCTAAACTTCGCGGGGCTCAACGTGGAAACGGCTTCTTTAATCTCCTCAAAGGAAATGCCACCGATGTTTAAGCCGCCCATCGCACCAAGTATCAATACATTGAGAAAAAGGTAATTGCCACCCATATGTTCGTTAAGTATCTCGTATCCGTTCAACAAAAAGGCGTCGATTTTCCTCTTGGCCAGATATGTCTTTAAGCTCTCGTTTTGAAAGGCCTCGCGCCTGTGCACGTTAATGACGCAATGTCCTCCATCCTTCAGAAAATGCAGGTTTCTTATGGCCTCGTTTTGGTCGAAGGCCAGCAATACATCGGCATCTCCGGCGCTTATTAAGGGACACTTGTAAGGCCCCACCTTGAAGTGGCTTATCACGGAACCGCCCCTTTGGGCCATGCCGTGAACCTCGCTGCCTATCACGTTTTCTCCCCTCTTCAGCGCTATTTGCCCCAGCACGCGGCTGGCAAAAAGAATTCCCTGCCCTCCAAGACCGACGATGATGTATTGCATTATCTTCCCTCCTCCGATATGACCTCAATAGCACCGTGAGGACATACATTCAGGCATACGCCGCACTTCACGCAAAAGCGACTGTCTATGAACGCCTTCTTCGCGCTCTCATCAAAGACCAAACCGGGACAGTTGAAGAAGTTTATGCAGAACTTGCAGCCTATGCATTTATCGTGATTTACCCGCACAGGTATCTTGGGTTGCTCTTGCCTGAGCAACATGCAGGGATGGCTAAATATCACTACGGCAGGTTCTTCGTGATCTTTGGCGTACTCCCATGCCTCCTGCAGGACCTTTACGTTTTCTTCTATATCGTAAGATCTCACGGTACGCACGAACTCGACCCCGCAACCTTTGACGACCCTTTCAAGGGGAATGGCTCTACCAGCATCACCCTTCCGCGGCTTCTCGCCGGTTCCCGGGTGAGGCTGGCCGCCAGTCATGGCCGTGATCCTGTTGTCCAAAATGGCCAGGACGAAGGCGTGCTTGTTGTAAACCGCATTGACGAGCCCGGGCAAGCCCATATGGAAAAAGGTGGAATCTCCTATGGTGGCAATCACGGGACGCAATTTGCCGTCTATCTTGTGGGCGAGATAAAAGCCTGAAGATTGAGTAACCGATGCTCCCATGCAGAGAGAGGTATCCACGGTCTTCTGATTTACGCCTAAGGTATAACAACCTATGTCGGAAGGATATATTCCATCGGGAAAGGCCTTCCTTATTGCAAAAAAGCTTGCCCGATGCGGACATCCAGGACAAAGCATGGGCGGCTTAGGCGTAACCTTGAGCTCTTCGATCGCTTTTTTGAGGTCCTCGTCGGCCTTTATCGAAAATTCTTCGCCAAGGGCCTTATGGATGATCTCCTCGACCACCTCGGGGACGAGCTCGCCGGCCCTGGGCACAAACCCGTTCCATCTGCCCTTGACCTTCGTGCGATCCAAAATTTGCATCTCTATGACGGGATAGGTTTCCTCCAACACCAGTACGTTTTCGTGTCGATTTATAAAATCCGATACGATATCCACAGGCAGCGGATGGGGAGTGCCTATCTTCAAGACCGAAATATCCCTTCTTCCCATCTTGGCCAACAAATCCATCACTACGGCAAAGGATATGCCTCCGGCAATGATGCCAAGCTTGGCCTTTTCCTGCGCCGGCACTTCGTAATTATACTTAGAAAAGCTATGTGTGAAGTCATCTCTTACGGCATCGATCTTTTGGTTTAGCTTAGGATGGGTTATCTTGACGTGGGCGGGAAGACAAACCCAACGTTTTACGTCCTTGGAGAACTTCGCGGGCCTGTCAAGCTCTATCGGGGTGCCGAATTCTATGTCTTGCCTGCAATGATCCACCCTAACCGTGGGACGCAGCATGACAGGTATCTTATGCTTTTCAGAGAGATCGTAGGCATCTTTTACCATTTCCATGGCTTCTCTTGCGGATGATGGGTCGAATACGGGTACCTTGGCAAACAAGCCGAACAACCTGCTATCCTGCTCGGTCTGGGAGCTGTGGGGGCCGGGATCATCTGCCACAATCAAGAGTAAACCGCCCTCTATATCGAACTGTGCCCCACTCATGAAGGGATCGGCTGCTACGTTTAGGCCTACGTGCTTCATCGCCACACAGGACCTTTTGCCCGTGAATGAAGCCGCCATCGCCACTTCAAAGGCAACCTTTTCATTGGTGCCCCATTCTACGACCGTCTTAGTGCCGAGCGAATCGGCAAACTTGGCTATGGCCGGCAATATCTCAGAGGAGGGAGTACCCGGATATGCACAAGCCACCTCGCAGCCTGCCTCGACAACGGCCCTGGCAATGGCCTCATTGCCAAGAAGAACAGCCTTTTCATTCGCCATTAACATCCACCTCTCTAGATTTTATTGTTGCAATATATTTGTCAACATGCTGTAAAAGGGCTCGGGTTTTTTTAGCAGCTTCCCGCGACTGTCGCAAAAGCCGTGTTTTGTATACCCTTCTGCAAGGAGCTTGTCGTCCAAGTCGCGATAGATCTTGAATTCGAAGGAAAGGCTATGGGGTTTTACCTCTTTCAGATAGGTCTCAACCCTCACGATGTCGTCATAGCGGGCCGGATGTTTATATCTGCATCTCACTTCCACAACCGGCATGAATATTCCGTTTTTCTCCCATTCTATATAGGGCATCCCGAACTTTCTGCAAAATTCCGTCCGTCCCATTTCAAACCACGTTAAATAATTGGCATAATATACAACGCCCATTTGGTCCGTGGCGCCATAGGGAACCCTCAAAGTCAAAGAGCAACTCAAAGACATCTATTTCATCTCCCGACGAAAATGTGATGTACGCATGATAAAAACTTAGCAAGGCTATAATAACATATCGGCATATACTAAATCCATAGGCATCAAGCAATATCGAGGGGATCGCAATCCCTCCTTGCTAAGGCCTTCTTCTCGACTTTCCACAATGGAGCTTGTGTATCGCCATTAGGCATTGTCCGCTCACCACGGAGTAGCCCAAGGCCTTTAATCTCCCTTCAAGTTCGGGATTTTCAGCACCTGGTTGCATCCAAACAATAGGCTTATATGTAAGGTTCTCTAAATCACCCAGCAAGAAGGCCTGATTTTGAGGGCTTATAAACACAGAAATGATATCGAGGACATCCGGTACATCGCGTATCGTGGCGTAAAAATCAAGCCCGAATATCTTAAGGCCAACGTACTTGGGATTGATGGGATAGAGCTTAAAACCCTGCAACATCAGATAGGACATGACGCCCGATACCGGCCTGCCGGTTTCGACCGTTGCGCCCAACACCCCAACCCTACAGGGCGAGCATACGTAATTCTGAATTATCTTCTCCCATTCCACCCGACCATCTCCTTTCTTATGCAGGTGGCAAATGCCCACGGCATTTATGCTTACCTTCAACCACCGCCCATACCCTCAAGGGCAGTAAGGCGCACGTCGTAAAATGGCCCTTCTACGAAAAAGGAGGCCTTAACTTCGGACTCCTCTCCCGGAAGCAAGGCAACCCTTCTAGCCCTAAATGAACGTTGCAGGATCAACTTATCTCCCGGACCATAAAGAGTTACCATGACGCCCGGCCCCTCCAGTTCAACGGATGTCATGTTTTTTACTGTGACGTCCAATTCCAGCGTCTTCCTGTCAGCGTCATAACGGAAGGACGAAGTCGTTAAGGCTATCTTTACAGCTTCCTCCTCGCAAAAGGAGCGTCCTGAAAAGGCAAACAGAGACGTTACTGCGATCAAAAATAGCAAACCATATTTTAGTCCCTTTCTCCTTCCCCTCACCAATATCACCCCCAAATAGGTCCTAAAACTATTTTACGATCTGTCTCGTGAAATTTACAGCATCAACATTGCCGCAGAAAAATCTTATTTGCCTTCACTAAAGTCGGTGTAGTTGCTATAATGATCTTCGCGGAGGACTGGCCGAGCGGTCGAAGGCGGGTGACTTGAAATCACTTGTGCCGAAAGGCACCGGGGGTTCGAATCCCTCGTCCTCCGCCATTTTATTATATTGCCAATAGGGATAAAACATGGATAAACTCGCGATAGGCATAGACATGGGGGGGCACTACATTAAGGCTGCCCTGATTGAAGAAAAAAAGATCCTTAAAAGATGCAAGGTTTCAACGTCCAAGACAAGGGCCCCTGAAGGAGTAATCGACCAACTTCAAAGAATTATAAAACAGCTTCAACCTTCGGATAATGCCCTTCCCGTGGGGGTGGGCGTGCCTGGTTTTTTGGACATGGGGCGGCAACATGTTGTGCTTTTGCCCAACTTTCCCAATTGGGAAGGCTTACCCCTAAAGTGCATGCTTGAAGATAGGCTAAAGACTAACGTTGCAATTGAAAACGATGCCAATTGTTTTGCCCTGGGCGAAGGACTTGCCGGATTGGCCAAGGGATTAAAAAACTTTGTAGCAATTACCCTCGGCACCGGAATAGGCGGCGGTATAGTCTTAGACGGCAAGCTGCTTCAAGGTGCCCACGGATACGCAGGAGAACCAGGCCATATGGTATTTGGCAAAGATGAATCATGCGGATGTGGATGTCGTGGTCATCTTGAGGCCATAAGCGGAACTGACGCAATGGAAAGACGGGCAATCCGCCTAGGATTGCCCGACGATATGGAGGTTCTATGGCCACGCAGGAAGGAAGCTGCAGTCGCCGAAATAATAAGGCCTTCCCTAGATTCCATCTCCAGGGCTATTGCCTCCATAGTACACCTTTTGGATCCCGAAATGATCATTTTAGGTGGCGGATTCAGCAGGGCAGAAGGGTTGCTCCAAGAATTGAAACCTTTGGTTCAGTCATATCTGGTTCCCCACTTTAGGGATACCTTTCGTTTAGAAATAAGCTCTCTTGGCAACGATGCAGCCTTACTGGGTGCAGCTTCGCTTGTGCAGGACCGATCAACGACAGCCGCTTGAACGGTCTGAAGCAACCTTTAGCGCGACAACATTCTCCTCTTTTAACTTGCCCAGTTCTCTATACATGGCAAAAAAGGCCAGAATCGAGCCGCCCAAATCCGTAGCGGGAAAGGCCATCCATATGCCGTCCAAGCCGAAGATGTGCGGCATTATCAACATGGCAGGATAGCAAATTCCAAGCTGGCGCACAAGCTGGATGATGAGGGCCTCCCTTGCCCTTCCCAATGACTGCAGCGTATATGAAGTTACGACGAATATGGCAGCCGCAGGCAAGAAAAAGTAGCCGATCCTTAAGGCTCGTACTGTCATATCTATTAAGGCCTTATGATCGTTGCAGAAAATCCGAACGATCTGCCAGCCAAAGAATTGGGTGGCGACCCACGACAGAGAGAAGGCGCACAAGCAGGAAATAAGCGCCAGCATTATAGCTCTTCTAACGCGATGATAAAAGCCTGCGCCATAGTTGTAGCCTATGATGGGCTGAGCAGCCTCACTTATTCCCAATGCCGGCAAAAAGAATAAGGTGTCCAAGGTGAGAAATATCCCAACCGAGGATACGGCCAAGTCTCCGCCCAACTTTAGGGCCGTCTGATTTAAAATGACTAACAAAACGGCAAAGGATATGGACGTAATGCAGGGCGTTATCCCTATGGCCAGCATGTTCGCAACCAAAGGCATCCTGATTTTCAGATTTTTGTAGCTTATCTTTAATACGCTGTATTTGGCGTAATACAATGCGACCCACAGGCACGACAGAAATTCCGCTATCGAGGTGCCCCAAGCGGCCCCCTTTACGCCCCATCCAAAGGCGCATATAAAAAGCCAATCCAAGAATATGTTGGCTATCGTTCCTATAATCAAGGTACCCATAGCCCATCTGGGAGACCCTTCGACCCTGATTAGGGAGTTAAGGACGAAGGAAATCATAAAAAAGGGCATCCCGAGCAAGACTATTAGCATATAATCGCGGGCCGGCCCAAGCACTGCCTCGCTTGCGCCAAAAAACTTTAAGGCTGGATTGAGTAAAAAGAGCATGCCCAGACATACGAACAGCATAAAGATCAAAGAAAGAGCTAAGGCGTTCCCCAAAACCAACTCCGCCCTTTTTTTCTTGCCCGCCCCAAGGCTCCTAGAGGCTATCGAAGCTGCGCCGACACATATTAAGACACATAGAGCAATGCTTACCTCAAAGAGAGGAAACGCCACAGTCACAGCTGCAAGCCCTATTTCTCCAACGTTTTGACCTATAAATATCCTATCTACTATGTTATAAAGCGCATTCGCAAACAAACCGGCTATGGCCGGTAAAGAAAAATAAAGAAGCAATTTCCCGACGGGTTCTCTGCCCAAGCGCTCCGTTTTGTTGTCGATATTCGTCATCGTATTCCCCCTTTCGCGCTAAAATGCATACAATAACCGTCGTCGCCATAATTCTATTATACCATATACAGATATACGACCAGGCTTACATCGTCGTCGTTGATTAGTTTTAATGTAATATGTTATTATGAATGAAACACAATAGCATAGATACATCCCAAAGGAGGGGTAGAAGATGGCGGAGGAAAAATTCGATCTAAAGGGTGCTTTGTCTTATGCAATACACGCTGAGATCCAGGCAAACGAGTTTTATAAAATGTGGGCACAAAACACGCAAAAGCCCGCTTTGAGGAAGGAGATCGAGGAGCTGGCCGATTGGGAGGAAACGCATAAAAACACCTTATCAAAATACTACTTGGAACTTTTTGGAGAGCCCTTCGCGGCTGACCCAAATGTAATTGTAGATCCGGCACTTCGCGTTCAAGCCGACGAATTTAAAGATTATTACTCCCAACTGCGTTTGATCTCCACGGCATACCTATCGGAGCTGCGGGCAGCGGAGTTTTACGAGAACCTCTCACAAAAGGTTGAGCCAAACGAGACGAAGCAGATGTTTCAGGATTTGGCAAATATGGAAAGAGGCCATATGGCCTTTATCCGAAAAAAATACGACGAACTTCGCGGGGAGCTCGAAGGGAGACTCATGCTCTAAAATAAGGGCCTTGCAAATGTTTGGTATAACGAATAAAATAAGTTATACCAAATATTTACCGGGAGGTGAGTTTGATGTCCAAGCTCAACGGAAAACGTTTCATCCTCTTCGTGGAGGACGAGTATGAAGATCTAGAACTTTGGTATCCCAAGATCAGGCTCATAGAGGAAGGTGCAGAGACCGTGGTAGCCGGTCCCGAAAAGGGCAAATTGTATAGAGGCAAACACGGCTACCCGTGCAAAAGCGATGTCTCCTTCGACGAAGTTAACCCCGACAGCTTTGACGGCATCGTGATTCCGGGAGGATACGCACCCGATAAAATCAGGAGGCACAAGAAGGCCCTCGATATCGTCAAAAAACTGAACAACAGCAATAAAATCGTCGCCTTCATCTGCCATGCCGGATGGGTACCCATCTCGGCCGGAATACTTAAAGGGAGGAAGGCCACTTCAGTCGGAGCTATAAAGGACGACATGGTAAACGCCGGAGTTAATTGGATAGACGAAGCCGTGGTAGTGGACGGAAACTTGATAAGCAGCAGGACACCTGACGATCTTCCTCAGTTCTGCAAGGCCATAATCGAAAAAGCTTCTTCGAGCTGCCACTCTTGCTGCTAGCTTAGAATAAAGGGGGCTAAAATTAGCCCCCTTTATTCATTAATTTGACTCCCACACCTGCCTGCTCAATTTGACGGCACAGAGCTTACCGCACATGGTGCAGGCCTCCCTATCCTCAGCAAGGTGTGACTTTACCCGAACCAGCTCGGGATCTAAAGCTTCCTCAATAACCGCTTTCCAATCAAGGCGCGCCCTAGCTATAGACATCCGCTTGTCCTTTTCCCTTGCGCCATTTACGCCCTTGGCAAGGTCACCTATGTGGGCCGCTATCCTTGAGGCGATCACGCCCAAATATACGTCGGTATCGTCCGGGAGGCCCAGATGTTCTGCAGGCGTCACATCGCACAGAAAATCAGCGCCTGCTGCAGCGGCTATGGCACCGCCAACGGCTCCAGTTATATGATCGTACCCGGCGGCTATATCGGTAGGAAGCGGACCCAGGACGTAGAAGGGAGTTTCATCGCTCAACCGTTTCTCAAGCTCAACGTGTGATTTTATGTGCTCGATGGGAACATGGCCCGGTCCTTCTATCATAACCTGCACACCAAAGTTTCTTGCCTTCCTGGCCAAGTCAGCCAGGATCATGAGTTCGGATATCTGGGGAGCATCTATGGCATCGGCAATCGAGCCGGGCCTAAACCCGTCACCTAAGCTCAATGTAACATCGAAGCGTTTAGCTATGGCAAGTAAATCATCAAAGTACTCGTAAAGCGGGTTTTCCTCGTTTCTTTCTCTCATCCAATGCAAGATAATAGATCCTCCGCGGCTTACACAAGGCATTATCCGCTCGCTGCTTTCAAGAAAAGCTACAGATTGTCTGGTAATGCCACAATGCACAGTCATATAGTCTATCCCCTGACTGCATTGCTTTTCTATGGACGAGAAGAGATCATCTGCATCTAATTGTTTTAATGGTTTACCAACTCTTAGCATTTGAGTAGCTAGCGAATATATTGGGACTGTACCCACCATTACGGGCGAGCGCTCCAGAAAAAAGGACCTTATGGCATCCAAATCGCCGCCCGTGGAGAGGTCCATTATTGAATCGGTCCCGGCTGCAACGGCTGCCTGTAATTTTTTGCCCTCAAGCTCCAGGTTGCTGCACTCGTCACTGGTGCCTAAATTGGCGTTTACCTTCGTGGAAAGGCCTTTACCTATCGCCTTAACGTGCTTGATATCGTGGTTTACATTTTTCGGTATTACAGCCTTTCCTTCCGCAACCAGACAGCAAACTGATTCGGGTGATAATCCCTCTTCCATAGCTACAATACGCATTTCCGGAGTTACAATCCCTGCTTTTGCCATCTCAAGCTGTGTTGACAACAACAATCCCTCCTTAATGTTTACGTCCTTTGGAGGGAAAGTAGGGCTTGTTTTGACCTTTACACATCTTTTTACCATCCCTCCGCCAGTATTACCTGGATCAGGTTCAAGGGGTATTATCTCAGCCCCGTTTTTGTCGGAGCACCCCCTGGTTGTTTTCCAGTATAACATAAAATTCTAAGGTTATTTTAAAGAACATATGAAATAGCCAGTCCAGTATAATTAAAATTTAATTAAATCTGGTACGTACCAGAATATGTATAATACAACATTTATTTGGCACTGATAGAAGTTATATTTACCTTTTAAAATAAAAATAAAGGATATCGATCAATTTGAGGAGGCATTTAAAATGGAAGGCAGCAAAAAAGTCACGGAAAAAGAGGCTCTGGCAAGACAATTTATCGGTGGCGTCATAATGGACGTGACGAACAAAGAGCAGGCGCGCATTGCAGAAGACGCAGGAGCGGTAGCGGTCATGGCCCTCGAAAAGGTCCCTGCTGATTTGAGAAAGGAAGGCAAAGTAGCTCGCATGGCTGATCCGGCCAAGATACTCGAGATCAAGGATGCCGTGTCAATACCCGTAATGGCCAAAGTACGCATAGGACACTTCGTGGAAGCCCATATCCTGGAAGCTCTGGACGTGGACTTCATAGACGAAAGCGAAGTGCTCACGCCCGCAGACGATGAATACCATATAAACAAAAAGGAGTTCAAGACACCCTTTGTATGCGGAGCGCGCGATCTGGGCGAAGCGTTGCGTCGTGTAGCTGAAGGGGCAACCATGATAAGGACAAAGGGGGAGGCAGGAACCGGTAACGTAATAGAAGCGGTAAGACACATTAGAACCATAACGGCACAGCTAAATAGGTTACTGTCAGCAAAGCAATCGGATTTGCCAGCTATTGCGGGTCAACTGTGCGTCCCTTTAGAATTACTTGAAACCTGTCGAGCGGCGGGGGGATTGCCCGTGGTGAACTTCGCTGCCGGCGGAATAGCGACACCGGCAGATGCAGCACTGATGATGCAGCTTGGATGCGATGGTGTTTTCGTCGGAAGCGGTATCTTTAAATCCGAAAGGCCATCTGCCCGTGCCAAGGCAATTGTCAAAGCAGTGGCAAGTTTCAGGGATCCCAAGGTGCTAGCGGAGGTCTCCAAGGGATTAGGTGAAGCAATGGAAGGAGTTGTATTAGTTTAGCAAAATACCAAACAATAGAGGCATCTTAGAAAGCAATTCCCAACGCAAAAACACCTATCTATATATGCGCCACTAAGATGCCTCGATACCGCTTAAAAAATAGATTTGCCCAACTCCATTCCCTTGCTCAACGCTTCGATATTTTTCTCCAAGGTATTGGCAGAAAATGTCTCAGATAAAATCTCACGCAATGCATCGAAGGAGATATCTTTTATAAAGCTAACAGCAATGCCTAAAGACAGTATATTCACGCTCCTTGGAGAGCCAAGCTCTATGGCCATATTTGTAATTGGAACTCCGACGAACCTTTTGTCGAGGCCAAGGCCCAGTGAATCGACATCGATGAGACCGGAATCGTATATCACTTTGCAAGTATCCTTATCGACATCGATATAGCGCACGAAAGCTTCCTCTGCCAAGGCAATGATAAGGTCCGGATTTAGCGAGTAGGGGTACAAAATCTCTTCGCTTGATACGATGAGGTCGGTCTTGGTAAATCCGCCCCTTGCAGATACACCGTAGGCCTGCGTCTGTGTGGCCTTCAAGCCGCACCGTACCGCAGCCTCGCCTAAAAGTGTGCCGGCCAAAATCACGCCCTGTCCGCCAATGCCCGCAAAGATAACTTCAAATCTCACGGATGATCACTCTCTTTCAAGCTCTCTTCTTGCCCGAGACTGTATCTCCCCATAACGCGACAAGAAGGATTGCCCTTTTTTGTCCGCAAATATGCCGGTTACAAAGGTCTCTTTACGCTCCTCGTCGGATAGCTTGGACGCGCGTTCAACAGGCACGGCATTTTCCTTGAGCCAGTTGAGCATGGCCGGGGCACTGCCCACCTTGTTATACCTTCCAAAATACGTGGGACATGGGGATATCACCTCGACCAGAGAAAAACCTTCGTGACTTACGGCCATCGAGACGTATTTTTCTATCATGGCCACATGATAGACGGTCGTCCTGGCGGCAAAGCTTGCCCCCGCCGCCTCAACTACCCTACATATATCCAGCGCCGGCTCGGGATCTCCGTACCAGGAAGTAGAAGTCCTGGAATAAAGCGGGGTAGTACAGGAATACTGACCGCCAGTCATCCCGTAGTTAAGGTTATTCGCTACTATTGCCGTAACATCGATGTTTCTTCTAGACGAATGAATCAGGTGATTTCCTCCGATCGTAGCGCTATCGCCGTCACCCATCAAAGCCACCACTTTTAAAGAGGGATTTGCTACCTTTATGCCGGTTGCCACAGGCAAAGCCCTTCCATGCGTCACATGCACCGTGTTGGTGTAGAGATAATCATCAGCCTTTCCCCAGCATCCGATACCCGTGACTACGACCACGTCCTTTGGGGCAAGGCCTTCTTTCTCGAAGGCAAAAAGCATGCTCTTCAATATAACGCCGTACCCGCAACCGGGACACCATTGGTGGGGAAGGTTTTCTTCCCTCAAGAAGGCCTTCCAACTTACTTCGCACGATCTCTTATTCATCGAGATACCACCTCGCCCAGGGCTTTTACTATCTCCTGCGGGCTCAACGGCTCACCGTCACACCTATTTGCTCCAACGACGGGAACCCTTCCGCAGACGGCCTTTTTGACCTCTCCGATAATTTGCCCCAGGTTCATCTCAGGCACCACAATCCCACGCTTGCCCTTGGCTAGCTCGCTTACATATTCGGTCGGAAAAGGCCATACTGTTTGAAGCTCCAAAACGCCAACCTTAAGCCCTTGTTTTTTCATGTCTGCAGCGGCCTGCCTTGCGGCACGAACCGCCCCTCCGAAGGCTACGAGCAAATATTCGCTCTCATCCACATCGTATTGCTTGTACTTGATGATCCTGTCCTTGTTTTTTTCTATCTTATCGTAAAGCCTCCTTACCAACTTGTCCGCTTCCTCCGGAGAACTGGTAGGCAAGCCCCTTTCGTTATGGGTTGAAGAATGAAACCTCGTCAAATGTTTCCCGCCAGGTGCAACCATCGGCGGAACAAGGTCATGGTCCGGCTTGTAAGGTAGATATTCATCTATATCTTCTGGCGGGCATTTTCTGTTTACAATCTCGATGTCGGCTTCCGTGCGCAAAAGGCAATCTTCGCGCAAGTGACCGACCGTCTCATCTGCCATAAAAAGCACTGGACATCTGTAAGTTTCTGCCAAATTAAAGGCATATATAATGAGGTCAAAACATTCCTGCACCGAAGAGGGAGACAGGGCGATTATGGACTGATCCCCGTGTCGACCCCAGCGGGCCTGCATCATATCGGCCTGTGCAGGACGAGTGGCCAATCCCGTGCTTGGACCGGACCTTTGAACGTCTACGATCACGCAAGGCACCTCGGCCATTACGGCAAGCCCGATATTTTCCTGCATGAGAGAAAAGCCGGGACCGGAGGTGGCTGTAAAGGCCTTAAGTCCGCCTATGGAGGCGCCTATGACGGCAGCAATGCTGGCCAACTCGTCTTCCATCTGAAGGTAGTAACCTCCAACTTGAGGCAACTTCCTGGAGGCCCCTTCAGCAATCTCGGAGGAAGGCGTGATGGGATAACCTGCAAAAAACCTGGCACCTGCCATCAACGCCCCCTCCACGATGGCCTCGTTTCCAAGCATAAACCTTCTTCTTTCAATCAACGTCATGACACTCCTTCGACTTTATTTCAATGGCGAAATCAGGACAGCGCAATTCGCAAGTACCGCACCCTATGCAATCATCCACTCTCTTGGGAATAGGGCGACCCAGCTCGTCCGGCTCAAAGACATTTTTGGGGCAAAATTCCACACAAATTTCGCATGCTTTGCACCTATCTCGTCTTATCTCTATTCGGAAAGCCTTCCCCTCAGCCACCTCAACTTCGCCCTCAGGTAACGTCAAAATAGATTCCCCCCCTGTCTTGAAACCCCGTAAACTGCCCGCTTGGACTTCAACGAGAACAAAAAACTTTACTTTTCCATTCTTTCCTTTGCCTTTTCGAGCAATTTAGGATAATTAACAACAGCCCTAACGTGCTTTCCGTAACCAACTGTGCCTCTTTTGTCGGTCACCTGAAAATTGAAGATCAACCTATTCCCGTTTATCTCCTCAAGGGCAACTTTATATGACACTTCAGCGCCCATCATCGTCGGTTCTTCGTGGGTAATTTCCGTATGATAGCCGACAGAAATAAAACCTTGAGGCAGAGCTTTGTCCACCATGTCCGTCGCCATTCGCACAATCATGTTTATGCAAGCCGAAGTTGATAAGAACTGCTCAAGATATAGCGACGAATTGCCCACAGTATCATCAGCTGATACGACCTTCTTGACGGTCCTTTCCATACCGGGCGAGACATATTTCGTTATATCTAGCATCTCTCACACCTCCTATGCTTATATTTCCTATTAAATTTACCACAACAGCGTAATTCTTCCAATCGATTAATCTTTAACCAAGCATAAAATTGGGGGCAAGCCTTCTAGTGAAATATGGCTTGCCCCCAACCTACACACCTTCAGGTCATAGCTTGCTCAAAATTTCCTCCGCAACCTTTGCTCCGGAAAGCAGCATCCCTCCAAAGATGGGACCCATCCGAGGACCTCCAAACGTGGCATTGGCGGCCATTCCCGCGACGTAAAGCCCTGGGAAGACCTCGCGGGTATTTTCTATGGTCAGCTTTTCTGCTCTGTCAGGCGACATGAACTTTTCGCCTTCTATATTGCCGGTAGGGGTCAACAGTTTACCTGGCATCTTTCGAGCAACCACCTTGACCACTTCGGTATCGTGTCCGGTAGCGTCAATGACATACTTACAGTGAATCGACAGGGGATCGACATGAAGGCCCGCCATCTCCACGGCCGTCCAGTTTATCACGAGGCCCTGAATGCGGCCATCTTCATGGACCACGACGTCCTCTACGCTAATGCCATTAAACACGATGGCCCCAACTTTGACCGCTTTACTGGTAATTGTGCTTACCGCTTCCACAGAATCTGCAGTATAGTAACCCGCAACCCTATAAGGAGCAGTCCTCACATCGAGCTCGTCCAAAATTTTTCTGGCCTCTTCCTGTACGACTATTTCATTAAAAAGCATTCCGCCTCCCCACATTCCGCCGCCTACGCTGAGCCTGCGCTCGTAAATGACCACTCTTTTGCCGGCCTTAGCAAGCTTATAGGCCGCCACCAAGCCCGACGGCCCACCGCCAACCACGGCCACATCAACATCGAGATTGTCGGTCAGCTTCTTGAAATACCCGTCGACTATTGCTCTAGTTATCACAAGCTCATCTAACCTCATTGCCAACAGCCTCCCTATATATTGATATTTGGCGAGGGAAGTGACGGGAGCTAAGGGAACAAAAAAGCCGCCTGTTGGCGGCTTCAAAGTTCTCCTAGAAAATCTTTCGTGCAACTTCTCTTGCTCGCCAATTCCTCCGCCAGCATTACCTGGATCAAGTAGTAGGGGTATGCTCTCAGCCTCGGTTTTACCGAAGCACCCCCTGGCGATATATTTAACTTTTCGTTAAAAATATTACTACTTTTTGCACTATAGTCAAGCAAGCTGAGGCCATATTTTTAAACTGCCAAAAGGGTTCTTTGGTAGCCAAATACCTCTATCAGACGGATTACTTGCCCTCCTTCGCCGAACGCTCATATCCTTCGTCCGCCGGCAAATCAGATAACCTTGCCGCTGATGTGGACAACTCGTCACAGCGCTCGTTTTCGGGATTGCCATCATGACCTTTAACCCAAACAAACTTGACTTTATGCCTCTCGCACAGCTCCAACAGCCTTTCCCACAAATCTACATTTAAGGCTTTGTCCCTGTTGTTTCGCATCCAGCCATTGGCCTTCCAACGCCTGACCCATCCCTTGTTCATGGCGTCGGCGAGATATCTGGAGTCGGTAAAAAGCGTCACTTCACAACTGCAATTAAGGGCACTTAGCCCTGCTATGGCTGCGTATATCTCCATCCTGTTGTTGGTGGTGAGCCTAAAGCCGCCAGATATTTCTTTCCTATGGTCGTTATAAAGCAAAACAACACCATATCCCCCGGGGCCTGGATTTCCCAGGCATGCTCCATCGGTATAAATTGTCACCTTTTTCATCTCCAAATCGATAACCCCACTCAATCCCAACTTGACAATAAATATAAAAGGCCTCACTGATCGAACTCAGGGAGGCCTAATCGTTTAATCTGGCTCCGGCGGCAGGACTCGAACCTGCAACCTAGTGGTTAACAGCCACCCGCTCTGCCGATTGAGCTACGCCGGAATGGGCTTTTATTTGGAGGCGGCACCCGGATTCGAACCGGGGTATAAGGGATTTGCAGTCCCCTGCCTTACCACTTGGCTATGCCGCCGGATATTCTGGAGCGGAAGACGGGATTTGAACCCGCGGCCCCCACCTTGGCAAGGTGGTGCTCTACCCCTGAGCTACTTCCGCATCTATCAAAACTAACCTAAACCTTTTCGATGGTGGCGAGACCCAGAATCGAACTGGGGACACGCGGATTTTCAGTCCGCTGCTCTACCTACTGAGCTATCTCGCCTCTCGCCACCTGACGTAATCTCTGGCGGGGCTGACGGGGCTCGAACCCGCGACCTCTGACGTGACAGGCCAGCGCTCTAACCGACTGAGCTACAGCCCCGCTTAACGCTACTCATGGTGGGCGGAATAGGGTTCGAACCTATGACCCCCTGCGTGTAAGGCAGGTGCTCTTCCGCTGAGCTATCCGCCCTAGGCGCGTACTAGTATAACCACGATTCATTAATTCTGTCAATCTCGACGGTCATTTTTGGTACACCTGGCCAAAAAGCCGCGGATCATCTCATCGAGCTGGTCAAAATCTATCAAAAAAGCGTCATGACCGTTGCCGCTTTCTATCTCGTCGTAACAGGCCCGCAGCCCTACCTCTTTCGCCATAAGCGCAATCTCCTCCACCTGCCAGTTAGGGAAAAGCAGGTCGCTCGATATCCCTATGGCCAAAAGACGCCCTTTAAACCTTGAAAGTGCAGCTTTAACGCCGCCCCTTCCTTGGCCGATATCGTGCAAGTCCATGGCCCTCGTAAGATACAGATAGCAATTGGCATCGAACCTCTGGACCAGCTTTTTGCCATGGTGATGGATATATGTCTCTATCTTGAACTTGCCGTTCCAATCCCACGGGGCGCCAAAGGCCAATTCCCTCATGTACTTCTTTACGAAGCTCTCCTCGCTCCTGTAGGTTATCATCGCTAGCATACGGGCTATGGCCAACCCCCTTTCCGGAGGAGAACCGCCATAATAGTCTCCCCCATTCCATCTGGGGTCCGCCATAATGGCCTGCCGCTGCACTTCGTTGAAGGCGATGGCCTGCGGATATGTATAGGCAGGAGCCGCTATTACTATGGCGCTTTTTACAGCTTCCGGATAGCTTACCGCCCACTCCAATGCCTGCATCCCGCCCAAAGATCCGCCTATTACACACGTAAGCTCGTCTATCCCCAAAATCTTTAGGGCTTCGCGTTGCGCTTTCACTATATCCCTTACGGATATGACTGGAAAACGCATCCCATAAGGCTTCCCGTCGTCATGGATGCTTAAGGGCGACGTGCTGCCGTAGGGGCTTCCCAGGACGTTGAAACACATCACGCGAAACCTATCTGTATTTATTGCCTTGCCAGGACCTATCAAGGGATCCCACCACGCCTCTGGCAAACCAGGCACATCGGAGCCTGCTGCGTGATGGCTACCCGTCAAGGCATGGCACACCAGGATCGTCTCATCCGCATTCGGGGAGCCGTACATCGCGTAAACCTGTTTCACGTTTTTTAAGACTTTGCCCGATTCCAAATGAAGTTCAGGGATTTCTACAGCCCCTATAGTCTCTTCCACAACTTTTCCCAACACCGCAGGTCTTTCTCGCTTTCTCTTTAAATTGAGTTTAAAGCATTATCCAGATCTTCCAAAATGTCTTCAACGTCTTCAAGGCCGATGCTCAGCCGTACCAAGCCCTCCTCTATGCCGGCCTTTTGCAGTTCTTCCCTGGACAGCTGACTGTGGGTAGTCGAGGCCGGATGTATGGCCATGCTCCTGGCATCGCCCAGATTGGCTACTATGGAAAAGAGGCTCAAATTATTTAAGAACTTCTTCCCGGCTTCTATGCCGCCCTTCAGACAGAAGGCGACCATCCCGCCAAAGCCGCCCTGAAAATATTTTTTGGCCCTTGCATGATGGGGATGATCTTCAAGTCCCGGGTATGAGACCCAGGCAACTTCCTTGCGGGTTTGTAAAAACTGAGCCACGGCTAAGGCATTTTCGCTATGCCTTTTCATCCTTAGCGACAAAGTCCCCATGCTCATCCAAAGAAGGTATGCCTCGAAGGGTGACATGCATCCCCCTAAATCCCGCATGGTACACGCACGAAGTTTAGCGGCCAAAGCATGGTTGCCGAAGTGCTCCGCAAAGACCACGCCGTGATATGCCGCGTCCGGCTCGGTGAACTCCGGCCACTTATTCGAAGCACGCCAGTCTACGTTTCCTCCGTCAATCACGACTCCGCCTATGATATTACCAAAGCCGCTTAAATACTTAGTTGCAGAATGAACCACCACGTTTGCGCCCCACTTGATGGGCTGACACAAAGCAGGGGACATGAAGGTGTTATCCACGACCAACAATACATCCTTATCCCTTGCGATAGCGGCCAATTCCTCAAAGGGGGCGACGTTAAGTCCGGGGTTTCCCACTGACTCCGTAATTATGCAACGGGTGCTTGCGCGCACTGCTTCTTCCACTTCATTTGGGTCGTCGGTGTCGACAACGCTTACTTCCACACCGAACTTTGACATTGTGTTTAAAAGAAGCGTCAGGGTGCCACCGTAAACCTTGCGTCCCACTACCACATGATCGCCCTTTTTGCACAACAGAACAAGGAGTTGATTGAAAGCCGCCTGCCCCGAGGATGTGGCAACGGCAGCAACTCCGCCTTCCAGTTCGGAGATGACGCTCTCAAAGGCATTTACTGTAGGATTACCAATCCTGGAATAGGTAAATCCCTCTTTTTTCAACTCGAAAAGGGAAATTGCGTCCTCGACCGAATCAAACTTGTATCCGGCCGTCAAGTAAATCGGAAGCCCGAATGCTCCCGTGGTCGGGTCATGATCCCAACCGGCATGTAGTGCTTTCGTCGAAAATCCCTTATATCTTTTCTCCAAGTCAGATGACCCCCTCATTCGATAAAGTAACGTTAACAAAAAGGCCTTCTTCCCGCTCAAGAGGAAAAAGGCCTCTGCCAATCCCTCTTATCACCCAACCTTTCGGTTGCAGGTGTTGGCACCACGCCTGTTAGGGCAGGTTGCCGGGCTTCGTAGGGCCAGTCCCTCCGCCGCTCTGGATAAGAGTCGTCTAATATACGTTGCCTAATGATATCATCTTTTCATCGAAAGTCCATCGTCTTGGTATACATGCTCGAAATTGTCGGAAAAGATGGACTTTAATACACTATTACCTATATCGATCCCTTTAAAGAGTTTTTTATATCTATTCAAGGAAAGTATGGGGTAATCGCTTCCGTAAAGGAATTTATAAGCAAGACCACTTGCTTCTATGGCCTTAAATATCTGCGGCTCGTACAAAAACGGCGCAGCAGCCGTATCGTAATAAGCGTTGGACAGGGCCAATCTCATCTCTGGCATGAGCTCGTACATCCAAAGCCCGCCTCCGAAATGGGCAAATATGACCGTGATCTCAGGATGGTTAAGACAAAAGGCAGCAGCTTCCTTCGGCCCCACATTGCCCTTTCCGGGGTAATCATGACCCACTGGTTCTGCCGTATGGACGAGCAAAAACATCCCCATCTCATGACAGGCACCCACAAGCCTCCACGTTTCTCTGGCATCAGCCAGGTCAAAGTCCTGCCCCTCGGGAAACAGCTCTCCCACGCCTATAAGGCCATTTTGCCTGCACCTTTCTATCTCGCTTATGGCGCCCCTGACAAGGGGAGGAACGACGGCCAACCCCTTAAGGCGATCGGGGTATCGTTTTACGGCAGATATAACATAATCATTGCACAATCTACAAAGCGCCAAATCGCTGAAGGCAAAGCCAAAGATCAGGCTTTGCGATATGCCGTCTGAGTCCATCTGGGCGATCAGGTCCTCGACCGTTGCCCACTTATGAACTTTACCCCGTACCAACACGTTAAAGTAAGGTTCCTTCTCGCCTATTTTCTCCCAATCGGATATCACCTCGGGAGGGTAGATGTGAACATGACTATCAACGACCCTCATAAAGGGCCTCCTCTCCTTTTGGGCCATGCATCGTCTCGCGCAAGGTCGAGACGTTCGATACTATTCTTCGAGCAACGTGCGCCTTGTTCATTGTATATAAATGGATTCCCCTGACGCCGAAGGCAATGAGGTCCACTATCTGGTCGGTCGCATAGGCGATGCCTGCTTCCTCTAAGGAGCGCGGCTCGTCGGCGTACCTGTGAAGTATCCTAACAAATTTCTGTGGAAGCGACGCTCCGCACAGGGTTACTATCCTTTCTATCTGGTTTTTATTGACCACGGGCATTATGCCGGCCGATATGGGAACGTTTATACCTGCTATATCTGCCCTTTCCATGAAACGATAAAACAGTTCGTTATCGAAGAAAAGTTGGGTTATCAGGAAATCCACACCTGCATCGACCTTTTGTTTCAGATAGCGCAGGTCCTTAATGGGATCTTCGCACTCTATATGCCCCTCGGGATATGCGGCCCCTCCGATGGAAATGGCCTGTCCATACTTTTCCCTTAAAAAACTGACCAAGTCCACGGCATGCCTGAAATCCCCCTTCGGTGCGCTTTGACCCTGAGGAAGGTCGCCCCTGAGGGCCAGAATATTGTGCACGCCGTTGCCTATCAGGAAATTTATCAGATCGCACGTTTCCTCTCGAGTAGCCTCGATACAGGTTAAATGGGCCAGCGATTCAATGCCGTAGTTATTCTTAACGTCTATAGCTATTTGCGGCGTCCTGTCGCGTGTAGATCCTCCCGCACCATAGGTAACGCTTATGAAGTCAGGCTTGAGCCCTTTTAGTTCGTCTAAAGTGTTATATATCCTTTCCAAAGGAGTAGTGGGTTTGGGCGGAAAAATTTCAAAAGAAAAGACGAACCTCTTTTTCTCGAATAGTTCTTTTATTTTCAACTGCCTTTTACCTCCTCTCCAGTTAACAGCTTCTCCACTAAGCGAACTGCGCTCAAAGCATCGGGGGCATAACCGTCCGCACCTATGGCGTCCGCATAGCCTTGCGATACAGCTGCCCCGCCTATTATAACCTTCACGGGTAAATTTTCTTGCTTTATTGTCTTTACAGCCCTTTCCATCTCGCGCATCGTAGTGGTCATCAAGGCCGACAATCCCACGATCTGGGCTTCTCCCTTTTTGGCTTCCTGCAATATCCGCTCTAGGGGGACATCCTTGCCCAGATCTATCACCCGAAATCCGTGACTTTTTAATACCATGGAGACGATGTTTTTGCCTATGTCGTGGATATCGCCGGCGACGGTGGCCATGATGATGCATCCTCTGTCTTTAAGCTTACCCCCCCTGCTTAAGACCGTCTTTTCGACGAGGTCGCATACCCCTTGAGCGGCCTCCGCGGAGGAGATAAGCTGAGGCAAGAAATATTCGCCGCATTCATACAACCTGCCCACTTCCTCTAATGCCGGAAGGACGACGTCATTTATGAGGCCTAGAGGGTCGCCTCCTTCTGCAAGAAATCGGCTTGCCTTTTCCAAAATACCGCTTTTATCGCCTTGAACTATGCATCGTCTCATCTGCTCTATGGGCCCGAGCAAATCTCCTTGCCCTTGCCGGGCGATGTGCTCGACCTTTCCTTTTAACGAGTTCGCCCACGATATGTAGCGAAGAGCTCCTTCGTCGCGTCCGGCAAGCAGGTTGCAAGCCATCATCATGGGGGTAAATCCATCGTCTAAAGGATTTGCGATGACTGCATCAAGCCCTGCTCCTGCTGCCATGGTAAGAAACGTCTTGTTTAAAAGCGATCGCTCGGGAAGGCCGTGAGAGACGTTGCTTATGCCCATTACGGTAAAAAGGCCAAGCTTTCTTAAGTTTCTCAAGACCTCAAGAGCCACTATCCCGGAAGACCTGTCTGCCGCCACCGACATCGTCAGAGGATCGACGAGCATCCTGTTCCTCGGGAATTCAAGCTCATCAGCTATGTTGCAAGCCTTCCTGACGGCTGCCAGCCTTCTTTCGGGAGTCTCGGCTATACCATCCTCGTCGATGGCAAGCACAACCAGGCAAGCTCCAAACCTCTTTGCAAGTTCGATGCCCTTCGTAAGCTTTTGCCTTTCTGCCGTGACCGAGTTGATCAGGGGAATTCCAGAAGCATGAATGAGGCCTTCTTCCAATACCTCAGGTTCGTCGCTATCCAGGGAAAGGGGAAGCATGCAGGCATTTTCTACGGCCTTTACTGCCTCACGCATGGCTTTCTTCCTGTCTACGTTCGGAAGGCTCACGTTTATGTCTATCACGCTGGCACCGCATTCGGCTTGCCTGCGCGCTTCCTCGGATAAGGCATCCCACTTGTAGCGGGCCACCTCTTCCCTTATGGGGGACTTCCTGGATACGTTTATCCTCTCGCCGATCACGGCTATTGGCTCGTCGTCACCGACCAAGACAAGCCGGCTTCTACTTGCCAAGGCTGCCTTTTTTATTTCTACCGGGCAAGGCGGCTCTAAGCCACCTGCCATTTTCCTTAGGCAGGCGATGTGCTCAGGAGTAGTGCCGCAACATCCGCCGACCACACAGGCACCGGCTTTTATGAGAGCTGCAGTTTTTTCTGCGAACTCATGAGGTTCGAGGTCTTTGCTACCCGGGGTGCCGGCGTTAGGATAGGCAAATACCGGGATGCCGGCATTGTCATAAAGGTCTTTGACTACCTTTTCTGCGAGATCAGGCCCAAAGCCACAATTTAGCCCTACTGCGCTGGCGCCTATCATGCGCGCCCAATGGGCGATGACGTCAGGCGAGCTTCCAGTGACAGTGCGCCCGTTTTTTTCAAAAGTAAAGGAAACGACAAATGGAATATGGGGTGCAACGTCCTTTACGGCCAAGACGGCCGCCTTCGCTTCCTTTATATCAAGCTGGGTCTCGATCAAAAAGAAGTCAACCCCACCGCTTATAAGCCCTAATGCCTGTTTTTTATAGGATTCATAGGCTTCATCGAAGGTGAGCCGGCCTAAGGGTTCGATCAATTCCCCTAAGGGCCCCATTGAACCTGCGACGTAAGCGCCAAACTCGTCGGCAGCACGTCTGGCTATGCGGGCAGCTTCTTCGTTTATTCGCTGCGTCATGCCCTCAAGGCCTCTATATGATAGTTTGATCGGATTGGAGCCAAAGGAGTTCGTCTCAACTATATCTGCCCCAGATTTCAGATATTGCCTGTGGATGTCTGCCACCACGTCCGAATTTGTCAGATTCATCTCCTCAGGCAATGCAGGGGGTTGCCATCCCTTGTCGGAAAGCATCGTGCCCATGGCACCGTCCAATATAAGCACTTTACGACCAGCGAAAATTTTGCCAGAAAGCCCTAACGGCAAGACAAAATCACACCTTTCCCTGTTATGATATATACTCGATCAAGACCCTATGGTGAGTTGTATTTTACTCTAAATGAAGGGAGATTTTTACATGAAATACACAAACGATGACGAAAAGGCCCTTCCATGGCATATATTCTTTGCCTTAAAGAAACTTAAAAGCACTTTGGAAAAGCCCTCAATTTCCCCAAGGGGCAGAAAGGTCTTAGATATCATATACGATAATTTGAGCAGCATGAAAATAACGGGAGATATGCCATTTGATTTGACAAAGGGATTATCCCTAATAAACGAGGTAATCTCGGGAATAGACTACGGAGAGCCGGAATGGCCAAACAAAGTGCTGAAATTATATGGGCCGCCAGTCAAGTACATCGTCATTCCCTTCGTATCTAAGCACATGGCCATGAGCGACATTGGACAATATCTGCCACAGTGGAGACAACCCTGCGAGTGGTATTTCTTTCCCTTTAGTGCAGGAGAGGGAGATTCTCCCTTCAACGTTGAGCTTTTTTCAAGGCTTCTGGATGAAGGATGGAGCATGTACGATCAAAAACCTTCAAGCCGCTTTAGCCTTATGTTTGCTCCGGCGATCTCTCTTTTGACATCCGACTATGCCGCCTTCAACTGGGCAGCCGTTACAGAAATGAACTGGCCGGATGAAATAAAGGAATGGATAAAGGAGGTCGTAGTGGGCTCACAAAAAAGCGAAATTGGCCAAACGGGTCAAGAATGGAATTGGAACCAAATTTGCTACGCTGTCGACATGTTGCTCAAAAACATTCCACCCTGCCAGATTAAGGATAAAGCTTTGGATATAATAGACATCCTCATTGCCGGGGCCATCGTGGGCTCTTACAAGACTTACCTGCGCACTTCCTTCGAGGAGATGATCTCTCTTGAAAGGCTGATAGCCTTTGCCTGCGACGGCAGCCTGTTTTTATCTCAATATCAAAAGAGGAGCTGATGGCGCGTGAAAGGTGTATTGGGCTCAAACGCGATAAGGCAAATGCTGGAAAATGGCGAACTTATAGTCACGCCTTTACTTGACCTGAATCGTCAGATTGGAAGGGCCTCCCTTGACGTGAGGCTTGGGCAGGATTTCGTTCTCTTTCGCAAAGGGCAGATACCTGTCATGGATGTTAAGGGCAGTTTGGGCAATGCTTCTTGGGCAGATTATTACGACCACATTAGAGCAGAATATGGACAGCCCTTCATCCTTCATCCTGGACAGTTCGTCTTAAGCTCGACCCTGGAATTCCTGCGCTTGCCACGCAACGTAATGGCTTACGTCATTGGAAGGTCTTCCTGGGGGAGAGCTGGGCTCGTCATAGCTACCGCGACGTTTGTCGACCCTGGATTTCAAGGTGTCATCACACTAGAACTGGTCAACGAGGGAGAGGTACCATTGTCTTTATATCCCGGAACGCGCATCGCCCAATTGGTATTTCACCAGTTAGAAGAAGAGGTGCAACCCTACAAGGGCAAGTACGCCTTTGACACTAAGGCCACGGCAAGCAGGGCATACGAGGACGAGGAGATAGCAAAGCTGACAAGGAACGATCACGAAAAGTGGGCGTAGCGTTCTACCAAATTATGTGCCATCCGCGTCGGCTCAGGCAGCCGGTACTTGGTGCAACAGGCCAAGACAAGTTCAACTGCCTGCCTCAAAGACACTTTGTGTCCAGGGCTTATGTAGAGGGGCTTTACATCGTTTCGCGTTCGAAGGACATGTCCCACCACTTCTCCGTCATGACGTAAGGGCACCCATGACCCCTTGCTTCTAGGGACGGGCAGGTGGCTTCCAATGAGCCGGCTCTTGGCCACTCCTATCGATGGCCGATCCAGTAAGACGCCAAAATGTGCTGCTATGCCCAACCTTCGCGGATGGGCTATGCCTGCTCCGTCCACCATCCAGACATCCACATTGCTTGACAATCCCTCGCATGCCTTCATCACTACGGGAAGCTCTCTAAACGAAAGCAGGCCGGGGATATAGGGAAAAATAACCTCATCTTGAGCGTAAACGCTTTCCAACACTTCACCCGACAGACGATCCCACACGACGGCCACGGCACAGGCCTGTGAGGCCCCCTTGCCGAGATAGGCCACATCTACACCGCCTACGAGCCTAACGCTTGCGATATCGATATAGCCTCCTATCTTAACAAGTTTACGAACTTCATTTTGTAATTTGATAGCTTCTCCAGGATCATTTGGCAATTGATGCAAATCGTTCACTCCTAAATGAATAGACAAAAAGATGCGAGATGAAATTCCTCCATCTCGCATCTTTTTAGATAGCTTACTTTATCTCTACTTCGGCACCGGCCTCTTCCAGTTTCTTCTTTATCTGCTCGGCCTCTTCCTTGGAGACGCCCTCCTTTACGGGTTTAGGTGCGCCATCCACGAGGTCTTTGGCTTCCTTTAGTCCAAGGCTGGTCACTTCACGAACTACCTTTATTACATTGATCTTGTTGGGCCCGGCTGCCTTAAGGATGACGTCAAATTCCGTCTTTTCCTCCTCCTCGGCAGCGGCGGGAGCTCCTGCTGCTGCGGGAGCTGCTGCCATCATTGCCACGGGAGCTGCAGCAGACACGCCGAAACGCTCCTCTAAAGTCTTGACTAACTCCGACAACTCAAGAACAGTCATTTCCTCTATAGCCTTAATGATTTCCTCTTTGGTCATTGTCAAATTCCTCCCCTTCAATCTAAAGTATTTTTAAGCTGCTTGTTTTTCCTTTTCCTTTGCTATCTGGTCCAAACAGGTCACCAAACCGCGCACGGTTCCGGACAATACGGTAACCAGACCTCGTATGGGCGCTTCCATGGTGCCCAGCACTTGAGCCAACAGGACATCCCTCGCGGGCAATGTTGCGAGCACCTCGACTCCATTGGCATCGATAAACCTTCTGCCTAGCAGGGCTCCTTTGAGCTTTAAAGCTTCGCTTTTCGAAGCTTTGACATAATTTGTCAAAGCCTTCGCGACCTCGACGGGATCTCCGTAAGCTATGGTAAAAGCGTTAGGCCCCGAAAACACCTCTTCGGGAACGGGCAATCCATGTTCCTTTAAAGCCAATTTAAAGAGCGTATTCTTTGCAACTCTCATATTGCCCTTAGCTTCCCTTATCTTATTTCTGACCTCACCAATCTGTTCGACGGTCAAGCCCTTGTACTCGCAGAAGAACACTGCCTGCGCTCCCTCGAGTACTTTTACCAATTCCTGTAACTCTTGGACGTTAGCTTGAGATGGCATCCCTTCACCTCCTTTTTAAAAAGATAAAGCTCCCGGGCTTCCACCCAGGAGCTTTATTTGCAATATAAGGCATAATGCACTCTCCTGGACCTCGGCGGGCCGACCGTAAGGCCATTTAAGATATCACCCGCTGTCTTAAGCCCAATGGTAAACTAATTATATTATTGATTGGATCTAGCTAAATATCCTCGACGCCGATAGACTACCGACGCCTTGCCGTCTTATTCTTCCACTATCTCTTTCTGAGCCCTCGCTGGATCTATCTTGATCCCAACGCCCATTGTGGGCGCCATGGCAAGGCTCCTTACATATTGCCCCTTGACAGCTGCAGGGCGGGCGCGCAACACGGCACGCAGTAACACCTTGGCATTATCGAACAACATATCGGCAGAGAAGCTCATCTTGCCTATGCCGGCATGAATTATACCATACCTATCCACGCGGAACTCTATACGTCCTGCCTTGATCTCTTTCACCGCATCGGCTATGTCGAAGGTGACCGTACCCGTCTTGGCGCTGGGCATGAGGCCGCGAGGACCCAGGATGCGCCCCAGGCGCCCAACTACACGCATCATGTCGGGAGTGGCTATTACAGCATCGAAATCCAGCCATCCTCCCTCTATCTTCTGCACGATATCCTCTCCGCCCACGAAGTCAGCTCCTGCTTCCTCGGCCTCTTTGACCTTTTCGCCCGATGCTATAACGAGGACCCTCTTTTCCTGACCTGTGCCATGGGGAAGGCTTACGGTTCCCCTGACCTGTTGATCGGCATGCCTGGGATCCACGTTCAAACGAATGTGCATTTCCACTGTCTCGTCAAACTTTGCAGGTGGCAGCTCCTTCAAAAGCTCTACAGCTTCGCGAAGGCCATAAAGCTTGGTCTTATCGACCTTCTCTAACATAGCTAAATAACGTTTAGACCTCTTTGCCATATCTAAATACCCCCCTGTGGTCTGTAACGGGCCTTTGCCCTGCCACTAAGTTCTGGGCGTTAGCCCACGACTTCTATTCCCATGGATCGAGCGGTACCCTCGATCATGCGCATGGCCGCCTCTATATCGTTGGCGTTCAGATCCTTCATCTTGGTCTTAGCAATTTCCTTTAGCTGCTCCCTCGTGATCTTGCCGACTTTGACCTTATTCGGCTCACCGGAACCCTTTTCGACGCCCGCAGCCTTCTTGAGCAATATGCTAGCCGGCGGCGTCTTCAACTCAAAGGTAAAGCTCCTGTCGGCATAGACGGTCAACACGACGGGTATTATCATGCCCACGTTGTCTGCGGTCCTGGCGTTGAACTGCTTGCAGAACTCCATGATGTTCACGCCATGCTGGCCCAGCGCCGGGCCGACAGGCGGTGCCGGCGTTGCCTTGCCGGCAGGAAGTTGTAACTTTATCTGTGCTACCACCTTTTTAGCCATATAAATTTCCCTCCTAAATGACCTTCGATTACTTTTATAATTTTGTCAAATCGTTATAGTCCGCTTCCACTATAGTTTCACGCCCAAAAAGGGTGACCGAAAATTTGACCTTTCCCTTTTCGGGGACAACCTCGACTACCGTCCCTGCCTGACCTTCGAAGGGTCCGCTCTTAACGCGGACGACATCTCCCGGCTTAAGGTCAATCTCCACCTTGGGCTTCATCTGTTCCTTGCCTATCTTGGCGAATATCTCCTGCACCTCTCGTTCGGACAGGGGAATGGGGCTGTTTCCCGCACCGACAAAACCAGTAACGCCAGGAGTATGTCTCACCACATACCAAGACTGATCGTCAAGGATCATCTCCACGAGCACATATCCGGGAAACACTTTTCTCTTGACCTTTTTATGCTTCCCATCCTTGACATAAACGCGCTCCTCCGTCGGCACCAGGACTCTAAATATCTTATCCTCCATGCCCATGGTGGCTATGCGCTGTTCCAAATTCGCCTTGACCTTGTTTTCATATCCTGCGTACGTTTGAATAACATACCACCGACGTTCGTTTTTGTCACTCATCACCGAAAAGGGGGCCATTCGGGCCCCCTCACCCCCCTGATTGTAATATCTTAACAGGCACTTTTAAGAGATTAAATAGTTTAACCTATGACCCTAGAGAAAAACGCAGTAAATATCAAATCCAAAATACCTAAATATGCCGAAACCAACAACGTTACTCCAATGACCAGTAACGTGGATATCCACACTTGCTTTTTATTAGGCCACGTAACCCTCTTAAGCTCTGCCCGTGCTTCTCTCAAAAAATTCATTATCTTATCCAAACCTTTTGCCCCCTGACGCACAAAGTAAGACACAACGAACCCCGACATCCACTAGGTTGGCAATAAATACCCTACATGCCGCTGTATATTATCATGCATATATTTTACAAGTCAAGCGGAGTCGGGCCTTGTCCTGGCTTAAGTCATATTGGCAGGCAACGTTCGTAACAATGCCCCTTGCCATTTAGGGCAAGGGGCATTGTTAAACACCGCTAAAAACTGGCAGGCCCGGCAGGATTCGAACCTGCAACCCCCGGATTTGGAGTCCGGTGCTCTGCCCAGTTGAGCTACTAAACTTTAAATATAGCATATATGCATGTTTATGTTCAATAGCTCTTAGCCAAAATCGCATAAAAAACCGTGGTGTCCGAAGCTCCTAAATTGCAACTTTTATTGGAAACTGCAAGGCGAAGTTATGCATCAAACAAGTCGAGTAGTTTTGTTTAGAGAGGTTTTTCCTTCATGGGAAGAGGCATTGGAAGCCTTTATATTTTTGAAGAAGGCCAACGGGATTTCGCCCCGCACCATAAAGGATTACCGCTACCATGTGGCCTTATTTTTTAGCGAATGCCCGCAGGCCTGGGACCCTCAAGACGCAAACAAGACGAGAATGGCCGTTTTGTCCTTCCTCGGTCAAGATGACATCGCACCAGCTACGTTTAACATAAGATTGAGGTACCTCAAATCCTTCTTTTCCTGGCTGGTAAATGAAGGAGCTTACACAGGAAACCCGCTTGAAGGAATAAAAACCAGAAAGGCCGAGCCAAGAATCGTGCAGCATTCGGCGGAAGTATTGACGAAGCTCTTAAAGCTACCAGACAAGACAACTTACTGTGGAAAGCGGGACTACGCCTTGCTGTGCCTTTCAATAGACACGGCCATTAGGCCTAGCGAAGCTTTGGCCTTGGAGCTTGACGACGTCAACTTAAAAGAAATGGTTGTGCTAATCAGAGCATCAATCGCAAAGACAAGAAAAAGCAGGACATTGCCCTTCTCTCTGGAGACGGCCAAGGCGTTGCAGGCGTTAATCGCCTCCAGGCCAAGGGAATGGGAAACTACCCTGCTTTTTGCCAATTACGAAGGAGACAGGCTGACCGTCTCTGGCTGGAGACAGAGATTACAGAAAAACTATGCACCTAAACTTGGCCTAAAAAGGCTTTCTCCTTACGATTTGCGACATGACGCAGCCCTTCATTTTCTTAGAAACGGCATGCACCCCTTTGCGTTGCAAACAATCATGGGACACACCACGCTTGACATGACGAAGCGTTATATAGCTCTTGCCGAGTCCGACATAAGAGAGGCCCACGAGACGGCATCGCCTATAAAAAAGTTCATAGGCAATAAAAAACGAGTCAGGTAAGGCACAAAGGAGGGATGGAATATGACAGCTAGGGAATTTCTTATGTGGTCGGGGTATGAAGGGGATTTCGAAGTTGGTTTGTATTTATTGGGCCAATACTTGGGAAGGGGTAATTTTTTTGTGCAGTACCCCGACGCCGACGTGGAGACGGAGGAAGGCATCCCCTTAGAAACATTACCCGACGAACCCGCTAATTTCCAAGAATTCATGGACCGCCACTGCGAAGATTAACAAAAAGGGCCTCTTAGGAGCCTCCAGGAGGCCCTTAAGTTTCCAAAAAGGATGTCTTATACCTCCCCGTGAAACTTGTAATTACTCATGTCGCTTAAGGCCTCCTTTACGGCGTCGGTAAGGATGTCGCAGATTTCGGCAGGATTTTTTATGCCGACGAGCTTTGAGGGCGTCTCGTCAGCAATGGCCAAGGTCCTCTTTCTGAAGTATGACATCATGTCGTTCATCACCACTTCTACGGCCTTGGCATCGTGGAGCTTGTTGTCCAGTTGCTCAAGTTTTAGTTCGCTCATTTGACGCAACGCTCGTTCGTGTTTGGCCTTTTCCGACCAATACAACACTTTGTCGCTCCCCTTCTCACTTTTCAACAAGTATTGCAGGTATTTTTGAATATTTTCAGCTAACGGAAATTGCGAAGGGCCTTCTTTGACCAATATTCCTTGCTTGGCCAATAAATAAATATATTGCGTAGTGCAGGCCAACAAGTTGGCAAGCTCTTGGGCGTTGACCATGCGAGTTTTTAGCTCTTGAATGTCGTTTATGAATTCTTGCTCTTCTTTCACTTCACCTTACACCTCCAAGAAAGCGAGTTTTTGTTTGTCATGCCTAACTTTTGTTCGGGGCTCGACGCCATCGCTTCACCTTTTTCTCGTGGAAGGACCCGCTAGCCAGCATGGTGCCAGCACAGTGCTTGTACGGTGCCTGCATCGTATTTCCTATGTTCTCGCCTCTTGGCCGTCATTGTTTACCCACAAACGGCAAGCTTTGCAAAGCGTGAGTGTATGCGGTAATGGTTGCTTTGGCCCTAAATCCCGTCCGCACTTAGGACAGATTATTCTTTCGTCATTGCTCATCTATGCTCCTCCTTTCGCCTACAAGGCCATTTATAGGCCCTACAAGGCATCAAACTTGTTTTGCAGGTATAAAACACTTACCCCACGTTTTCAAATTGAATATAGGGCATCCTAGAGCGTCAAAAAGGGACTGCAAATTTCAAGAATGCGGTCTCTCCAACGAAAGGCGGTCCTAACGCCTATGCATAGCTCATCGGCGACAACATCCCATCGTTTGTTTTCAAAGTACTTCAGCCTTACGAATTCCTTGTAGTCATCATCCAGCAGGGACAATAACGTCTCCACTAACTCAACTCGTTCTTGTAACTCCTTAAACTCCTCCTCGACCTTTTCAATCAAGCTAACCCTGTTGACCATGAAAGTGTCGGGTTCTGCATGGGTCTTATTGCGTAAAACCTCGAGTTTCCAACCCGACGGTACAGAGCTTGTTAATGACTCAATCTTTTCTTGCTTAAACTGTAAGGCCTTTTTGTTGCGGGGGTAGGTGTAAAATAAGCCCTCCAACTTCTTGCGACGCAGATTTCGCATGTTTGGCCTCCTTAACTTTTATGTTTCCGTTGCCATGCAATACCTTTTCACGGCAAGCCGTGGAATTTCCGTTGCAAGTAATGGTTAGGTAATACCCAGCCTATAGGCAAGCCGTTGCTTGACTTTCTCGTCGTTGAACAAACAAATACTCTTGTCGTTGCTGTCGAAATCAATCTCAAAAAAGCGGTCTATTAATTGGTCCAGTTCGTCAAGCTCCACGTTGCAGTCAAAGTGATTGTACACATCCGCTGGGATGTATGCAAGCTTGTTTATTTCTTCAAGCCATCGTTCTTTGGACAGAGGCAGCGTTGTAGTTGGTACAAACCTTTGTGCTCTAGCTGCAAGGTCTTTGCTTATTAGTCCTTGCTCTAAAAGAGTATTTATGCATTTTTCGTTGTGTTGTTGAATGTTTAAAGGATTTGAAGCAGGCGTACGCTCATCGACAGATGAGCCTTTGTAACTTCCATTTCCAGTTCCAGTTCCAATTCCAGTTCCACTTCCACTTCCACCCCGAACGTACTCGGTACTTACTGGGTATGTACTGAGTATGTACTCAGATTCCAGTCCTGGACTGACTTCTTGTAATTTTAGGCCGTTTTCCTGCAGTCCTTGCCATAATTGGGGGATGTTTTTTGCCTCATTGGCCCAAAGCTCTAAAAGTTTCTTTGAAGGCTGAAGCTCCGTCAGATTGTTTATGATGCCCTTTATTGTGTCATTAGGTACCTTACCTTGTAATTTGCTTTGAACGCCCATGTAGCCTTTGACGAAAATTACATCATCTTCGTAGACGATGAAGCCTTTCTCTTCCAGCAGCTTTATTTTTTCTTCTGCGACGGCAACGGAAACATTTAAGTCGCTTGCCACGTAGCCTAGTGGCAGTTCGAATAAACCTTCGATTTTTCGATGCGGGCAGGTCCACAGGTAGGCCAAAACGCAAAGCGTTTCTAAGTCGAGCTCCTTGGATGCCTCACGCCACAGCTTGCAGGGGAAAACTCCAATCCTTGGTGTGTTGTTCATATTTACACCTCCTTTAAAAGAAGGGGCGGGCCAAGTTGGCCAACCCCCTAGGCGAACAAATTCAATTGCTTTTCCTTTGGCCTTTGCGTCCCAAGCTTTGTCGTCGTCCAGTAACGTAAGGGGAGATGTCGTTGAGGGCCGAAGCCCCTCGAGAATTTAACGGCAAGTTTCAGGAAGTCGCTCATCTTGCAGGCATAAAGCATGTTGTTGCAAACAATTTTTATTTCTTCCACGCCACGTTCCTGCAGGAATTTTATTACTTCCTCGGAAAATGCCCACGCAGGCGGTTTTTTAAGCATATGGTTGGGCAACGCCCTTCTAACGGCAACTACCTTGTCGCCCTCGTTCAAGATTTCAATGCCGACCGTTTTGTTTTGCGAAGCTATTTCGACCTTGTGCCTCATTTCAAGGTTGCCTCCTCGGCAAGCTTGGCGATGCCTCTTTCATCGAGAATGTCCTCGACATTGACCCCAAGCAGGTCGGCAAGTTTTTGACGGTGTTTGGGCGGGACATAACTTCGACACCCCTTCCAACGACAGACTTCCATTTCCGTTATATTGAGACTTCTCGCTACATCCCCATTCCGAATACCTTTCTTGGCCATTAAAGTAGTCAAAATAGTTTTTGCCATTTTCGATTACCCCCCCTCTTTGGATTTTCAGCCAAGGGCCAAAGTAGCCCTTGACACTCTAAGGTTTAGGGTATAATCTATTGCAAACACAATCAAGGCGGTACGGTCCCAATTAGTTCTAAAAAGGGGGAGTTTGAGACGGCAGAAGATGTTGGCTTTGGGGAAGCAGGACTTATGGACGACGAGGGACGGCTCGCAAGCCCCGTGGGGGCAAGAGGGGGTATTTGGGTGCCTCCCGATGCCAAGCTGGATTTTGTGGAGGGAAAACCTTATATTTTCTACCCCGTGCCCAAAAATTGGCCCTCAACAATTTCAATCCAACAACTTAACTTCGAGGAGTTGAAGAAACTTGGCTGGACCTATAAAGAAAGCACCGACAAGCTTTTGGATGACTTCGTAAAGTTGGCCAATGCCACGCCAAACAGGGTTTTAAAGTTTGTCAAAAAATGGGGGCCTTTATGGGTTTGTGTCTCGCACAGCACCCATAACCCCGACTTAGCGGGCATGATGGGCGTTGAAATTGTTTCTTTCATCCATCCCCTTGGCCCCCTCCACGGCGACGCTGCCTTGGGCTTTTCTTGGTGCAGCTGGGTGCCTGCCGAAGATGTTTCAAATTTTGTTAAAGAGGCCAAGCGTGCCAAGGCAGCCCTTTCCATTTACACCTGCCTTAAGCTCGAAAAAGAGGAAGACCCAACCGACTGGGCCACTTTGGGCTTTTCGGGCAAGCTTAAATTTGCTGACACCGCATCGGCTGAAGAAAAGAAGTTTATTAAAAAAATGTTTCTTTGCGGGTTTGTTGAAAGCAGGTTAAGCGAAGTAGGCTTTTCAATTGACCCGCAGGATTTGAAACTGCAGATTGTCTCTGATTTGGGATTTATACGTGCAGCCTGGCTGCAGCTGGCACAGGCGATGACGGCCATGCGTGGGATTTACGTTTGTGACGGTTGCGGTGATGTTTATGTGCGAGCTTTAAAGAAGCCTGCGGAGGGGAAATTCAATTTTTGCCCACAATGCGGGAAAAAAGGGGCAAAGCGGGCATATTACCGACGAAAAAAGAATGCGAACTTAAACTCTTAAAAAAGAGAAAAATTGAAAGGAGGGAAGCCCTGCAGTTTACAAAAAGAGGCAATTTGGGGAGCTGACACAGCACATCAAAAGAGTTAGTCCGACGCTCCTAAATTTGCACAAAAAAAATCCCGACAGGCCAAGAAGGCCGTCGGAGACTGAATCATGGCAGGCCCGGCAGGATTCGAACCTGCAACCCCCGGATTTGGAGTCCGGTGCTCTGCCAATTAGAGCTACGGACCTGCTCATTCATTGTGCAATTATTTTAGCCTACTTCGTCTCTTTGTGCAAGGTGTGTTTGTTACACCAACGGCAAAATTTCTTCTTTTCGAGTTTCTTGGACTGTTTTTTCTTGTTTACCGTCGTCACATAATTTCTGCGCTTGCACTCGGTGCACTCCAATCCAACTACATCGGCCATTTATATCCCCCCTTTCATCTTTTAGGGGATTACTTATCCAGTATATCGGTCACTACGCCGGCACCTACCGTACGACCGCCTTCCCTTATGGCAAACCTCAAGCCCTTCTCCAGGGCTACGGGGACTATCAGCTTTACCTCTATGTTGGCGTTGTCGCCGGGCATGACCATCTCGACTCCCTCGGGAAGGGTTATCTCGCCGGTGACGTCGGTGGTCCTGAAGTAGAACTGCGGCTTATATCCGTTGAAGAAGGGGGTGTGCCTTCCGCCTTCCTCCTTCTTCAAGACGTATATCTCCGCCTTGAAGTGCTTGTGAGGGGTTATGGTGCCGGGCTTTGCGACGACCTGCCCTCTTTCCACGTCCTCCTTGTCGACGCCCCTCAAAAGTATACCTATGTTGTCTCCGGCTATGGCCTCGTCCAAGACCTTCCTGAACATCTCGAGCGAAGTGGCCACGGTCTTTATCTTGTCCTCCCTCATCCCCACGATCTCTACTTCCTCGCCGGGGGTTATCCTTCCGCGCTCAACCCTGCCGGTCACGACGGTGCCGCGGCCCGTTATGGAGAATACGTCCTCTATGGGCATCAGGAAGGGCTGATCCACCGGTCGCTCGGGAAGAGGTATGTAGCTGTCGCAGGCGTCCATGAGCTCCCATATCTTTCCGCACCAGGGGCAATCCCTCTTGCCGCAACCGCACTCGAGGGCCTTCAATGCAGAGCCCCTTATCACGGGCACTTCGTCTCCGGGAAATCCGTAGCTTGAAAGCAGCTCCCTTACCTCCATCTCGACCAGGTCGAGCAATTCCTCGTCGTCAACCATGTCCACCTTGTTCATGAAGACCACTATGACGGGGACGTTTACCTGCCTTGCCAAAAGGACGTGTTCCCTCGTCTGGGGCATGGGGCCGTCTGCGGCAGATACGACGAGTATGGCTCCATCCATCTGGGCTGCTCCGGTGATCATGTTCTTTATGTAGTCGGCGTGTCCGGGGCAGTCGATGTGGGCGTAATGCCTGTGTTCGGTCTGATACTCCACGTGGGATATGCTAATGGTTATGCCGCGTTCCCTCTCCTCAGGGGCCTTGTCTATCTGGTCGAAGGGGGTGAAGTCGGCAAACCCTGCCGTGGACAGTACCCTCGTTATGGCTGCGGTCAAGGTGGTCTTGCCGTGGTCGATATGTCCTATGGTTCCTATGTTTAGATGCGGTTTTACCCTTTCAAACTTAGACTTTGCCATGCTTGTCAGCCTCCCTTATCCTAATCGTGCACTGCAACATAGCCCTCGGGTAATATGATATAACATACTAAAAGAGATCCGAAACATATCGCACGTCTCGGACCTCTAGCATCCTGGAGCCGACTGCCGGAATCGAACCGGCGACCCCTTCCTTACCATGGAAGTGCTCTGCCTGCTGAGCTAAGTCGGCTCTATGGTGGGGGGAGCAGGATTTGAACCTGCGAAGGCGTCCGCCGGCAGATTTACAGTCTGCTGCCTTTGACCACTTGGCTATCCCCCCGCTGCCAACCACATACACCGGCTCGCGTCAATGATTATACAAGGACTAGGTAGTTTGTCAACTTGAAAGTAAAATCACGGTCTAACCGGTCCATATGAAACAGGCGGCTTACCAACCGAAAATCCAAAGGTCCAGTCGTCACGATCATCATATAAAGCAAATACGCTCAAGTCAATAAGCCTGTTGGGAATATTTAATCCAATTCCAATCTCCCACAGCTCCTGGGTGCGGCTCCAACTGTCATCCATTGCGTAACCAAAAACACCGAAAAGCTCCGGCTCCAATCTACCCCACCATCCCCTGACCAAGGCGCTTCGCACGCCTACTCTGACCCAAGCTGCATTATCTGCCATGACCGGATGCCCCATCCTGCTTAGAAACTCTCCGTATCCACCCAAATATGCAGCCCATGCAGGATTGCTTGAGTCGCCCTTCTCAACTCCGCCGGAAAGTACGATGCGCCATTTGTCTTCCACGGGTAAAGAAGAAGCAAATACCATCCGCCCGAGTAACGTTTCCCCCTCTGGGTACCACAACAACCCGCTAGCCTCGAAATAGCTTTCTAATTTGTCGTCCCTTTTATTTTCGTAGGCAAATTTGACCATGGGTCCCCAATGGCTCTCGTCTCGGCCATCGTCTGTGCGATCAAAGGCAATACCGCCGCCAAAGGACATATTGTCCTCTCCGACGTTATCAAACCCAAGATAGGCAAAATACCTCTTCCAGCTGACCTTGCCGTAATTTTCCGGACTTATCTCCCAATCTTGAAAGGCAAAACTTGATTCGAACTGCCAATTGCTACCCTCTTTGCCCATATAATCGACCCTTGCGGAACTGTTTTCCCCAAGGCAGACTTGCAATTTGGCCTCATCTCCCAAATCAAACAAGTCTCTCTCGCCGTATTCCAGGGATATCCATCTGTCATTCGAAGATATATTGGTGCTGTAACCAGAAAGGGAATACTCCCTTTGAGCTTTCCTTTTTACAACAAATTCGATAATCACCCATTCATTTTCTTCTACAAGAAGATAATCGGCCATGGCAACTCTGCCATTCGATAGGAGCTCCAGAACGGAATCGTTGACCTTTGCCATGTCCAGCGGCCGACCCACCCAAGACCTCCTTTCTTCCAAAAATGACTTCTCCATATCGGGAAATCCGGTAAGCCTAACATCTTTTACGATCAAACTTTTATGAGCCCTCTCCACTCCGGTAGCCTTTGGGGCAAGCGCCGTTATTGTATCCATCTGCTCAAGGGCTGCCTTAAATCCACGGTCCATTATCTCCCCGGTATTTGCAAAGCTCATCAGCGATACATCCTCCACATTCGGCCTGATGACGACATCGGCATACTGCAAATCCTCTTGTACATTCTTCGCAGTCATCATGCTTACCGTTTGATCCAATACGTCTATCATCGACCTTACCTGTTCTTTTTGCATCAGTTTTCCGGTCACATCTACGGCTATAACGGGACAATCCGGGAATAGCTCTTTTGCTATCCTGACGGGTAGGTTTGCCACCAGACCGCCATCGATCAGCAATTTGTCCTCATATGGCCAGGGGGCAAAAATGCCTGGCAGGGACATGGATGCCCTCATGGCCGATGCGAGATTTCCCTTCGTAATAACGACGGCCTCGCCCGTTTCGAGGTCGGTAGCCACGGCAGCAAATGGTACAGGCAAGCTCATGAAATCATAACATTTGACGTGGGACGTGTATTTTAACATTTCTTCATATATTTTCTTTCCTTCCATCAGTCCCATCCTGCCGATGAGTCGGCCCTTTTCATCGTAGGATAACTTTATGACGGGCTTACTTGAGGATTGGGCATGCAGATTTTTGTCTTCCGCATCGGAAAAGAGCGCGAACATGTTGAGCTCAAGAAATATTTTTTCTAGCTCGGCTCCATCATATCCGCTCGCGGCAAGGCCCCCGATTATCGCGCCCATGCTAGTGCCAACGATCCCGGATATCTTTATTCCCCTTTCTTCAAGGGCCTTAATGACTCCCACGTGGGCCAAGCCCTTAGCACCTCCCCCCGAAAGCACCAAGACAACTCCTCCGTCATTGCCCAAAGCCACCGTAGGCAAAAAAGACGCGGTAAAAAACAGGACGAGCATGAAAATCTGCACAAATTTTTTTCCTGAGAACATGACGTCATCCTCCAACTCAAAGCTGATACTTTGGTTTATCATATGTATGATTGTAATTCATATTTTTCCGTTTCAAAAAAGGAAGGAAGAAGATCATGGATATACTGAATAAGGTAGCTTTAGTTACGGGCGGAAGTGGGGGCATAGGAAGAGCCATCTGTCTGGAGCTGGCAAGGCATGGTGCCAATGTCGTACTCACATACAATAAAAATGAGACAAAGGCTTTAAATACTGTCAAAGAAATTGAAGACCTGGGTAAAAGAGCGGGCTGTTATAAGGTCAACCTCGCCGACAAGGTCGAGATAAGCAAAGCCGTTCAAGGGATAATCGACGATTTCGATATCGTGGACATACTTGTCAACAACGCCGGCACTATAGGAGAAAATTCCACCTTACTCGAGATAGATGAAGATGAGTGGGACGAAGTTTTAACCGTGAACCTAAAGGGTGCATTTCTCATAACCCAATGCGTCCTACCCTACATGATTAGCAACGGAGGAGGAAAGATCGTCAATATAAGCAGCGTCGCGGGCAAGGACGGGGGCACCATGGGGGTGCACTATGCCGCCAGCAAGGCAGGCTTAATCGGTATGACCTTCCACCTGGCCAGGGAATTGATGGAACATAACATAGAAGTAAACGCAGTCGCCCCCGGACCAGTGAATACCGATCTTTTAAGCTCTGAAGACAAGGAAAGGCTTGCACGCCTTTCGCCCAACGGCAGGCTGGCGAATCCGGAGGAGATAGCCCATGCCGTCAGGTTTTTAATCGAAAACGATTATGTTAACGGCGAGGTATTGGACATCAATGCCGGCCGTTATATGGACTAACAGACGAAAAGAGGGTTTGCGATGATACCTAAGAAAACTCTTGGTGTATTGGGCGGGATGGGACCTGCGGCTTCGGCTGAGTTTATGGTGCTTTTGACAAGATTTGCTCCGGCAAGTTGTGATCAGGAGCACCCAAAGGTAATATTGCTTTCTTGGCCACAAATACCCGACAGGACAAAGGCCATACTTTCAGGCGGAGAGGATCCTTCTGCTTATCTGCTTGAAGGGCTTAATAAGCTCGCAGCATGGGGAGCTGATGTTTTGGCCGTGCCCTGCAACACAGCACATTACTTCATCGATAAAATGAAAGATCAGATACCTAGGCCGTTAATACACATAGTAGAGTCAACTCTGGAACAGGCCAAACAAAAGTCACCTTCGGGGGCATGGCTTATAGCCACGAAGGGGACCATAAGGACAGGGCTATATCAAAGATACGCCAATCAAATGGGAGTTAAGCTTCTTTTGCCCGATTCAGAGGAGCAGGACAAGATACAGAGTTGCATCGAGCTTGTCAAGAAAAACGACTCTCAGGCAGCTGGTCGGGCATTGAAGGAGATCCTTGCCTCCCTGCAAAAGAAAAACGACGTGCCGTTCATAGCAGCATGCACTGAAATACCTTTAGCGTTCGAGGCGACGGGCCTTGGGAACAATTTAATGATCTCAAGTTTGGAGGCTCTGGCAGTGAAGTGCATTTCCGTCATTTATTCTGACGTCTATAACCCTTATTAAAATGGTAAAAACAGGATCGCCGCAAATATGAAAATTACGATCAGTAAAGCTACCACCAAGGCCCTGCTTGGCCCTCTTTGCTTGTGCATCTCATGCACCTTTACCTTTATGTCTCCCGGCGAGATAAATCTGAAGTATGACTCCTTAGATTCAGGTTCGTCAGCTTCTTTTATCGTGCCATGAGCTTCGTACTGACCGTCCTTAAGCAGCCTCAACATGTATATCGTTGCGGGTACTTCAACTTCATCTCTTATTACATAGATGACATCTCCGGGGTGAAGCTCGGACAAGGGCACCCCGTCAACGGGATCAACAAAGGGGTCAACTTCAACAAGCGGGGTTACATCATCTGTAGATCCCATTAAATCCATTGATTCCCTTTCTGCGGTTGAACTGTCCTCTTCCTTTCTCATCAACTGCGTTAAATATCTAGTTATGGCATTATCGAGGGAGATTAAATTGACGCTTTTTTCCCTAAGATCAGGTAAGGACAATTTAACAAATTTAAAGGCAACGATAGGCAAAGTTCTCCCGGTGGCTTCGCGAAATCTTCTTTCGAACTCCATTAACCTCTCCCTTGAGAGGCACTCTTCATCGTTATCCGATAAATCGGACTCCTCCTTTCGCAGGAACTCGCCGTAAGCATCGCCTGCAATATCAGGCCATATCTTTCTTAATTGCTGATTGACATGTTGGGCAGCTATGAACTCCACATCGTTTACCGACTCAGGAAGCGGACTTGTTCCTTTTGTCAAAATGTTAGATATGGTTGGCCATCCGCTCGATGAGATGCTTTCCGCGGCATAAGGTAAAGCCGCTTGCGATGTCCATACTATATTGCCATCCGGACCTATTATGGCCACCTGGAGCAGGGAAATTTGGTCAGAATAGGACATTATAGCCCACATGACGATATATTCCCTGCTTTCTCGCATCAAATAAGCAAATAAAGCCCTGGGGTCTTCCTTGCCACCCTCGTCTATGTACTTCTTCATCAGCCTGTCTACCTCATCCTCGCTGAGGCCTAACATATAAGCCAATAAGCCTTTCGTATACCATTCGGACATTTTTGGGCTCCCCGTCATTTTGATCTCTATATTTTCCCCTTTGCCTTACAGGGTATTTTAAACTAAACTTAAAGCCAAAATGTCGATACGATCGATAAATTTTTACGAAAGCGGGTACGCCATGCTAACAGATATCTTCTTTCTCTTTTTGAAAGCGAGCCTATGGGCCTTGGGTGGAGGCTTTGTTTTCATGGGTCTAATAGAGATCGAGATCAAAAAGAAGTCCTGGGATTCGTTGTGCGACGTAAACTCTCTGATTACAATCGCTACTTCTCTGCCCGGCCCCATAATTACTAATCTGTCGTTCTTAATCGGCAAGAATCTGGCTGGAATGGTTGGAGGCCTTACTGCCGTTGTAGGAGCTGTCCTGCCACCTTTTATAATTATATACCTTTTGGCTCCGTTTCTGCTGGATCAAGGGTCTTCGCAGGCCTTTGTGAGCTCCTTTTTCTACGGTGGCCTGGTTGGCGTTATGGTCTTCGTCTTTTTAACGGCCTATCGATGGATAAGGGGAGCATATAATTTTGGCATTGTAAGTTTTGCAAGCTTTGCACTTATGACAATTTTAATGCTGGCTGGCATCCATCCGCTCATCGCCCTTCTTGTAGGTTTTTCGATGAACATGTTCCTTAAAGGGAATACAGAAAATGAGTGAGCTCTTTCTCTTAGCTGTTGCCTTCGGCAGAATTGCATTGGGGAGTTTTGCCGGCGGATTGGCTTCAATAGCCTTAATATATCATGAAATTGTAGTACATTATCAGTGGTTTACCGATGAAGAATTCAGCAAGATGATCAGCCTGGCCCAAATGACTCCCGGCCCAATCGCCGTCAATGCCGCTACCTATGTAGGCAAAAAGCTCGCAGGATTTCCTGGCGCCTTTGTGGCAACGACGTCAGTAGTCGCCACCCCCTTGATTTTGTTGTTCATAGTGTCGTCAACCATACGCTTCCTTCCGCTAAGGGAAGAGACGAAACAAAAGGCCCGGCTTTCGCTTCGACCAGGCGTAGCAGCGCTTTTGACTGCCAGCACCCTGAGGCTGTTTTCATCGACATTGGAAAGGCCGATTTACTTATTGCTAGTGCCATTGGCCTTCTTCATGTTGCTAAACGGCAGGACAGGCAAAAACCCTTCCCTAGCAATCGTATCCTGTGGACTGGCAGCCGCTATAATAACGCTCATGCTGCAGATATTCCAAGGGTAGAGATATTTTGCTCAACTCATCGCCAAGACCATGTACAAAGTCCCTTTCTTGCTTAGCCTAAAAGGGAGGGTAAAATTTTGTGTGGATTTTTCCTTGGAAGGAATGGATCTTATGTGCTCGCCCACAAGCAACTGCGGAGGGGTTAAGTTCAAACCCTCCAGCTCGCTGAGCTTAATGAAAGCTTGACCGCTTGCCATGTTGGCCAATTCGCCCAGTGCGCTCATGGCCAACGGATCGCCTAACTTGGGAGTTATAGCGCCCCCCGACATTGCCGTTACAAGCTCATTAAATCCATCATCGTCGACCATTATGGCCACCGTGCCCTTTACTGTCGTAGTTACAAAGCCAACCAATGCAGCGGCTCTACTTCCTCCGACGTTGACATCGGAAGTGATGGCCTCCTTATCAAGGGTGATCTCCAGGCCCATGCTCTTGCAAACAGATACTAAAGCCCCAGCAAAACCGTTAACGATCTTCGTAAAAAGCTTAGGATCCATGTATAACGCACCTTCCGTCAAGATTTATCTCTGCAGCCACATTTTTACGAGCTCCCACGCTGCCAGGTCATCTACATCGCGATTAGGAACCAAAAGGGATCGTGGCAAATATTTGCGTAATCCCCTTGGAGGATGAATTTGAAAATATAAACCCCTTGCCCTCTCCGTCGAGAATGACTCGTCTACGACCTCGTAATTTAAGCCTAATCTCTTCAGTGCAAGCTCAACTTTTTCGGAGGTGGTTCCCCCGCCAAGCAATATGCCTTTCAGCCTCTCATCGTAAAGCAAGCTAACTTCGCCTTCGCGCCCGTATGGCTTTAGCCTTTCCCAATCATCCTTCATAAGGATCGACAAAAACAAATCGATGTCTGAGGCCGGCAAAATGCCCGAATAAATAAGTTTGCCTTCCTCATCTACGAAGGCAAACCCCACCTTATCCCTTCCAGGATCTAGACCAAGATACATCATTTGTCACCTAACGTAGATGCCCATCGGGGATATAGCCACAGCCATTGCTCGGGATGCCTCGAGATCCAGTCTGACAAGATATCATTACATATACACACGTTCTCTTCAAGAGGTCTTTCATAAAAATTTTCCACGCTCTCCTCCAAAGAGGGCAAGAAATACAAATCGTGATGGACGTTGTCCTTTCTGCGAATTATAAACAGGGGCACTATGGGGGATCGCATCTTCAAGGCCATCTTTATGGGACCATAGGGAGTGCTAGCCGGCTGCCCCAAAAAAGGCGCGACTATTCCCTTATCCTTGGCATCTTGATCCAAAAGTACGCCTAAGATATTGCCCTCCCGGAGGCATCGAATGGCGCCCCTCAGGTCGAAGCCCTTTCCGATAGTTTCGACCCCGCACGAAGATCGTATATCGGCGATCAACTGAGTAATGCGAGGATCTCTTTGATCGGCACCTATCGCCTTCATGGGATATCCCTTCAGTCCCAAGTAAGCCGCAGCCAGCTCCCAATTGCCCAGATGGGCCGTAAGCAATATCACGCCTCTGCCGTAAGCCAGGGCATCGTTTAGATTTTCTATATCATGGACAGTTACCAATTCATCAATTCTATCCCGCAGCCTCGACAAGCTCAGGAATTCCGCCAAACTTCGCCCTAAATTGATGTAGGATTTAGCAACGATATCCCTTGCAACAGCTAAACTGCATCCCAAAATCTTGGAACATCTGCATACAGCCTTAGAAGCTCTCTTCCCGCTCAGCAGGAATACCATGCGCCCCAGGTTGCCTCCTAGTGATAATGCAATAGAGTGAGGTAACATCCGTAGTTGAATGCTCAAATATTGTATGCTTAACCATATCAGTTCATTGGGCATTAAGCTCTTATCACCGTCCATATATCCTCTAAATTTAATACACGTAGATTATCTCAAAATCAGCGATAGATATATCGGCAATTTCCCTGGTATCGAACAAACGTGAGTTTACCTAGAGGTTAAAATATCTTCCAGTATGTCTAGGGCACGAGAGACAAGATCGAGATCGGCCTGGCTACCCATGTGACCCACCCTAAAAACTCTGTCCTTCAGGATGCCGTAGCTGCCACCGAAGACCACGCCTCTTTCTCGAAGTTTGCCGTCAAGCGTCTTCCAACTCCATCCATTAGGCACATATATTGCCGTAACCGTTGGCGAGGAATAACCCTCATCGCGAGGAAACAACTTAAGCCCCATATCCACGACTCGACTTATGCAGTAGGCACTGACGCTTTCGTGGCGCATGTAGACGTTTTTTAAGCCCTCATCGAGCAATTTTCGTGCCGACATCGCAAGCGCGGCTACGGCATGCCAATTGTGAGTATAGGGCAATTCTTTCTTTTTCGGCCCGTATCGCCACGGAAGCAGGGCATCATAACCATCGTAACGCCTTGATGCTATGGCGTCCCAGGCTTTTTCGCTTACCGTCACCATCGCCAGATCAGGCGGGAGGCTTAAGGCCTTCTGGCTTCCGAGCAAGCCCAAATCTATATTCCAGTCGTCCACAAGGACCTCAACTCCGCAGGCGCTTGAGACAAAATCCACGTAAAATAGTGCATCAACTTCGCGGGCTATTTCCCCAATGGATTCAATGGGGTTTAAAATGCCACTGGGCGTCTCGCAGTGAACAGCCGTAATCATAAAGGGCCTGAAATCCAGGGCTTCGCCTCGAATTACGTCGATATCGGGCACGCGATCGTAATCAAACTTGACTTCGCGGACATCACACCCTAAGGCCCTTGCCATGTCGGCTACGCCTGAGCCAAATACCCCATTTGAGACGGCAAGCACCTTGCTGCCCGAGGGCAACGTGCTTTTTAATGCCCCCCAAAGCGCCAGCATTCCCTCTCCTGACATGATGACCACGTCATTTTTCGTAGATAAAACTTCTTTGAGCAAATTGCCGGCTTCATCGTAAGTTTCAAAGAAATCGTCTTCAAGGTCTGCGCTCCCGAAATTGATCGTGTAAATATCCCTAATATCCTGCGGCACCGATACAGGTCCCGGCACCAGTCCGATGGGATAGGTTTTCATGTCCCCCTCAACCTCCTAAACCTTCAGAATAAAGTCCATTGCTATCATTGACAGTATTGCTTTCTTTGTCCAGGACCTATTTCGCACAAAATGGGACAAATCTGGCATCCCTACCCATCTTTAGCCACAACATTATCTCTTTAAGGCATCGATCTTCCTGCAGAGTTCATTGAGGGATTCATTGTGTTGTCTTGCCCTGCCTACATCCCAATAAAGCAAAGTGGCCTTAAAGAAGTCACGCTCTCTGAATATGTATGATCGTTTCCTCTCGCGCACGGCCCGATGAAAATGATGCAGAAATGCGTACTTGGGATCTTCGATCAAATCAGTAGGGAAAGGGCCTCGGAAGGTTAACCCCGAGGCCCTGTAAACGGCATCTCCATCCGCCAAAAGCCAGGCTTCTATCTTGCGTTTTGCAGGCGCCACAATTAAGCTTGGACCCTCAAGTTCCTCAATGGCCTTGTCGTCCTTCTCGTCCGCTTCATCATAGACCACTACTACGACGTATCCTTTGGCAATCAGTTTGCGTGCTACGCTGACAGCCTCCTTAAGAAGCCTATTCACCCCTCCAAGTTGCTTTGTCATGGCAAAGACGCCATCCGGCATCAATTGCCTTATGATGCTTTTGACTACCAATACGTCATTTGAGCCCTCGCATAGAAAGGCAAATTTCCCTTTTGCATCATGCAACTTGCCTATATGTGCCTCCCCACTTCGAAGGCATCCCATATCGTGAACATGAAGTTACGCACCTTCATGGCATCTCCTATGAGGTAGGAGTTCGGAAATTCCTTCCTCACCGAGTCGTAGAGCTTGTTTTCCTCCTTAAGGCCTATGGCTACGACGATGGTGTCGGCCTCAAGCTCCGTCTTCCTGAAGTTCTTGTCGATCAGCACAGCCCCCTTGGAAGTAACCTCGGCTACGGTTGTGCCGGTTATGGCTTTTACATTGTGGAAGCAGAGCAGGTCTAACAGCATCTGTTTGTTGGCATGGCACAGCGGCATGCCTGCCGACATCAGCTCGTCCAGCATCTCAACTATCGTGACTGACTTGCCCTGCTGGGCCAGCCAAAGGGCCGTCTCACAACCCACGAGGCCACCTCCGACGACCAATACGTTTTGTCCTGCCTTACCCTTGCCCAGGAGCAGGTCCTCTGCCTTTACGACGTTGTTCTTATCGACGCCGGGAACGTTTAAATCCCTGGGGCTTGAGCCCGTGGCCACGATAACTACATCGGGAGCTTCCTCTCGAAGCAGATCAAGCGTTACCGTCGTGTTGAGCTTCACGGTGACGCCTGCCCTTTGAAGCTCATTTTCGTACCACTTAAGCAGCCTTTCCTCGTCCTTCTTGAAGTCGGGCACCGAGGCCTCGATGATATGGCCCCCGAGATGTCCTGACCTCTCATATATCGTCACCTTATGTCCCCTTAAAGCAGCGACCCTTGCCGATTCCATACCGGCTAAGCCGCCGCCCACGATGGCAACCTTCCTGGGAGTCGTAGTCGGGGTGATGGCCGCATCTTTTTCTCGGCCGCAGGCGGGGTTGACCGCACAGGACAGCGGTTTTCCCTCAAATATCCTGCCCAGACAGCCATCTTGACATCCCAAGCAGGGCCTGATCCTTTCTTCCTGGCCTGATCTTACCTTGTTTGGCCACTCGGGGTCCGCAAGCAGACCCCTTCCCAAGACTATAGCGTCGGCGGTCTTTTCCTCCAAAGCTTGGACGGCAAGATCCGGCAGCTCCATCCTTCCGGCCATGAGCACGGGAACGCTTACCACCTTTTTAAGCTCTTTAATCAGGTCCATGTAACAGCCGTGTTTCATGTAGTTCGGCGGATGGGCCCAGTACCAGGCTTCGTAGGAACCTGCGTCGGCGTTAAAGCCGTCGTAACCTGCTTCCTGCAGTATCTTGGCCGCTATGAGGCCTTCCTTTAAGTCCCTTCCTCTTTCCTCGAACTGCTCTCCGGGCAGACCTCCCTTATTCCATCCCTTTATGTAGCTTTTTACGCTGAACCTAAGGATGACAGGGAAGTTTCTGCCCACCTTGGACTTAATGGCCTTAATTATCTCGATGGGAAACGTAAGCCTTCCCTCCAGGTCTCCGCCGTATTTGTCGGTCCTCCTGTTGAAGAAGCTCATGGTGAACTGATCCAGGAGGTAGCCTTCATGCATGGCGTGTATCTCGATGCCGTCGAAACCACAAGCCACGGCGATCTCTGCCGCTTCTGCAAACCTCTCGACCAGGCGCTCCACTTCCTCGGTCTTAAGCTCCCTGCATGTTACGTTGGGTTCCCAGTAGTTTGGGATGGCAGAAGGGGCGACGGGTTGGCCGTCGAGCATTATGGGATGTGCGTTATGCCCCAGTCCCGCGGTAATTTGAATGAAGATCTTGGATCCGTAGGCATGGACCCTTTCGGTGAGCTCGGCAGCCCTGGTGATGAAATGAAGCGGGTTTAACGTTATACACGGAAAGGTAGGCATCTTAAGCTTTTCTATCTCGTTTTCAAGCTTCACCGCCCCGGTAATTATAAGCCCCGTACCGCCGCGTGCTCGCTCAACATAATACTCTACGGCGCGTTCCGTATAACAGCCATCCTCGGTTACCAGCCCTATGATGCCCATGGGAGCCATGGCGATCCTGTTTGGGATCTCCACGCTTCCGATCCTCATGGGCTCAAAGAGCCTCTCACGCCCTTTAGTCATTTAGAGCACCTCCTTAGGCTTATATATTAAATTCAGATAGGGCTAAACAAAGAAGATTTGGAAGCTTAAACAATATTTCACGATCATTGCTTTTACAGTTATTATAGCATAGACACACTTAACCGTTTGAGCATCTAAAATAGCGCCAAACGACCCAAGCTGCGTTGCCTCAAATTTGTCGCTCGAGATAACAAAGGGAGGCAAATTATGCTATATTATCCAACGGTTTTGAATCAGACGAAAGGAAGTGATCGCCATGGCGCGTAGGGTTGGCACCATAGCGCGAGGTATAAGAGCACCTTTGGTAAAAGCAGGTGACGATGTGATCTCAGTCGTCATGGATTCCATAGGAAAAGCATGCAAGGAAGAGGGTTTTTCCCTGCGAGATAAAGACGTGATAGGCATCACCGAGTCATTCGTTGCCAGAACGCAAGGAAACTACGCTACGATATACGACATAGCTCATGACTTATCGGCCAAGATGTCCGGACAGGAAATTGCGGTGCTATTCCCCATCTTGAGCCGTAACCGTTTTTATTTGATCCTAAAGGGCATTGCGCTCACGGGAAAAACTGTCCATCTCTTTTTGAACTACCCCAACGACGAGGTGGGCAATCCCCTGATGGACAGAAACGTGATGTACGAAAGGGGCATAAATCCCTACAACGATTTGCTATCCGAGCACGATTACAGGTCCATCGAAGGGCTGTCCATCAGGCATCCTTTCACTAGCGTCGATTACGTAGAGCTATACAAAGGTGTATTTCCCGAAGGAAGGGTACATATATACTTTTCCAACGACCCGAGGATTGCCCTAAAATACTGCAAAGAAATACTTGTTGCCAATATCCACGAAAGGGCTTGGACCAAGAAAATCTTAAGGCAAGCGGGCGCCAGCAACGTATTGGGGCTGGATGACCTGCTTACAAAGCCCATTAACGGAAGCGGTTACAATCCCGAATACGGCCTCCTGGGCTCCAATATGGCCTCTGGCGAAAAGCTCAAGCTCTTTCCCCATGACTGCGAACAAATATGCGCGGAAATTCAGCGAAGGATCAGGGAAGAATACGGCGTCGATGTGGAAGTCCTGGTTTACGGCGATGGGGCCTTCAAAGACCCCAAGACCGGCATTTGGGAGTTGGCCGACCCGGTGGTCTCACCCGGTTTCACCAAGGGCTTAATAGGTACACCCAATGAGCTCAAGCTAAAGTATCTGATAGATAGCGAGCTTGATCGGGGTAAAAGCAACGCCGTAGAAGACGCGGTGTTAGGCCGCATACTTCAAAAAAAGAGGGGAATCTCAACAGATAAAGAGGAGTCCTTGGGCACCACACCGCGCATGTATACAGATCTCATAGGAAGCCTGTGTGACTTGGTCAGCGGAAGCGGAGACAAAGGCACACCCATAGTGCTCGTGCAGGGGTATTTCGACGATTACACCAAAGAATGGTAGGCATATTAGGATAAATACCTCCTTGCAACACTGTTGCATTTTTTCTCGAATTCCCTATACTAAAGAGGTCGAATGCCATCCATTCAAACAAGGGGGTATCTTTAATGTTATCGGGCATGAAAAAGGGCTTTCTGATCGCAATAGGAGTGGTGTTTATCACGTCGCTTCTGACGTCCTTCGTCTTTGCCGCTTCATACAAAGACGTCGTGGCCGTAGCGGCAAGCATCCATGAGTGCATCAACGACTTGGCCTCTCAATACGAAAAGCAGGGCCTGGGGAAAGCTCCCGAAGTCGTCTCTGGAGCATCGGGCAAACTTGCCTCACAGATAATTGCAGGTGCACCCTTCGGGCTGTTTTTGTCCGCAAGTCCCGAATGGACCAAGAAGCTTGCAGATGAGGGACACCTTTATGATGTACACCCAATGGCGACAGCTCCAGTAGTAGCCTGGTGGCAGAAGGATGAGCCCATCTCGACCGATACGTTGAAGAACAAGGGTCTTCATATAGCCATTGCCGATCCTGCGTCTGCTCCCTTTGGCAAGGCTGCCGTAGAATACCTCAAATCCCAAGGAATTTACGATGATCTCATGAAAGAAAAAAGGCTGGTAATAATGGGAAGCGTCGAGCAGGCAGCTTTAGCTGCAAAAAGCGGCGGAGCCGACATTGGGATATTCTCGCTTTCCATAGCCAAGAAGCTCAACGGGGGAAATTATGTGATCCTTCCCGTAGATCCGCTGGAAAACAGCGGCGGGCTCGTAAAGGGCAAGGACACGGAGAATCTCAAGAATTTTTGGAGCTACATGAGGTCTGAAGCCGCCGACGATATATGGAAGAAGTGGGGCTTTGAGCCCGTGCACGGCAAATGATATCTTCCCTCATCATCAGCTTAAAGGTCTTGGCCATAGATGTCCCCTTGCTGTTGATAATAGGCGTAGCTTTGGGTTGGATCCTGGCCAAGACCGAATTTAAGGGAAAGGACCTCCTCGACGTGCTGGTAATACTTCCTATAGCCCTGCCTCCCTCCGTTCTTGGACTTTATCTTCTGATGACCTTAAGCCATATCCCCTTCATCAGAGAAGCGGAGGTCCTTTTTTCCTTCCCTGCAGCTGCCTTGGCCCCGCTTTTTCCGTCGTTGCCCATAATGATACAGGCCGCCAGGTCCGGGTTCTCATCGGTGGACAGGCAGCTTGAGCAGGCAGCAAGGACGCTGGGTGACAGCGAATTCAAGATCTTCTGGAGGATAACATTTCCCCTGTCGCGCCTTTCCATCATGGCAGGACTGGCTCTGGCATCCATGAGGGCCCTTGGGGACTTCGGGGTTACCCTGATGATAGCTGGCAACATCCCCGGCAGGACGCAGACCTTGCCGCTATTTATATACAGCAACGTGGAAGCCATGAATTTTCTTGAAGCAAACATAGCAGCTTTGCTGCTCACGATTCTTGGGATAGCAAGTTTATTGATCGTAAAGAAACTGGAGGGAAGGCATATTGAACTGTCTTGAAGCAAGCTTCTCAAAGGATTTGGGAAGCTTTTCTTTAAGGATCTCCTTTGAGTTGGGAGAGGAAATAGCTGCCCTCTTTGGCCCAAGCGGCGCAGGCAAAAGCTTAACTTTAAAGATATTGGCCGGACTGGATCGTCCCAAAGAGGGCAGAATTGTCCTAAACGGCCGCGTCCTGTATGACTCCGCTTCTTCCGTCTTCGTCAAGGCATGCCAAAGAAGGATAGGGTTGGTCTTCCAGGAGTTGGCGTTATTCCCCCACATGACTGCACTTGAAAATGTTGCCTATGGACTTAAAGGGCCAAACAAATGGAAGATTGCAAGACAGTGGCTGGATAGGGTAAAACTTGAAGGCCTTTATGACAGGATGCCAAACCAGCTTTCGGGCGGGCAAAGGCAACGCGTCGCACTGGCCAGGGCCCTGGCCCCTAAGCCGGATCTTCTGCTGTTAGATGAGCCCTTTAGCGCACTGGATGGCCCCATGCGGAGGGCCCTGAGAAGGGAGCTTAAAAAATTATCACTAGAAAGTCAGACGCCGACCATATACGTCACCCACGATATAGAAGATGTATGCTCGTTGGCAAGCAGGGTATTTTTGATACGTGACGGCAAGACGCTTGCCTCAATTGACGTCGATAAGCTATGGGATCCTCATGCTCAGGAAAGCATCTGGCATTCCCTTGGATGGGGGACTTTGATACACGGCAAGATCGAAGAAGATGGAGGAAGCCTCTATTTCAAATGGGACAAGGGCAGGCTTAAAGTGTCGTGTTCTCGTCACTTGATCGGAGAGGCGTCCGTCTTCATACACCCCAACCACGTTAAGCTTCTATATCCTGATGTTCCTGTCGACCCCGAGCTTGAGGCTAACGTTATAGAGGGGAAGATAATCGAAAAGATAGAGATCAACGGTTCGGTGCGACTTTACATAAAAGGTTCCGGCATAGAGTGGCATGCAGAATATCCAGGCGATTCCTACTTGATGCTTGAGATTAAAGAGGGCCAAAGCGTGCTGTTCAGCATAGCGCCGTCCAAGATATCCCTATTGACGCCATGTTTTAATTCAGTAAGTTAAAATGAACTTCTCTTTTTAGCAGAATTTGTGGTAAAATCCTAGTATCCTGGGGGAGTCGGTTAACCGACTGAGAGGAAGCTTGAGGCTGCTTCGACCCCTAGAACCTGATCCGGGTCATGCCGGCGTAGGGAAGGTACTAGCTTTAATCCTCTAAAATGAGTTGCTTTCCCGATGTGCCGACTGATCCTTATCATTAAGGAGGTCGGCTTAAGTTTGTTAAAGGTGTGTAATATAAGCAAGATTTATCCAGATCTCGCGGTATTTACGAACTTAAGCTTCACGGTAGAAAGCGGAAGCTTTACCGCCTTTCTTGGCCCTTCAGGGTGTGGCAAAAGCACCATGTTTCGCGTAATCGCGGGCATAGAGCCCTTTGACGGAGGCTCCATGGAATGGAAGGGCTTAAGGGTACAAAACTTGAAAGAAAATGCCGCGATGATGCTTCAAAAGGATCTGCTGCTTCCCTGGTTCGACATCTTGGATAACGTCTTGATCCCCATAAAGACCTTGAACAAAGACTTAAATACAGGAAAATCAGAGGCAAAACGGTTACTCTCGCGATTTGGCCTGTCGGGGTTCGAACATTACTTTCCCAATCAAATCTCGGGTGGTATGCGCCAAAGAGCTGCTTTAGTGCGAACATTGCTCTTTGACAGGGAAGTATTTTTGCTGGATGAACCGCTCTCTGCCCTTGACGCCTTAACCAGGCGAATGCTTCAAAGCGAAATCATGCGCATTCAACTCGAATTTAACAAGACCGTATTGATGATCACCCATGACGTGATGGAAGCCTTGATGCTGGCTGATAAGGTATTTTTGCTCTCTCATCTGCCAATGCGCATCATAAAAGAGATCAACCTGAGAGACTTGCCGAAACCCAGATATCATCTTGACTCAAAACTGGCCGAGATGGCAGAGGATATATTTTCCACGCTAAAGGGGGAGCTCGTCGATGTATAGGCGAACCTCCCTTTTGGTAGTGGTTGTAGTCCTCCTGGCTTGGGAAGCTCTAGTAAGGACTTTGGGAATCCCCAAGTTCATCCTTCCTCCTCCAAGCCTCATATTATCCACTTGCTTTTATCAAGCGCCCTTGCTTTTTGAAAATACGCTAATCACCGCTGTTGAAATTTTCCTCGGGCTATTTATAAGCCTTGCCATATCCATACCGCTTGCTATAGCGATGTTTCGCTTTCCGGGCATGGAAGCCGCGGTAACTCCCTTTTTGGTGATATCCCAGGCCATCCCCATATTTGCCCTGGCTCCGCTGCTAGTGATATGGTTCGGATACGGCCTCATAAGCAAGGTTGTAATGGCAACGATAGTCATATTTTTCCCTCTCACCGTCTCTTTGCACTCCGGCTTTAAGCAGGTCGATCCCGATTACGGGGTGTTATTTGACTTGCTTGACGCGCCCTTCCGAAAGAAGATGCGCTTGCTTTATTGGCCTGCCGCGCTGCCATCCTTCTTTGCCGGCCTTAAGATGGCCGTCGCCGTCGCAACTATCGGAGCAGTGCTAGGGGAATGGGTGGGATCTCAAAGGGGCTTAGGGTACCTGATGATCCAGATGAACGCCAGGCTCAGGACGGATATGCTCTTTGCAGCCCTGGTATGGTTAAGTGCCATGGGCATGGGGCTTTGGTTTGTGGTGAGCAAGCTGGAAAAGCGTTTCCTGTTTTGGCTCAACAACACGAAGGGTTAGGCAAAAAGGAGAAATTTAAGGGGAGGCGATCTTAAAGTGAAACGAGTAGGTTTGGCATTGCTAGTGGTTATTCTTCTCTCTGTTCCGGCATGCGGGGAAAGCTTGACATTGGTGCTCGATTGGTTCCCCAATATAGACCATTTGCCGCTTTACGTAGCCCAAGAAAGGGGATTTTTTGCCGAAGCAGGCCTGAAGGTAAACATAGTATCGCCATCGGAAACTGCCGATGCCCTGAAACTGGTGGCTGCAGGCAAATCGGAGCTTGGAATAAGCTATGAACCGCAGGTCCTGGTCGCCACGTCCGAAAAAGTTCCCGTGACCGTCGTTGGAAGGCTCATAGGCCACCCTCTGTCAACCGTCCTTTACATAAAGGGCCGCGGCATAGGAAAACCTGCAGACCTTAGCGGAAGGCCCATGGGATACACCGTAGCCGGGATGGAGGACGTATTGGCCAAGGCCTTTTGCGACCTGAACGGGATTAAAGATTATAAGTTGGTCCATCTCGAGTTCGCCATAGTGCCATCCCTCATCTCCGGAAAGGTTGATTCAGTTATGGGCGGCTTTAGAAACTACGAAGTCGTGGAGCTTGAGCTTCAAGGCTACAAGCCCGGCTATTTTGCCCTGGAAGAACACGGTTTTCCCGATTACGACGAGCTCGTGGTGATAGCCAACCCCCAATTTGTCAAAGAAAACGAAAAGGCGATAGTCTCATTTAGAAATGCCCTATCCAAGGCCATCGCCGAGATCAAAAAAGACCCCCAAAGCGCATTGACGGATTACTTCAAAGCCATACCGGAATCCGACAAAAAGCTTGAAAGGCTCGCCTTGGAAAAGACATTGCCGTTTTATGCAGAAGACCAAAATTTAAGTGTCGATAGATGGAAGACCTTCGCTGATTTTGCCCTTAAAGTCGGACTCATAAGCCGCCCGGTTGAGGTAGAACCAATACTGTGGACGGAATGAAAATTAAAAATTTAGGGGGTATGAAACATGACGAGGACTGCCACAAAAAACATGGCCATGGCGGCTTTGTTCGCCGCCATGGCAGTGCTGCTTTCGGGCTTTAGCATCCCCGTAGGACCAACCCGTTGTTTTCCCTTTCAACATGCGGTCAACGCAATAGCAGGGGTAATGCTCGGTCCATGGTGGGCAGCCGGTGCAGCTTTTACTGCAAGCCTTATAAGAAACACGTTGGGAACGGGAACGCTTTTTGCCTTTCCGGGAAGCATCCCCGGAGCTTTAGTGGTGGGCTTCATGGCAAGATTGTTTAAGGACAAAAGGCGCTACGCAGCGTTGACGGAGCCGTTGGGCACGGGGTTTATCGGAGCTGCGATAAGCGTTTATATACTGGCACCGGCCATGGGAAGGGAGACGACCCTGTGGCTCATAATGTCCGCCTTTCTTTTGAGCAGCATCCCCGGTTCCATTATGGGATTCGCCCTTCTTGTCGCGCTCAACAAGACACATTGGCTTCAAAAAAACGTTGGCAGATCCCCTGTGTAATGCTAATCTTATCTGCATAAAACGGTCGTTATTAGGAGTGGTAATCGTTGAAGAACTTTATGCTTATCATAGAGCTTGGCGGACCCTGCATGTATCCCATAATCGCACTTTCCATAGTGGGGCTGGCGGTAGTCATAGAACGCCTGTGGTTTTACAAGAAATCCTGGGTCAATCCCGGACCACTCGAGCGCAAGCTTGGAGAGCTTCTTTACAAAGGAGACGCAGAAGGGGCCTCCAGGCTAGTCCGCGAAAGGGAGACCTCCCTACATCGTCTGTTTCGTGCAGCAGTGGATCATTGGCAAGCACCTCCCGATGCGCTCAAGATGCTCCTCGAACAGGAGGTACGTCACGAGATATACAGGTGGGAAAAGGGCCTCATGTTGCTTTCCGCCGTTGCCAGGGTGGAACCCCTGCTCGGGTTGCTTGGAACGGTGCTTGGAATCGTGGAGGTCTTTCGGGCCGTTGCTGCTGCCGCTGAAGGTTCTGCCAACATGGCCATGCTTGCCTCGGGAATTTGGGAGGCCTTACTTACGACAGTTGCAGGGCTGGTCGTGGCCATACCTGCCGTGTTGTGTTACACGTGGTTTTCCTCCAAGATCGAGGCAGCAGAAGAGGCTTTATGTAGGGGAAGCGATTTTATCCTCCGCGAAAAGATCTTAAGAGGCTAAGGGGCATGGTCGGTCTAAAAAAAATCAGCTCGACATTGCTGTTAGCTTTCCTATCTTGGGTGATTTTGGGATTACTTTTTCCAAATTCAGCTTTTGCGTTTAAAACTTATAAAAGGATAGTCTCTTTAGCACCAAGCGTCACGGAATCTCTGTATTTTCTGGGTTCCATTGATTCCGTAGTAGGAGTGACCGACTACGATACATTCCCGCCTGACGTCTCAAACAAGCCAAGCGTCGGAGGTAACGTAGACCCTTCCCTTGAAAAAATAATCAACCTAAAGCCGGACCTCGTCATAGGAGAGAAAATTTTTCACCATGATCTACTAAATCGACTTCAGGCCTTCAATATAGATACGTTGGAATTAACGTTGCACCATAGGCTAAGCCACGTTAAAGAGGCTTTTTTTAAGATAGCAGAAAAAGTTAACAGGATCGAAAGAGCAAAAAAGGTATGGCAAGACATCGATAGTGGATTGGGGCAAAGAAGGTCGCAACTTGCGGCAAGGATCAATAAGCCGACATCCATGCTGGTAATAGTGTGGCATGACCCTTTGATAGTGGCCGGAGGATGGAGCTACATCGGCGATATAATGAATGCGATAGGCATTAAAAATGCTGCCGACAGCAAAAAGTTCTCCTTTCCGGTGATCAGCAGGGAGGAGTTGTTGCTTTGGAACCCCGATGTCATACTCCTGGTTCAGACTAAGAAGGGAATGTCAATAAATGCAGAGGAATTCATGAAGGTCACCGGAAATCTGCCGTTAAAGGCAAAAATAGTCTCATTTGAATCGGAAGTCCTGCTTCATCCCGGGCCAAGGGTCCTTGAAAGTGCAGACGTCTTAATCAAAGCTATTGATATGGCATCCAAGGAGGCAAATAAATGAGGTCAAAGAGGGATATTCCCGAGGTCGAATTGACCTCTTTAGTGGACATCATATTTCAACTCATCCTCTTTTTCGTCATAGCCACCACTTTCGTCGAAGGGGGCATTACCGTAGCTCTGCCCAAGGGCAAGGGAGATCCCCTAAAGAACACCCCTCTTGTCATTAACGTCAACCATGACGGAACTATAGTGCATAACGGCAAAGCGGTAGACATTGACGAAGCGGTAAAGTTGGCTCAGGATGCCAATTCCAAGGGGCGGACGATACTTCTTGCGGGAGACAAAAGCGCGACCTACGGCAAGGTAGTTAACGTCTTGGATGCCTTAAAACAAGCCGGCATCGATGAAGTATCCCTTGCGGTAGGAGGAGGCGAAGGGAACGGCCAATGAGCGATAATGTCAGAAGATGGGCGCTTCCCATCTTGTTGAGCCTCATTATCCATTGCGCTGCAGTTTTAGCGATCAATGTTCCGCCAAAACTGCAGGTCAGATCTTCGACGCCTGCAAAGACGATTAACGTCAAACTCGTATCGATAGAGACGAACGCTGCAAAAGGCAAAGTCATTGCCACAAACACCCTGCCGTCAAGAAAGACGAACAACCCTCCTGCCGTGGCAACCGATAAAGCCCCTAAAGCTGCCATCAACAAGGAAAAACGCATCGACAAGCCAAAGCCTCCAGTCAAGACCGACGATAAAAAAATACCTTCCGAGACTCACGTAACGGATCAAAACAAAGGCGATCAGATAGCCTTAGGGAACGCGGATAGCGACTTAAAGGATAGGGGACAAAATCTTAGTGCCTCTGCAGAATACGAAGAAGGCAAGGGCGGACCCTCCGATGCTTTAAATTTTGCAAACGAGGGATCGCTTGAGCAGGAAGAGAAAGTGCCTCCAATTGCAAGCGACCTCGATATCGTTCGAGGCGCCAAGCCGGTATATCCCCTGGCTTCCAGGCGACGCGGAGAAGAGGGAACGGTACTTATATATGTGCGCCTTTCGCATGACGGTGCCGTCGTCGAGGCCAAGGTATACAAATCCAGCGGATACGAACAACTGGACGAAAGTGCTCTTAAGGCCGTCAAAAGGTGGGTTTTCAAGACCTCGAAGGAAAGTGAATTGCTGGTGCCAGTGATATTCAAGCTAAATCCTTAGATTATGTAAAATCATTACAATTAATGCGAAATTATCACGTTAAAAGTTAGTATCATCTAACGAAATCCCCTTTTTGCCAATTTCAAAAAATTTGATCTTATAGGCGTAACAGTGCCCTTGATTTTTAAGATGTATAATTAATATAATTAAGATTAGGCGCGGTCAATAAAACTTGGAAAAGGAGGATTGGATCGATGGAGGAAGAGAGCAAGAAAAGCGGTTTTATGAGTTGGTATTTCGGGTCAAATTTGCTGAAGCGGATATTGGCAGGGCTCATATTAGGCGTTATCGCGGGTCTCTTATTGAAGGAAAAGATACTCTGGGTTCAACCCTTTGGGGATTTATTCATCCGACTTTTAAAGATGATAGTCGTTCCTGTGATACTGTTCAGCCTGATCGTAGGTACGGCAAGCATTAGCCCTTACCGCTTGGGCAAGGTTGGCGTCAAGATAATCGTCTACTACTTGCTCACAACCGTCTTTGCCGTCGCCATAGGCCTGATCTTCGGCAACCTGTTTAAGCCCGGATTGGGCTTAGAGCTTGCCGGAGGCGAAGTGGCAGGAGTCACCTTGTCTAAACCGTCGCTGACAAACACGCTTCTTAACATAGTGCCCACAAACCCGGTCGAATCTTTATCCAAGGGTGACGTGCTTCCCATCATTTTCTTCGCGCTTCTTTTCGGCATAGGGCTTTCCTTCCTTCGAGAGAGCGAAAACGAGGAGCTAAAACATTCTGCCAACATAGTTTACGGATTTGCGAACGGCGCAGCCGAGGTAATGTACAAGATCGTGCGCGGCATAATGGAGTATGCTCCTATCGGCGTATTCGCCTTGGTAGCGGTGATACTGGCCAAGGAAGGATCGCGCGTAATTGGACCTTTAGCTACGGCAGTTGCAGCGGAGTATTTAGCCATAGTTGTGCATGTGGCAGTAATTTATGGATTGATCTTAAAGTTTTTCGGCTTACGTCTGACAAAATTTTTATCCCATGCCAAGGAGGCCATGATAACCGCCTTCGTCACCAGGAGCAGCAACGGGACCCTTCCCGTATCCATGGCATGTGCAGAAAATATGGGGATACCCAAAGGCATATATTCCTTTACGCTCCCGCTTGGGGCAACCATCAACATGGACGGAACGGCCATTTATCAGGGAGTTTGCGCCTTGTTCATAGGATTTGCCGTAGGTCATGATCTGACCCTCTCGGATCAGCTCATCATCATACTTACTGCACTGCTTGCGTCAATAGGAACTGCCGGGGTCCCCGGAGCCGGAGCCATCATGTTGCTGTTGGTCCTAGATTCGATCGGGCTACCAGTTGAACCGGGCACTCCTGTAGCTGCTGCTTATGCTATGGTCCTTGGAGTCGATGCCATATTTGACATGGGCAGGACCTGTATAAACGTAACCGGCGATCTCGTGGGAACGAGCGTAGTTGCCAAAAGCGAAGGAGAGCTGGATATCTCGAAATGGCAATAATTAAGGGGGCAAGCGCCCCCTTAATTATTTACTGATTGTCTGCTACTTCCTCTTCGTCCCTTAAGGCAAGCCACCTTCCCCAATCAATTCCCAGGGGCCCGCTTAAGACATACACCGATGCACAAACAAGCGCAATCTTTTCCTTAAAAACTACCGATATGGTAACAAAACAACCGATAAGAAATAAAAGCCTGAGAATATTGATGTTATCTTTGCTTAAATGTTTAAGGTTGCCGTAGGGAATGCTTGAGATCATCAACGACCCTGCGATGATGGCGATGATCATTGCAATTAGGGGGTGTAAAACCACTCCCGATGCTATGAAGGACATCAAAAATAATCCACCTGCAGGGATTGGGAGCCCTTGAAATCTCCCGCTCGAATGTACCACGTTAAAGCGAGCCAACCTCAGCGCCCCGCACAGGACGTAAAATGCCGTGGCCAATGCTCCCAAAACTCCGCCAAAGGCATATAAATAAGAGATATAAAATATCATGCCAGGGGCAGCCCCAAAGCTCACCACATCTGCAAGGCTGTCAAATTCCACTCCAAAGGCGCTGTCTCCGCCAAGCGATCGAGCTACCTTGCCGTCCATCAGGTCGAAGAATGCAGCCATGAAGGTCAACCAAGTAGCCGGCACTAAATGGCCATGAAAAGCCAAGACCAAAGACATCACTCCACACAAGATGCTTCCGCTGGTTATCATATTAGGTAACAATTTGCGGATGGGGATCGGCTTTCTTATCATTCGTTTTCTATATACTTTCTTGCCCACTGAGCTCACTCCCTTCGTCTGAAGCTAAACCTATGACGCTGCTTCCGGCTTTAACCTTATCTCCAATCTTGACCATGGGCTTTATTGCAAGCGGCAGATATACGTCAACCTTAGAACCGAACCTTATCATGCCATAGGCATCCCCCTTTGGCACCCTTTGACCGACCCTTACGCGGCATGCTATTCTCCTGGCCAGCAATCCAGCTATCTGCACCAATAACACGTTGCCATACTTAGTTTCAAGGCCGGCATATAACCTTTCGTTGACCTCAGACGACTTGGGAGCAAAGGCCACCAGGTGTTTGCCTCTTTTATAATCCAAAAAGGATATCTTCCCATCGTAAGGTATTCGGTTAACGTGCACGTCCATGACAGACATGAAAATGCCTATCTTGGTAGATTTGCCGGCAAAGGGAGCGTCGACGACTTCGAGCTCGACGACCTTCCCGTTTGCCGGACTCACGAAGGAAAGGGGATCCGTCGGAACATCGACGTGAGGTTCCCTGTAAAACCATGCCAGAAAGGCAGTACACAAGCCCAAAATGACCCCTAACACAGGAGATATTAACCAGGCTCCCATCGTCATAAAAAGAGCTGTAACTACAGGCACAACCCCCTCGCGAGCTAAACCCATATCAGATCTCCTCCATGGCATCCTCGCGAATTACGGTGACGTCAGCCACCTCGTCGCCCTGATCAAGCCTAACTAGGATGTTCCCCGTCGCCGTTCGAGACAGCACGGGAACGTCTTTAACAGTTATGCGCGTTACACGCCCTTTGCTCGTCACTATCATCAATTCATCATCCTCGGTAACGCTCCAGGCGCCCACTATCAACCCCGTGCGCCCAGATAACCTCATTGCCCTTACGCCCGACCCGCCACGATGATGCAAAGGAAATTCATCGGAGGAGGTGCGCTTGCCAACTCCCTTTTCGCTTATGAGCAATATCATCGTATCCTCACGCAGAGGTTCGCAGCCAACCAAAATATCACCTTTCGAAAGCCTTATGGCCCTCACTCCCCTGGCCTGCCGCCCCATGGGCCTGAATTCCTCTTCGCTGGTCCTCAATGCCTGTCCCTTGGCAGAGACGAAGAGCAGGTCATCGCTCCCGGATGTAAACCTGACCCTAGCAATTTCGTCACCTTCATCCAGGTTTATGATGCGCCTGCCGGCACGAGTCAGGTTGCCGAGCTCTCTTACGTCAACCCTCTTGGCGATACCATTTTTAGTGGCGAAAAGCACGAATTTCGCCCCATGCATCGTATCGTCTTTTATAGCCACAACGCGTTCGCCTTCCTCCAGCGTAAAAAAGGAACTCACGTGTTTGCCCTTGCCGTTTTTGGGCTCAGGAAGCAGGTATCCTTTTATGGCAAATACGCGCCCTTTGTTCGTAAACAGGAAGATGTCATGATGTGTCGTGGTTGCAGCGAACATCGCCACCTCATCCTCGTTTCTCGGATTAAAGCCCTTGATGCCCTTGCCTCCTCTGGCCTGCAAACGATAGTCGCCCAATGGGGCCCGTCGCAGATAGCCATCCTTTGTCAATACTACTACTATGTCTTCCTCGGGGATGAGCTCATCTTCATCCACATCGACAATTTCGTCTATAATTTCTGTCTTCCTCGCATCGCCGAATTGCTTTTTCAGCTCCAACAATTCCTCGCGAACGACAGAATCGAGGGCAGAGGGATTGTCAAGGATGGTACGGTATTTCTCTATGTCTTGCAATAGCTGTTTTAATTCTTCTTCCAGTTTGTTCCTTTCCAGGTTAGTTAAACGCTGGAGCCTCATGTCCAAGATGGCCTGCGCCTGGACCTCGGTAAAGCCAAAGGTTTCCGTCAGGCCGACTTTAGCGCTCTGGATATCCTGCGATCCCCTTATGAGGGTGATGATCTCGTCTATGACGTCTAACGCCTTGACGAGGCCTTCAACTATGTGGGCCCTCTCTTGCGCTTTACCCAGTCGATAACTTGTCCTGCGACGGACTACATTTCTACGATGATCCAAAAATATCTTAAGCAGCTCTATAAGGCTGAGTTCCCTTGGTACGCCATTTACCAAGGCAAGGTTTATTACGCCAAAGGTAGTTTGAAGAGGCGTTCTGCTGTAAAGCTGCCTTAAGACCAAGTGGGGATCGGCGTCTCGCTGCAATTCGACCACTATCCTGATGCCATCCCTGTCGGATTCGTCCCTAAGGTCAGCTATGCCAGTTATGTAACCTTCCTGTACGCCTCTTGCTATGATCTCGATCAGCGAGGCTTTGTTGACCATGTAGGGAATCTCCGTTATGAGAAGATTTGTCCTGCCGCGCTTCATCTGCTCAATGGAGACCTTGCCCCGCAATATGATCTTGCCCCGTCCGGTCTTGTAAGCGCTTATAATCCCATCTCTGCCTGCTATGGCTCCACCCGTGGGGAAATCGGGGCCAGGCAAGACCTCAATTATATCTCCAAGCTCTATGTCCTCACCCTTCTCGATGAGCAAGCAAACCGCATCGACCACCTCGGCCAAGTTGTGAGGGGGCATATTGGTAGCCATGCCTACAGCAATACCGGAGCTGCCGTTCACCAAAAGATTTGGAAGCAGCGAAGGCAAGACCAGCGGTTCTTTTAAGGTCTCATCGAAGTTTGGCCCCCAATCTACCGTGTCTTCGTTTATGTCCCTTAACATCTCTTCTCCAAGAGGGGAAAGACGAGCCTCTGTGTAACGCATGGCTGCAGGGGGATCTCCGTCAATAGAGCCAAAGTTCCCCTGTCCGTCCACGAGAGGATATCGCATGGAAAACTCTTGGGCCATTCTCACCATGGCATCATAGATGGCAGCATCCCCGTGAGGATGGTATTTACCCATGGTCTCGCCGACTATTCTTGCCGATTTTCTGTACGGTTGACTTGACTTTAAGCCCAGCTCCATCATCGCGTAAAGTATCCTGCGTTGGACAGGCTTCAGTCCGTCCCTGGCATCGGGCAGCGCACGGCCGATTATGACGCTCATAGCATAATCAAGGTAACTGTATTTTATCTCTTCTTCAAGTGGTAGCCTTAATACTTTGCCAATGTTGCCGCTTTCTGTCATGCCTATACCTCCAACAAAGTCGATGAATATGATATGTCAAACAATAAATAAGCGACGGTACTGAGGGCCCGTCGCTTATTTATTGATTATAGCACATATTCCACATTAAGCGAGGCTTTTACCACCTATTGCGATGGATCCTGCTGTGGTCATAACCGCTGTGAGGCTCCTTCGTTTCGGCAGGATAGCCGATCGCCGCTATGGCCAAAACCTGAATGTCATCCGGAATTCCTAAAGCCTTTCTAACGGCTTCCGGACGTCCGGAGGAGTTGCTCACTCCAAGCCACACAGATCCCAAACCCAAAGCATGAGATGCAAGCAATATGTTCTGCATCGCTGCCGAGCAATCCTCTTCCCAATACCGCTTCGCAAAATCATTTAACTTGGGATCTCCGCACACCACGATGGCTAAGGGCGCCTCGTGTAGCATCTTTCCGTAGGGATGGGCTTCCGCCAAGGCATCTAACATATGCCTGTCCTCAACGACCACGAAATGCCACGGCCTTCCACCCCCAGCTGTAGGAGCAGCTTGAGCGCACTCCAAAATGATGTCAAGCTTTTCGGGCTCGACTTTCCTGTCCTTTTGAAACTTCCTTATGCTCCTTCTGCCCAAGATAACCTGTATAGCACGATCTTCGCGCAACGACATATCGAACACCTCCTAAGTTATAAAGTAGCCAAATAAGAGCTATCACGCGTCGATTTTAGCCATTTATTGGCCAACTGCTCCCTGTTTTTCATGACCACGTCATCGACGATCTCCTTGAACTCCCCTGAGACAAACTTGGGCAATACTACACCGAAATGCTCCCACGTCAGGACTGTCCTTAGAGATGATAGCGAAGGATCTTCGTCCAGGCAACTCTGTACGGTAGGACTATCTATGACAGCTGCGCTGATATCGCCTTTTTTAAGTGCCTGCAGGGCATCCTGCCAACTGGGATAAGGCACAACAGTAGAGCCCGTAAGTTTTTTCCTGGCTATGGCTTCACTGGTGGTACCCTTCTGGGCCCCAACTTTTTTGCCAACAAGATCCTTCAATGAGTTTAATTCGTCTTGCTTCCTGAAAAGGATCTTTTGTCCTACCGCTGCATAGCTGACTGAAAAGACCACCCTCTCAGCCCTTGATGGGAGCTTGGTAACGGCCGAGATCACCATATCAAACTCGCTCCAATCCTCTGACAGCCAGGTACCAGACAGTGTGCCCTTTTCACCGTTGCCCCACGTGGTGGGCACAAATTCAGCTTTTACGTTCAAAGCCTTTGCTATCTCGTTGGCCAGGTCGACGTCGAGCCCCTGAACCTTGCCACCCCTCCAGAAGTGAAAACGTCCCCAATCGCGGTTTTCGATGCCTATTCGCATCACGGCTCTTTCTTTTACCAGGGATGACGATAGCTCTTCTTCCTTAAGCTTAAACTTAAATAACGCCTTTTCCATTGCATTGGCCGAAGAAAGGATGACCTCTACTTTCTCGGCCATGGCTTCCGAGGAGATTGCCTCATCCTGAAGCAGTGCGTTCATCTCGTCCAACCTCTTGGTCTGACGATCCACCTTTTCAGTTATGCCTGCTATAAAGTTGGCCATCTCTACGCTTGATTCGGCTTGAGTCTGGAAGGTCTCCGAAGTAAGCCCTATCTCCCTGATCAAATCTCCAACGATGGACAGGACCTTTTTATTGCTCTCATCCATGCGCCTTGCCTTTTCGTTGGCCTCCATTACCTTCCTGCTTGCTACATCGATACTTTTAACGCCCTCTTCAGCCAAGGCTCTGATATTGTTTGCCAGGTTCTCTATGCTTGACGCCGCCCTTGAAGATTCTTCGGCTAAGCTGCGAACTTCTTCAGCGACAACGGCAAATCCCCTTCCGTGCTCGCCTGCCCTGGCTGCCTCAATGGCAGCGTTGAGCGCAAGCAAGTTGGTCTGCGCTGCAATCCCCTTGATGCTGCCGACTATATCGACTATGTCTTTAGAAACCCTCTGCATTTGACCGATTGCCTCGGAAACACGCTTTGTTGCCTCATCCACGGCTCCTATCCCTTGCGTCGTCTCTTGGACCAGTCTCACGTTTTCTCCGGCCTCCGATTCGACGGACTTGCCCTGCGCTGCAATGTTTTCAATCGTGGACGAAGACTCCTGAATGCCCGCCGAAAAAGTCTGTATACGCAAGCTGGCGTCGTTTGCCAGTGAACTTATCTCGCTCGCTGCTTGGGCTATCTCAGAAGCAAAAGCGGCAATGCTATGCATGGTGTCACTGCTGAATTTTGCGGATTCTACAACATCTTCCGTAGCTATACCCACCTTGCCGGCAAATATGCGAACCCCTAAAATAGCTTGTATCGTATTATTTAAGCCGTCAGCCACCCAGGATAAAAAGCTTTTGCCCTTATCGACGCTTAAGTCCTTAGCGCTGAGCTTTTGATTTAGGCTCAAAAGCACTCGAACCAAGCTTATCCTTTCGCGCTTACTGAGGTAAGCCTCCACTAACAAGGCTGCCGTAGCTACGGCAAACACGACAGCCGGCCAAAGGATGGCCTTGCGGCCACCTCCAAGGCGAGAGAAAAGCCACAACCCTATTGCCCACGAAGCAACAGACGTACCAAACATGAGCCATGCGAAGGAGCCTTCTTTTTTCACGATGCACCCTCCTTGACCTTGTTTAAAATTGCCTCCGTACAAGCTCTAAGCGATGGCACGAAATCGGGCAACAAGGGCACCTGTTGTCCGCTTAGATTTGCAGAAGCGACCCTCCTGTCACGGGGGAAAATGGCGTCAACGCTGATGCCGAGGGACTCCACGGACGTTTTAACGTCCTCTGCTATATCCTCATCTACCATATTCACCACCGTTACAATGGGACGATTTACTTCTTTTGCGAGACCATTCATAAACTTGGCCATTTCCATCGATTCATGGGAAGGCTCCAACACTACCAAAAAGACATCGGCATGTCGCCACACCCCGCGTCCAATATGTTCCACACCGGCTTCGCAATCTACCAAAACCCACCATCCGGGTACATACAACCTCTCCAAGAAACCCTTCTCAAGAGCACTCATGGGACAGGCGCAACCTTCATCCGGCTTGTAGATCTTCCCTATCGCCAAAAAAGCCAGATCATCGCGCCTGCTGACGCAAGATCGCGGCAGATCATCAACGTGTAACTTGGCATCTTCGGAATCACTGCCATTTTGCCTCTCAAACACCGCCTTTTTTACGGCGACCCTACCGCCCAAATCTTCCATCAGGGTGCTGTAGGGAGCCTGCAGGCCCAGCATCCTGTACAAACTACGATTGCTTTCGTCGGCGTCTATCACTAGCACGCGCATGCCTTCGGAGATCAAAAACTTTGCCAATATAGCAGTCAGCGTGCTTTTACCGCTTCCCCCCCGACCGCAAACGAACACCTTTGTCATGATTGCAGAGGCACCCCTTTTCTCTTATTGTCTTGGGTTTAGCTCTCCGTCAGAGGAGTTATCTGGCTAAATATTTTCTTTTCAATGGCCCTGGCCTTTGGAGTTACAGCTAGCCCTCCCTTTGATGTCTCCCTTAACGTTTCAGGCAAGGCCTTACCAACCTGCCTCATGGCATCCACCACTTCGTCAGGCGGGATGACGGACCTGACTCCGGCTAAAGCCATATCGGCACATATGGACGCCAAGGCGACCAACGTGCCGTTTCGTTTTATGCAAGGCACCTCGACCAAACCGGCAACCGAATCGCACACTAAGCCCATTACGGACTTTATCGTCAGGGCAGCCGCATGCGCGGAGGCTTCGGCACTGCCCCCTTTAAGGTAAGTTAAGGCAGCCGACCCCATGGCAGCAGCAGCACCACATTCGGCTTGACATCCCCCTTCAGCTCCAGCCAATGTAGCTCGCTTTTGAATGACCTCCCCCACGCCTCCTGCGACGATTAGGGCCTTTACCAACGCATCCCTGGAGGGCGCATATAAATTCTTATAGGCAAAGAGCAATCTTGGTAGTATCCCACAGCTTCCTGCCGTAGGGGCAGCCACGATGCGCCCCATGTTTGAATTGTACTGAGATACCGCCAACGCAATATGAGATGCATTTGCGATAAATTTTCCGGATAAAAGATCCTCGGTCTGGGATATATATTTGCCAAACCTTCTTGCCTCGTCTTCCATTAGACGACCCTTAAATTCGGTATTCAATGCCGAATCTACGGACTGTTCCATGGCATCGAGCATAGAAGCCATAAAGGAGTATATGGAGTCAAAGTCTTTGCCGCTTTCACGGCTTTCGAGCTCCATGACCGCTTCGTAAAATTCAAGGTCCACATCGCAAAGTTTCAAAATTTCTTCAAACGACCTCATATCAAATCACCTTCCGCAAGCGGGATGAAGATGACCCGCATCAAGGCAGGATGGGAACGCTGCAATTCCTCTTTAGCTTCTTGTTTCAGGTCTCCATCGATCTCGATCACCATGGCGGCCTTGCCACCTCTTCCCTGACGATAGAGATGCATCGTAGCGATGTTGACGTCATGTTTGGCCAGCAATCCGGTAACCGCTGCAACCACTCCGGGCCTATCCACGTGAAATGTGACCAAAGCAGCGAGGTCTCCTTTTAAGGACAACCTAAAACCATCTATTTCCTGAAGTTCGACGACCCCACCACCCAAAGAAGCACCGACGACCTCCATGGTCCTGTCGTTGCCGTAAAGCACAAACCTAACGGAATTGGGGTGCGCACCATCTATATTCTCCGCAAAAAATCGATATTCCATTCCCCTTTCGCGAGCGATGTTCAATGCGTCCTTTATCCGTTCGTCATGTGGCAGAAATCCAAGCAATCCACCTACCAGGGCCTTATCCGTACCATGTCCCCAATAGGTCGCGGCAAAACTGCCCCTCAAATATATGTCGACCTTGGAAACCTCATCGTTCCAAACCCTTCTTGCGAGCCTGCCCAGCTTAGCTGCCCCCGCCGTATGGCTCGATGATGGGCCAACCATGACCGGTCCTATTATGTCAGAAAGCACAACCTTTCACCTTCCGTTCAAAAGTTTATCTATAATCGTTTTCTGATATTGTGAATTTTATCATAAAAAGCCACCACATTATGGTTAAAATTATAAACCATAAAGGGCCGCTCAACTTGAGGGCCCTTTATGGTTGGGACGATGGACTTTTGTGGGAGCCTAATTTTAGCTAAAACAAATGCTCTAAGGTCAAATAGACCCTTCTTTCTGGACCGATGAACCCATAAGTATCAACTATATATTCCTTATCGAAAATGTTGTAGGCAACCAAGCTAATCTTATCATTCTTCGCGCTGTACGAAAGCAAGGCATCGACTATTACGAAATCATCATCTGCCGGGCCATCGTATCCATCTTTCTCGCGCTTTCCGTAATAATGAGCGCTCAAGCTTCCAAACCACGGGCCGCTGTCGTAATTAAGCTCGCTGTAAAGCTCCAGTTGCGGCGTGCCGCCCTTTTGCCATGGGGTATTTGAGGTGCGCTTTTCTTCTGCATTTTGCCAGGTTATCCCGTTAACCCATTTTAGGTTAGAAGTAAATGGTTTTTCAAAGTATCCTTCTATGCCCCAAGAGCGAAACTCAGCTAAATTAATATATTTACCATCATCCCATTTTATCTTATCATCTATTTCAACATAGAATAAACCTATATTCCATTTATTGTTGGGGTCTTTGAGACCTAAATCATATGCATAGCCTTTTTCTGGGACTAGATTAGGATTGGGTTCAACCATAGCCTCTTTTGCATACAATTGATACAAGCTTGGCATGGCAAAAAATTTGCCCGCCGTCAAATACCACAGCTTTCCACTGTCATCCTGCCTGTAAAAAGATATCTTCGGCGTAAATTCAGACTCGTCTTTTCCGCCATCAACATCCCAATTTTCATATCTTAAACCTATGTCCATGAGCACATCGCCTAACGCAAAGGAAAACTGCGCAAAGGGGGCTATATTATATCGTTCCCCTTTGTAAGAAAATTTGTCTATTGAATAAGTTTTTTTGTCATTATCAACTATCAAACCATCACCATTCGCGGAAAGTTTTTCAAAGCGATAGGCAACTCCCCAGGCAAGCGGCACCTCTCCAATCGAAGATTTTTGAGTAAACTCTAACCCCCAAATGTCTTCATTGTAATCATATGGAAGTAATCTTTTTACTTTTTCAGAAGTAAAATCATCATAAAAAACTTCAGTTCCCCCTTGATCATATTCCTTATCAAGGAAATGGGCATAGGCTACGATTTCATTCCTGAGGTCTGCGTACTTCAAATAAAACCTCTTGTAATCATTTTTCTGCTTATCAATTAAGGGGTTACCAGCTTCCCATTTTGAATCGTAGGAACCGAAATCGGCTCCAAAGCGCCAGTTGCCCTTAGAAAGATTTACGCTTGCCGAATCTTCGTCGTAATCAAGTGCTTTTAGTATTTTATTAGAAAAAACATCGTATCTAACAGGCACTTCGCCTTCTTCTCTGTGATTGTAGCGAATCCCGACATCAAAAATATCTCCTTTAATTCCTGCCGAGGCTGAATACCTGCGCCAGTCGTTGCTGCCGCCTTCGGCCAATATGGACGCTTTGTATTTGTCAGGCGTCTTCGTAATGATATTGATGACGCCTGCTGCAGCCATTGAACCGTAAAGTGCAGATCCCGCACCTTTGACGACTTCAATCCGTTCGACCGATTCTAAGGGTATGGACCTTAAATCAACATTGAACATATCCGCTCCGTAGCTTGCGTTGTAATATGGAACGCCATCAACCAATACCAATATTTCCGTCGCAACGCCCCTCATTCTCAACGAATCATCTTGTGCCCACGAATTTTTCCTTAAAGTGGATATACCTGGAATTTTGTCTAATACCTCGCTTAAGCTCTTAGCCCCGCTTCTTTCTATCTCGTCTGCCGTAATCACGTATGTTGCCTGCGGAACCTCATCGAGCGACTCTGCCAGCCTGCTTCCCGTGACAAGCTCCGGAGCTACCGTAACAGGGCCTTCCTGAGCAAAAAGCGCATGTGCAAAAAACAAAGATGCACATAAAGATATTATTAAAACGAGAAAACGCGTGACCGACTTCATTCCTCTGCCTCCATTCGTTAATTATTTTTTGATATTAAAAAGGGGTAACCTGCCTAAACGGACAGGTTACCCCTTTTTCCCTGCCAAGCCATGCCCTTCGCATGACGCTAGCACTCACGCGTTTCGGCCGGTCTTCTGGCTTCCCTTCATCTTACTTTCGCGCCTTCCCACCAAAAGGCAGTGGCAAACCTGCGATTTCATCGGGGTTACAGCGGCGGGGCCGCACCGGTCTCTCACCGGATTTCCCGACACCGAAACGACTATATTATTTTCTCTTGCCTGCTATCTTAACTTTTGAGACTGGAAAAATCAACTTTGACCATAATATTCAAATATTTTCAAAAAACAAATCTATGAAACTTTTCAGGCAATTTTTAAGCTTTATGCCCCAACTTACCGAATCAGCCCTCTTTCCTTCAGAAATTCCCTAGTAACTTTGGCAGGGTCCTTGCCCTCGCCATCGACCTGGTAGTTCAGCTTCTGCATGTCCTCATCGGTTATGGAATTTGCCAATTTATTTAGGGCCTCAGCGATTTCCGGATGTTTTTCCAAAAACATCGCCGTTGACAAGGGGAGCCGCATAGTAGGGAGGGAAGAAATTTTTGTCGTCCCTTAGGATTTTAAGCTTATGGGCTATGAGCAATCCGTCCGTCGCAAAGGCACTTATCACCTGCACCAAATCGTTGTCGATCGCCGAGTACATCAAGCCCGGATCCATTGCTTTCACTTCTTTAAAAGAAAAGCCATATGCCTTTTGGAAGCCGGGATATCCGTCTGGCCTCTCTGCAAATTCCATGGTGCAACCGAAAACGATTTTGTCGGCGAGTTTAGCCAGATCGGAAAAGGTCTCAATGTTGTGTTTTTTTGCAAATTCTTCCTTAACGGCAAGGGTGTAAGTATTGTTAAAACCCCAAGGCTCAAGCCAAATCAAGTTCCATCTATCTTGAAACTCCCTCTTGACTATTTCATACACTTCCTCGGGGTCCTTTTTCGTCTCCATTTTGAGGATGTTGACCAAGCCCGTGCCTGGTTATAAATATGCCCAACGGCACAGCCACCAAAATCGCAAATATGACGGCTATAAACGTAAGATATACATGTTGAGCCGTTAATTCCATTATTTGATCCTGTCTCTCGAGCATGCAACTAATATATTCGCTATTATTTTTTTTGATAGATAGATTGAACCATATTTGCCGTCAGGGTTAAATATTTCTTCGTTAAACGTTACTTCAGTCCAGCCTTATCTTTTGACGTTAAAGACGGCAAGGCCCGCTTTTTCCGCTTCTTCGGGTATCTTTTTCTGGTTTTTCTTGTGTATGCCCAGAGCCTTCAAAATGTCGTTGCTCCGCACCTTTATCGTCTTTTCTCCCGTCAGCGCCGACTTGTAAAGGACGGCAATGAGAAAAGTCTTGGTTCTGTTGTCAATGCCGGGAGCATACAGAATGTTCATGATCAGGTTCAGCTGTTGCACCTGTTTTTTCCGTGTCTTCCGGAATAGGTACATGTGTTGCACTTTTTTCGGAAATAAGTGCATTGGGCCTGCTCATCTCGGCGATCATTCTGCCCTGACTGAGATACAGGTCTCCCTTTTTCTCGACTTCTTCGCCCGAGACCTTCTGCATGTAGTTGACGACGCCCGCTATCTCGGCGATCTCAAAGGCAAGTTTTTCGTCTTCCTTGTCCTTTTTCCTTTTCCTTGCCTTAGCCATTTAGACCGCCTTCTTTTCGGCAAAGATCGTCCTTTCCGCCCTTTCGAAAAGCTCCTTCAGGAAGGAAAACCACTCGTCCTTCTGCTGCAGGGTAAGGCTGTGCAGTATGTTTCTCCTTTTGCTGATGTTTTCGGCGACCTTAGCCTGCGTAGGTATGACGGCGTCGAACACGTCGGACCCGAAGGTCTGCCTGACGACCACTTCAAGGGACTGGTGCAGGTTGTACCTTCTGTCAAGACCGACGATGAGATATCCCAGAAGGGCGGGCAGGCGAGACGTCCTGAAACGGCGTGCCGTGGCGATTATGCTCATCAGGTTCTGTATCCCCATGATGGCATGCTTGCTCAGGGATATGGGCACGAGCACCCCGTCGGCGGCCACAAGGGCGTTCTGCGTGAAAAGTCCCAGATTGGGCGGGGTGTCCACGAGTATCAGGGGATACCTGTCGGACAGGTGTTTTACGACGACGGAGAGTCTCATGGCTCCGTCCATCTCTCCCGCCAGCCTGTGCACGTAAGGTTCTGGTGCAGGTGAAGGCCTTCGACTGGCAGGAAATATCGGGATATTACGACGAAATGGCCTACAAGAACGGCACGTTCAAAAAATTGCCAGTTTACGGGACAAGTTTTGACAAAATCCCTTCAAACGAAGAGATGTTTGGTCTATGGAGTCTGTTGTTACATCTTTGACTGGAAGGATATAAACTCGAACACGACAGTCAAATTCTTAGATTCTTAAAAAGAGGTATTCCTAGTACGTAAATATAAAAAGATACGCATGGTTATTGCATATTTAAGGCTTTTTCGTCAAAACAAGAGAATCTCATTTCTATCACAGGGACAAATATACCAAGTTAGTCATAATGGCGATAGATCATTTACCACAGAAACCGGGAAAGCCCAGGTTTTTAAACATTGGTTGGGGCATCAACCTGCGGGGGGAAGGACGTAAGACCTGCATGGGCATCCTTCGATGAACCGGAATCCCGTAAATGAATTTAGGGAGTACGTCAATAACGCCGTGAATCACTCCGATCAGGGAACCGGTGCAGATATGCTGAAGGAAGCACTAACGCGCCTGCACCGGGAGACCGACTATAGGATCATTCTGCCGGTGCATGACGAAATTCTGCTCGAAGTTCCCGAAGATGAAGCGCAGCAGGCAAAGGAAGTTCTAAAAACCATTATGCTTGACGTGGAACGCAAGTATGTGACCGTCGTGCCTGCGGAAGCCGAAGCAAAGATAGGCCCTACATGGGCTGATGCTCATTAACCCGGCCTGCGCGCTATAACCTGTTAAGCCTGCGGAAAGGGTTTTGCAGTAGGAGTGAAATTCTGTTCAAATGTCGGATAATAAAGACCCGCAGACCGCGGGTCTTTATCTTTATATGAATACATGGGACACACCGCTGTCATAAGCAGCGCTGTTGCCCCGGTACGGTGAATACCTTGCGTCATTAATGGCAAATCGATATATGATATGATATACTTGAAAAGATGGAAATAACAATTATTAACAGTAAATATAAATCATTAGGAAGTGATAGAAATGGAAAAGCTGCTTACACCCAAGGATGCGGCCGAAATCCTTTCGCTTTCGCCTGTGACGATAAAAAAATGGCTTTGGCAGGGAAAATTAAAAGGAATCAAAGTGGGCAGCGTATGGCGGATCAAAGAAAGCGATCTAAAGGCATTTCTAAGGACAGGCAATGACGATGAAGAGAAGTTGAGCAGGGATGACCTGGAAGCTGTAAAACGCGGCCTGGAAGACATCAAAGCCGGCAGGTACGTAACACTGGAAGAGTACGAGCAAGATAAAAGGCCGTGAGCTATGAAGTAAGGCTCTCCCGTGAAGCCGTAAAAACTCTGGATCGCATGGACTCTAAAACCGAAAAACGTATCCGCAGTCGGCTGCACGAACTGTCCGATGATCCGCTCGATCCGCGGTTAAGCAAGCCGTTGACGGATATGGAAGGACTGCGTTCGTCCCGCGTGGGCGGGTGGCGAATACTTTATACAATAGATAACTCCGCTAATGCGGTAATTGTAATAGCCGTGCGACCGCGCGGGCAGGCTTACAGGAATCTACACAGGTAGCCCAAGAAGTATTGTTTAGGGTAGAATGGCCTTTGCTGCCTTCTTCTGCAGGGTCAGGGACGGAGAAACGCCGGGATATCCCCTTTTCAAGGGGCAGAAGACGGCATAAATCTATCACATTCACCCAGTTTCGGAAAGGGAAAGGTGCTTCTTTATAAGACGGCAAGCTGAAACTATTAAAAATCGGCCTGATGAAGGTAAAACTGTACCGGGAAATATCCGGTATCGTCAAGACCCTAATCATCAAACAGGATGCTGCGGGCAGGTGGTGGGCTATTTTTGCTGTAGAAATAAAACTAACCCAATCACAGACTAATAACGGATCTGTCATAGGTCTTAATGCTGGTCTAGAAAAGTTTGCAGCCCTTTCTGATGGTAGTATCATCGAAAATCCTAGGTACCTTAGAAGAACGGAAAAACGCCTAAAACATGCCCAACGTGTCCTTTCCCGCAAGGAGAAGGGTTCCCACAATTGGAAAAAGGCCAGACAAAAGCTGGCGAAGCTATACACTAACATCCATAGCCAGCGAAGGGACTTTCCACACAAGTAATCCCGTAGGCTGGTGAACACTTACAGCCTGGTTGCCATAGAAGATCTGTACATAATTTCTGACGCTGGTTGGGGTGAGTTCATGACCATGCTTGAGTACAAAGCGGAAGAAACCAGTAGCAGGCTGGTCAAAACGAACCCTTCCGGCACTTCGCAGGAATGCAGTAAGTGTGAGATGACCGTGTCTAAAGAATTATCCGAGCGGACTCACCATTATGCTTATTGTGGGTTGACTCTAGACAGGGATGTAAACGCTGCCGGAATATTTTGTAGAAGGTGTTGGCTCTGGAAGCGGCCTAAATACTTTCCTACCGTGGGAACCACGGAAAGTTGCGCCTGTGGAGCTGGTCTATTAGGGCCACTATGAAACAGGAAGCTCTTTCCGTAAGGAAAGGGTAGTTCACAAACCTGCTTCCAGGATGCCTTATTTTGTGTCTTCTTTTTCCAAAAAAACTATATCCGAGATAAGTTACATACATTATGCGCCGTCTCAGACGGGTTGCAAGCAATCCGAAGACAACAGGCCAGTGTAAATTTAGCAATCAGGATTGCTTTTTGCCATTTGGCAGTTTCCTTAATATTTCTTCGCACTCGTCGATCAGCTTTCTTCCCGCGCTTTTAAGTTCCGCCGTAAGCGACGTCCTGTCTTTGTAGTATGCATCGGTTAGCGACAACTTCTGTGCAAGGTTCTTAAGAAAGGCCAGTTCCGGCTCGTCGTACGTCTCGTGAACGATCGTCTGAGCCGCCATGACGCATATCTTTGCCTTCTCCATGATCTCGCCCGACAGGCTTCCCGTGTCGTTGTTTTCAAGGACCTTCATCAAATACGCACCCGGAGACTTAATCTTGCCCGCGCTCGTCCTGGCGTAAATCCAGAAGGCAACAACGAGTTCCGGGTCTTTTCCCTTCACAGCGTCCATCAGGCTTCCCGTAACCGCGTTCAAAGGAAAGCCCGTCAGATGAAGGCTGACGAGCATCACGTACTTGCCCGTTTCCTGCAGCGGGATACGTCTTCTTTCTTCGATTTTTTCTTCATTTGGCAGCAGTATTGCAGTCACGATGAGCCTAATTAAAGAAAACTCAAGCCGATATGATTAATCGTTTTAAATATAAACGCAAGATCATATCTTTGTCAAAGAGTTTAAGATGCCCTGAACGATTGACCTCATCTTAACATAATGGGATAATTTTATTCGAGTAATGTAGCTTAAAATAAGGAGGAGGGTCAGTAAATGAGGAAGGTTGGGGGCTTGTTAGTTTTAACATTGGTCGCATTTCTCATGCTCGGCGCAGGACATGCATTCGCGAAGGCACCGTACCATATCGGCATTGTTACAGGAACGGTTTCGCAATCGGAAGATGACCTGCGAGGAGCGGAGCGGCTCATCCAGGAGTACGGCGATGCAGCTAAGGGCGGCATGATCCAACACATCACATATCCCGATAACTTCATGCAGGAGATGGAGACCACCATTAGCCAGATCGTAGGGCTTGCAGACGACCCAATGATGAAGGCCATAATAGTTAACCAGGCCATTCCCGGTACTACCGAGGCCTTCAGGCGCGTAAAGGAAAAAAGGCCTGATATCCTGTGTTTCGCCGGCGAAGCCCATGAGGATCCGGGAGTCATCGAGTCATCTGCCGACTTGGCAATAAACGTACACAACATTTACAGAGGCTACCTTATCCCGCTGGCAGCTAAAAAGATGGGCGCGACCGACTTCGTCCACATCTCCTTCCCCCGCCACATGAGCTATGAGCTTCTTTCAAGAAGGCGCAACATCATGGAGGTAGCATGTAATGATCTAGGCCTCAAGTTCCACTTCGAGACGGCACCGGACCCGGTCAGCGACGTAGGAGTAGCCGGAGCTCAGCAGTTCATACTCGAGAAGGTCCCTGCATGGCTGCAGAAGTACGGCAAAAACACGGCATTTTTCTGCACCAACGATGCCCATACCGAACCTTTGATCAGACAGATAGTGGCTTACGGTGGTTATTTCGTCGAGGCCGATCTTCCTTCCCCTCTCATGGGATACCCCGGAGCGCTGGGAATAGACCTGTCTGCTGAGAAGGGAGATTTCCAGGCCATTACGAAGAAGATCGAACAGGTCCTCAAGGAAAAGGGTGCCTCCGGACGGCTCGGAACCTGGGTATATTCCTACGGATATACGACCACGGCGGGTCTCGGAGAATTGGCGAAACGCATCATCGACGGCAAGGCCAAGATATCCTTGGATGACCTGGTGGCTTGCTACGAGAAGTTTACACCAGGTGCAACATGGAACTGCGGATATTACGTGGACCTCAATACCGGCATCAAGAAGACCAACCACATGTTGGTATATGAAGATACGTATGTGTTCGGAAAGGGCTTCCTCGAAATGACCAAGGTAAAGGTGCCCGACAAATACCTGAAGATTAAGTAATTCCCTGCGCTATTGTCTTTAGTAAATACCGCTTGGGGGGAAGCTGCAGCTTCCCCCCAAGCGGTTCTATAACGCAGTATTTTTAGTTAAATTGGTGACAGGTAAGAGGTGAATTGTATGTCTTCAACATCATTGCTACGCATGGAAGGGATAAGTAAATCCTTTTTCGAAAACCAGGTCCTACGCAACGTCAACCTGAAGCTTGAAAAGGGGGAAATATTGGGCCTGGTTGGCGAAAACGGCGCAGGCAAGTCGACCTTAATGAACATCCTCTTCGGTTTGCCCGTGATATTTGAAACGGGGGGATTTGAGGGAAAGATTTACCTGGAGGAGCAAGAAGTGCGCTTTACCAGCCCACTCCAGGCATTGGATGCAGGCATAGGAATGGTCCATCAGGAGTTCTCGCTCATACCGGGATTTACAGCTGTTGAAAATATCGTTTTAAACAGAGAGTCCACCCAATATAATTTTCTGGTGGAGATCTTTGGCGAGCGACTGGCTACGCTTGACTATCCCAAGATGACAAGCAGGGCCACCAAGGCAATAGACAGATTGGGAGTGAGCATCGATCCGGAAATGGTGGTCTCCGAGATGCCGGTAGGGCACAAGCAATTCACTGAAATAGCCAGGGAAATCGAAAAGGAAAACACCAAGCTGTTGGTGTTAGATGAGCCCACCGCCGTTTTGACGGAATCGGAAGCAAAGATCTTGCTCGAAGCCATGAAGCGCCTTGCAGGTCAGGGAATAGGCATAATCTTCATAACCCACAGGCTTCAGGAGGTCTTGGACGTCTGCGACCGCATAGTGGTCCTAAGGGATGGCGAAATAACGCTCGAAAAAAAGGCGTCCGATACGACCCTTCGTGAAATAGCAACGGCCATGGTGGGACGCAAGATAGAAGGGCTGACCGAGCGATCATCGGAGAACAGGGTCTTTAAGTCCCCCATCATGACGATCGAACATCTTTGGGTGGATATGCCCGGAGAAACGGTTAGAGATGTCAACCTTGAAGTATATGAGGGCGAGATATTGGGCATTGGCGGCCTGGCCGGCCAAGGGAAGCTGGGCATAGCTAACGGAATTATGGGGCTTTATCCTGCCGGCGGCAAGGTCGCATTTCAGGGTAAACCCTTGCCTTTAAATGACCCTGTAACCCCATTAAAGTCAGGGATTGCCTTCGTGTCGGAAGACAGAAGAGGCGTCGGCCTTATATTAGACGAAGGAATTGCCCTTAATATAGCATTCACTGCAATGCAAATCCATGAGCTCTTTTTGAAACGTATACTTGGCGGGCTCGTGAAATGGAGAGACGATCAGGCAATACAGCAGGCAGCCAGAGAATACATAAAAATGCTTGCTATCAAGTGCGTGCATGAAAACCAAAAGGTGAGGGAACTATCGGGAGGCAATCAGCAAAAGGTATGTCTCGCCCGCGCCTTCGCCCTTGATCCCAAGTTGCTCTTCGTATCTGAGCCCACAAGGGGCATAGACATTGGAGCTAAAAAGCTCGTGCTCGACATGATATATAAGCGTAACCGAGAATTTGGCACTACCATAGTCATGACCTCTTCCGAGCTTGAAGAAATGCGATCCATCTGCGATCGCATTGCCATAGTTCACGAGGGAAAGATAGCAGGCATATTGCCTGCCTCCTGCGACAGCTCAGAGTTTGGCCTTCTCTTGATGGGGGCAAAGTCATCGTCCGAGGAAGGTGTGGTCTCAGTTGGATAGGATCAAAAAATTCATCATAGATGTAGGATGGCCCAGGGCAATAATTGCGCTATTCCTGCTTTCTCTTTTTATATTGGCACCCTTCGTAAACGTCAGGATAGACTCATCGATAAACGACACGCTTATAAGGTTCGGGATGAACGGCATATTGGTCCTTGCAATGGTGCCCATGGTACAGTCAGGTTGCGGGCTTAATTTCGGCTTGCCCTTGGGCATCATAGCGGGGCTTTTGGGCGCCACCATAAGTTTAGAGATGAACGCTACGGGGTTTATCGGTTTTTTGGTTGCCATCGCCATGGCAACTCCCTTTGCAGTCATCTTCGGTTGGGGCTACGGCCAGCTTTTAAATAAAGTCAAAGGCGGAGAGATGATGATAGCTACTTATGTAGGATTTTCATCCGTAGCCTTCATGTGCATCATGTGGTTGTTGTTGCCCTTCAAGAACCCCAGCATGGTGTGGGGTTATGCCGGGAAGGGACTTCGAACCACGATAAGCGTCCAGGAATACTGGGGAGGCGTTTTGAACAACTTCTTATCCATACGGCTGACTCAGTTTTTCTCCATACCTACGGGAACATTGCTGTTTTTTGCGTTAATGTCGCTGCTGCTTTGGGCCTTCTTCCGCACCAAAACGGGAAATGCCATATCAGCAGTAGGAGCTAACCCCGACTTTGCGCGCGCAGCCGGCATAAACATAGACAAAATGCGGACCCTTTCCGTAATATTGTCAACGCTTCTTGGTGCCATAGGCATAATCGTTTACGAACAAAGCTTCGGATTCATCCAGCTTTACATGGGCCCCTTTTACATGGCCTTCCCTTCGGTTGCAGCCATCTTGCTTGGGGGTGCCTCAATAAATCGTGCAACTCTGACGCACGTCATCATAGGAACATTTCTATTCCAGGGCATACTTACCATGACGCCTTCAGTTATAAACAGCATGCTTCAGACGGACATGTCAGAGGTCATAAGGATCATCGTTTCCAACGGCATGATACTCTATGCATTGACAAGAGGAGTTAGGGTGAAGTCACGATGAAAAAAAGAGAAGCTACGTTTAATTTAAAAAGATTCCTAATGGCCAACATAGTGCCTATAATCTTTATACTGCTTTCGGCCTTTGCCATACCCATATCTCAGTTTTCTGCGTCTTACCTGGTGCAGGAGATGCTAATTCGTCTGGCCAGGGACTCCTTCTTGGTGCTATCCCTCCTGGTGCCAATCATAGCCGGAATGGGCCTTAACTTTGGGATGGTGCTTGGGGCCATGGCCGGGCAAATAGGACTGATACTTGTCTCCGACTGGAAGGTGATGGGGCTACCCGGAATGACGCTTGCCGCGATCATCGCAACTCCATTGGCTGTCGCCTTGGGATGGATGTGCGGTGCCATACTTAACCGCGCCAAAGGACGGGAGATGGTCACTTCCTATATTCTGGGCTTCTTCGTGAACGGCCTGTACCAACTGGTCGTGCTGTACTTCTTTGGTTCACTAATACCCATCCACAGCCCCGAGCTAGTGCTTTCAAGGGGATACGGCATTAGAAATGCCGTAAACCTCGTAGGGATCAGAAATTGCCTCGACTACTTGATACCCGTAACCATACATGGCATAAGGGTCCCCTTGGGCACTTTCATCATAATAGCGGCCTTCAGCGCATTTATCGTATGGTTTAGAAAGACCAAGCTGGGGCAAGACATGCGTGCCGTAGGCCAAGATATGGAGGTGTCTCGTTCGGCAGGCATTCCCGTGGAGCGTACGCGACTCATATCGATAGTGATCTCCACAGTTCTGGCAGCTTACGGGCAGATAATATTTTTGCAGAATATAGGTACGCTAAATACCTACAACAGCCATGAACAGGCCGGCATGTTTGCCATCGCCGCCTTGCTGATCGGCGGAGCAAGCGTTGCGAAGGCCACGTTGCCCAACGTGTTCGTAGGGGTCATACTCTTTCACCTAATGTTCATCGTATCGCCCATGGCCGGAAAGTACCTGATCGGACAGGCTCAGCTTGGGGAGTATTTTCGCGTCTTCGTATCCTACGGCGTAGTCGCCTTGGCCCTGGTGATATACGAGTGGCGTCGCGCTCAAGAGAAGGCATACGCGAGGCGTATGTTTAGGGGCGAAGCTTAACCCGGAGGAGGTAGTCAATTTGAAAAAACGCCTTATGATACAAATAGGCCTCGTAATAGCGGCCATTTTAGTCAGCATATTCTTATATCGCATTGGCAAGGGATTCCAGTTCATCGTGGAAAACAAAAATTACTCTTTGGGCGACGTCACCTTCGAAGTGCGGGGACCCGTGAGGGTCACCTTCGATGACGAAATCCAATTAGACCTGGGGGAAGACGAGGCAAACCTTGCTCTCCTCATAGGTTACGGCAAACACAAGATCAAGGTAGACGTATTGGATGAAAACGGAAACGTGGTAAGCTCTACCGAAAAGATCTTCAACGTGAGCGGAAAAGAGGGAGACCTGCTTAGCATACCGGCGTTGCTTGGCGGAAGCGAAACCTGGATATTTAAGCGAGAAACTTAACGCAGAACAACAATAAGATTTGGATTTACTGGATCAAGCGTCCACGCCAAAGAAGTGGGCGCTTGATCTTTTTGACGACTCATGGACCATCAGCTTTGCGCCTCGACGATCATCTCGTCCATGCCACCCCCTGGAGGAACCATTGGAAATACCTTTTCAGATGTCGATATTAGGCATTCCACGACAGCGGGACCCTTTAGGTCTAGGGCTTGTTGAAACGTGGGCTTCATTTCCTCCGGACTACGTATTTGAAATCCCGATACTCCAAATCCCCGAGCTATCTCGACGAGAGGACAAGAGGGCGGCTCCAATGTTGCCGAATATCGGCCACTCCAGAACAGTTCCTGCCATTGCCTCACCATGCCAAGGCTGGAGTTGTTTAATACCACTACTTTGACGGGCAGATTGTACCTGACACAGGTCTCAAGCTCTTGGACATTCATGAGAAAACTGCCGTCGCCCGATATGCAGACTACCGGCCTTCCGCTGCCGGCAATGCATGCCCCAACCGCAGCCGGAAGTCCGTAACCCATGGTACCAAGGCCGCCGGAAGACAAAAAGGTCCTAGGAATTCTGGCATCCCAATGAAGGGCCGACCACATCTGGTTTTGTCCGACTTCCGTGGTTACCACCGAACGATCATCGACCAAGCCGCGCAATGTCCATAGTAAGCACCTTGGAGAAAGGGCTTGAGCTTCGCTGTATCCTTCCTTCGACTTAAAAAGTTCGATGCGCTTGAGCCACTCCGTACGATCTCGAGCATTAACCTCTTCAAGCAAGCCAGAAATTATTTCGCCTGCATCTCCTACCAAATAATATTGTGCCATCAAGTTTTTGTTGATTTCTGCCGGATCTGCGTCGATGTGTATGATCTTGGCATTTTGGGCAAAACGAGAGACGTTTCCGGTGGTCCTGTCTGAAAACCTGGTCCCCACGCCGATCACCAGGTCAGCTTCCATGATCGCCCTGTTTGCCGCTACACGACCATGCATGCCGGCCATCCCTAAAGACAAATGTTCTCCCTCCGGGTAAGTGCCCTTACCCATCAATGTAGTGGCGACAGGAATGCTGAACTTGTCGGCAAAGCTTCTTAATATATCGCTTGCTCCGGAATGGATCACGCCGCCTCCGGCAATGAACACCGGTCGGTCGGCCCCATTGATGCAGTCGACAACTTGGTTCCACATCGACAGATCTTTAAGTTTTTCAGGATGATATCCTGGGAACTCGACTTTATGAGGATATTTGAAATCCGCCTCTTCGTTTTGCACGTTTACGGGCAATACTATCAAGACAGGCCCCGGCCTTCCGCTAGTTGCTATGTAAAAAGCCCCCCTGACAGCAGTGGGTATCTCCGACGCATTTTTAAGCAAAAAACTGTGCTTCACCATCGACATGGAGCAGCCAAATATATCTGCCTCCTGAAAGGCATCCGTGCCCATCGATTTCGTTGCCACCTGGCCTGCGATCACAATTATGGGCGTAGAGTCCATGTGGGCAGTCGCAAGTGGGGTCACTATGTTGGTTGCACCAGGTCCGGAAGTCACTATGCATACGCCAGGCCTTCCCGTGGCTCTGGCATATCCGTCGGCAGCATGACCGACTGCCTGTTCGTGGCGCATCAGCACGTGTCTTATCTTGGAGTCATAAAGGGCATCGTAAAGAGGAATTACGGTACCGCCCGGATAGCCGAAGACCACATCTACGCCCTCCATCTCCAACGCCCTAACGATCATTTGCGCTCCCCTTAAACGCATGGTCATCACATCTCCTCGATCATCGACCTGACCGCATCTCCAACCTGAGATGTCGTTTTGCTCCCTCCAAGTTCGATGGGAAGCTCACAGCTCGAGGAATCACGCAAATACCTGTAGACCGCGCCTTTTACGGCACCTGAGGCCTGTTGCTCTCCAAGGTGTTCAAGCATCAAGCTGGCCGAAAGTATAGCGGCCAGGGGATTAGCCCTCCCCGTGCCGGCTATTTCAGGGGCAGATCCGTGTACCGGCTCAAACATGGACAAGCCATCTCCTATGTTGGCACTGGCACACAGTCCCAAACCACCCGCAATTCCCGCCAAAAGGTCGCTCACGATGTCTCCAAAAAGATTTGGGCAAAGAATGACGCCAAACCTTGAGGGATCTTTTACCAGTTGGTAGCAGAGAGCATCTACGTTTATCAATTTGAGGTACAACCCCTCCTCCGACACAACTTCTTGCGCTAGGCCTTCCCAGAAGCCATAAAGCTCCTTTACCGCGTTCGATTTAGTGGCAAGGACTATCTCCTTCTCACCTCTTTGGCGAGCTAACGCGCATGCATAACGCGTTATTCGGCTTACCCCCAGTTTCGTGGCCAAGGCAATTTGTGCTGCCATATCCATGGCAGGATCTACGCTCAAGTTTAGAAACCCCCGCAGCTCGTAGGAGGGGCGTTTCATGCCTATCTCCATCCTCACGCCATCGCTTGAAGCTGCACCCAAGCCTATATAAAGGTCTTCCGTGTTCTCCCGAACGACTGCGATATCTACGCAATCTCCGCCTTTAAGCGGCGACGGCACCCCCGGAAAAGAAACGGCAGGCCTTAAGTTCACGTATTGATCGAAATAAAACCTTGTTTTAAGCAGAATGCCCCGCTCCAGTATGCCGGGGGAAACTCTGGGATCTCCTATGGCGCCCTGAAGCAATGCGTGACATTTGCCCATTTCTCCTAAAGCCTCGTCGGGCAGCACCTCGCCGGTCTTGAGATAATGCTCGGCACCGTAGGGAAACTCTTTCCAGCTAACGGAGAAATCAAAACGATCCGCTGCTGCCTCAACTGCTTTGCAGGCCTCCGGCACTACGTCCCTTCCGATGCCATCCCCGGGCAGAAGCCCTATCAAATAGTTTCGCCTGTCTGTCTTTGACATCCCCTTCACTCCTCCCTTTACGCAGGAACGCACTGCGGGAAGAGATTTATGCCTCGTGCCTCAGCTATCTGCACGAGTCTGTTTATGGCATTGATATATGCCTTTATGCTGGCTTCGATGACGTCCGTGCTCGCTCCCCTTCCTTGCGCCAATATCTCCTTAAACTTTATGACTACCACGGCTTCGCCTACGGCATCCGACCTCTCGCTTACGGCAGATATCTTGTAGCTCACCAATTCCGGCTCAATACCGATTATGCGCTGTATGGCCTTGTAGGCCGCATCGACGGGTCCGTTACCTGTTGCCGCGTCGCTATTTGTCTTTTCGCCATCCGCCAGCACAACCGTGGCGGAGCCCCTGCCGCCTGCGCCAATGCTGATCATGAAGTCGCGAAGCTCAAAGGATTTCTTCGTCGCATTCCCCAAGATTTCGTCCACGATTAAGGCCTCAATGTCGCCGTCGCTTACGATGCCCTTCTTATCGCACAAATCCTTGAACAAGACAAAGGCCTTTGCTAACTCCTCTTCGGTGAGGTGGTAGCCTAAAGACTTTATCCTCTCTCCAAAGGCATGCCGGCCGGAATGCTTTCCAAGCACAAGCTTCGACTCAGGGGCCCCTACGTCTTGTGGCCTTATGATCTCATACGTCCTCTTGTCGCACAGCACGCCATGCTGATGGATGCCTGCTTCATGGGAGAAAGCGTTATCTCCGACAATGGCCTTATTGGGAGGAACCACAAATCCCGTCAGGCGAGCGACAAGCCTGCTTGTGGAATATAAATGTGTCGTATTGATGTGCGTATCTACGCCAAAGTGCTCTCTCCGGGTCTTCAATGCCATGACGATCTCTTCGAGGGATGCGTTTCCCGCCCGTTCGCCGATGCCGTTTATGGTACATTCAACCTGTCTCGCCCCGGCCTTTACGGCCGCTAAGGTATTAGCTACGGCCAAGCCTAAGTCATCGTGACAATGAACGGACCATACGAGTCCATTCGTTCCCACTTCTTTCATGACATTCGCAAAAAACCCGCTGAACTCCTCCGGGATGGCGTAACCGACAGTGTCGGGCAAATTTAGCGTGGTGGCACCGCAGTCTGCGGCTAATCTAAACGCTTGGGCCAAAAACTTGGGGTCTGATCTGCTGCCGTCTCTGCCGAAAACTCCACGTCGGGGACGAGGCTTCTGGCGTAAGTTACGGCCGATCGAATCTCACCTAAGACCTGATCTTTCGTCATCTTTAGCTTATACTGCATATGGATGTCGCTTGTGGCTATAAACACATGAATTCTCGGGCGATCGGAGTGCTTCACGGACTCAAATGCAGTCTTTATGTCCTCTTGCCTTGTCCTGGAAAGCCCTGCAATAGCAGGACCTTTGACGCTTTGAGCGATTAAGCGTACGGCCTCGGCATCGCCCGGTGAGGCCGCTGGAAACCCGGCTTCAATGACGTCAACGCCGAGGGCGGCTAACTGATATGCGATCTGCAATTTCTCCTGGGCGTTCAAATTTATCCCTGGAGATTGCTCTCCGTCTCTAAGGGTGGTATCAAACACTCTCACATAATCGTCACTCATCTTTTTCGCATCTCCTTTGTTCGACTGTATTTTCTAATCTTCCGGAGCATTTTTGGCATCTAACCACGGCATCATCTTCCTAAGCTCGGATCCAACTTTTTCTATCAAATGATCCTTTTCCCTTCGCTGCCAGGCCCTCATCTGGGGCCTGTTGCATTGGTTTTCAAGTATCCAGTCCTTGGCAAAGAGACCGTTTTGGATATTTTCAAGCAGCTTTTTCATGGTCTCCCTCACCCTTGAATCAATTACCTGCTTGCCTGCCACCATATCGCCGTATTTGGCAGTGTCGCTGACGGAATAGCGCATCCACGACAAACCGCCCTCGTACATCATGTCCACTATCAACTTCAATTCGTTTAAGCATTCAAAGTAAGCGATCTCGGGCTGATAGCCTGCATCGACCAAGGTCTCAAATCCCGCCTTCACCAGCTCCGTAACGCCACCACATAGCACGGCCTGCTCTCCAAAGAGGTCAGTCTCGGTTTCCTCCGCGAAGGTCGTTTCTATCAACCCGGCACGACCACAGCCCAAGCCGCGACCATAAGCCAAAGCCATTTCCCTGGCCTTGCCCGAGGCATTTTGATATACGGCAAAAAGTGCCGGAACCCCCTTGCCCTCCTGATAAGTGCGGCGGAGCAGGTGTCCTGGGCTTTTGGGGGCAACCATGAATACGTCCACCGTGGATGGGGGGATTATCTGATGAAAATGTATAGTAAATCCGTGGGCAAAGACCAGTGCGGCTTCTTTTTTCATGTTTGGAGCTACCTGCTTCCTGTAAACTTCGGCCTGGATGTGATCCGGTACCAAAAAAACTACAAGGTCGCTCATTCTAACGGCGTCTTCCACGTCTTTTACTTCAAGTCCGTCAGCACGTGCTCTATCCCTGGAAGCGCTTCCTTCGTGAAGTCCTACCACTACCTTGATCCCGCTGTCCCGCAGGTTCTGCGCATGGGCATGTCCTTGACTTCCGTAACCCAGTATCGCTACCGTCTTTCCCTCCAGTGCCTTCATGTCAGCATCCCTGTCATAGTACACTTTTGCCATATTAATTACCTCCTCTTTGTATTTTTTAGCCTTAAGCTAACTTCAATTCGAACTCTTCTCTTCCGGGGATATTCCTCTCGAATCCTACGCGTTGCATCGCCACGGCACCGCTAGAAGCGACCTCCAATATGCCAAAGGGCCTCATTGCAGCCAAAAAGGCTTCAACCTTGCCCTTATCCCCAGTGACCTCAAAGACCAGCGCATCTCCACCCACATCGACAACTTTTCCCCGAAAGGCTTCGGCCGTTTGAAGCACATGAGGCCTGATCTCCAATGGAGCCGAAACCTTGATCAACATGATCCAACGTTCCACATAGGGAGCCTGGCTCAAATTTCTCACCTCCACCGTCTCTATCAATTTATCAAGCTGCTTGACAATTTGATCCACAACCCTTTCGTCCCCGTCCACGACCAGGGTAAACCTGGAAAATCCATCCAAATGGCTACGCCCTACGCTTAGGCTCTCGACGTTATATCCCCTTCGTGCTATTAGCGTTGCTATCCTTGACAATACGCCCGGCTTATCTTCTGACAAAACACCTATGACATACTTCACTGCTTTCACCCCCTTTCATGTAAAACAAATAAAAAAGGTCGGGGCCCATTTATGCTACGGGTCCCGACCTTGGAAGCTAAGGGTAATAAGAGCCCTATGCTCCGGGAGGGGACCCGCAGCTTATAATTATCAGAGCTAGCACTAGGACCAATTCCATGCGTATTACGTCCTGATGTAACACCTGCGTTTCCCCTCCTTCTAGCGGTAAATTTCTGATCATTTTAATTTGATCGCAGAGACATGTCAAGCAAATAAAATTAACTTGCAATTCAGAATATAAGGAGTCGCATCCGTCGCTACTTACTTGTTGCGATAGCTAGGAGACTCTGCATCACCTCCGTGTTATCGTAGGCTTCAAGCTTGCCTTCATCTCCAAGTTTGGCAATTGACGGATCTATGGGCAGTTTAGCCAAAATAGGGATGTTATGTTCTTCCAACTCTTCCGAGTGGCTAGAACCGAAGAGTTCCCACTCCTGATGACAGTAAGGACATATGGTATAACTCATATTTTCCACTGCACCCAAAACTGGTATGGACAACATGTTAGCCATGTTCACTGCCTTAATTACAACCATGGCCGAAAGGGACTGAGGCGATGTGACAGCCAAAAAACCATCTAAAGGCAATAGTTGCATGATCGTGAGGGGAGCATCAGAAGTGCCAGGCGGCAAGTCTACCAATAGGAAGTTAATCTCATCCCACATCACATCTTCCCAAAATTGCTTTATAACGTTTGCTATGAGGGGTCCTCTCCATATCACAGGTTTGTACGGATCATCTAGGAGAAGATTTACGGACATTACGCGGATCCCAAGATTTGGCGAGACCGGTGGAATCAATCTGGAACAAGCAGCCTTAGGCATCCCATCCACCCCTAAAAGTTTTGGAATGGATGGCCCTGTGATGTCTGCGTCTAAAATACCTACCTTAAATCCTTGTCGCTGTAAAGCTACAGCTAACAGAGCAGTAACGGAGCTTTTTCCAACGCCCCCCTTGCCGCTTCCTATGGCTAATACATGATTGACTCCTTCTTTCTTGGCTTTGTCGATTGGCGCACTATCGTGGTCTTCATTCATAACGAATTCCTCCTTCGTTCCCAATTGATTATCCTGATCCAAACATACATGACTCTCCATGAGGAAAAACACAGGAAATTTCTTTTGCCCCTCGTGAAGCAAACGCTGTATATTATACTTTATAGATATTGAATATCAATATCTATAAAGTATAATGCCGAAGCAAAGGAACTATTCTTTTGGGTTCTCATTACCGGAATGTTTCCGCTCTAACTATTAAATAGAGCCTACCAACCTCAAGGCAGGCAAGACCCTTGAAGAAATATGCCATGACATAGATCTCAAGAGGCTAACGAAGGTTGAGGGACGTTCGAGCATGATATTCAGCAGCTTTTTCAATCGAAAGATATCGATTAAGTTCAGCAAGCTAAAAGGGGAAGCTCGCAGAGACCATCCTTATGGAGCGGGGAATCGTGGTCGACTCCCACATGAGGACATCTCATCCCGACGCTTACGCCGTGGGGGACGCCGTACAGGTCGATATTGCCCCTCATAGGCACCCTTGCCTCCAAATACGGGCGAAGAAGGCTGTAATGGTAATGCGGGTAAGACATCGCAGAGAAGCATATCGGTAGTCAACAATAGTGTTGGTTCTCTGTATTCATAGGTAGAGTTACACATATTCCATGCACATGACCGGCCACATGCAGTACCAGCTTTGACTCGGGCAACCCGTTGAACAAGGCAGTAAAAGAGCACAACATCAAGCACTATGCATGGAGCAGAAGACAAACCTTGCCCACTGAAATTGCGCAATAAGGCTTCAATGCATCGGAAGCCATGAGCCGTAGCCGCCGAAGCTCCTTTTCATATCATCATACACTCCTTTGCCTAAGAGAAATTTATATATATTGTTGGCCTTTTTCCCCGGATCTATATCTTTGAACGCCTCTGGGTATAAGACGGCGCCCACATAATAAGCGTTAGCAAAACAGGTGCCCAAGTTTGTGGTGTAGTGGTTATAGGGGAGAGTCAAATAGACTCTCCCCTTTTTAAACGCCGACAGGTGTTCGTAAAAGTGCGGATTTTTTTCTATATCAGCCTGGATTAGATGCCTTCCGCCGCCATCGATGAAAATCACGTCCGGATCCCATTCCAAGAGTTTTTCCCTATCTATAAAAATATGGTCGCCTTTTAGTCCCTCTACGACGCTTTTAACGCCTAAAAATTCAAAAGGAGGATAGGACCTAAGAGTGCTATCGATGCCATGCGACCCTTTATGTCCAATCCCGCCTACATATACTTTTTGCCGATGTTTGCTCACTGCTGCTGTTCGTTCAAATAAGTCTTTCTTCATCTGCGTGAAAAATTCGACGAGGGCATCTGCCCTTCCATCGTTGCATTCCATTATTCGTCCGATCAGCCTGAAGGAATCGAAAACTGTCTCGTCGAAAGTCGCCAAGTCACCATAGGACAGCACTACAACGGGAACGCCCAGTTTGTTCTGTAGTTTATTTGCGTTTTGCCCTTGCATATACGTTACAAAGAGCAGGTCGGGCTTGCAGGCAAGTGTTGCTTCTGGATCTGGTCCGCGGTCTATGTAGGCTGGTCCCCCTGGACCTATCGTGGGAAGGGATTTGAACTCCGGATGGGCGTATGCATAAGGTCGTCCCGTCGGATCCCTTTCAATTTCCTCCACGCCGACAACTTTTTCCGTCTGATTCATATAAGCTATAAGCCTAAGGGCTCCCGGTCCTGCACAAACTATCCCTTTCACGGGAAGGTCAATCGTTACGGATCTGCCTGCCATATCTGTAACGGTAATAGATCCTGCCAATGCGACAGAGGAAGTCATCCAAAGTAGGGCAAGCACCGCACTAAAGGCCAGAATTCGCTTCAATACAAATATTCCCATCTTCATGCTCCCGCCCCAACCTTTATATAACTTCTTTCATCATTTTTGGCATCCCTGGCATCGAATATTGGAATGACTATTAGTTGATCATATACGTGCTGCATAACAACAGGAACGTTAAAAACTTCCTCTATGAGCTTGGGAGTGAGTATATCTCGTTCGCCGTAGGCATAAACCCTACCATCTCGCAGCAAGAGAAATTTGTCGGCAAAGCGAAGGGCCAAGTTTATGTCATGGACAGAAAGAACTATCGCCATGCCCCTCTCTCTTGCCAACTCGCAGAGCAGATTCATCACCTCTAACTGGCGATGAAGGTCAAGGCTGCTGGTCGGTTCATCGAGCAGGAGCACCTCTGCCTCTTGTGCTAGGGCTCGGGCTAGAGCAACTCGCTGAATCTCCCCTCCAGAAAGTTCTCTGACAGGGCGAAGGGCGTACTCTTCAAGCCCCATGGTACGCAATGCATCGCTGACTATTTCCAGATCGATATTCGATGGGTTCCATTTTATGTGCGGTTTTCGTCCCAATAGAACAGCATCGAAGACGGAAAGGTCGCTCTCATAAGAACGCTGTGGCACGTAAGCGACCTTTCTTGCTATCTGCTCACGGTTTAGCGTACTTAAACTTTCTCCATCGAGCATCACCACTCCATACCAAGGCTTTAGAAGCCCGTTTAGGCACTTGATGATCGTCGTTTTACCCGAGCCGTTCATGCCAAGAACTGCCGTAATGGTTCCTCTGTCCACGGAAATACTTACCCCTTGCAAGATAACTTCTTTTCTGTAGCCAAATGTTATATCCTTTGCCCTTAGGATCTTAGATTACCCCCTTTTATAAGCAGGTAAAGAAAAAGCGGCGCACCCATGAAAGAAGTCACAATACCTACAGGAAGAACGATTGGGGCCATAATGCTCCTAGCTACGGTATCTGCACTTAATAAGATTAAAGCTCCCATGAAGCACGATTGAGGAAGTAAATGACGGTGATCTCCCCCTGTTATCCTACGGGTAATATGAGGTGCTGCCAGCCCTATAAACCCAATTACTCCAAAGGTTGCAACTGCCAAAGCGGCAACCAAAGCAGCCATAATAAGGCTCGTCTTTCTTAGAGTTTCAACGTTTACCCCAAGGCTTTTTGCCACATCATCCCCCATTGCTAGGGCGTTAAAATTAAGCCTGTGGATCATAAAAAACAAGCTGGTAGGCACAAGAAGGCAAAACATTAGAAAAAGTTCGCTCCAAGAGGCTCTCCCCACATCCCCGAAGGTCCAGAACACGATGGATGCTACCTCAATGTCGCTGGCGAAATATTGGATCATCATGGTTCCAGACGTGGCGAGCGCTGACAAGGCCACCCCTGACAGGACAATTGCTTCGGGTGATAAACGCTTTCTTTGGCTCAAGAACAAGATGAGCCACGTGGAGGCAAAGGCCCCTAAAAAGGCGAACATGCTCACGCCCCAAGGTAAGCCTGCCAAGAATCCTTCGTTTTTGGCGCTCGGCCCCAGGCCTAAAACAACGAGAGCAAAGGCAGCGCCAAATGCTGCCCCCTGAGAGACGCCAAGCGTATAGGGCGAAGCAAGGGGGTTGTGCAGGATGCACTGCATCGCCACCCCTCCCATGGCAAGCCCCCATCCGGCGAGGACCGCTCCAATGATCCTCGGAAGCCTGATACGCCATAGGATGGTAGATGTAACGTCATCGGAACGCCCTAACAGGGCGATGAAAGCATCTCTTAAGTTCACCTGAGAAGAACCCACAGAGAGGGAAAGGAAAACCATAACCAAGAGGGCTAAGACAAGAACAACAAATACAACTTTGCGGCGATAAGCATATACTTCATAAATTTCAATGGTATCCCTACTTGACATTTGAAGCCCTCCACATGAGTGTTACTCACAGTATAATTAGTAACACTCATGTGTCAAGAGCCTGCCAAAGACTGGACGCGGCCTAGTATGTTAAGATATTTATATGTTATATAAATATAGAGCTAATGTCAGAGGCGTTGCCCTTGTAGCCCGTGCGTCTCTTCAAATGATGCTTATTGTGAGCAACTCCCGTTGTCGCCTCCCTCACCATGATGACAAGAGTTGGAACTGCCGGAAAGCTCGCCCTTTATAAATGCTTCGAGCGCGCTGTCTACGTTCATGGGATGGCACGTTTGAACCGTTATGCCGAAAGAGGCAAACAGATCTCTTGCCCTCGGCCCCATATCTCCTGCTATAACTATATCCACATTAAGATCCTTCATCCATCTTGGCAGCACTCCAGGTGCATGTCCGGGATTAGTGTAGATCTCTTTTTTTACAACCCTGTTTCCGTCGATCTCAACGAGCCTAAATTCTGGAGCGTGGCCAAAATGGGAACAAACCATATCTCCATCGACAGCAATCATCACTTTCATGACATCATCTCCTATTTCTATTGATTTCTACCCTCGTAACAATGGTACCCCACATTCGCTCTATTTCGTCTTTTATATTTCCCCTATCGACCTCTACCACCGGCACTCCCCGCGATATAGCTTCAATAAAAACCTCGTCGAAGGGAAGTTTACCGATTAATTTACAGCCTCTACCACTGGGCAAGAGGTGCCCGGAGCCACATCTATTATCACGTCCCTATGATTATCGGTTTGACCATATATATACATCTTGGCTTTCCTTATTACTGGCGTTGGCATGGGTTCCCCTGTATTGAGCCTTCCCTGGACAAGTTCCAGATTTCCGCGATAACCTACTTCAACAACACCTACCTGCCTATTAGCTTCTACAATAGCTGACTCTGGACACAAATAAGAACAGGCTCCACAACCGTGACACAGCTCAGGAAAAACAATCACCTTGCTCGGAAGGGACGCTATGGCATGATAGGCACATACTTCTGCGCATCTGCCACAATGATTACACCTATCAGCGTCTATTCTGGGAGTGGGGACATACACAGGCTCTGTTCTTTCGATAGACGCGCGCAGAAACAGGTTGGCATTAGGTTCTTCTACGTCACAGTCCAATATCTGTACTGAAGTACGTTCGCTTACGGCCAAGGCTAAACTCGTGGCCACCAGCGTTTTCCCTGTACCGCCTTTGCCGCTCGCTACGGAGACGATCACATCCCCACCCCCTCGCACGTATTTACAGCTTTTGCTACCATTGCCGCTCTAATGTCCAGAAGTTAACTCATCAGTGCGCCCGAAGTGAGGAGGGACATCTGGGGCAGGCGTAGACGCCAACTTCCCCTGCTTAAAAGATAAAAGGCATCCCTTACTGTGCCAGAAACGCCTGTGATGATCTGCACGCCAGCGGCAGATAGGACCTCATATGCATTGGGACCACAGCTTCCTGTAAGCACTGCCTGTACCCCTTTTCCCACTATCGCCTGAGCAACGCTGATTCCCGTCCCTCCTGGAGCACTTCCGCTGCTATTTTCCATAGCCTCAAATTGCATAGAATCAGGATCGACGATGATGAAGTAGGGAGCGCGTCCAAAGCGAGGATCTACCAACGCATCTAAATCAGGAGCAGTCGCCGATACGGCTATCTTCATAAACTCCACCCCTACTTTCCCTCAAGCTCTCTGACGCGGGCTTCGATAGCATCGAGTTGGGCCTTTACGGCATCAGCTTGAGCTTTTAGAAGCTCAATTTCCTGCTCCTTGCTCACTGCTTGAGGATTGGAAGTACCTTGCGCATACCCCTACGCCCCTGCAGCACCGCCCAAGAAGTACCAACACCTGGGAAGACCGCCTCTGCCCATACCAACGTATGGCCATGCGGGGCTCTGCCCCCGAAAGCCAAACCCACAACCGCCTCTGCCAAATCCTCTGGGCATACCCAAACCCCCCCTTGATATTAATATTGATAATCATTATCAACTATAATTATATTAAAATAACCGTCATTGTCAATGCATTTGCCGACAAAGGAGAGGCAACAGGTATATGATTATACGATTCTTAAACGAAATAACCGGTCAATATGTTCCTACCAAGCGTATGAAGGGTCATTCAAACTTTTTTGATAGCAGATTGGCCGCCGGAAGGAAAAAAATCAAAAAGAAGGCCATCAAAACAGCAGCATGAAGCGCTACATTGGCACCTTGACTAACGCCTGAAACGCCCTGGAATCCTTTAACTGCGTATGTGAGGGGAAAAAGATGAGCTAAAAATTGCAAGGCTTTCGGCATGGCCTCAACGGGATATACCACACCGCTTATAAATACCATGACAAAGCGAGGAAGATTGAGCAGGGTTTGAGCCTCAAAGACCTCCTTTACCATTAAACAGAGAAGTGATCCCATAGTGGAAAATGCCAGCAGGGCCGGCAAAAGAATTGATAAAAAGGATATCCAGTGCAAGTCAAAATTCAAGAGGAAGACGCACATCACTGCCACTAGTGAGCTCATAAGAAGGCCAAAGATGGCTCCGCCCAGAATTTTCCCAAGTAAAATTGCCATAATGCTAATGGGAGCAAGTAAAAGCCTCTCCAATGACCCAAGGCGAAGCTCGAAGTTTATCACCACCGCTTCCGCAGCAGTGGTGCTGAACAACGCGGTCATGGCAAGGAGTCCGGGGATCAATCCCTTGAAATCCACTGGGTTTCTGAGATAGAAGGCCAGAACCCATGCGATGGGAAAGACTATTCCCCAACTTATGGCGGGGGGTTTAAGGTAATAGGTCTTCATGTCTTTTGCGATGATGCACCATATTCCCCTCAAGTCATCGCGCATCGTCACTTACCCCCCTTTTCCATCGCCATCATAGTTGAAGAAAGCCCGGTGATCCTCACAAAAGCTTCCTCAAGAGTGGGCTTTATAGTATTAACAGACTCAATTTCTGCCCCTGTATCTTGTATTGCTCGGCAGATATGAGGGAGAAGGCTATTTGCGGTGCCGCTGCAACGCAAAGTGTTCGAGCCTACAATGATGGGCTTAGCTCCTATAAGAGCGGCTAGCCGCTCTGCCAATATTGAGGCAGATCCCCTTATGGTAAGTTCAATGGCCTGTTCCTTAGTGGCCATTTTCTTTAGCTCTTCGGGCTTTTCGACCACGACAATTTGTCCCCTTACGATGATCGCGATGCGGTCGCACAGAACGTCTGCCTCTTCCAGGTAATGGGTGGTCAAAAATATCGTCATCCCTTGATCGCGCAATTTTCGAATAGCACTTCTGAGAGAGCGTGCAGCCATGACGTCAAGTCCAACAGTTGGTTCATCCAGAAACAATATCTTAGGGTTGTGAATGAGGGCTGCGGCAATGGTAAGAGACCTCTTCATCCCCCGAGAGAGCGTCCGAAATGGACGATCCCTCTTTTCCTGCAGGCGAAAGAGCTCAAGCAGCGCCCCAGCTCGTTCGTACCTCTCCCTCCTTCTTACGCCATAGAGTTTGCCCATAAAGAGGAGGTTTTCCAAGGCCGTGAGCTCGTCGTAAAGGTTTGAGGCCTCCGGCACTACTCCCGTAAACCCCTTTGTCGTCGCAGCGTTCGCTTTAATGTCAAGGCCCAATAGCTCCACATTGCCTGCTGTAGGTTTAGATAGCCCTGTGAGCATACGGATGGTGGTGGTTTTCCCAGCACCATTGGGGCCTAAAAAGCCAAAAAGTTCTCCTTCTTCCACATCGAAGCTTACGCCGTTAACAGCAACTAAATCGCCATACCGCTTGATTAACCCTTCAGCTTTAATAGCTATGGACGTGACAATCCACTCCTCCTTTTTTTGGGCAATGAGGATATTGCAACAGCGGATCACATAAGTCCGCGATGCATGCGCCTCCTGCGACGACAACGACATTCCCTTTGGGGCATTCTAGAGGGGTCAAAACCTTTTTCGAGGCATTCATGACATACGCCAAAGAGCTCAATGCTTTGCGGAAGGAGAGTAAACCCCATATCTTGAGCCCACTCTTCCGCAACCTGGCTCTTTTGATCTTCATCTTCAAGATGCACCACCTTGCCACAGCCGCGACAGACAAGATGGAAATGGATATCCTTGCGCGACACCTCAAATCGGCTAAAACCCTCATCTAAATTTACCTCGTGCAGAAAGCCCATCTCCACCAAGAGTTCTACTGTACGGTAGATCGTGGCAAGACCTATGGAGGGATCCTTTTCCTGTATGAGGTCCAAAAGCTCTCTGACGTTCGGATGTTTATCCCAATTTTGAAGTATGGTCTCTACTATGAGCCTCCTTTGACTGGTAATGCGAAAACCTTTTTCTTGCAAGGAACGCAAGTACTCCTCCACCTTTTCCTTCAATTTCTCTTCATCCACTATCTCAATCACCTCTCGATCAGCTTTCCGGTCATATAAAAAGGCGGCAAAGCCCATTGGTCACCTTTTTCAGAGGCCTTGCCACCATTATATTTCTATCTACTCTACTTCGTCCAACTGGCTTAGGTTCGACCTTTTTTCTTTACGTACGCCCTCCATGTGGTTGCCCAACGCTTGGGATCATCCAGCGCAGACTCATCGGCCAACTTGTGAGATGCACACTTATGAGGCGCATTTTTCACAACTTCAGGATCTGAGTAAGCCTCATCGCGGATGTGTTTTAAAACTGCTGCGTATTCATCCAGATCCTCCTTGCCGTAGCTTTCGCAGGGCTCAAGCGTCATAGGTTCAGGCACAACCCAGGGATGATGGCTCGTCCAGTAATGCTGCAGGCCAAAATCGCCCACGCGTCTCATGATGTCCGTCGTACTAATTCCCGTCGCCTCGAACAACTTCTGCCAACAGTAACGGGCTTCCTCAAGGCGTCTTCTTCCGGGTGCGTATGGTACGTCTATTTCAGGGATCAATTCCTGCAGCTTCTTTTGCAGGTAATTGTGGTTTATCGTAGATATCTCGGATACTTCCTTGAGATATTCCTGTCCTATGGCCCTGATCCAGGCGTAGGCGCGCACCAATACCCCTGCAGGACCTTGAAACTGCCTTATTTTGCCCACGCTTTCCGGCCTGTCGAAATCGAGGTAATACTTTTCCCCGTCGTACTCGACCGTTGGGAAGGGCAGGTACTTTGCCAGATAATCCCTTACGCCCAGTGCACCTAAGCCTGGCCCCGAACAGCCGTGAGGGGTGCCGAAGGTCTTGTGAATATTGAAGTGACACATGTCAAATCCGGCCTCGCGTGCCCTTGCTATTCCCAGAAGGACGTTTGCGTTTGCTTGATCGTAAAAACACAGGCCGCCTGCATCGTGCACTATCTTGACGAATTGGTCGATCTCCGTGTTGTATATCCCGGTATCCTCGGGGTTGGTTATGAACATCCCGGCGGTCCTTTCCGATACGGCAGCCTTGACCGCTTCTATTGAAGGATAGCCGTTCTCGCTGGGAGGAAGGATTATCAGCCTGAAGCCGGCCGTTGCAGGGGCTGCGTGATCACAGGGGTGCGTAAAGGCTGCGCTTATGATTTCCCTGCGTTTATCCAATTCGCCGCGATCGCGATGATAAGCCCTCATTATGCTTGCTGCCGTGTAAACGGCATGAGCCCCGCCCTGTGGATGCAAACTGAACTTGTCCATCCCGGAGACTTCTTTGAGGATCTCCTCGAATTCGTAATACATTTGAAGTATCCCTTGAACGGTATCCACATCCTGCCAGGGATGAAGGGAAGCTATACCCGGATGTGCCGCCAGTTCTTCGTTGATCCTGGGGTTATATTTCATCGTGCACGTGCCTTGGCTTATGTCGTTACACAGGTTTGCTCCAAGCGTCTCCTGGGCAAGGTGGATATAATGAGCCAAAACCCTCTTTTGATCCAGCTCGGGCAATGCCGGAGGTTGCTCTCGAAACATCCCCTTTGGCACGAGATTTTTCGCATCGCCCGCCTCCTTCTTGATTTCCTCGTCCGGAGCCGGAGGGATTAGGCCCCTTCGCCCCGGAACGGAGAGCTCAAATATTATCGGCTCGTTCCAATGGGCCTGATGAAAATTTCTCAATTTAACGTCCTCCATCTCATATCCCCTCCTACCCTTACATGCCTACGACGGAGGCCAGAGCATCCGCCAGTATGTCTATGTCCTCTTTGCCGTGAAGCTCCGTCACGCAAAAGAGGGCGCTTTGCCCCATTTCAGGGAAGTCCTTCGACAGGTCTTTGCCGCCAAATATTTTGTGGTCAAGCAGGGCTTTATTTATCTCTGCAACCGTCTTTTTTGTCCCGTCGAAATTAACCGTAAATTCTTTAAAGTGATAGGAGTCAAAGAGTGGCGCCTTAACTCCCTTGACGGACGAAAGCTTTTTAGCGGCATAAGAAGCCCTCTGAAGTAATCCCTCGCCCAATTCCTTCATTCCCTGCGGTCCCATCAAGGCCATGTAGACGCCTGCCACGATGCCGTGAAGCTGGGCCATCGTCCCCAAGAAGTCCTTGGCCTTATCGCGAGATGCATAAGACGTCCTCTCGTACAAGACCTCGCCAAATCCGTATTCTCCGTCTTCCACGGTCTCCGCTATTCCAAAAAGCAAAGAGGGATACTCCGCCACGAACTTAGGCTCGTCGGGAGTAGCGATAAATCCACCCAAGCCGCCGCCATAGCTCATGGGAATGCCCATAGGCTGCACATCGCCACAGGCAAAATTGGCACCGTAGTGGGCAGGTGGTTCAAGCACGCCTAAAGAAAGAGGATCCACGCCCACCGACAGCAACGCCCCCTTAGAATGAAGAAGGTCGGCTATCTCCTGTCCCCGGCTTTCTATGACGCCGAAGAAATTAGGATTTTCCATATACAAGACGCATACGTCGTCGGACAGCTTGCTTTTTAAATCGTCAATATCGAGCAAGCCGGTTTTCGGATCGTACTTGACCATCTCTATATCCGGAGTCGCAGACCATGCGTAGTTTTTGATGCATGACAAACGCTCGGGGCTGATCGATTCGGCCACCAATGCCTTGCCTCTTCCCGTCATGCGCGATGCCATCCTTACGGTGGTGGCACATGCCATGGCCCAATCGTAGGTAGGAGTGTTCACCATATCCATGTCGACCAGTTCGCCTATGCAGCTTGCGTATTCAAACTGGGCCTGAAATTTGCCATGATCTGCGAAGGCCTCTCCGACGTAGGCGGACAAAAATTCATCCCTTTCCATTATGGTCTTACAAACTGCCGGCACGTAGTGCTGCCAGCATCCGCCGCCCAGAAAGTTTAGGTATTCCTCGCAATTTTTGTTCTTGGAAAGCAGGTCAGTTACATGTTTTTTAAGCTCGTATTCCGATGTGATTGCCTTGGGGATGTTTAGAGGCCTTTTAAGCCTTAAATGTTCTGGGATTTGACCAAAAATATCTTCCGCGCTTTCAATCCCTATTTCCTTCAGCAACTCCTCCTTAATTTCGGGAACGGAATTGGGGATATAAGGATGTGCCCTTCTCTTTTCCTTCTCTTCCATGCTGTTACCCCTCCCAAATGATAAATTTTGAAGCGCTAAATAACCCGATACATTTCCTCAGGGCATCACCTCTTCCTTGGTAACAAGGCTCAACAACATCTTGCCTTCCTTCAATACTATGCCATATTTTATTAAATTGATAATAGATTGCTTAATCTTATTTTCATCTTCTACGAAACCTTTTTCACTTAAACTTAACGCGATAGCCTCAATGGTCACGGGCTTACTGCAAGCTTTGCAAACCGCCAATGTCAAGGGATCAAGCCTTATGTGCCATTCGCCCTCGCCGGACCTTTTGTCGATTATGAGCCCTTCCTCGTCGCGTGAAAAACAAAGCGAACTTTTGGGATGAATTTCCTTCCAGAAAAATATGTTTTCCCGAAGTTCATGGGCATACTCGGCGCAATTTTGGGGGATCTGATATTCGAAGGTAAAAAAAGAGGCTAAATTGTTCGTAGCTTTTTCGCCAAAGGGATATGTGAAGGCGTAAGAGGAGTAGGGTCTTATCCGCTTTATGCCATATCTTTCGGGATCCTCAAAACAGGGGCTAAAACGGTCAAGTCTGAAAGGGCCAGCATAGTTGGGCGGAGGCAAATGATAAAGCAGAGGCATGATCTTTGCCATGTTCTCGTAAGCCTCAATGGGTTCGCCCGGAAAACCCCACAGAAAGTTCCACACCGGCGTTATTTTTGCTTCACGACACCCCTTGAGGAAGGCTATGTTTTGAAGTGCGCTTACGCCTTTGCCGATTATGGACAAAACCTTTGAGCTTAAGGATTCAATGCCTGCTTCTACCCTTTTGAGCCCACATTCTGCCAGCTTCTTGATGGAGATCATGTCAATATCGGGCCTAACCTGAAGGTAGACAATCTCAGGCTTTCTCTCAAACATGGCAAGCGCTTCCATAAGCGAGTCAAGCATTTCCGCGTCGCAGGATTCATCGCTTAGAGATAAGCAAAAACCGGGGTAATCGCTCACGAGGCTTCTGACTTCCGAGATTATACGACCTCGACTTTTCTTTCTAAAGCGCAACGTCTCGCTAGATTGGCCGCAGAAGATGCACCTCTTCCTCTGGCCCCAGTAACAACCCCTGGACATCTCGAAAAATATCCTGGCCCTAACTTGGCCCATAAACTTCCTTTGTTCGTAAAGCGATGCATAATCGCTGTAATCCGGCATGGGCACGCTATTTAGATCGCTTTCTAAGGATACCTTTCCTTCGATGTTTTTTTGAAGAGCCATCCCTAAAATTTCATCTATGTCGTCCAAGCTTTGATCGGACATGTAAGCATCGACGAGCGACTTAAAGGCGCTGTCGCCCTCGCCCAGACACACGGCATCCACAAAGGGATGGCACCTCAAAAGCTCCTCGCCCATGACATTTTTGCAGTTTGCTCCGCCAAAGACTATTAACGTTTGACTAAACACATCCTTGATCCTCTTTGCTAAAGACAGAGCAGCTATCTGCTGATGAAACATGCTCGTAAAGGCCACCACCTTAGGGTTGGCCTCTGCTATGGCTTGTAAGCACTTTTCCAGAAAGGGCCCCACGGCACTTTGGATCTCGACAAGCCCATCGTAAAATGTTTCGTCGACCGATCTCTTTTCGAAGGGAGCTTCGTGCTCTTGGGCTTTTCCCTTCAGAATCCTTTCTACGTATTCCTCAAAGGGAGGGATGAGACTTCCATAGAGATCTTGAGCAAATAACCTATCGCCAAGCAAATCTACAATATGCCACGTAGATATTTCATCATAAAGGTCTAAGCCTATAATCTCGGCGAAATCCACATTAAAATCGAAAGTCTTAACTTTATATTTTCCCCTGATCGAGCTTGCAAGCAAACCAAGTGCAAAGGATGGTTGTCTGATGCTGGCAAAGGGCATGTTGACCAATGCCACGTCAAGAAAATCGCTCGATGTCATTTTACGAAGTATGGGGGATATTTTGCCCTTTCTCCCCCTATCAGCTTGGGTCGAGTACGTGCCATGACCAGATTTGCATCGCCAATTCTCTTTATTCCTGACCTCACGGGAACGGCGACCCTCTTAAGGTGCATGCCTATCATGGTATCTCCTATATCAATGCCTGCATGCCCCTCTATCTTTTCTACCACTACGGGCTTGTCGAACTTCTCGTAAGCGACCACCGCAAGTGCACCGCCCGCTTTAAGGTGAGGAAGCACGGTCACGATCTCAAGCTGATATTTCGTCGCACACTCCTCCTCAACGACCAAAGCCCTGTTTAAGTGCTCGCAACACTGCACTGCAATGAATAAATCAAATTTCTTCGTCAATGGTTCGATGCCTTCCATTATGGCACGTGCCACTTCGAGGTTGGAGGCAGATCCTATCTTCTTTCCCAAGATCTCGCTCGTACTGCATCCCACCACCAAAATATCCTTCGGTTTCAGTTCGGCCAAGGCCAACAACTCCGACAAAGCCCTATGCAGGGACGATGTGAGGTCTGCAAACTCCACTTGAAATACCTCCTTTTAGTCTAGATCGAGACCTTCATGAGCCGCTGCTCGAGATACCCGGTCACAACCCTAACATAGCCACAAAGCGCTTGATCCAACTCTTCGTCGCCTGTGTCTACCAGCAACGGGTTATAGCCCAAGGCGCTAACCTTGTTGCGCGTGGCTATGACAATTATGTTCTCCAAGCCTACCTTCCTTATCACCCTAGGGCTTATCTGCTGGTTCCCCCTTCCAAAGATATAGCCTTGTCCGCCTATTATGGTGACCACTATAAATGCCTTCTGCACGCCCGAGAGAAGTTGAAGCAAGGTGCTTTCGTCAGCATCTAGGGCAATAAATTTTTTATTCTGGCACACATCCACCCCAAGCAAGGTGTATTTATCTCCTATCTTCTGCTTTATAGCCCTGGTGGTAGTGCCGGGCCCTATGATGTACAGGGCTCCTTGATTTTTATCCATGTGGTCTAAAATATAATAAGATATGCCCTCCAAGTCGATCATGTCCGATGCGGCCTGTCCTGCCTTTTTGCTCTGCACAAAGGTCCTCTCGTGAGGAATGAGTAGGTAGCCGTAAAGGGCAGCGCTTACCCGCCCCTGGCGAAAGGCCTCCTCGTCTATATCCATGACTTCGGCTTCCCTTACGTCCTTGACCTTTCCCTGCAAATAAAGGAGAGCAAGCTCGCCAGCTCTCCTTGGATTTATTGCGAACACTCCCGAATGGATCTTAACTCCTGCAGGGATGCCAAGCACTACTTGCCGGCGGTCTTTTACAGCAGAATATATGTCCCTTGCTGTCCCATCTCCGCCGGCAAACAACAATATATCCACTCCATAATCTGCTATCTCTTTTGCCGCCCTTCTCGTATCTTCCGAGGTAGTTTCTCCCGGGGTGATCTTGCCTATAACGGTAGGATTAAAACCTGCATCTTTTGCCTCGATCTCGCCCATTTCTCCAGGGTACGTGACTATCTCTATTTCGCTTTTTAAGGGGGCTAGCCGGAGGAGCGCTTCTACAGCCTTTTTGGGCGCCTCAGCTATCGCCCCCTTTTCCCTGCAGATCCTCAAGACCTCTTCGCCGTCGGTACCTTTTAACCCCAATCTGCCTCCCATGCCGGCAATGGGATTGACCACAAGCCCCAGTCGATGACGAATCATTAATAAACCCCCTAACGACGATACAGCAGAAATAAGTCATTCACACAGTAGAAAACCGACAGATGACCTTTGTTCATTATACAACATTAACTATCTTTCAACATCACAAATATGGTTTAGCTTATTAAAATAGTTTTAAGTACAGGCTCGATGTACGGACAAAAATGGTCCCCGCTTACAAATTTCATTGCGGGGACCGACTGGCTATGTCATTTAGGTATCTTACTTACTCCTCCAAAAAAGCCCTCCCCAATGCATCGGCGCCAAGCATGGCATTTACGACCATTTCCGGGGTCACTTTGAACGGCATGTTTGCCATGGTGGTGCCTTCCGCACAGGCAGCTTCAGCAGCCGGAAGCAGTTTCTCGTAACTTACATCCTTGAGCCCAAGCTGCTTTAGCGTCACCGGAAGGCCAATGGAGCATGCGAAATCCAGCACCTCATATATGGTGTCAGGATCTGCGTCCTGAAGCACCAACTGCGTCAACGTGCCAAAGGATACCTTCTCCCCATGGTAGAACTTATGAGTTTCTTCCAAGACCGTCAGGCCATCATGCACTGCATGAGCTGCGGCCAAACCGCTGCTTTCAAACCCCAAGCCGGAAAGCAGGGTATTGGCTTCGACGATCTTTTCCAATGCGGGAGTCACGGCGTGGGCTTCGCAGGCGATCTTGGCATCCAAGCCGTATTCCAATAACAATTCGTAACAGAGTTTAGCCAAGGCCAGTGCTGCGGCAGTCCCCTCGCCTCCGGGCATGTTGGGGGCCTTCGTGAAGCTGCACGCTTCTGCCTCAAACCACGTAGCTAAGGCGTCTCCCATGCCGGATACGAGCAACCTGGTTGGAGCCTTAGCAATTATATTGGTATCCACCAACACCAAATTGGGATTATGGGGAAGGACGAAATACCTTTCAAATACGCCTTCAGGTGTATAGATGACGGCCAGTGCACTGCAAGGAGCGTCCGTCGCCGCTATGGTGGGTATTGAAGCCACCGGAACCTTCATGTACTCGGCAACGGCCTTGGCGGTGTCTAACGCCTTTCCTCCGCCGACGCCAACTATAACGTCAGCACCGCTTTGCTTGGCAATCGCCGTTAGCCTGTCGATTTCCTGGTCGCAGCATTCCCCGCCAAAGTTCTCTTCAAAATATTCTATGCCGTTTTCGGAAAAACTTTTCTTCATGGCATCCCTAACGGAATCCAGCCCTCGTTTTCCGCCAAGCACCAGTGCCTTTTTGCCAAGCAATGCTACGTGCTTTCCGACCTCGTTCATTGCCCCTGCCCCCTGGACATACCTGCCCGGGGCTATCATTATCCTGGTCATTCCAATTCCTCCTTATAAGTTTAAATAGGTTACAAAACTGCGCCCTTCAGGTCGGGATGGGGATTGGGGATAAAAGAGGTATCCACAAGCAAACCCTTGCTTGCGACCAGCTCTTTGGCGACCGTAAGGGCCGTCTTGACCTCAGAAATATCTCCTCCCATGGAGAAGAAGGACTTAGCCCCCATGCCCCTTCCCAACCTGATCTCTATCAAAACTACCTTAGCAGCCTTGGCAGCCGCATCTGCTGCCTCTATGATGCAGGGAGCAGCCAACGCTTCTACCACGCCCAATGCTCCCATATCGCCCACCTCTGTAGTGCATGCCAGGGCAGGAAAGACGGAAGGGTGAACGTTTGGAAGCAGCATCTCGTCTGTCAACATCTCCTCCGCCACTTGCTTTCCTGCGTTTAAGGCGTTTTTGACGGCACCCACCTGTCCCCATACCACTATCAGGTATTTCCCGGGGCATATTGGCGAGGCATGAAACAGCTTCACGTTAGCTGCCTTAAGCATAGCGTCAACCGTCGCCACGCCCCTGGCTACGCTGATAAGCTCGAAAGTTCCTATAGCCCTTTCCATGGCAACCATCCCCCTACAGGCCTGAAGCCCTAATTGCAATATATTCCGAGGTTATCTCCTCGACCAAGCCGCTGATGGAGGCATGGACGTTAGCTCCCAAGGCATTATCCGGCAGCTTGGCTATCAAATCTCCCTCCTGAACCTCATCATGCAACGACACGACGGGAATAGACGGGGCACCGGTATGTTGTTTAAGAGGTATCTTCACCCTTTCAGCCACAAACTCCCCGTTAAAGGGAGGATGTACGTCGTATGTGCCCAGACCCAGGCGCGACATCAGCCTCTTGGTCGGGACCAACCTGAAGGGCCTTTCTGCTCTGGGATATATCGCCTTTTTCTCGAACTGTGGCTTTACCCCCTGTTGCCTCATTGCTCCCTTTATCACCTGATTTACCCGCCTTGGGGAAAGGTGCATGGGACATGCATAAAGGCCGCTGCACAAATTGCATTCTGAACAAAGCATGGCCGACTGGACTATTTCAGGCAATCTCATGGATTCATAAGCCATGGCCTGCATAATCTTATGCGGGCGAAGGTCGTAGCCTATGAGATAGCGGGAACATACCATGGTGCATTCGCTGCACTGACAGCATGCCACGCGAGCCTGCCTAAGCATTACGCTGACCGGCATGTTCTCGTACCTTGCAAAGGCAGAGTTTGATGGCAGTACCAATATGGCCTTTGTCATCTTGGTGACGGGGAAATTTGCATCTTTGTGATATTGCCCCATCATTGGACCACCGTCCACAAACACGGGCTCATCGACGGTCAGTCCCCCGGCAGCCTCGACCAACTTTGAGGCCTCCACTCCCAGGGGAACGCTCCATACGCCTGGAGAGAGGACCGCTCCTCCGACCTGGACGAAGCTATGAGTTACGGGTTTTCCCTCTAAAGCCCGACCTATATTGTAAAGCGTCTCTACGTTGTTTACGATGGCGCCCACATGGAGCGGCAAGCCGCCCTCAGGGACAATACGGCCGACGCACTCGTGAAGGAGGATAACCTCATCTCCGGCCGGGTAGTAATCGCCTAAAACGCATACATCGCCTCCTGCAGCCTGCAAGGCGCTTATGCAGTCGCCATGTTTTTGTTTTACCCCAAAAACGACCTTACACCCCATGACAGACGATATGGCCTTAGATGCAGCTATCAGATAGGAGGCCCAATTTAACATCAAGGTCTGATCTACGTAAAGGAGCGGCTCGCATTCAGCGCCGTTTATGACGTAGGTATCTATATCTGTAGCCTGAAGCTTCACATGGGTGGGGAATCCCGCTCCTCCAGCCCCCACAACACCTGCATGTCTTACAAGCTCTGTCAATTCATCCTTAGTCATAGGTTTCGCCTGCCTAAACTATGCGAAACGCTCCGTGAAGGACGCAACGGCGCAGCCTGCAGAAGGACAGCGGCGTAGTCGGGCCATCTCCGGTGGTCGTTCCTATGGTAAATGCCGTGGGGCAGTCGCCTCCAACGCCTATAGATGCAAATGAGGGTGCATTTTTGACGAACATCGACGTCTCCATCACCTTTGCCATGTCGCTCATGTTGTCTATGTTGGTGCTGTGGATTATGGCAGAATGCCTGAAGCCGTGTTCTACGCGCTTTGCCATGGCCAGTCCCTCTTTGAAGTCGGCAACCCTTACCATGGCAAGTATCGGCATCATGAGCTCTTCCTGGACGAAGGGATGTCTTTCGTCACATTCGACTAATATAAGCCGCACATTGGGAGGAGGGGTAATGCCCAACTTTTCCAGGTATACGCATGCATCCTTGCCAACCATATCCTTTTTTATTTTGTGATCCTTTGTCAACACCAGGTCGACCAAAGCGTCTATCTTCGATCGATCCTTTAATTCGTACGCCCCGTTATGGCACATTAGATCTTTCAGCTCGTCGGCAATACAATTGACGGCTATCAGTTCCTTTTCCGCGATGCAGGGAAGGTTGTTGTCAAAGGAAGCACCTGCGATTACGTCCTTGGCAGCTTTTTCGAGATGCGCCGTCTCGTCGACCAAGACCGGAGGGTTGCCAGGACCCGCCCCTATGGCAGGCTTGCCTGAAGAAAGGGCAGCCCTTACCACTCCTGGTCCTCCTGTGGCCGATATCAGCTTAATGTCCGGATGGGACATTAACTCCTTTAAACTATCCAGCGACGCATCGCTTAACGTCGATACCACCTCAACGGGAGCGCCTTCCTCGGCCAAAATGCCCCTGATGAGGTCGATGGTCTTAAAGGTACAGCGCAACGCTCCCGGATGAGGAGAGAACACCACTCCGTTCCCTCCCGACAGCATGCAGATCGTATTATTTATGACGGTTGCCACCGGATTGGTTGAGGGCGTTATCGAGGCTATGAGTCCAAAGGGAGCCAGCTCTTCCAGTATAAGGCCATTGTCGCCTGATATTGCCCTGGTAGTGAAGTATTCAGGCCCCGGCGTCTTGGTAATTGCAAGTTTCTTCTTTAATATTTTATCGTCTAGACGACCCATATTAGTATCGTCTCGCGCAATTTTGGCCAATTCCTCGGCATGGGGCAAGAGCTTTGATTTTAAGGCTGAAATTACCCTCGTTCGGCTTTCCAGGTTGAAATCCCACTGCCAGGCCCTCTGGGCTTTGACTGCAGCTTCAACGATCTGATTTACAGAGGTGGGAGGTTTTGCCTCTTCGCGAGCTAGCTCGCTGGCAACTCTTGCCACTATTTTTTTAACGAGATCATCGACTTCGATTGTCGTGTTCATGTAAACCCCTCCTAACTCTCCCACGCCTTTACCATGGCCTCCGCCACGATCGTGTCCTCTTTGACGGATCCTCCGCTTACCCCGACGGCTCCAACTATTTCTTCGCCATTTTTAAGCAACAAGCCGCCGCCAAATACCACGAGCTCAGGGTCATTCTGAAGTCCGTACAATTCTTTACCCGGTTGCACCAATTCAGCCAAATTGCCCGTCGGCATCTTAAGTTTTATGGCGGTGGAAGCCTTCTTTGGGGCAAGGCCTAAGCTGACTTGAAGCACTCCCTCCATCCTTTCAAAAGCCACAGGAAGGCCGAAGGCATCACACACTGCCATCGCCATGGGGACGCCTATCTCGTTGGCTTTATTGCGCCCTGCATTCATCAGCTTACGCGCCACATCCGCATTTAAAGGTTTTGACCCCATATCCGCCTGTTGTCCCATTTTTAACACCACCTTTTTTGTGACTCTGTTTATAACGCTTTCCCAATGTGCCGAGATAGCAAGAGCATATATATAATCAGAAAGGCGGTTCAAATACATATAAGTCTCGCTGTCTATTAAATTCAATTCCAAAGCCTGCAGCCCTGCCCTTTCCGCCCTCCTGGCAAAGGACCTTGCAAGGTGAAGCATCGAACTTACCTCGTCGTCACCCGGGAGCACGAACTGATTGAAAAAGGGATATTCGCTTATGAGGAGATCGATGCGTTTTTCCAGTTCCTGGGGTGAAGGTTTTTGCCTTTGGGCTTGCCCGCGCGCTATGTAAGCCATGACCAATATTAGCTCCGACTGAAGCTCACAAATCCAGCCTGAAACCTTAGGCGTGGCCTTAGATCGCGCAATTCCCAAAGCGCAGGTCACCTCATCCAGCGTACCGTTTAAGACGATTCTCGGGTCATCCTTTCTCACCCGAGTGCCGTCGTATAAGGACGTTTCCCCCACATCTCCCGTTTTGGTATATATCTTCACCATGGCACTTCTTTGGCCTCTCACATGATCTCATCGGAGCATACGTCTACCGTATCGACAATGCCTACTATCGCAAAATCTATGGGGGCATCCGTTACACCGGCCGCATTCCTGGCCGAGCTGCCTGAACAAAGGAGGACTATCTCCCCAACTCCGGCACCCACAAGGTCAACCGATATCTCGACACGACCGTCACCCCGCGCGGACATGAGCCTTCCGTCCTTTCCAGGCTCTAGAAACTGCACTAACAGCAGTTTATGTCCTACTAACCTTTCATCCTTTCTAGTCGAGACAACTTGTCCTATGACTTTTCCAAGTTTCATTGTAATTTACCCCCACCTTTCAAGGCCTCCAAGGCCCTTTCCACTTCGGCAACAGCCCCAACTATGGCAACGGCAGGCATATGTTGGGGGCAATTGCCCATGACTTCGAAGGCCTCCACGGAGGCTATATCGGTTGCAATGTCGACGGCTGCTATGGTCTGTGCCACCATTCCCTGCAATATCAGCACGGCTCCCCATTTAACGCTATCAAGCAGTTCTTGATCCTCCTTGGAGGAAATGCCCCTGCGTATGCGATTTTTTATGATCCGCTTACAGGAAACGGACGGTGCAATTATGAGTTCCCACTGAAGGGCCATGGATCCAACCTACCTTTCGATCTTTATGCCAAGCGACCTCAATCTGTCCTCGGCTTCATCGGTCAAACGAGATCCATTTTTTAAGATCACCACACCAATGCCTGAGAGGCGGTCAGCTATCTCACACCAACTTATCCAACCCTTTTCGTCTAACTCGAGGACACGGGAAGAGTTAGTCGATCCTATTTTTGAAATTACGATAAACCCCAAATTACAAAGCCTGGACGTAATTTCGTCGATCCTCTTAGGGTCTATTGTCCTTAGCCATCTTGTAATGCAGGTATCGTCAACTATCACGGGCAGTTGTTCGTCCAGACATCCGAAAACGAGAGACCCTGCAGCGGTAAAGGGCAACCCCAAACACAGCTTAGAAACGAAATCAAGGGAAATGTTGGGTATGATCAGAGCCGATAACGTCTTTGCCTCACGATACGGATCGGTCAATGACTCGACAATATAGCAGGGGTTGTTGGCGTGATTAGACGATTTAGTGAAATCGCCTGACAAATAATGCACCCATGTCAGTTCCCCAGATGGAGCCCACCGGAGGAAATCGTGATTGCCGGACGTCCAAAGTATGCCCACCCTGGGCATATGTAGCCTTTTAAGCACGATGTCGCATATATTATTTACCATGGCCTCCATGACAACGCCTCCACAGACATTCAGCGATACCCGAAGGAGTGACTACCATGGAATAGGGAGCCAAAACCGCTTCGCTTCCCATAGCTTGAGATATCGCCTCGGGAGCGCCCTCTATGTTGGCTCCGCCCCCAACGATAACTACAGGCACCTTTCCCAGGAAGCCGCTTTTGTCCAAATGATCTCTGGCAATGACGCCCATCTTTTCGAACACGGGACGAATTATATTGAAAATCCTCCTGTGAGATTTGGTATCCCGCTTTAACCTTTCGGCTTCATCGAAGGATATGCCTAAAGCTCCAGCCAGGACCAACGTGACATGAGTGCCACCCGTTGGCTCGTCGGCAGAATATACCACCTCTCCCCCCTGGATGACGGCGATACCGGTAGTCCCGCCTCCTATGTCTACTATTGCGCCGTTTTCAATTCCCAGCGCAACGGAGGCAACTACAGGCTCCTCGTAAAGCCCCATGCAGGGAAATCCCAAAGCCTCAACTATGTTTGCGCACACTTGGGCCGTCCTCTGCGATATCCCCGGAGGATAGGCAGCTGCGCCCATGGCCGTAAAGTCAAGGTCGCCCAGGCGTCGCCTTAGGGTCTTTAGACACATTTCCATGCCCTCTATTGCAGCCATGTAGTCCACTATGACCCCGTCACGTATCGAGGAACGCGAATCGTTCAAGACCGCACTGACAGGTTGTCCCGATTCGTTAAGGGCGACCAGTTTCATGTTGGTTGTTCCAAGATCAAATCCCAGATAAAGTTCATCCCAATCGGTCAATGGCCCGCCAAAGGTCAATGCCTTATCAATAGAGGCTAGCTTTTCCACCGTTTGTTCGCTGAGGACGTTGTTGATCGTAGCACCGCAAGTCTCAAAGCTCATACCAAGACCCTCACATAATCCCCGGTTTTAAGGCTACATGCGTTTGCCTCGTCAATATCAACATGAAATTCGCTTATCATGTCCGGACCAACCCTCACCCATACTCGCTTAAAGATGAGGCCTCGATCTCCCCTTACTTCCACATCTATTTCTTGGCCATCCTTTAGGCCAAGTGCCTGGGCTTCAGCCGGAGATAGGTGCAGATGACGACGCGCCATGCCGACGCCTTTGGTCAAAACGATGTGCCCCTTGGGTCCCAATACAATGATGGGAGGGCAGGGTTGGCTTGATCCGCTTTTGATAAGCGGTATGTCGATATGAAGCCTTATCGCGTCCGACATCGCCATCTCCACCTGCGTGCTCTTCCTTATAGGTCCAAGGATGCGAACGTTTTCCAATACACCGCCAGGCGCAACTAAGGTAACGGTCTCCTTGCAGGCATACTGACCGGGCTGACGCAGATCGCGAAGTTTAGTCAAAGTATAGTCCTCTCCAAACAAGATCTTCACGTCTACAGCGGTGAGATGAATGTGGCGATTGCTTACACCCGCCACAACTAAAGTGGGATCGCTTAAGTCAACGTTAAGCTTATCCAATACGCGGCGAACGATCTCACTTATCAGTACATCATTCATCGTCGTCACTTCCTCTTTTCAGCCGCAGGTATTCTTCAATCGGTTTGTACATTGAGCGATTCGGCCTTGGGCGCACCTTCCTGCGGTAAAATGGTTTCCGTATCGGTATGTGGCCTTGGAATGACGTGAGATGAAACGACCTCGCCAACCCTGGAGGCTGCTGCCACTCCGGCATCCACCGCGGCCTTCACGGCACCAACATCACCACGAACCATCACCGTCACTAATCCTGCCCCCGAAAACCTCTGTCCTGCCAAACGGACGTTTGCCGCTTTTACCATGGCGTCAGCGGCTTCTATGGCGCCAATCAGACCTCTAGTTTCAATCATCCCCAGGGCTTCCTGAGTCATATGTCATACCTCCCTCTTCTTCATCCATAATTACATCCTGATCGTCCTTTTCCGAGATCCTCTTGTACCTTTTTCTAGGCGCTCTTTTCTTGGTTCGATTCTTTTGTGCCTCTTCCTGGTCCATGTTTTTCTCTGGTTTGCCTTCACCAACCATAGGTCCCTTTTGTTCTAGGGCTTTGGATGAAAGCATCAAATTTAGCCATTCCTGTGATCCCAGTGTTGCCTTGTTATAGGTTAACATTCCACCAATACCCTGCCCCGGCCTTGGAATGACGTCTATGGACCAAACACGGTTAACCCTTTCAGAGACAGCCTTGGCAGCAGACAGGGCAGCCTTCACCGCGCTGACATTTCCTGCAATTTTGACGGTCATCATGCCACCTTGGGAATTCTCGCGGCCTATTAAGCTCACGTCTGCGGCCTTTAAAGCCGCATCCGCAGCTGCAATAGCAGCTACTAAGCCTATTGTCTCTATAAACCCAAGGGCTAATTTAATCTCCTGCACACCGGGGATCCCCCTTTCTCAAGCCAAGCCCATTTCTCTCAATATCTTGGCTACTATTTCAGCGACCTGACTTTCATCCGGATCGTCTTTCTTCACATCTGCTTTGCCGTCCATGGGAGGAAGGGGAAGGCCTTTAACCAAGCGCGCTGCAGCTTGTCCAAGCCATCGAAGTGAGGTTTCCCCATTTTCAACGAGAATTAGGGGATTGCCGGGATCCAGGTTCGCCAGCGTTATTGCGTAAGCCTTAGGGGTAACGCCGATCCCCACACGCAGACGTGACCTGTTGGCAGCCTCCCAGGCTAAAGTTTTAGGGTCTCCATCCATAAAATCCCATTCCATTGGAACCCCCTCTTCCTCTGCGCCAACCCCAACTTCGTTAGCCTTATCTTTCAAGGACTCCGGAAGAAGGAGAAGTATAGTCGGTCGCTCATCCCTGAGTTCGCCTACCCTCCCGCACCAAGTCATAAAATCTTCCTCCCAACGGTCGACAACACGAGGCCTGTTGCCACGGCGTTGCGCGGACCCAAGGTCCCCCTGATGTTGCCCCTACCAGCCACGACCGAATATTTCGACAGCTCCTCCGTTATCATGTTTGGAATTTCGAAATCCAAAGCCGAACCGCCGACCAACACCACGAAGTCAATGAGGCGAATGTTCTGTGCCGGGGCAACGTGTTTCAAAGCTCTAGTCGCATTAGTCACGAAGACTTCCCTTTTTGCCTTTCTTCTGACGTCCCTTATTTTCTCAATCGAGGCATCGAGTAGAATTGGACTCAAAAAATCTTCGCTTATGATCAGAGCTACCCTGCCAAAGAGCTCGGGCGCCAAAGGTTTGTCGAAAAACCTTACCGTGCCGTCTTCAAGCCTTACGTGAAACACGCTTTCAACCTTGCAAAGGGGGTGCATCTTGATGTTTTCCACCAGCTCCATGTCATCTAGCCCAAGCTCACTTGCTATTATCGTATTAACCATATTGCCCGCGCCGGCCAGGTGTATGAGCTCGACTTGTCCGTTGGGCCGCATCAGAGAGGCATCAGTGCTTCCCGCACCTAAGTCCAAGACGGCCAAGGGGGTGCTTGTGCCAGGGGTGGTCAAAGCACCCATTATGGCCATCTCGGCTTCAACCCCCCCTATTTCCGCCTTCACCCCTATTTCCGACTCTATGGCGGAAGCAAGCCTTTGCATGGGAAGCTCCTGAGCTTCAACCATAACCGCCAGAGCTACCCCATTTTCCATCGCAAACTCCTCAGCTAAACCCCCAACGACCCGCTGAGGGACCATGGTATCAACTGCCAGCAAGTCTTTAATATGTATCTCTCCCAAGGGGAGGCTAGTCAGTTCCGACATGGTCTTTCGGACTCTTTCCATCATTCCGCCCACATTTGTCCCCGGCTGCCCAAAGATATCCTGAATAGGCCAGCTGGATTCAACCATTTCCATTATGGCTTTTGCGCCTTCGTCGATATTTATGCTTCTTCTGCCTGTCGGACCAACAATGTAAAGCTCTCCGGCAGGAATTCGCCTTTCCTTTACTTCGCCTAGGGGGGTCCTTATGACGACCGCGGATCTGTTCCCTATAAGGGCCTTGGCGACGGGAACGATTTGGCGAGTCTCATCGGCAGATAAGCCAAAAATCGTGGCAATGTCGTAGGGATTGGAAAGCAACTCTACCGATCGTCCGGGAGGGGCAACTTCCACACAACATTGCATGCCCAATGGAACGCGATCTATGGCTTTTACCTCATCGACTATTGGGATGACCTTGTTTAATCTGTTTGCTATCAATACTCCGTCATCCGATTGGCATATGGCTCCTCTCACATCTATCCCCTTAGAAAAGGCATCGTTTATCATCTTGGCAGCTTCCTCAAAGCTCACGCTGCCTGGGATGACGACCACTACAGGATGATCGCGTTCAACCTTATCCAAATCAAAGATCGATATCGTCTCTCCGACGCCTACGCCAACCCCTCCGGGGGTAGAGGGGTTGTGTCCTATCATGGTCGATTCAGTGATTATCGTCTCCGTAATGGTCTCCATCGCCACATCACCTATTACGGGGGCAGCCTTGTTCAAGCAGACCAGGTCAACCTTTTTAAAATCTTCCCGTGACCATCCGGCTTTTTCCAAGGCAAGGGACAATGCCCTGCGCACCCCGGTAATGTTTTGCAAGGTTCCCTTTATTCCCGTAGTATAGGCAATAGAAGAAGCAAGAAATTCCACTAAGCCCTTATCCACTCTTGCTAGGGCGACTTCGGTTGTGGCGTTTCCTATGTCAATGCCTGCAACGATAGGCACCTAGACACCCCCTTTTTTCAAACTTGTCGCTATTCGGGAACATCGCCTCTCAGGAGTTTTCGACGTTCATATACGGCCACAGCTTCTCTGACAAAGGTGGCACAGCTCTTTGCTCCATATTTGTTCTCAAGCTCATCGCCGATGGCCAGAAGCTCTTCCTTGGTCGAGCGATGGGGCCTCATGGCATTGTATATCTCCAAGATCCTTTCGTCCGGAACTTTAGTTAATTCAGCTGCTCTCTTTAAATTAAAAGCCATTTGCTTTCTACCTGCGGCTTCGGCTATCTGAGCCTGCATCAACAAGGCATCCGGATCAATACGAAAGTCTTCGAAGGTCGCCTTTCCTTCCATGACGGCATCCAGGGTAAGATCGTTAAAGGCATTACCCCTCGGGCTTTTTATAATCTCGGGCCTTTTCGAACCTAAGGGATAATCTTCAACGGTAAGACGGCCCTCTTGAGCTTGTCCTCTATAGGTTGCTTCAGCCTTTTTCTCGCCCTGCGGTTTTGCCATTTCCTTCAAGACTTGCTTCACCAATTCGGCTATCATTTCCTCGTTAAGCTTTTCAGCCAATTTCAACGCCCCCTTTTATTCAAAACGGACTTCTAGCTCCATCGGTGGCTTGGAGCGATCCAAATAGCGCGCTTCTTTATTGTGAAGAAGCGCTGCAATCCCTTGATATCGAGGTCTGGCCATGGGATCATTTCTAGTCGGAACCGGAGTGGGGCGCTCTCCCTTGGCGTATTTGGCAGCATTACGTCCAATTGCCCTAAAGACCTCCGGATCAAGAAGGGGGGATTGAGGGAAGAGCTCCAAATTGTTCAGAGGATTCAAGTCACGTTGATGGATAACAGTTGTACCCCTAGACAGTATGCCAATACCAACGCCCGAACCGGACAGTTTGGCCGCTTGATGCGCTATGAACCCAACGTCTGCAGTATGATATACGCGAACAAGCCTGGGCTTTAAGCCTTCCTCTTCGATCCCGGCAAATACCTGACGCAACACTTCACTGTGGGGTACACCGACTATAGTTTCCGTAAAGACGGTCCCAAAGGCAGGGGGTACGCCAACGACGACTTCCTTAGGATCGGTGCCTTTTTTAGCAACCCCCACCTCCACCAGGGTCATCTTTCCTCCCCTTTGGATCTGCGTGGCCGTCGGGGAAGACGATTTAGCCTGCTCTCCTAGGACTTCTTGCAGAACCTCTTCTATCACCTTTTTGACTAATTCTTCGTTGACCTGCATGGTCTTCCCCTCCTTACACATCCTCGGGCCTAATTGCCCAAGGAATGTTCTTTATCTCCTCCCAACGTTCGTCGGAGATCCTATAACCGGTCCCTGGACCTCGGTAATCGTTGGGATCATTGACGGAGCTATAAACAGTACCGTCACGATCTATCCAGGCCGAAGTCTGCAGATAATCGCCGGAAACCCTTTGGCGCATCATCATGACTATCGCTTCGGCTATGTCCCTAAAACCTCTCTGCGCAAGGATCTTGGCTATATCAATGCCGTTTATGCCTTCGTTCAAGAGTCTCTCTGCGGCCCTTAAATCCTCAGTTACGTTTCTGTCGGGCACATCCTTGCTTCCGTTAGCATAGGTCGCAGCTTCCACCTCGGCGTCAGTTATGGGCGGGAACCCTAAAGCGTCATAAACGGCCTGAAGGGCTCTTACGGCTTTGTTGCGGACAGCGACTACCTCCTCTTCGGAGACGGGCTTGCAACCGCCATCAACCTTGAAGTCGCGCTGAATCGCCAGATAGTCGTCCATATCCTCAATATCCCAGTTGGATCCAGCAAACATGTTGTCGTAATTCGGAACGCCGGAATAGCCGGAAAAGATCAGGTCTGTGCCTGAAAAGAGTTGAGGTATCGTACGAGCGGTTCGCCTTAGATCGGAATGAGAAAAGGTCTGGTCATTGCCGGAAGCGACCTCCATATCAAGCGTGACGGTAATCAAGTTTTCCGCCGCAACGGCCCTCAAGCCGCTTGGAACAGCTCCCGGTACGCCTATGCAGGAAATTGAGCCGTTTTGAAGGCCCTGAACCCCGGCGCCCTTGGTGATCATGACGCATCTGGCTTCCAGGTAAAGCATGCTCTTGCCCTCTGCGGCCCCCATCTGTACTTCTGCCCCGGTGCCACTGGTAAAACGCATCTTCAAGCCCCTGCTCGCGTATGCGGAAGCAAGAAACGCCTTAGACCAGGGCGTGTCGTCGCCATCAATGAATACGCTTTCGGTACCGTATACCGAGACCGTCTCCGCATAACTGGTAAGGCCTCTCATTCCGATCTGGAGCTCGAAGGCCTCCTCAAGAGCGCACTGCGTAAGCACTCCGGGTCTGCCCGTTTGAGATCCTATAAGCAGAGACAAGGCATTCAAAGGGGCATAGCGATTTACGCCAACGGTGGTCTCGAGTTCCACGAAGCCCCTTAACGCCCCCTCCGCTGCATCTGCGGCAAGCTGGACCGGGTGATCCTTTGCGCTGGTTATGTGGGCCTGATTGGCTGGAGTCTTACGAGATCTCATCTTAGAAAGACCCATCATTATCTCAACAATGTTGAGGCAATCCATAACCCTGCTTATCTTGGCCGGAGTTAAGCCCTGGAAGACCCTCGTAACTTCTGTCCTTGGAACGTTAGGATCGACAAGCATCATTGCCAGTTCTGTCTCGCTTTTCGCCATGGCCTGTGGGGCCATATCTATATCGATGGCATAATCCGCGATGAATTGTTCTATCATATCGAAATCCTGACGCTTCTTTCCGTCCATCTCCCCTATCTTGCCGTTTTCTATCTTTATGGACGGCACGGGATCGTTAGGACTTCCCATTGCAATAAGCCCCACATCTATCCATTCCGCTATGAAGCCGTCCTTATGGACCGGCCTATTATTTAGCACTTCAAATCTTTTGCTTTTCTTTTCAGCCAATTTAAACGCCCCCTTTAATCTCGGCAACCCTGCTTAAATGTAGGGAGTCGTAGCCGATTTGGGCTCAGCACCCATGGCACCCAGGAGCTTTTTGCCTATGCTTCTGGCGGCAATTAATGCCTGACGCACTGCGCCGGAATCCCCTGTAAAGGTTATGACCACTTCGTTCGTCAAAGATAGGCCCTTTGTGGGAGACAGGTAATCTATCAGCTCTACTTCAGCAGCTTTCAGTGCGGTATCGCTCATGACAAAGCCGATCCCCGCAGGAGCTCCTACGATGAGGCCAAATGCCCTGCCAACGGGGGCATTGAATGCCTTGTTGCATGCGTAGCTTGCTCGAGCCGTATACTGAAACTCCAAATGACCGGCATCGTTGGCATAAACATCGCCAAAGGTACGACGCAAATCCTTTAAAGCCACTTCTATTGCCCTTCTGGCATCGGATACGTCTTCCGCTCCAAAGATTATCAATGATCCGTGTCCGGCACCGCCCTTAGTATCCCTGGGAAGCTCGATGACAACTATCTCCGTGTTCGTCGCCTTAACGGCCTCATCTGCGGCCATTATCTGCGGCCCGGCCCCCGTCCTGCCGGAAAAGATCCCAACGGATCTGAATTTTTTGTCTATGCCCAGCTTTTCGTGAAGCATAGGCTCAACGTTGGCCACGACCAGGCCGATGGTATCGCCCTCGGAGATGCCGACGTATTCGGTGACGCCTACAATGTTTTGTGCGCACACACTGGCAACCTTTTCCTCATCGCTTTGCTGCTGGGAAGCCTTCTCGGGGGCTACCACGCTGCCGCCACCGATACGCTTCATCACCTCATCCATTACTTTTTTCATCATCTCTTGTTCCATCAATCACACCTCCCGAAAAAGGGTGCCGCTATTCCAGCTTAGGAAGCAGCTTCTCTGTGTCGCTGTGGGGCCTGGGGATCACGTGTACGGAGACTATTTCGCCCACTCGCTTTGCCGATGCGGCGCCTGCATCAACGGCAGCCTTAACGGCTCCAACATCACCGCGAACCATCACGGTCACTAGTCCCGAGCCTATTTTCTCGTAACCTATAAGCCGAACATTTGCCGCTTTCACCATCGCATCCGCCGCTTCTATCGCTCCAACTAAGCCTTTTGTTTCGATCATCCCTAACGCTTCACCAGTCACGGTTCTACACACCTCCTGCTAAGCTTGCGATTTTGTGCCTTAGTTCCATTATCCCCTCTCCTGTCAGTGCCGAGACACAGACCACCTCCTTAACCCCTGTTTCCTGCAGTATTCTTTTCGCCCTATTTATCTGCTCTTCGCTCGATAAATCTATCTTGTTGATCACCCCTATAACTGTGGATCTGAGGGCCTTCACGAAACGAGAGGGAAACTGCTTTAAATTTGTGGGGTCAACCAAAAGAAGGATCATTGCAGACCTGGAAGAATAAGTTATTAACGCATGATAAAAGCGGGGCAGATCGAAAAATTCCCCCGGGGTATCGATGGCTTTCCCAAAGAACTGAATGAAAGAGGTCTTACGAACGGAGCTCTCATCATTGGTTAACCCTAACGTTTTCAGCAACGTCGTCTTACCGGATCCAGATGGGCCTATGACCATGATGCGCATCACGTAAAGGTAACGTCCGTCGGGAAAAACCCCAGGACCTCTTTCAAGGAATTGACGGCTGTACGAAGGGCATTTTCCACGGAGGCAACTTCGCCTGTGAGCATTACGCAACCGGTAAACCTGTCGACGAACTCTATGTTTACGCTGGAGGACTTGCTTGCCATGTCGGCTGCGATAATCGCGCCCTCACCCGGAGTAATTGTCATGATCCCTATTGCTCCGGCTCTATCGATGCCAACCTTATTGCACAGCTCTCCTTTGGGATTTCTTATTATGTGAGCAAGGGTCACCTGTTTGCCGGGAACGTATTCCTGTATCACCCTTAAACGATCGCTTCCGTCCACAAAAGCACCCCCTATGTCCCTTATAAGTAAAACAAAAAAGCGATGCCTTTGCATTCAAAGATAATGGCGATATTTTGTTCAATAATTCCTATTAATGCATACATAAAAAGACCTGAGAGCTTGATCTCAGGTCTTTTTACTAAACTTTCGTTTTTTTGTTCCTGCCGACCTTAAACCACTGGAGCTAATATCCTATATTGCACCAACGCTATCGCTCGAATGCAACGACCTCTTATATTCGCTGGGGGGACATCCTGCCATTTCCTTAAAAAGGGTGCTGAAATAAGTTATGTTGTCGTATCCTACAGATGTCGCCGTCTCCGTAACGCTGCATCCCATTGCCAAGAGCTTCTTTGCGCGCTCTATTCGCTTTTCTTTAATTACGTCGATAAATCTTTTATTCAAAACCTTACCAAACATGCGACTTAAATAACTGGGGCTTACGTAGACGTGTTCCGCTACTTTCGATAAATTGGCCTCTTGCAGGTTGTCCTCTATGAAGGCCAGGGCTTTTTGTATTAAAGCAAGATCGGGATCTCTTACGCTTTGCCTAACCCTCCATGCCTCCTCAAGGGAAATGAAGAACATGTTTTTAAGGTCGACAACGGACCTTATGGGTATCATCATGTCCCTGACCTGTCTTCTAGCCCAAGCCTTAAGGGTTTCCTCGTCGCATTTGAGGTCTAAAAGCAATTTACATATTTGCCCGATGTATCCAGCGAACAATAACCTTACGATCTCAACATTGACCGCGACATCGGATTGAGATAAGAGCGCAAAGAGCTTGCCGGCGCCATCGTTTACAAGCTGCAATTGCCCACCACGCATCCCCTCCAAAATAGCTGAAAAAGCCTGGTCAAAATCGGCATGGCTATCGCTCGTCGACTTACTGTCAACCTTAGCCTGAGGCTGTCCGTATATGAGCTTGCCAAAGCCCTCGAGGATGCTTTCTTCGAGGATCTCTTCTAACGACGGGAGGACCTCATCAATTTCGTTTAAACCTGTCACCTTGCCCATGTATACTACATTGCAATGCATATCATTTTGTAAGGCAACATCGAAGATCTTTGACGCCACGGATTCTGGATTTTCCATCGGACCATTGAAAAACAAAAGAGTGATATAGCGCACCCATGGAACCAGAAAAACCGAATCCCCCAAGATCCTTTGAAGTTCCCCTAAAAGCATTAGCTGTGACCACTGTTTTTCTTCAGCATCAAATCCGCTTAAAGCTATCACGCCAAAGACATGCATGCCCTGAATTGGAAGGAAGCCCACTTCCTTTGCTACGGCTTTAAGCCCCTCCGTGATCTCCTCTCCGCGGACCAATCCCTGAATTATCATCGAGGCAACAAAGCTCTTGTTTTCTAAAATAAATTTCTTCAACCTAATGAGTTGCTGAGAAATTTTGTCCGTTTCCTGTATTTCCTCTATGGCCTTGTTTAAGGCGTCATAAAGGACATCATCTTTGACGGGTTTAACCAAAAAGGCAGTTACGTTGAGCCCTACGGCCTGTTGAGCGTACTCGAAGAAATCATAGGCAGTCACTATTACGACCTTTCCCTGAAATCCTTCATTTCTCAACACCCCCAACGATGTCAGGGTATTTCCGCCGGGAATCTTTATATCCAATAAGACGACGTCCGGCTTCCATAGGCGCACCTTTTCCTCAAAATCGATCGTATTGGCAGCCTCGTCTATCTCCAAAAGCAGAGGATAGGACTTAAGCATCTCCACTAAGGCTCGCCTTTCCAAAGGTTCATCTTCGACGACAAGCACCTTTTTGGGCACGTATTTTAATCCTCCTTACAGGGAATGCATATGTTGACCTTTGTTCCTACGTCGGGTTTGCTCCAAATGTTAAACGAAGCATCATCGCCGTAATGCAGTTTAAGCCTTTCCTTTACATGGGATATGCCCAGGCCTTCTTTGATCTTTTCAGGCAAACAACCCACCCCGTTATCTTCCACGCTGATTTCCAATTTTCCTTCACATATCTTTCCTCTTAAAAGTACGACTCCTGGGCGCAATGACGGTTCTATGCCGTGGACCACGGCATTTTCCACTATTGGCTGAAGGATCAAAAAAGGTATCTTACACGATAGGGCCTCAGGCTCAACATCCAAAACGTAGGAAAATCTGTCGCTGAACCTCACCTTCTGTATGGACAGATATTGTTTCAGGCATTCCAATTCGCTGCTTAAAGGGACTAATTCGTCACGCGATTGTCTCCTGAGTATGTATCTAAGATAGTCGGCAAATTGAATCGTGAGTTCTTGCGTCTGGGGTGCGCCCTCGAACATGGCCATGCGCGACATTATGTTTAAAGTGTTGAACATAAAATGCGGATTAAGTTGATTCTGCAAAGCCTTTAGCTGAGCCATCTTTAGGTTCCTTTCAAGCGTTTCCTTATCTCGCTGCGCTTTGACCAGCTCCATGGTCCTATGCAATAATTTGCTCTCTATGAGGTGACGTTCGCAGAGCTCAACTACGTGCGATGCCATCACATTAAGCAGATTCATGGCATTGAGCACGGTCGTCTCGTCGACCACGGGCAAAGCCAAAAAGTCTTGAACCCAATCATCGACTTCGGTGGCGTCACAGGGCCACAATGGAACGATTTCCTTTCGGACTTCCTCTTCGGTATAAGGCCTGAGCAATACCTGTCCACAAAGCAAGGTGCCCACTAACCTTCCCTCAATTATCAAGGGGCTCGCCATATCGATCAATCCGCAGTGGCACCTGTAAACCAGTGGACCGCCAACATCCAGGGCATGCTCTCCTCCCCAGGCATCGCTTCTTTCGCAACCACACCTGCCTTCGGGATGGGAACGAAGCCTGCGACAGAAGGCACAAAAATTGCTAGGTATCGTCAGCGCAGTTCCGTCGGTGGTTGCTATCACGGCACCAACGTGCATGGCTGCAGCAAATCTGTCTACAAGGTCCTTAAGCCTGTCCAGCTCAATTACCTCAGACCACCACTCGTAAGATCCATAGGAAGCCATCTTGTTATCTCTCCAGGTAAGATAAATAGATATTTCTGCAATTATATATTATAATACGTTCACAACTAAACATAAATGACCTCCCATGACTTGAGGAGAGTGTGGCATTCATATTTAATGAAATTAGCATCCGGAAAGTGCTTCCTTAAATAAAACCATTACTAACTACTAGAACTTTCATCTCGCATCACTCACTTTTGCCCATAGGTCTTAAACTTCTCAAGCATCAATTCCATCTCTTCGTCGGGCAGAATTACAGGTTCTCCAACGCATTTGGCCCTATAGTAGATTTCACATACCATCTCTATTATTTCTGCTATTCCAAAGGCAGAGGGCATATCCGGCCCAACCGCGATAAGGCCATGATTAGCCAAAAGAACAGCATTGTATTCTTCGCCCATAGCATTATATGCGGCGTCTGCTATCTCTTGTGTGCCAAAGGTGGCGTAGGGGGCGCAGGGGACTTTCTTTCCGGCATAGGCGATCAGGTAGCTTGCAGGGGGAACCTCCCAATGCAGGGTAGCAAGAGTTGTAGCAAACATGGAATGCGTATGGACAACGGCACCGACATCTTCCCTTTTTTGATAAAAAATTAAATGCATTCTCCATTCACTTGACGGCTTTCTAAACCCATCCACAATTTTTCCGTTTAAATCCATGACCACAACGTCTTCAGGTTTGGTCTCAAAATAATCCATGCCGCTGGGAGAAATTGCCATCAACTTACTTTTTTCATCTAAAACACTGATATTACCTCCCGTGCCCCTGGTAAGCCCCGCCGCTATAAGTTTCTTGCCATATTCAACAATAACTTGCCTTTTCTCTTCTAAAAGCAAATGATACCACCCCTATTTGTACTCATTCCATTTTCTCGCTTCATTATAATATAACCATCATGCGCACGACTCCCGAAGAAAACGCCAAACTTGGGCAAATAATGGCACAAAGGCTGAATCAATTGAAGGGCCCTACATACAAAACTTGGAAGAGACCGGCATGGGCTACGACCTGGAGGTGGAGACCATTGCCTTGGCCCATGAGATGGATATGCTGACCTGTCCTTACGTATTCGATACAAAACAGGCCATGGCCATGACCCGGGCAGGCGCTGATATCATAGTTGCCCATATGGGGTTGACCACGAAAGGTAGCATCGGGGCCAAGACTGCCTTGACCCTGGAAGAAGCGGCAAAGCGCGTGCAGGAGATACATGATGCAGCAAAGTCCGTCAATCCTGACGTCATGGTGATATGCCATGGAGGTCCCATAGCCGAACCGGAGGATGTGGAATATATCTTTGCGCATACCAAGGGCATCGTGGGATTTTTTGGCGCATCGAGCATGGAACGCATACCTGTGGAAAGGGCAATAAAGGAACAGGTGGAACGCTTCAAATACTTAAGGGTAAATATGTAAAAAAACAGACATACTGTGATAATATAAAGGGCAAGCTGATCGGCTTGCCCTTTATGTTATGCACCACACTAAATTACTTTATGTAGTTATTCCTAACCTTCGCCAGCAAATTAATCCTATTTTCGGCCAATCTGTCGGCCGCTTTGTAGGTGGGTATGTTTTCCTTCTTGGCTATCTCTATTACCTCTAGGACGGCGTTATAAAGGGCTTCCACTTTCCTTGTGGCCTTCTCCTTAACATAACCGCCCGGCTCAAGTTCGGCAGCCACGTTGATGACCCCACCTGCGTTGATGATATAATCCGGTACGTAGAGAATTCCCTTTTGCTGCAGCATGTCGCCATGTCTTTCCTCTTTGAGCTGGTTATTTGCGGAACCGGCAACTATCTTGCATTTCAGCTTATTTATGGTGTCATCGTTGATGATAGCCCCAAGAGCGCAGGGAGCAAATACGTCACACTCCACTCCAATGATCTCATCCGGCTTTACTGCCTTTGCGCCAAGTTCATTCACTGCCCTCTTTACGTTTTCTTCGAAAATATCTGTCACGATAAGTTCAGCACCGGCCTCTTTCAGGTACTTTGCCAAATTAAAGCCCACATTTCCAATGCCCTGAATGGCAACTTTCTTTCCGGCGACATCATCAGTTCCAAATACCTCTTTGCAGGCAGCCCTAATTCCCTGAAATACGCCAAGGGCTGTGAAGGGCGACGGATCTCCGCTGCCTTCTCCCAAACCGGCAACATATTTGGTCTCCATCCTAATATATTCCATATCCTGCACATTGGTGCCCACATCTTCCGCCGTTATGTATCTGCCGCCCAGAGATTCAATATATCTGCCTAACGCCCTAAAGAGCGCTTCAGATTTATCTTTTTTAGGGTCCCCAATAACAACGGTCTTTGCTCCTCCGAGATTGAGTCCAGCTGCAGCGTTCTTATATGTCATTCCTCTGGCTAATCTTAATGCGTCTTCAATGGCCTCATCCTCGGATGCGTACGTCCACATGCGGCAACCGCCCAATGCCGGTCCTAAGGTCGTATCATGAATTGCAATGATAGCACGCAATCCAGAAGCCGCATCGTGACACAAGACCACTTGTTCGTAATCGTACTTCTGCATATACTTAAATATTTCCACTTTAAACACCCTCCTTTTATCTTATAATAAGTACATCTTTTATAGAGCATCACATACAATCTCTATACATGCATTATTAAATATACCATAAAATAACAAAATGTCCATTGGATTTGCCCCTTTAAATTTCCAATGGACATGATGGGAATGTGTATTATAAGCCTTTTAGCATTAAAAATATGACAGCGCCAATTCATTAGCTTAGCGCTGTCATATTTTTCCTACTAATTAATAATTATATGTTTAATTGATTAGAATAGTACGTATACCATGAAGGTCATTATGAATATAGCCGTTGCAGGGGGGTCTATGTGTGTATCGCCATGAATATAAAATGTCCGCGAAGCCAATTCTCCAACAAAAGCGGATATAACGCCCATGACAGCACCAATAACGACATTGCCGCTTGCCGTAGCAGCAATAGCGGCAATAAGAGTCATATGATGTGTAACCGGGACATTTATCCCAAAGCATAGAAATGCCAAAGATGCAGCAGAGATGCCGAAACCGGTTAAATTGGCCACCGGTAAATAAGTTTGATCGACATTTAGAACCGTGACCGCAAACCAAGATATCACTAGGCTAATGCCTAGAGATATTACGAAGAGTTGACCGAAATCTTGTTGCTGGGGCGCCCAAACATCATTTCCCCCAGGGGTAAAGCGTCCGCGATTCCTGGCTTCTTCGCTCAATGTGCCCAAAAGGCCCGTCTTTCCAAAGACTAAACGCACTATGGAGTTAGATAAAAACACTGTTAGGGCTACATTGTCGGTTAAGCCGGCAGGGAAAATCGAATTAAATACAGAAACCAACAGATAGCCTAATATGCCAAATAGCCCTCCGACCAGTAGCGCTGCGGGATCCCTGAAACCCGCCCCACCGGAGACGATGTCTTTGCCCTCTCCGTGGGTACCCTTTTTGCTGCATAGGCCACAGCCGCAACGCCGCCACAGAAGGCAACGTGCGGGCCGAATACAGGACCAAAAGCCACATTTGAAATGAAATCAAAAGATGATCCCCCAAGTATGGCAGCAGCGCCTAACAATACCGCCAAACCAGTAAATACAAAGATTGGCAGTCCTCCTAGGGCAGCTCCAAATACTCCGCCCCCAAATGAAGCTAGAAGCGTCATAAAATTCACTCAAACTCCCCCTCTCTGATTTTAAATCTCACTAAAAACCTTAAACAAAGCAGAAATAGACTAAATATCACCTCCAGAAATTAATCGCCGGCCATAAGCAACCGGACAAAAGTTATATCAATGGCTCAAGTAAACTTACTTGAGCCATTAGTGGATTAAATCTTACCTTGAGCGAAAGCCTGAAGATCGGTATTAACTTTCGAGAAAACGTAAACAGGAGCACAACCAGGATAGGTAAACACTTTCTTTGCGAGCTTCATAGCCTCTTCGACCTTTTCCCTTGAGGGGAAATACTTCCAACAGTCACCGAGGACAAAAAGGTTTTTGCCTTCGGCATAAAGGGGATCAAAGTCAGGCACGCCGCCTGCAATGAAGACGCATTCGCCCTTTTCCGCTACCATTTTTTCAACATCAATGCCAGTGTTTTTAAAGGAATCCAAAGCTCCGCGCAGGTACACGTAACAACCCGGGCAGGTCTGCTGAATTATGACAGTCAGGCCTTTATATACTCCAACGGGATTATCGTTGGCTCGCTTAAAGAACCTCCTCACATTTTCCAGCTTTTCGCCAACGACATCGATGGAGGTCAAATCGCCAACCCCAAGCCCCTCGGTGGCTGCTATCCTGACGGCAGGAATTTCACCTGGCTCAAAGCCCATGATGTAGGAGGTAACAGTATCGACGGCTACCGTGTCCTTACCTGCAACTATCAAGTTCATTTCAATGGGCGTACCCGCGTGGGGTCCCTGCCCTTCCATTCCGATGATCCCATCGACGATCGTTAAATCGGCCTTTCTGATGCGAAGCATGTCCGCCAGCTTTTGGCCCAGATCGATCCTGTGGGCGCCTTGCTGTTGCCCGCTCGGATGCCTGTTCGGCACTATGCCGTTCCAGTTTTTGATGCCCAAAGTCACTGTTCCTCCAACATGCACTTTCATCTTGGGCAGGTTGATTACGACATCGGCATCCAAAACTGGACGAAATACCTCTGCCTTCTTGAATACCCTGCCTTCCGGTATTTCTACGACCACGGTGGCCTCTTCATCGAAATAGATAACGCGATCTGCTCCGCCACGCAGCGCAGCCTCTTCCATGCCGGATTCCTTGAAAGCCGGCTTCGCCTTGCCGACATGCAGGCCCAGGGACGGGTTATCGCCCACCCAAACCTCGGCAGCCTTAGACTCTTCCTTTAAAAAGGCTACCACGGCTTCGACCGTCCTCGGATCAACTACCGCGAAACTTTCGGGAGGAGCTTGGAAAGCCAGATTTGGCTTTATCAAGACCCTGTCTCCCGGCTTGACGATAGTATCAATGCTTCCAACGGCAAGCTCAACGGCCTTTTTGACGGCTGCTTTTATGGCTGCCACGTCCTCATCGTATCTTACGAACTTGCCCCCCATGAACTCCTGATTGCCCTTTACCCCAACAGCCCTAACAACAGCGACCTTTACATCTGCCATCCTCTCTCACCCCTCATTATCTAAATCTGTTATTATATTATAAAGTAATCCGTTTAGACATGATACAGCTTAAGGTGAAAGATAACGCTGGTTATATCCCTTGGGGAGCCATCTCAACAGTTGCAATTTATGTGTTTAGCTATCATAATTTATTGCTATAGGGACGTTTTATTGCTAAAATAATCAACAAGAGACCAAGAGAATCCCAAAATAAAATAAGGACAACTAAATAAAGGGGGTGGGCTATGCCAACTATATTTGGGCGTATAGTTAAAGCTTTGCTGTTCACTAAAGAGGAGGGATGTGAATAATGGAACAGAAAAGCACAATGGGTGAGGTATTAGCGGAGTGTTTTGGGACTTTTATCCTCATTTTACTTGGAGATGGCGTAGTTGCTCAGGTTGGACTAGCTCCCCGTCTTGCGGCATCAGCTTATAACTGGAATACAATAGCATTTGGATGGGCAATGGCAGTCATGGTGGCCGTTTATGTTACGGGTGGAGTTTCCGGAGCTCATCTCAATCCCGCCGTAACTGTGGGACTTGCAGTGAAAGGCGCTTTTCCCTGGAAAAAGGTAGTTCCCTTCTGCATAGCACAGCTTATAGGGGCTTTTTTTGGCGCTCTCTTCGTTTACCTGGTTTATATGGACGGTTTAATCTCTGCAGGGATGCCAAATGTGTGGTGCACCGGACCTGGATCAACCTTTGGACAGGCCTTTTGGGGAGGTGCAGGCGGGTCGCCTTTGGGCGTATATTCTCTCCGCACTGCCTTCATCGCCGAGGTCATGGGAACGGCAGTGTTGCTGTGGGGAGTTCAGGCATCCTCTGACTCACGCAACCTGGGCGTTGGAGCCAACCTTGGCCCTCTCATCGTAGGCCTGGTGGTGCTCACGGTAGGTCTGTGCTTGGGCGGACCAAGCGGATATGCTATCAATCCTGCCCGTGATTTGGGTCCCAGGATCTTTGGTGCTATGGTCGGATCCTCAGACCTCTTCACCGGCGCTTACTGGATTGTGGCGCCGATAATCGGACCATTGCTTGGCGGTGCCATAGGAGTGCTCACTTACGATTGGTTTGTAACTCCTTATCTCCCTAAAAAATCATAGCAAAAACCGTTATATTTATGATATAAAAACAGGAGCAGGACTCTAATGGTTATATAGGTCCTGCTCCTGTTGTGCTTATGCAATCACAACATATATCGTCAAATATGATTTATTGAGGTGGTATTAATTGTTCAAAAAGGCAACTCTTACAATAAATGCCGTTTCTGTTTTACTAATTTTGTTTATCCTCTCATCCCGAGCTCAATCTGCAGAACTTAAATGTACCTACGTTGCAAGCATGGGGAAGCCTTTTTTAGCACGTCTGGTTTCTCCCTACGATATTTCTGATGTCAAGATTTCTTGGCTCGATCGTCAAACTCCACTACAGGTAACGCGTGGCGATGGCAAATATGAGGCGAGCATCCTTTTGGGCTCGGATGTCAGAGACACAAAGCCCGGGATTTACACATTGACCGTGAGCTACTTTGAAAGGGGAAGACAATGGACGTTACATCATGATATCGATGTACGGCCCAAGTCATACCCCGTACAGGAACTCAAGCTCCCACAAGCCATGGTAACGCCTCCAAAGGAGGCAATGGCGAGGATTAAAGAAGAATCGTTATTAATCTCTAATGCAATCAACACAATAACGAATGAACGGCATTGGGAGTTGCCTTTGAAACGTCCGGTAGACGGGATAGTAACCTCGCCCTACGGGTTAAAACGCATATACAACGGCAGTCCGGGAAGCCCCCACAGGGGTGTAGATTTCAGGGCAGCCTCAGGAACTCCCGTAAGATGTGCTGCGGATGGAACGGTAATCCTAACTGGCGATCACTATTTCGGCGGTAAAAGTGTTTACGTTGATCACGGTAACGGCGTGATTTCATGTTATATGCATCTGTCTAAAATAAACGTTTTAAATAACCAGCGCCTTAAAAAGGGAGACATAATCGGCTATTCGGGACAGACCGGAAGGGCGACGGGCCCACATCTTCATTTTGGGCTCTACCTGTTGGCTCATGCCGTAGATCCCATGCCGCTTTTTCAATGAGCAGGATATAAAGCAAGCCTGTCGTTCGAAAAACGAACGACAGGCTTGCTTCTAGAGTGTAAGTGTTTTAATAGATCTAATAACTAAGCTTCGGCTTTTTTTCTTCTGCATCCGCCTCTTTTAGGTTTTTCCTCAGGAGCCTCTTCGCAGCCCTTTTCTCTATCAGCCAACAAGGCCCCGCCAACGCCAACGTTTTCATGCGGATTTTCATTTATCAAAACGACGAATGCCTCTTTAGGAATTCCCATTACGTTGCTGGCTATCTCCGTAAAACCCTTCACCAATTCCCTCTTTTTCTCTACATCTAAGACAGGACAATTTACGGTGATGACTGGCATGTCTAACACCTCCTAGATTAAAAATGTTTTATGATATATCATACCTAAATGATAACATACTTTAAAAACTCTTAAAATTCCAAAGGGAGGATGACCTTGAACGCAGGAAACTCAAAAATGAACACCTACAAAGGACTTTTAATCCTAACGATGGGCCATTTCATAAACGACGTGCACGCTGCCTTTTTGCCGACCTTCACGCCAATCTTAATGATGAAGCTCGGGCTATCCATCACTCAGGCGAGCATGCTAACCTTTTTGTCCGGAATAATTAATACGTTTATGCAACCCGTCCTCGGATATACATCAGACCAAACCGCACGTCCATTCATGATACTCATTGGACCAATCTTTACCGCGTTAGGTGCATCTCTAATCCCTTCGTCTCCAACCTATGCCTTGGCTTTTTTCTTCGTGGGATTATGGGCAATGGGAAGCGCGACCTTTCATCCGCAGGGGCAGGGCTCAGTTGGCCATGTGTCTTCTCCGGAAAACCTGTCATTTGCCTTTTCCATCTTTTCCATGGGTGGCACATTGGCAAGTGCCTTAAGCCCCCTTTACGGCGCCTATCTCTATCAAAAATTGGGAGAGGGTTTTTTGCCAATAGTAACTTCAATACCGGTCATAATGTACGCAATGCTGGTAATTAAGTTTTTCCCTTCCATCCCCGGTAAGCGCGTTCATATGAGCCCCACCGACAGGGGCCTTAAGTCCATATTTCACGCCATAAAAACGACGTTTCCTCCTCTATCAGTTGCCACGCTGAGAGATACATCCATCCAGGGCATTCAATTTTTCATGCCGATTGCAATTGCGGCAAAGGGAGGCACCATCGGCGATGTAGGTAAGGTGTTGTTCATCATAATGATAGCAAGATCTATATCGCCGTTGATAGGCGGCTACATTGCCGATCGCACCAGCAAGGGCAAATTAATTTTTTTGTGCATGTCCATAGGAGGCGCACTGCTGATTCCTGCAGCCATAACGCACGGCATATTGTCCGTGTTGTTGTTTACATTGGGCGCAGCTTTTATAGAAGCCACAACTCCAATTACCGGCGCCATATCGCAGGAATGGATGCCCGAGTCCAGGGCCATGGCAAGCTCCATCGTAATGGGCTTTGCATGGGGATTGGGAGGCTTGCTAATTCCACCTCTGGGCATGATTGGAGACCACTTTGGATTAGAATGGGCTTTGTTGATGGTTGGAGCTTTGCCTATATTAAGCTTGTACTTCGTGTCCATAATAAAAAAGAAAGAAAGGGCAATCGTCTCACAGGCTTCTGCACAGGAGTAACAATGCACATGTGTGATTACAACTCATGAAACTTCCAGCAAGAGGCATTTGAGATATAAAGACTCATCGAAGCCCATCAAAACGGGATGGTCGGAAGGCTGAGACGTCTTGGCCACGACGCGAAGGCTTTTATGTGCATCTTTAGCCGCCTCCAAGAGGGTCCCCTCGAACAAATCCCACGAAATATGATGTGAGCAGGAACAGGTCAGAAGAAAACCGCCGTTTCTCAAAATCTTCATGGCCCTCAAATTGATTTCCTTGTACCCCTTGATAGCCCCTTCCACTGCTCGTTTGTTCTTCGCGAAAGCCGGCGGATCCAAGACAACTACATCGAATTGCATGCCTTTCTCTTCCAGCTCTCTCAGACGATCGAAGACATTAGCGACCTCATATTTGCAGATTTCACCGACCTCATTTAGCCCGGCATTGCGCCTGGCTGCATTTATAGCCTCCTCGGAGGCATCGATCCCAAGAACGCTTTTGGCCCCGAACTTGGCGGCATTCAGACCAAAGCCTCCAGTGTAGCAGAAGGCATCCAAGACATGAGCACCACGGGATATGGGATTTAAAAGGGCCCTGTTGCAGCGCTGGTCCAAGTAATGGCCGGTCTTCTGCCCTCCGGCTATGTTTACGTAAAATCGCACTCCGTTTTCGTCGATGACTACCTCCTCGGGGACCTCCCCAAAAAGCAGCTCATCAACCATGGAGAGACCCTCAATGGATCTGACTGCGATATCGTTTTTTTGATATATTCCTTTAACGGGAAGTAGGTCTACGAGGATCTTTACTATCGTTTCCTTAACCCTTTCCATACCCAGGGTCAATACCTGCATGACCAGATAGTCATTGAATTTATCGATTATCAAACCGGGCAGAAAATCGGCCTCGCTGAACATCAACCTGTAGGCATTCAAGGCATCGATGCCCAATTTCTTCCTAAAATCAAGGGCTTGTTTTAGCTTCCCGCGCCAAAAGCGGCCATCGATGTTCTCTTTTTTTCGGGTCAGAATGCGCACGGTTATATAGGAAGCGGGATTTATGTAACCTATTCCCAAAAATTTCCCTCGCCAATCTTTAATTTCCACACAATCTCCCGGGCTGCAGTCGCCCCTTACCCTATCTATGGCGTTTTTATAGATCCAGGGATGCCCATTATAAATGGTTTTTTCAAAGCCCTTCTTCACGTAAAGCGTATTTAGCGGCATATTTATTTAACCTCCTCCTAAGGGGGGAAAGATGCGCACCTCATCGTCAACATCGACTAGATCATCAAAGGCGATAAAATTGGATTTGCAGATGGCAAAGCCAATGCTTTCCCTCGGAAGGCCGATCTTAGCGATAAGCTCCCTCAATGTAACCGGCGAATCTAATTCAACATATTCCTCGATCAATTCATTGCCCTGAAATATGATCACTTTTGCCATAGCCTTCGACCAGCCAATCAAGTCCCAATTCCAACAGCTTTTCCTCGGTAGGGACTCCCCCTTCGTCCCAACCCATCATGGCATAATAAAGATGCAGGGCCTCCAGGAAATCCTCCTTGGGAAGAAAGTTTCCCTTAAGGGCGCCGTTTTGAAGCGGACTGTGCAACCTTTCGGGCAACAAGTCGTCTTCGACGCCAAAACCCTCTCGGGCGTTGAATACCCTGGCTAAGGCTAAGGCCCTTTCGCCAACTTTGACGGCCTCAAAGAGGCTGGTCTTCCATCCGGTAAAAGAACTTAAGGCATTGATCACGTCATTTACAGGCATGGAACTTCTCGGCACAGGCACGAAATCGCATATGCCGGCTGCGTTGAAAAAGCTCCACCACGCGGTAAGGTAGGCGAAGGTTCGCACCTTTAATGGGGAAAACTTGGTGGGTTTTTCAGGTTCAAGGATGCCAAAGGGCGCTATCTCGGAGAAGCTGTATTGGTCTTTCGAGGCTATCATCGTATCGTGAGCTGCAACCATGTGATCGGCGCCCTTTTCCGAGGTGGCATAAGCCAGCCCTACAGAATATTTTCCTCGAGGGTCATGCATGGGAAGCTCTTGCCCCTTAACGGTCAAGACGAACTTCTCAGAACCTCTTCCTATGATCTTTGAAGCCCTCTTGCTGCCTTCGGCCAAGACATCGCCAAAGCCTTCCCTTTTAGCTATCTTATCTATCATTGCAAGGAGGGCTTCGCTGTTGCCAAAGGTTAATTCCATGCCATCGGTTTCCTCCTTGGTCAGTATGCCAGCCTCAAAGCATTCCATGGCAAAGGCTATGGTCATTCCTGTACTGATGGTGTCCAAGGTATATTCGTTGCACATTTGGTTTGCCTTGGCTATTACTTCTACGTCATCTATCATGCAAAGCTACCCAAAGGAGGCAAGGGTCTCGTATTCCGGCCCCCCAAATCGTGGTTCGACGGAGAAGCGTTCGGATTTAACCGCCCGCTTACATCTTACGGGACAGGCATAGCATCCTTCACGTGCGACCAGTATCTTTTCGTTCATCGCCTTGGCGGAGATCAAGTCTGCACGGTCAAACTCGCCGTAGTGAAAGTTCTTGGTCGGCAAGATTCCTGCAGCGTTGTTTCCCAAAACGCTCGCTGCCGTGCCATTTTCGTAAAGTCCCCTTGTCAGCGGGTTTTCCATCACTGACGTTCCAAATTTCTTTGATATCTCGGACATGAGCTTGCGATCTGCTACAGGGATCTGTCTTTTACCGCGAACCGCTATAGCCTTCAAATTTTTGGAACCCATGACTGCACCTAAGCCGTTCCTGCCGTTAAAGTGCTTGAGCTCATTCGTTATGCAGGCAAATCTGACGAGGTTTTCCCCTCCGGGGCCAATTTGCGCGACACGTATTGCCGGGTCGTCATGCTCGGCCCTTATGATATCCTGAACTTCCCCGGTCTTTTTGCCCCAAAGATGACCTGCACCACAGATCTTCACGTCCCCATCATCTATGTAGATGTATACAGGCTTGTCAGCCTTTCCCTTGATGACGATGGCATCAAAGCCGGCACGCTTGAGCTCGGGCCCCCAAAACCCTCCTGCTTCAGATTGGCCAAAGGCATTGGTCAAGGGAGATTTGGCGCCAACTGCAAACCTGCACATTCCGCCCAGGGGAGCCCCCGTCATCACGCCCGGAGCGAAGACCAATACGTTATCCGGACTAAAGGGATCCGTTCCGGGTTTAAGCATCTTTAGCAGGTAATACCCAATAAGACCCGAACCACCCATATAGGTGCGATAAAACTCTTCTCGTAAGCTTTCAACATCTATCGACCCCGATGAAAGGTCGAGATGCAGTATTTTGCCGTTATACCCGAAGGGCACTCCTAATCCCCCTTTGTTTAACAAGTAAGTTGTCGTAGGTTTCCCTCTCTACAACCAATATATCTTCCCCCTTATCCACAAAAACGACTGCAGGTTTGGGCAACATGTTATAGTTGCTTGCCATGGAGTAGCTATAAGCCCCGGTGTTAAAGACTGCCAAGATGTCACCTGGCTCGATATCCCCGGGAACGGGAAGGTCTTCTATCAAAATGTCGCCACTTTCGCAGCACCTTCCCGCGACCGTAACGATCTTATCCTTATCACGTCCCATCTTATTGGCCACTTCTGCGCGATACCTCGCACCATATAAAGCGGGCCTGATGTTATCGGCCATTCCTCCATCAACGCTGACGTAGGTGCACGATCCTGGAATTTCTTTTATGGCGCCAACAGTATATAAAGTGATCCCGGCCTCGCCTGTTATCCACCTTCCGGGTTCAATGGCAACCGAAGGCAAGGGCAAGCCAAAGGTCAAACATCTGGCTTTAATTCTTTCCATTGCCGGATCCGTAAAATAGGAGATTGGCTTTGTCAAGCTCCCCTCTCCGTTTCCTATTCCGAAACCGCCACCTATATCCAGCTCTTCGGTGGTATATCCAAGTCCTTCGCGCAAATCACTCATTAGCTTAGTTATCACATCAACGGCTTCGAGATATGTTCTGTAGTCGTCAATCTGGGATCCCAAATGAAAGTGAAATCCTTTTAACTCCACGTTCGACAAAGATATGGTTTTTTTAACCACATATGGTATGCGCTCCAACGGGATGCCAAACTTCGATCCCCTGTGGCCGGTCTGGATGTATTTATGGGTCATAGCCTTGACTTCTGGGGTAACCCGCAACAGGATCGGCGTCTTTTGCCCCTTTATTTTGGAGACTTCATCGATGATGTCTATCTCGCCCTCCCAATCTACAACGATCCTGCCTACACCACTTTCAACGGCCATTTCTATCTCTTGGCGCAATTTATTGTTTCCGTGCAGGACGATTCTCTCTGCAGGAAAGGAGGCCTTCAGCGCCAGATGAAGCTCTCCACCCGAAACGACGTCAAGGCCAAGCCCTTCTTTTTCTATTATCTGGCACATGGCAAGCGTTAAAAAGGCCTTGCTGGCATAGTAAGCATGAGACCCTTCGTGACGATTCAAAAACTGCTCTTTAATCTCCCTGCAACGCCTCTCGATCATGCCCTGAGAAAAAACGTACAATGGAGTGCCGTACTTTAGTGCGAGCTTTACCAAATCGCATCCGTCCAAGTTCAAATTGTTACTCACCCTTAAATTCATCCTCCTTACTTCCAGTATGGCTAATACGACATGAAATTGCACTGCGATTTAATGTCAGCGCTTACATCTTTGTTTAAAGATATTTATATATCTTATCACCGTCACCTTGGAAGACATAAGTTTTACTTTAAAGATATTTTTCCCGTCGGGAAGTGGTGATATCTCAAAGGCTTTTGATTTGGGTCTGGCCAAAATCTGGGTCGAATATATGCTCCTGTGACCGCTTACAACAAACGATACGACACAAGCCAGAGCAGCCAGTGGAGTAGCCTGCGGACCTATCAGCTCCATTGCCATGATGCTGGCGGTTATGGGGGTATTCGCCGAGCCTGCCAACACCGCCGTCAAACCCATAGCGCTGAACAATGCGGGACTAGCGTTAAATAGGCGGGCCAAAGCAGCCCCCGCCGTCGCCCCGACAAAAAAGGTAGGAGTAAGCACTCCCCCGCTTCCTCCGCAGGAAAGCGTTATGGCCATAGCAAAGGACTTAATCGCAAACGCCAACAATGGAATTCGGTCTCCCGACAGGGCATCGTAGACCGTATCCATTCCAAGTCCAAGATACCTGGTACCAAAGATCAAGGCTACCGCCAAGAGGATAAACCCGCCGTAAATCGGCTTCTTCCACCAGGAGACGCGAAGGTTCGCAAATTTATCTTCGATGTAATTTAACATCTCTATGTGCATAATGGAAACCAAACCGAAGAAAACTCCGCCAAATATAGCCATGGCAACGTACTTCCAATCAAGTGATATGGAGACAGTTGTCCCCGCTAAACTTGAAATACCGAAACTTGAAGCAACTATGCGAGCGATAATACCGCTTATGAAGGAGGGCAACAATACATCGTAAAGCATTTGTCCTATATAAAGCACTTCCACTCCAAACACAGCGCCCGAAATGGGGGTCCCAAACACCGCAGAAAAACCGGCAGAGATGCCGCAAACCACTAGCTTTTTCCTGTCTTCGACGTCAAGGCGGAATATTTGGGCCATCCAGGACATCAATCCTCCACCGATATGCGCACAGGGACCTTCCTTGCCGGCCGATCCCCCGGAGGCCAATGTGATTATGGTAGCAACCAACTTCACCGGCACAACTCTCAGAGGAATTATCCCTTCCTTAAAATGGACGGCCTCGATAACCTTCTCGGTGCCATGACCCTTGGCTTCCGGAGCCAACGCTCTGATCAAAAAGGCACTCAAAAAAAGCCCAAGCGGCAGAAGTAAAAATCGCCACGACGGCAATTCGGCCACAAAGGAGATGGATTTTTCCAGAAGGTAAAGAAAAAGCGAGGCAGCTCCACCAACAACGAGTCCTGCCATGACGGAAAGTATTCCCCATTTGGCCGTAGAATACAAAAGGACAAAGGTCTCATCGATTTTTTCCCTAAGGTTATCTGGCACTTGACATCACCCAATGGTGATTATAGCATTTTATGACCACTTGACATTTTATATTAAAGCAATGAAATAGGGAGATGACTTCTAATGAACAGAAAACGCATAGCCCTGGTAGCTCACGATAGCATGAAAAGCGACCTGATCGAGTGGGCACTTTACAATAAAGGCACTCTTAAAGAACATGAACTTTACTCTACAGGCACAACGGGATTCTTGGTCGAAAAGGAGCTGGGAGTACCTGTACATAAATTCAAATCCGGCCCCCTGGGAGGAGATCAACAACTGGGGGCTCGCATTGCCGAGGGTTTAATCGATATATTGATCTTCTTTTGGGACCCATTAAACGTACAACCCCATGACCCTGATGTAAGGGCGTTGCTTCGAATATCCGTTGTTTACAACATACCCACAGCCTGCAACAGGTCCACGGCCGACTATTTAATTTCTTCTCCTCTGCTGAAAGAGACTTACGTCCCAAAGCGCAAGTTCAATCCGGAAGAATATCAGCAAAGGCGCAATGTGCAGTTCTTGGAACAGATAAGTTCAATCAAGGGTGACAGAGATTGACATCCAAAATTTACAGCTGGAATATACGCCCCATAGGTAAAGTAATCTCTTCCATCAAGGAGCCCGCAAGCACCGAGCTTTTTTACAATCTAAGGAGCACCATAGAGATATATCCCGAATTCGAGGAAGGATTGCTTGGACTGCAGGGAAAAGATGAAGTATTGGTCATATTTTTGTTTCATTTGAATATCGACAATGCACATCTTTTGGTACATCCGCGAGGGGATATTTCCGCACCCTTACGCGGCGTATTTGCTACCTGTTCGCCCGCGAGGCCTAATGGATTAGGAACAAGCAGGTGCCGTCTTATCGCCCTCGATGGCCCAAAGATACACCTCCTTGGACTTGAAGCGATCGACGGCACCCCTGTCATCGACGTAAAACCTTTCTCGTGCCTGGATCCTCGCTACGACTTACTTTAATTAGTTTAACAGGCCTAACGCTGCATGGGCAGCAGAAAGGCGAGCTACCGGAACCCGCATGGCCGAGCAGCTGACGTAATCTAAGCCGATGGAATGGCAAAAGGCGATGCTAGATGGATCTCCGCCATGCTCGCCGCATATGCCAAGCTCCAAATCTTTGTTGGTACCCTTGCCCCTTTCCACGGCCATCTTCATCAACGTGCCGACGCCCTTGCGATCCAGGGAGTGGAAGGGGTCTTCCATGTATATGCCCAGCCTCACGTAAGCAGCCAAAAACTTTCCCTCGGCATCGTCTCGAGACACTCCAAGCGTCGTCTGAGTGAGGTCGTTCGTACCAAAGCTGAAGAAATCGGCATACTCGGCTATTTCGTCGGCAACTATCGCTGCCCTTGGAAGCTCTATCATGGTCCCAACTTTGCAAGGCAGATTAACTCCATACTTGCCAGCCGTTGCAGTTGCGACCTTTTCTATGTTGGAACGAAGCATGCACATCTCCTGTCCGGTTGCCACTAAGGGAACCATTATCTTAACGTTGACGTCGATACCTTGCATCATGAGTTCGCAGGCAGCTTCAACGATGGCCCTTACTTGAGCCTCATATATCTCCGGATACAGAACTCCGATGCGACAACCCCTGAAGCCCAACATGGGGTTATTTTCCTTGAGAGCCTCTATCCTCCTCAAAAGGGCCTCCAAACGCTTGATTTCCCCCTCGGAGCCGCCATTAGATCTAAGCTGGAATAATTTTTTAGTCACATCTTGTTCTTTGGGCAAAAATTCGTTCAAAGGAGGATCGAGCAGCCTGATCACCACAGGCAAACCTGCCATGACCTTGAAGATTTCCAAGAAATCGCCTTTCTGTAATGTAACGAGCTTCTCTAGGGCATGCAACCTCTCATCCTTGCTATCTGCCACAATGACCTGTTGCATTATGGGCAACCTGTTTGCCTCCCTGAACATGTGCTCAGTCCTGCACAATCCTATCCCTTTTGCCCCAAGTTCGCGCGCCTGCCTTGCCTCACTTGGAGTATCGCAATTGGCCCAAACTTGCAGCCTTGCAAATTTGTCAGCCATACCCAACAAGTTGGTAAGGTTTTTTTCGCGCAGGGAAGGATCGACCAGGGGCACCGCACCGAGGTAAACGTTTCCGCTTGTCCCGTCAATGGTTATTACATCATCTTTTTTAACCGCAACTTCACCGACGGTAAACGCCTCATTGGCAAAATCTATGTTTACTGCCTCACATCCGACCACGCATGGTATCCCAAGGGAGCGGGCAACCAGGGCGGCATGGCTTGTCTGACCGCCTCTGCTGGTGAGCAACCCCGCAGCCATAGAAAGGCCGTGAATGTCTTCAGGGGTAGTCTCGGGCCGAACGAGTATGATCGATTCGCCGTTTTTACCGCGCTCTTCCGCCTCGTCCACATCGAATACGACCTTGCCGACGGCGGCACCTGGCGATGCAGCGATGCCGGTCGCAATTGGGGATATCTGCACTGATGGATCTATTTGCCTGTGAAGCAGCTGTTCTACTTCCTTAGGGGTTACCCTGCTTACAGCCGTCCGCTCGTCGATTATGCCTTCGGCCACCATTTCTGAGGCAATCCTCACGGCGGCTTTGGCAGAACGCTTGCCGCTCCTGGTCTGAAGGATGTAAAGCTTTCCCCTTTCCACCGTGAACTCTATGTCCTGCATATCCCTAAAATGCCTCTCAAGTGATTCGGCCACCTTCAGAAGCTCGCCATAGACTTTAGGATTAGTCTCCCTGAGCAACGCTATGGGCTGCGGCGTCCTTATGCCGGCAACCACATCTTCTCCCTGAGCGTTGACAAGAAACTCTCCAAAAAGCTCTTTTTCTCCAGTTGACGGATTGCGCGTGAAGACAACCCCCGTACCACAGTCTTCCCCCAAGTTCCCAAAGACCATTTCCATCACTGTTACAGCAGTCCCGAGGTCGTCAGGTATATTGCTGATCCTTCGATAGGTAATGGCTCGCTTGTTGTTCCAGCTCTTGAAAACTGCTTCAATGGCCATCTTAAGCTGTATCCATGGGTCCTGCGGAAAGGCCTGATCAATTTTTGATCTAACGATGTTCTTAAATTGATCCACTACGTCACGAAGGACATCTGCGGGGATCTCATAATCGTATTTGACGTTTAGCTTCTGCTTGACCTCTGATAGGACGCCTTCAAACAAGTTGAGCTCTATGCCCAAGACAACGTCTGCAAACATTTGGATAAACCTTCTGTAGCAGTCGTAAGCAAAACGGAGGTCTTTCGAAATTTCAGCCAAAGCCTCGGTCGTCTCGTCGTTTAGTCCCAGATTCAATATGGTATCCATCATGCCCGGCATGGAAATCGGGGCACCTGAGCGAACAGACACCAGAAGCGGATTCTCACGACCTCCAAAGGTCTTTCCCGTCGCGCGCTCGAGAAAATGCATGTGCTCCACTACGGCAGGCCACAGGCTATCCAACCACTGTGGGCCTTCTTTCATATAAGCGCGACAGGCTTCTGTGGAGATGATGAAACCGTTGGGCACGGGAAAACCCAGCCTCTTCATCTCGGCCAGGTTGGCACCCTTGCCACCCAAAAGGGACACCATAGCCGCACTTCCCTCGTCAAAGCGATATACGTACTTGACTTCGGTCCTTACTACACTCATTTTACTGACCTCCCTGCAGATTGCTGATCTGCATATCGCATTGACGATTTATCTCTCAAATCTCTCATCGTCTAATTTACGTTTTTTACAAGTATACCACTATATTTCGACTTTATGTAGGTCCCTGTAAAAACTTCCTTTTTGCTATCAGCAGTCACCATGACGGGGCAAATTGAAGAAATAGGACATTTAAGTTAAAATTATTTTATAAAAGCTGCAAACATTAAATTTCAAAGGAGGAGATCGCAATGGCACAAAAGACGAGGGAACTTGTAGGGGCACATGTCGACAAGCTGATAGAACTGCTGAATAAGGCTTATGCAGACGAGCTGATTGCCTATTTCTACTACAAAACGGCAGCTATGTTGGTAAAGGGCATCCATGCTAAAACTGTTGCCGACCAACTGGAGGAGATAGCCAAGGAGGAGCTGGAACACTCCGAAGAGCTGGCTGAACGCATTATCCAGCTTGGAGGGGAGCCCATCGATGATTGGGATGCCATAACCAAGATGGCGAACTACCCCAAGGTGGATATCCCCAAGGACAGATCAGACTACGTTGGAATACTGAAGGGGGTACACATTGCTGAGCAGGGAGCCATAGAGGTATATGCCAATATCATCAAGTTCCTGCAGACAGAGGCCAAAGATCCCATAACCTTCCATGTCATTCGTCACATAATGGGAGAGGAAATGCATCACGAAGAAGAAGTGGAGACCTTGTTGGGCATCTAGACCCTAAAGCATAGACAAAATGAAAAAGCCAAGAAATGGTTAACCATTTCTTGGCTTTTTCATTTCATCGAACATGATGTAAAATAATGTACAAAGGAAGCTGTTAACTGCCATTTATAATAACGGGGGAGGGTGGCTAAAAGTCCCCACATGCGGCGTGCAGTAAGGGGTTTAATGCCAAAAAATTTTATGAAGGCTTTGTTGATCGGATTCGGAAATGTTGGAAGGACTTTAGTTGAGATATTATCGGATGGTGGTCAGTATTGTAAATTAAAGGACTTGAATGTAAGCATAATAGGAATTATAACAAAAAATCACGGCAATTTGGTCAACTCGAGGGGCATAGATTTGATAAGGGCTCTATCGGAGTTCGAAAAGGGAAACTTTGCTGCGGCAAATCCTGATCGATGCGATCTAGACGCGTTAAATGCCGTAAAAGAGCTTGAGTATGACGTCATGATTGAGACATCTCCCCTATCGATCGAAGGCAAAGGAGAACCAGCTGTAACTTACGTTCGCGAGGCTTTATCGCGCAATTGCAACGTCATTACGGCCAACAAAGGACCTGTGGCCTTCGCTTACAGCGAATTGATGGCCATCGCAAAGGACAAAGGTGTTTTGCTCTTGCATGAAGCCACAGTCATGGACGGAACGCCCTTGTTTAACATGGCACGACACTGCCTTCGTGGGACAAGGGTAACGTCGTTAGAAGGCATCCTCAACTCGACCAGCAACTACGTCCTTTCCATGATGGAATCCGGGATGTCTATGGACCAAGCGATATCCCAAGCTCAAAAAATGGGAATTGCCGAGAAAAATCCCATGTACGATCTAGAAGGGTGGGATTCGACGGTTAAGCTGTGCGTCCTCGTCAACGCCCTCTGCAACGCCAAAATTACGCCTTTCGAGGTGGATAGAAACGGCATAACCGATATAACGTCAGATCAGGTCCAAAATGCCCTCAGAGCCGGCAAGCATTTAAAGTTGATCTGCAAGGCCAAACTTGACGAAAGCTCTCCTAGGGCAGAAGTTAAGGTAACTGAGGTAGAAGCTCGAGACATATTTTCAACTGTAAAAGGTCAGGGGGCTATGTTAAAAATTTATACAGATATAATGGCACCATTTGTGGTATCACAAACCGACCCAACCTTACCCGATACGGCTTATGGCATAATAAACGACCTTTTTGAGGTTAAAGATCACATTAGCTTGCATACAAATAAGGCGGGCTAAACTTGCCCGCCTTATTTGTATAATCTAAAACTACAACGCTTCCGGTTCACAAAGGTTTTCGGCCTTCGCAGCTGCTCTACCGCACCTACGGCAAACGTACTTAGGGTCTCTGACTAGCTTTTTGTACTCTTCCAAATTGGCATCGATGAACCTGATGTTTTCCAGATAACAAAGGTGTTCCTCGTGACCAACATGGGGCATCGCAAATTTAGCTTCAGCCATGCGTGCCATTTCACAACCCTCCTTTAGTTATCTTACGATTGTCCTACCTACTGTAAATTTATTATAACTTTTCTACATAGTAAAAATAAGGCCGTTGAACTCACTTAAGTTGACTTGGGCGGGTTTTGGTTATCAATTAAGTTCGTATTTTGAAAGGAGCTCATTGTCTTTATAATGAATGCCATAGAAAGTTTATTCAATTCGTCCGAAAGATCCGTTATATGCCTTTTCGGCATATCTATTGGTATTGTATTATTGCTAATTTATCATCATAAAAAACAACACGAGATCCCATCGTCCGATTCCATATACAGTGAAGTGTTTTTGCTCACTTTAATAGAGCTACTGCCGGAACCCATATACTTCAAGGACAGCAGTGGCATCATATTGCTTTGCAATGAAGCTTTAGTGCGCTTTTTAAATACGCCAAAGGAACAAATCATAGGCAAAAATATATTCGATATCTTGCCTGCGGAAGACGCTAAGACATGTGCGGAAAGTGAAAAACCTCTATTTGAAACTGATGGGCCGGCTTATGTCAGCTATGAGAGGGCAAGGATGATTAACGGCAAAAGGCATTACGCGATAGAGCGCAAGAGGGCAATCAAAGACCCTTCCGGGAAACTGCTTGGCATAGTAGGCATTATCATTGATATAACCGAACTAAAACAAGCACAAGAGAAGCTCATGGCAGAAAAAAACCGCTTAAACCTGGCGCTTGAAATTGGAAATATAGCCTATTGGGAACATGACTTGCTAACGAACAATATAAACATCAGCGAATATGGGTTAAGGCTTTTAGGCTATGAAATTCTGGATGATATTAACACATTAGAGCAATTTATTGATTTAATTCATCCTGATGATAAGAAAAAATTCCTATCGGATCTTCATTCCGGACTGTTAAAAAATGACGTCTTCAGTTTACAGTTCAGGATCAAAAAACCAGACGGAACTTACATATGGCTCGAGAGCAAGACAAAGCCCATCGAGAAGGATTTTGATTCAGGCGAGACGACAAAGCTCGCGGGCGTCTTTGTTGACATTACACATTATAAAAATGAAGTTTTACATCAAAAACAGCTGATCAACGACCTATACACCTTAGCGGCTATCGATAACCTCACCGGTGCTATGGCCAGATGGACAGGAGAGGCTCTCATCAGTCGCAGCTTGTCTTCAGCCACAAATGAAACATACTCTATAATCTTACTCGATTTGGATAATTTTAAAATGATCAATGACTCCTACGGACACCTGATGGGCGACGCTGTTCTTTCCAAAGTGGGCGAGGTCGTCAAAAAATCTTTACGCAAGACTGATCTTTTCGTTCGTTGGGGTGGGGATGAATTTTTGATATTCTGTCAAAACTCAATAGATCAAACTCTACACTTGGCCGAAAGGTTACGTCGTATCATCAAGGAAGAATTTTTATCGGAAGGCTTGCCAGTAACAATCAGCATGGGATTAACAATCGCCAGACCAAAGGAGCCTCTCGAAGACATCTTTAGACGAGCCGATGAAGCTTTATATAAAGCAAAAAGCTTGGGCAAGGATCAGGCATATGTAATTGAATAAGTTAGAAGGGAAAATATATGCTATGAGGTGTCATAACATGAAGGCCTACAAAGAAGTTCTTCTGGAAATGAGGACCATAAAAAGGGATGAATTTCTAAATTGGTTTCGCCAAATAGGTGGCATTGAAGGAGATGACGGTTTTTTTGAGGGCCTCTCTTGGAAAGCGTACATAGGCGAGACATCGAAGGTCAAATTGGGCGCCATGGACTTTCCGGTCGTTTACGTGAGAATATTGGTCGAAGAAGAACAATTCGAGGATTTCATGAAGGCCTTCAGGTTGCGCTTCTTGAGAGCAGGCGGTTAAACACCGATAATACATGAACTTTCCCGCTTCAGGATATATAATAAAATTAAAATGACTTTACAAATTAGGAGGGGTCGTAATGGAATTGGAGAGAAAAATTTTGGAATTTGCCCTGAAGATGGAAAAAGAGGCCAGAGATTTTTATCTTAGCGCTAAGAATAGGGTTAGCAATCCAAACACTAAGTTGCTCATTGATTATTTAGCAGATTGGGAGTTATCCCATTGCAAGTTCATCGAAGATCAGCTTAACAAAATTAAGAGCACCGGCAAATGGGATACCTATGCAGCGACGGAAATGGACGAGGAAACGGCTCAGGAAATATTAAGAAAACCTTGGGTAGAAGAGGAGCTTCAGACGTCGCTAATTGCAGACGTCTCCGATATAAGCGTCCTTCGCATGGCCTTGTCGCTGGAGCGCGACTTCAACAATTTCTATACAAAAGCCTCTCAAAAGATAGATCAGCCGGACGGGAAAAAGGTGTTGAATAAGCTGGCCGGTTGGGAAGCGGAACACATGAGAATTATCGATGAACAGATAAAGGAGATGCACAGAGATTTCATGGCAGAAATGGGCTTCGAGCCGTTTTAAATGCCAAAACTTCCCCAAGGAGGGTTTATGCCCTCCTTGGGTTTGGGGTAGCTCTTAGATAATCTCTCGGGATCAGCCGGCTCCATGTGAACAGTTATTATGCTGTGGGGTCCAAAGCGTTCCTTAAAGCGCTTTTCCAGCTGAATGGTAATATCGTGTGCTTCGCTAAGGGGCATGTCTTGTTCCATCATGATATGGACGCTCACGGCGATATGAGGACCCAAACGGCGAGTCCTGAGGTCATGTATGCCCTTTATGCCCGGTATTGCCCATATAAGCCTCAGAATCTCTTCTTCTTCCTTTTCGGGCAGGGAAGCCTCAAGAAGTTCATTCAAGCTCTCCAGTGCCAAGGGCATCGCCAATTTTAATATGATGATTCCCAAGATAAGCGCAGTAAGAGGATCGAGCACGCGCCATTTATCGCCGCACAATACGGCTCCCGCTATCCCTAAAAACGTCCCTCCCGCGAGGAATACGTCGCTTCTGTGATCCCAGGCCTTTAGCTTCAAGGAGCTGCTATCTAACCTTTTTGCCATTCCATTCGTATATACATACAACAACTCCTTGACTATCATGGTAAAGGCAGCCGGAATTAGGGCTATGACGCTTATCCCCTCGATAGGAACTCCTTTCATGGCGGAAACTATCTTGCCCGCGCTGCGCCATAGTATAAAACCCGCAGCCACCATCAAAAAGATGCCAATTACCAAGGTCGATAACGTTTCAAACTTCGCATGGCCAAAGTCGTGCGTTGCATCTTTGGGCTTGCCGGTCACATAGAAGCTGAACAATGCAACTCCGTCGGTGATGGAATCGGACAACGAGTTGATGGCATCGGCCACGAGGGCGCTGCTTTTGGCCCATATTCCCACCATTAACTTAAAAACCATCAACAGCAGATTACACGTCAAGCCTATTAATATGACCTTGCGCGCATATCTTGCCCTGATCTCTAAGTCGTATTGATCCACCATGAACAGGCTCCCCTGTTAGATTTTACGTCCAATTATAGACCAATAGCCTGAAAAACCAAGCCTAGGCACAGAGGGCAAAAAGGCAGGAAAGGGTTACCCTTACCTGCCTTTTTATATATCTTAAGTGTTAAAGGGAATATTTCGCTGCGATGTCCAGCAATCCCAGGCTTTCCAGCCTTTCCTTAGTAGGTATCCCATTTTTGCCCCATCCACGCAGCTCATAGTACTTGGGAAGCATTTCATGAAGCTTATTTACCCTGCCCTTAGATGGGCCTGCCGGGATAGGTTCGTTAAGCAATCGTGGCGGTAGCGTGTCCTCCTTTGGCGATATGCCGGCCTTCAAGTTGAATAACCTCTCCAAGTTCCATATCCTCTCGCCGGCAAGAAGCAGTTCTTCTGCAGTGACCTTTTTGCCGATAATTGGAGCAACCTGGGCAGCAAGGTCTCCGGCATCCAACGCAAAGGTCAAAAACAGGCAGAAGCCCAAAGAGTCGACGGCAGCGGTCAAATCCTGGAAGGTCTTGGTCCACTGCGGCTTAGATGCGATATCTGTCGGATCCAACTTCTCGGGTATGCCCAGCACTTCCGGCGAAGTTAAGTAACCCCTTACGTGACATCCGCCTCTGTTGCTGGTAGCATACTCCAATCCCATGCCCTGCAAAGCCCTTGGATCGTAAGCGGGCATTTCCTGCTTTTTGGCCGACATGGAAAGCTCGGGATGCCCATACTTCTCGCCGAGCCTGTAAGACCCAAGAGCTAGCTCCTCGCCAAAGCCACGCTTGTAGCCCGTATCCTCTGTTAGCTTTACGATCGCCTCAGCGTTTCCCCAATGCAGGGATACGCCCGCCTTTTTTTCGTCAATCAAGCCAAGCTCGGCCAACTCCATGGCGCATCCTATGGTGCTTCCCATGGTTATCGGGTCCATGCCAAGCTTATTGCAAATGAAGTTGGCCTTACAGATGGCCTCCAGATTATCCACGCCGCACTGCGCTCCATATGCCCAAACGGCTTCGTATTCTGGACCCTCGCCGATCTCCCCCATGGCCTTGGTGACCCTGCCGCAAGCGGATGCGCAGCTGGCACATGCCTTGTTTTTAAGAAGTATGGTTTCGGCCATGGTCTCTCCAGAAATTTTGTCGGCTCCTTCGAACCATGCCTCCTTAAAGTTTCTCGTCGGCAAGGCCCCGGCAGCGTTTATGACGTTTACTAGGACGTTAGTTCCATAGGCAGGCAATCCTCCACCCGTGACGGGATGTTCGGCAATTTTTTTGCGCGCCTTTCGAAGCGCTTCCAAAAAGGCTTCCTTATCTGCGAGCTTTATTCCTCCGGTTCCCCTGACGACGACGGCCTTGAGGTTTTTGGAACCCATAACGGCACCAACGCCTGTCCTGCCTGCTGCCCTATGCTTATCGTTCATCACGCAGGCAAAAAGCACCAACCTCTCTCCCGCCGGACCAATACAGGCAACCTTCGCCTCAGGGTCGGTCTCGGACAGAAGAGCGTCTGTGGTCTCATAGCTATCCTTTCCCCAAACGTGAGATGCATCCCGCAGCTCTACGTGATCGTTGTAGATCCACAAATACACCGGGTTTGCAGATTTACCTTCGAAAATTATCATGTCGTATCCTGCGTACTTCAGCTCGGGACCAAAGTAACCACCGGAATTCGAAGCAGCTATCGTCCCGGTCAAGGGCCCCTTTGTAACCACATTGAACCTTCCGGCAGAGGTGGCAAGAGTCCCGGTGACAGGACCGGTTGCAAAAATCAGTTTATTATCCGGGCTAAAGGGATCTACATTGGGGTCGACCTCTTCGACCAGGTATCTGCTTCCCAAGCCTCTGGCTCCCAAAAAGTCCTTAGCCCAATCCATCCTCAGAGGCTCAAGAGTTATGTTCTTGGTCGATAAATTTACGCGCAAAACCTTTCCCATGTAGCCAAACATCACTCGCTCACCTCCTGGGCAATTTTGGCAAACCTCGCCGAAAACTCCTTTTTCTTTTGGAGGCTTATGGCATCTGCAGGAACGTAATCCAATGCCTTGGTCGGGCAAAACTCCACGCAGTAGGGACTGCCGTTGCACTGATCGCATTTGATGGCAGTGCTCTGTTCCCAATGGTAGGACATATTGCCAAAGGGGCAGGCCATCACGCACATCCTACACCCTATACATTTAGATGAATCGACTTGAACGACGTTTTTTTCATCCCGAGCCAGGGCACCCGCCTTGCATACGCTGATGCATGGAGCATCATCGCACTGCTGACATGTCATTGGTACGTTAGCCCCCGCCTCAAACCTGTAGACAGTGACCCGCGCCAAAGATGGCCTACACTCTCCCTCCTTTTCCAGAGAGCAGGCCAACTCGCAACTGCCACAGCCTACGCACTTCTCCGGAGAAATGACAAGTACCTTCTCCATTTCCAATCCCCCCTATAAATAAGTTTTTTAAACAGGCCCGCTTCCCCCCTTGGGCAGGCCCAAAACCAATTCATAAAATGTGTTAATGTACGAAAATCCGAAACTTCGACGCATACTCGCGTTTCCTACACCTAGGGCATAACCTGGCATCCGGATCCTCTATTCCCGCAAATTTCAATGCTTCTTCCGTGGTATATGTTTGGCCACAAATTGGGCATCGTATTAAAGTAAATTTGCGATCCCATATGGTCCTTTCATCGCCTTCATCGACGCACTCAATATATCCGGTAGGACATACGTCGGCGCAAGCACCGCAACCTATGCACTGCCTTGGCGGCTCCATGAAAGGCGGAACTATCCTCTTGTTAAATCCCCTCCATGCCGGCCCTATGGCACTGGGACCAAGGGTCTCGCAAGCCCTGACACACCTGTCGCACCTCACGCACTCGTCGGGATCAAAGGAAAACCTTGATTCGACGCTCACGCCATATTCATTGGCTAAGGCGTTTAACCTGGCCGACTTGGGCGCCCGATTCAGCAAAAGCTTTAAGACGAATTTTCGTGCCCTTATGACCTCATCGCTTTTCGTATTTACTTCAATCTGAGCACGTATGGGATACATGCAGGATATGGCAAGCTCGCCCCTTCTGCCGGGTCTAAGGATCTCAACCATACACAGCCTGCAGTTACCGTCAGGCGGTAATGCCGGATGATGACAGAGCGTTGGGATCTCTACGCCCGCCATCTGGGCAGCCTCCAAAACGGTCGTCTCCATGGGAACCGACAGGCTTACGCCATCTATTACGATATCGATAGGATCACGCATTTTTAACCCTCCTTGAGGAGGCTATCGAGTTAGTAGGACAAACGTCCATGCATTGCCCGCAGCCTATGCATTTTAACGCATCGACTACATGAGGTCCTCTAGCCTCGCCCGAAATGGCCTTCACAGGACATGTCCTGGCGCATTGCCCGCAGCCTATGCAGCTGTCCTTGTCTATTTTTGCAGCAAAAAGTCCGGTACATACCCCGGCGCGACAGTAGCCTTCGACGTGCTCCTCGTACTCTTCATGAAAGTACTTTAAAGTGGAAAGGACAGGATTTGCTGCCGTCTTGCCTAAACCGCACAAAGCGGTTTTACCCAGCTCATGTGCCGTATCCTCTAAAAGCCCTACATCCTGTAGGCTACCCTTGCCTTCAGTTAAATCATGAAGCAGCTTTTGCAATACCTTTAGCCCCTCCCGACAGGGAGTACATTTGCCGCAGGACTCCTCGACGAGGAAGTCGATGAAGTACTTCGCCACGTCGACCATGCAGGATCGTTCGTCCATCACTATCATGCCGCCAGAGCCCATCATCGATCCGGCTTTTACCAAAGTGTCAAAATCTACCGACAAATCAAGTAGCGAAGCGGGAATGCACCCCCCAGAAGGACCTCCCGTCTGAACGGCCTTGAAAGCCTTGTCCTTCAGCGTTCCACCACCGATCTCGTATATTATCTTGCGCAGGGTCACTCCCATCGGCACTTCAACCAAGCCGGTGTTCTTCACCTTGCCCACCAAAGCAAAGATCTTGGTGCCGCTGTTGCGTTCAGTGCCAAGCGATTTGTACCACTCGACGCCGTTCATCAAGATGATGGGGACATTGGCCCAGGTTTCTACGTTGTTAAGCACAGTCGGCTTATCCCAAAGGCCCTGTTCGGTGGCATGAATGTACTTCACCCTTGGAACGCCCGGATAGCCTTCGATGGAGCGCATCAAAGCAGAGGACTCGCCGCACACGAAAGCGCCACCACCTTTACATATCTGTATATCGAAATCAAACCCAGAGCCCAATATGCTCTTGCCCAGCAATCCGTACTCCCGGGCCCTTTCAATGGCGATCTGCAGTCTTCTCACTGCTAAGGGATATTCATTTCTCACGTAAATGTAACCTTCGTTGGCACCTATGGCATAAGCCCCTATTATCATTCCTTCTATTACGCTATGGGGATCTCCTTCCATCAGGCTCCTGTCCATGAAGGCACCGGGGTCCCCTTCGTCGCCGTTGGCTATCACGTATTTTGGAAAATCATCTACCTCCCTGCAGGACTTCCATTTATACCCGGTCCTAAAGCCTCCGCCCCCGCGTCCGCGAAGGTAGGAATCCGTGATCTGTTTTATTATCTCATCGGGGCCAAGCTTGAAGGCAAGGCTCAACGCCTCATACCCGTCCGTTGCTATGTAATCCTCGATGGAGGTGGGGTCAATGTGTCCCGACCTTCGAAGCACCAACCTTTGCTGATTGGCGTAAAACGGAATTTCGTGGTCGCTTCTGTAAGTTTTCTTGGTGACAGGGTCACGGTAAAGCAGGCGCTCTATCACTTCGCCATCTAAGATGGTCTTTTGCACGATTTCAGGGACGTCTTTCGTCTTTACGTTTTGATAAAATATCTCGCCGGGGGAGACGATCACTATCGGTCCCCTTTCGCAAAAGCCGTGACAGCCGGTGAATTTCACCACAGGTTCGACCTTGCCAATCCCTTTTAAGGCTTCCTCTAGGGCACTTAAAACTTCCATGCTGCCGTTAGAAACGCATCCTGTCCCACAGCAAACGCGCACTACGGGAAGTAGGCTTGCCCTCTTTAAGTCATCCTTCAGTTTTAGCCGATAATTTCGAAGGTCATCTGGCTTTAGAAATAATGGCATCTTCTTTCTCCGCCTCCAGTATCCTTGCAACGTCAGCGACGGACAGTTTGCCGTATACCTTATCGCCGACCATCATGACGGGCGCCATGGCACAGCATCCAAGACAATTGACGGTCTCCAAAGTGAAGATGCCGTCCTTAGTGGTCTCGCCCGCCCTTATCTTTAACCTCTCGCTAATGGCGTTTAAGATCTGAGATCCTCCACGAAGATGACAGGCAGTTCCCTGGCAGACCTTTATAGTCTTTTCCCCCTTCGGAACCAGGCTCAAGACCTTATAAAAGGTTGCTACGGCAAATACCCTGCTTTCGGGAATCTCAAAATACTCGGCAACGGAACGCATTGCATCGGTAGGTAAATATCGAAACTTTTCTTGAACGTCTAAAAGCACTTGCAGCAAAAAACGTGGATTTTTTTCGTAGCGACATAAGATATCACTTATCGCTACGTCTGATGTAGCGCTTAACACTGAAAATTCCCCCTTTTTCTCCAATCCCCTATAACAATCCCCTTGTTTGAGTATAATAGCACTTTATTGGCGAAATGTGAAGAGATCGTCAAAAAAATACATATCTTGCCATTAATAATATAATATATTCAAATTATTCTCCATAAGTTCATCTGCTTTCTCCAAGTGCAGCCAGGGCGATTCCGACAAGGACCAACAAACCGCCCAAAACAGTCACGGGCATTATCGCTTCCTTCAATATGAAATAAGCCAAGATAGGGCTTACCACTGGTTCGCCCAGTAAGGCTATGGCCACAAAGCTCGCGGAGAAATATTTAAGAGACCAATTGTAGCTGCTGTGTCCGATAATTTGGGGAAAGACGGCAAGTCCCCAAAGACAGAGCCATGTCCTTGCAGGATAACCATGCAATGGATAACCTAAACCTATCACAATGGCAAAGAGTATAATTGCTGCGGTAGCGTAACATATGGTTATGTATGAAAGAAGCGACATCCTTTGCCTCAACCTGCGACCAAACAGGAGGTAAAAGGCTGCAGCCCAGCTTCCTGCGATCGCCAGCAAATCCCCTAGCAAGGCTTTCCCGCCAAGGGCAAAATCTCCTGCGCTTATTATGGCACTTCCTATGACGCTAAAGACCACTCCCAAAATTGACATCCTGGTCAGTCTATCGCTGCTCAGAAAAGGCGTGAGCAGAGCAACCCATATCGGATTCGTGTTGACCAGCACTACGCTGCTGGCAACGGTAGTATAATCAAGCGAAGAAATCCAGGCGGCAAAATGAAGGCTTAAAAAAGCACCTGAAGCAATGGCTATTTTGATATCGGCAAAGGAAAGCGACATTATTTCCTTCCTTGCAAACAATAAAGCTGCAGGTATCAAGATGAGGCTTGCCAATCCAACTCGATAAGCCGAAATCACCAAGGCGGGGGCGTCGGCAAGACGAATTATCGTAGCTCCCGTAGAGACGGCCACAACGCCTATGAGTAGGACAACTATCGGCAAAAACAGAGGCCTTTCTTCCGTTTCCCTTTTCATATCGCGCAATTTCCTCGCCTGCCCCTGCGCTTTACGTAGGATAAATGGTATACTTAATCAAGTATATGGTATTGTTAGTCATGCTTCAAGGCAACACGGCAAGACCGTCAATTCCCGGGGGGAAATCTGTATATGCATGAAGAAATTGACGCCAACTTCTTGGCCGACTTGTTCAATCGTATAGCCATATTGCTTGAGATAAAAGGCGAAGACAGATTTAAGATAAACGCCTACAGGCGAGTCGCTGAAAGCTTGGAAAAAGAGACCAGGGATATATTTGAGCTTTACAGGGAAGGAAAGCTCATGGAGATACCCGGTGTGGGTAAGGCCATTGCACAAAAGATCTCCGAAATATTGGAGAGCGGCAAACTGGAATTTTATCAAAGGCTGACCTCAGAAATTCCCGAAAAGCTGATATATCTGCGTGAGGTCCCTGAGATGGGCCCGAAGCGCATTAAGACAGTCTGGGAAAAACTGGGCATAGATTCGGTAGATAAACTCGAGCAGGCGGCACGTCAGGGAAAGCTTCGGGATCTGCCTGGATTTGGGCCTAAGGTCGAACAAAAGATACTCGATGCCATCTTAGCGATCAAAGAAAGACGCCTGAACAGGAGGTTTCCTCTAGGAGAGGGATGGAAGTTATCCGAGCTAGTAACGGGCAGATTAAGCAGGTGTAATGGTGTCGTAATGTCGTCTCCTGCCGGTTCTCTTAGGCGCATGAAGGATACCATAGGCGACTTGGATATATTGGTCGCAGCCAAAACTGAAGCCGCGGACGAAGTTATAAGGGCATTTACCGAGTTGGACATGGTCGAAGAGGTTATGCTTTCCGGGCCAACCAAGACGAGCGTCAGGTTCAAGGACGACCTTCAGTGCGATTTGAGGATAGTCGAGCCATCGAGGTGGGGGACGGCCCTGCAGTATTTCACCGGTAGCCAGCAGCATAACGTACTTTTAAGGGAAGTGGCGCTGAAAAATAACTTAAGCCTTAGCGAATATGCAATAACAGATAAGGCTAGCGGCAGGGAAATAGTTTGCGCAAGCGAGGAAGAGGTGTATAGAATACTTGGAATGAGCTGGATACCTCCTGAAATTAGGGAAGGCACCATCGAGATAAAGCTGGCGCTGAAAGACGGCCTTCCGCGGCTGGTGGAGCTAGGCGACATAAAAGGTGACCTGCAAATGCATTCGACTTACAGCGACGGGAGACGTTCAATAAGGGAGATGGCCGAAAAAGCCCTTCTACTAGGACGAAGTTACATACTCGTCACAGATCACTCCCAAGGGTTGGGCGTCGCAAGGGGCTTAAGCATTGAAAGATTAAGGAACCAATGGCGCGAGATAGACAAACTGAACGAGGAATTCGAGGGCAAATTGGTCATACTCAAGGGCGCCGAGGTGGAAGTGAAGGCCGATGGAACGCTAGATTATCCCGATGATGTACTAGGGCAGCTCGACGTGGTCGTAGCATCAATCCATTCAAGCCTTAGACAGGACAAAGACCGCCTGACCGAGCGATATCTCAAAGCCGTAACACATCCATTGGTCCACATTCTCGCCCATCCCACGGGGAGGCTTTTTGGCGTGCGCGAAGGGGCAAATGCCGATTGGGACATAATATTCAACGCAGCCGCCTCGTGTAAGACGTTTCTTGAGATAAATGCTCACCCAAGCAGGCTCGACCTATCGGAAAGGCATATAAGACAGGCTCACGCCTTAGGCTGCAGGTTCGTGGTCAGCACAGACGCCCACGACCTGCACGAGGAGGATTACATGATATTCGGGGTATCGCAGGCTAGGCGAGCATGGCTCGAAGCAAGGGACATCGTAAACACATTGCCACTAAAAGAATTCATGGCACAACTCAAGAGGTGATCTCTTCCGCATGGAAACTGCTGACGAGAAATTGACCCACATAAACATTGAGCTTTATTCCTCTATGCTCGAGATAATAGCGAACAAGATACATGAAGGCGTGGTGGTAACGGATACTTCCGGCACAATCATTTGGGTAAATCCCGCATTCACTTCAATAACTGGTTATAGTGCCAGTGAGGCATTGGGACACAACCCAAGGATATTGAAATCCAACTATCACGACCAGTCCTTCTACAAGAACCTTTGGGAATCCATATTCACTATCGGCTTTTGGGAAAGCGAGATATGGAACAGGCGCAAATCGGGGGAAGTCTATCCGGAATGGATCTCCATATACGCCCTAAAAGACAAACTGGGCGTTACGAAGTTTTTCGTAAGCATCTTCACGGACCTAACTGAGATAAAGGCCAAAGACCAACAACTGCAAAGCTACATCTACACCGACGCTCTGACAGGACTTGCAAATAAAAATCATTTCCTGAAGGACCTTAAATCAATGACGATGGATGTCATAAACACAAAAGGATATCTTGGCGTATATTTGATAGATTTGGATCGATTTAAATTAATAAATAGCACCTTCGGTTACGTATTTGGAGACCACATATTACGCCTGATCGCAAAGCGCTTATCGCTTAACGAAAAGGACAGGGACGGCAGGCATATGGCTCTCTACCGCCTTGGAGAGGACGAATATGCCATCCTGGCTAAGGCAAGTAGCCCCATTGAGATAAGGCGTTTGGGCAAACGCATCATCGAGGCCTTGCAGGAACCGCTGGTAAGCGAGCGAGGCCCCATACACGTTAGGGCAAGCATGGGCATTGTAGTGGTTCCTGCCGATGGGACCGAAGAGGGAGATTTGCTGAGGAAGGCTGAAATTGCATTAAACGAGGCAAAGGCCAGCGGAGGCAACCGTTTTACCTTTTACGATGAGGGTTTTGAGAAGGCCTACAGAACCCGCCTTCGCCTCGAAAACGCCCTTCTTTTTGCAATCGAAAGGGAGGAATTTCGCCTGGCCTTTCAGCCGCAGGTGGATCTGACGTCAGTCAAGGTCTTTGGCGCTGAAGTACTGCTTAGATGGCACCACAACGGGGTTGATATACCGCCCAGCGAGTTCATCCCAGTTGCCGAGGAGATGGGGATGATCACCGAAATAGGTTACTGGACATTAAAGAAATGCTGTCAAACCCTTTCAAGTTGGTCCCGAATGGGTCTCAAGCTTGAAAAAATCTCAGTCAATGTCTCCGCATCACAATGTCGCGATGCTAATTTTTACGAAAATGTACTTAAAATAATCGCAGAATCAAAGTTAGATCCTCGAAAGGTAATGCTTGAGATCACCGAAGGAGCTCTGATGGAAGATAAAGAAAAGATTAAGGACCTTTTTAAGAGGTTTAAGACATCAGGTATAGGCATCGCAATTGACGACTTCGGCACCGGTTATTCCTCCCTTGCCTACTTAAAGGATTTTCCTATCAATGTGTTAAAGATAGATAAATCCTTCATAGACAATTTGGAATACGATGAAAGGGATCGGGCAATAGTCAGGGGCATAGTGAGAATTGGCGAAATTATGGACATGGCAATCATCGCCGAGGGCGTAGAAAATAAAGAACAACTGAGGATACTTCAGGACCTGGGCGTAAACTACATACAAGGGTATATATTCAGCCCTCCCCTATACGAAGAAGAGTTTCAAGCATTTTGCACATCGCATAACTTGACGCTTCCTTCATAAAAAACTAGCGACCAAACATTTCTTCACAGAAGCTTACTCCCCATGACTTATAGGAGCTTGAACCTTATCCTTCCTGCCTCTTCGCAGGCAAGCAAATAATCGCCTTCCCTAGTGGGAGAGACGTTCTTTAGGTGTTCCAGGGCGTCTTTGTGTATCCAGCAGGTTATATCGCCAACTCCCTCGACTTCATAAGGGATAAAATCTTTCTCTTCTCCCCTTGCAGGGCGACCTATCAGGCCCGACGGACCATGATAAGCCATTCATCAGCCGGCTATATTTGTGCGCATCAATATCATGAAGTGCCCGCCATGAGATCTCACCCTTTCAAGCCAATACTGTGAAGTTATCTTTATCTTATTGTTACCCATAACCAAATCCCCCCTTTTAGCCTTAAATAAATTTTAACACCGCCCTTTAAAGGGCGGTGTTAAAATTTCCCTAAATGCTAATATTGGTTAACATTCTACTTTTTAAATTCATGGGCGAATTCCTTGATAGTTTCATTTACCAGGGTGACACAATGGCTTACCGCAGGACCACCGCCGAATTCCGTCGCAACCAGAGCTGCTTCCATGATCTCGTCCTTGGTTGCCCCGGCCTTCAAGGCGTTATAAACGTGCGTCACAATGCAGTATTCGCATTTGGTGTAGACAGCGATGGCCACGCACAACAGTTCCTTCGTCTTTAAGTCCAACGCCCTTGGTGTCATGAGCTTGCCCGTGAACTCGACGAAAGCTTGGACTTCCGGCCTAACCTCGCCAACTTCTTTCATGTTCTGCTGAAGCTCTTTCATTATTTCTTTAGGATTCCAAGCCATATGTGCTCACCTCACTTTTTGTTAGTTTATTTTATTTTATCAAAAATACTTGCAGACAGCTACGCTCGATCAATGGCTTAACCTAACAATTTTGGCCTAATTTCTCTCATCGTTCATCATTTCCCTCTTGGCCTTAAGGAAATTGATGGCCTCACTGCGATCCTTTATCTTGCCTTCGGCGATCAAACCCTGAATTTCAGAAAGGATCAAGCCCACCCGCGGACCCTGCTCGATTTTTAGGATATCCATGACGTCCTTCCCGGAGATGAGCTTTTCCTTGCCCGAAAATTTAAACATGCACGAAAGGGCTATTTCCCTATTTTTTGTCCAAGACGAATAATCCCCGTTGCTTGATGCTATATCTATATAGGAGAGCAAAAAGAGCCCGTCAAGCCAGCGTTTGCCGTACTCCAAATAGAGTTTCGGTATTCGCCTGGGTGCCAAGGAAATCAAGGGGATCATGTGCCACCTCACTAAGCTCGAGACGGCCTTGACGAAGGGGCTTGGCCACGCCCACCGCTTCATTATCTCGATAGACAAGCTTCCCCCAAGCTTTTCATGTCCCATGAACCTTATGCGACCATCGTCTTCCTTCAGGGCAAGGGGTTTTCCTATATCATGAAACATCGCTGCGGCCTTGATTTCGCTTAAGCTCGTCAAGGCTTCTGCGTTTTTGACGCAGAGCTTCGTGTGTTCGTATACATCACCCTCCGGATGAAAACCCGGATCTTGAGGGACGCCTTTAAGGGCATAAATTTCCGGCAAGATCAGGGGCAAATAGCCGGCAACCTCTAAAGCTTCCATGAAAGAATAAAAGTTGCCGCCCAAAGCCTTATATATCTCCTTCCCAATGCGTTCGTACGGTACTTCTTGAAAGAGAGGTAAGTTTTCAAGGGTTGCCTTCCAAGCAAGATCATCTATGACGAACCCTCTCAAGGTTGCAGCAAAACGAAACAGCCTGATGCACCGTATGGGATCTTCTTTAATCCTGTCTTCGGGACGGCCATTGAAGCGAACCACTCTCCTCGTGAGGTCCAAAAGGCCTCCGAAGGGATCAATTAGCTCTCCGAACCTATTCATCGCCATGGCATTTATGGTGAAGTCCCTTCTGCCTAAGTCATCAAGCAGACCTGCTCCTTGGAAGGGCGTCACCTCTACGGCCCACCCTTTCTCTTGAGGAATGACGACCGTGCACAGCTGTCCGTCGCCTATGATCTTGGCCTCAGCAAATAGGCTCAAAATTTCCCCTGGACTCGCAGAGGTGGCGATATCAACGTCGTTAAAGTGTAGCCCCAACGCCAGGTCTCTAACGGTTCCACCGACGATATAAGCCTCGAAGCCGTTAGTTTCTAAGATATGCAGGATTTCAAGGGAAGCCGATAACTTATTCATGATCATCTCCGGATATCAAAAAAGGGCCTAGTCGCCTAGGCCCTGACCGACTAACAAACTCCTTACTGGGATATTGCCGAGACGGGACAGGTGGATACGCAGGCTCCACATTCGATGCAGCTATCCGGATTTACCTGGGCTTTCCCGTCCACAATGCTGATTGCCTCTGCCGGGCAAACTCCCACACAAGCCTCACACCCTATACACGTGTCCCTGTCAACTACAGCTTTTGCCATTGGTAACCCCTCCTAATTTAGTTATCAGAAATTAATTTAAAAACAACGCTACGCTACATTCTACATCCATTGCATTGCCGGAGGCAACTCCGGTTTGAGGTCTCTTAAAAGCAAGGTATTTAAGGCTTCTTCAGGCGCAAGGTCGTTATATAACATATCATAAACCGCGTCGACGATGGGCAGTTCTTCGCACACCTTCCTGCCCATTTCCTTGAGGGCTTTTACGGTATAGGCGCCCTCTGCTACCTGTCCCAATTCGCTTATGGCTTCTGCCATAGACTTGCCCTTTCCTATGGCAAGGCCCAGACGCAAATTCCTCGAATGAGCGCTGAAGCATGTCACGATCAAATCTCCCACTCCGGCAAGACCGGCAAGGGTCAACGGATTTGCGCCCATCTTGGCACCGAGTCGCATGATCTCTGCCAAACCGCGACTTACAAGGGCAGCCAAAGCATTATCCCCCAGGCCCATTGCTTTGGCAATGCCGGCTGCTATGGCAATCACGTTTTTCACTGCACCGCCTATCTCAACGCCCATGACGTCGCTTGACGTATACACCCTAAAGTTCGGCCTGGAAAACATCGCCTGCCACCTTTCTGCCACCTCGCAGTTTAAGGAAGCCACTACCACCGCCGTGGGCAAGTCCTGGATCACCTCTTCGGCATGGCTTGGACCGGACAACACGGAGTAGGAGACGTCTCCCATGACATCCCTTACTATCCCGCTAACTGTGGATGAGGACTTGATTTCTATGCCTTTGGCGACGTTGCATATATATGGTCGAACAGAAGTCATTTGTGCCACATCAGTCAAAAAGCCCCTTATGGCTTGAGTGGGCAACGCAATGACCCATAAGGGAGACCTCACGGCTTCCTCTATTTTGTTTGTAGCTGTGACGTTAGAAGATATAGGATGTCCCCTCAAATAATTTGGGTTTTCGCCCGTCACGTTAATGGCCCGCGCCTGATCCGCTCTTCTGCACCACAATGTCACGTTATGGCCGTTTTGGCCGAGCAAGCTTGCCAGAGCCGTTCCCCAACTGCCGGCACCGAAGACAGATACGTTTTCCATTTGTCCACTCATCCTTTTACCTGAAATGTCGCTAACTTTGGGTCGGGCTCTTCGTAGATGAGCACCACGTCTTTAACTATGGCGTAGGGCGGCCCCTTTCTGCACCATTTGATCATGTCGTCCACTGCTTTAGGTTCGCCCTGAACCAGTATCTCTACCCTTCCGTCATCGAGGTTTCTTATGTAACCAGAAACCCCTAGCTCTTTAGCCTTAACCGCAGCATAATACCTGAAGGCCACTCCCTGCACTCTACCCGAGAGCCAAAGATGCGCGCACAGGGGCAAACAAGACCCTCCCTTCCTTTTACTCTCGCCAAATATCTTACCATAGTTGACGGAAACATCACGGAAGTATGTACAAAATGAATTTGATTGTTATAATAACGGGCACAACTTCGCGAACACGACGCTAAATGGAGGTTACGACATCAGATGGAAAAAGAAAAGGTCGCTGTTTTGGGTGCCGGGGTCATAGGAGGAGCGATAGCTTCAGCCATAAGCGATGACTTTGAAGTCATTGCGACCAGACGCAGGCTGGAAAGGTTGTCAGCCCTTGCGGAAAGGGGCATAAAGGTCACCACCAAGAACGAGGAAGCCGTCTCGCAAGCCGACGTGGTAATAGTTTCCGTTAAACCCTATCAGGTCGTGCCCTTGCTAAAAAGTTTATCGGAAAACCTCGCCGATAAGCTGGTAATATCCTTTGCAGCATCGATCAACATCGACCTGATTCAGAGGGTCATCCCTCGATCGCGCGTGGTAAGGGCGATGACCAACATAGCCGTACAGGTCAGAGAAGGATATACCGTGTACTCCTATGGGGAAAACGTATCTGACGAGGACAAAAGCGTCATATCCAAGATCTTCGCCGACATGGGAGAATACGAGGAGGTTGACGAACGATACCTGGACGTCTTAACTGCAATGGCAGGATCTAGCCCGGCTTACCTTTATACCGTGGTGGAAGCAATGATTTACGGCGCTCTCCATGTAGGACTGCCCCGAGATTTGGCGCTTAGGGCAGCCGCCTGGTCGGTGATAGGGGCATCGCACCTGCTTTTAAGCTCGGGGAAACACCCGGCCGAGCTCAAAGATATGGTTGTCACCCCCGGGGGTGTAACTATAGATGCTATATATGCCCTGGAGGACGGCAAGGTCAGGACGGCCTTCATGAAGGCCATAAGAGACGCCTCCCTTAAAGCCCAGCAGCTCGCAAGGGAGGCTTGTGACGAAGCCGAAAGGCAGCTCAAATCTGATAATTAATATTAAAACCTCACGGATATTTCGTCTTTAAGCTCATCTATAAATTGGTTGGCCGTGTCGGGCACCTTTGTATGGAGGCTCACCAGGATAAAGCTAAAGGCTGCCACCAAAAGCCCCCACACGGCTGGCCACTGACCCAAAAACTTTAGGTTAGTGACGGACATATAGCCAACCGTAAGCCCGCCGAGCAATATGCTCGCTATAGCGCCCTTCGCGGTTGCCCTCTTCCAGAAGAAAGCCCCCAAGACTGCTGGCAGCTGTACCAACAACCCTCCTGATGCCAGAGAAGACAGCACCACTATTAGATCCAGCCTTAACTGGGCAAACAAGAGACAGGCGATCATGATGACGATCATGATCATCTTCGAGGCCCTCAGTTCGCTCTCTTCCGAGATGCTTGGAAGAAGTGCTTTAAGCAGGTCTCGCCCAAACATGTTGCTCAATGTAAGCACAATGGAGTTCATCGTTGACACAGCGGCGGCTAATATGCTGACAAAGACTATGACCGATACTGAGACAGGGACCCGCTTCAGTAACATGGGCATGGCGTTGTCGGGAAGGCTTAATCCAGGTATTAGCAGGGCAGCCATCAACCCCAAAAGACAGCATATGACCGTATAGACAAACCCGAAATAGGAAAATCCCAATATCATCTTTCTGATGCTTGACCTGTCCTTGGGTATAAAGAGGCGCTGAACCACCTGAGGATTTGTAACGGCAAAAAACGTCCAAGGCAATGTAAGGCCTATAAAAAATGACGGCGACCAATTTATGCGAAGAAGCTCGCCTTTATTTGCGACCAGCATTTGGCGAAATCCGCCAGCATCGCTAAACTTAGAGGTCAAGTAACCTATCAGGGCAATGCTTGCAACGAGCATTATTATGGCTTGAAGTGCATCCGTACGGGCCACGGAGCGCAATCCCGCCCACCAACAAAATACGAATGTCACGATCGCTGCGATGATGGTCCCCGTAGTGTAGCTTAAAGCCCCATCGGATAACGTTTCGACCAGATATCCTGCCCCCATCAGCTGTACCGAGGCGTAGGGCACCAACATCACGAGGCAAAGCATAGTGTTAACCGCACCGACGGCCTTGTTTTCGTATCGAAAGCTCAGCAACTCCGAGGGACTGATGAGGTTGTACTTCTTACCCGCTATCCAGTATCTTGGAGCAAACAGGATCAGCAAAAAGACCGTTCCCACCAGGTACATCAGTTCGAAGCCTAAAGCAGCCACCCCGTAACGGTAGGTCAATCCAACAAGGCCAACCATCATGAAGGCGCTGTACGTCGTGGCGCTATACGTCATCGCCGAGATGAATCCATCGATCCGCCTGCTTCCCAAAAAGTACTCCGCCAGGTCAACCTTTCCGCTCATGCGCGACGTGTAGGAAATGTAGGAGCCTGCCACAAACCAGATGCCTATGCTGAACATCAAAATCGAGGCGCTCATGGTTAGATCCTTTCTTCCCTATTCCAGTCTCTCGTATAGATGGTGCCCGTCACCAGCACTAAAAGGGTGGTCAAAACCCAAAAAAGAAAGGAGCCCTTTTCGCGAAAAAAGCAATAAGGCACGACGACATAACAAAGGCCTAAAACAACCGCAAAGATCGCCAACAGCTTTTCCTTTTTGATCAAGATGATCACGTCCTTTTGTAAATTTTAACCAACAAAGAGAAAGCCCTGCCTTCTAAGGGCATCCTCGATCTTTTTCAACGTCTCTTCGCTGTCCGCCTCTATAGTGTGCAGATGAAAGCCCCTGGTGAGGGAGAGCAGGGGCTCTTGCCCCGAACTTTCAAGCATGCTAACAAAGCGCGTAACGTCTTCCTGCGAGCCGACACCGATGGTTCCTTTGATCTCCCCATAAATGGGATGATCTACCATGACGTCAAGCACACGCCCTCCGGCCTCAACTACCGCAAGCAGCTCATCGAATATTTCATCCTTGCCGTGACGTACTGCGATGATCTTGCGCAACCTTTTTACCCTTTCCAAAATATATCCCGCAGGCGTCGAAATGATTTCAAGGCCCTGGTTTCTTAGCAAAGCAACGTCTTGAACAATCGCCTGACGACTTACTCCAAACCTTTCTGCCAAATAGGAGCCGCTCACAGGCGCAGTCGCATTTTCCAGGATTTCTTTTATCGCATCTAACCTTTCTGCGCGAGTCATGTTGCCCTTACCCCCAGTTGTTTGTAGCTGATACTAGCAGCTTATAGCATATATGTCAATAAAATAAGCCCACGACGCTCCTCTGCTAACGTCGTGGGCAGCAGTTTATCTAAGGGATAACCTAGCGAGAGCTTTCCCCCTCGACCGCAAGATTCCTCCTTAGGCCTTGAGTTGCCTTTTTCCTGTCGTATCCCAGGGAATGGTTTATCTTCGCCTTTAGCCTACATTGTTCCCTAAAGGCGGCAATCTCTGCTTCGAGGTTGGTGTTTGCCGAATCTCCAAAGAAGGCATGCACCATGGGAACTATGAGGTCTGGGTCGCGCTTGGATTCTTCCTTCAGCATGGCATCCATCTTGGCCATGGCTACACCTTCCTGCATGCACGTAAATGGGCCGACATGAAATATTCCGCATACCCTTTGACCGTTACCGGGAAGCTCTCCTCGCATGAACTTCAGAAATATGCCTATCACCAGAGGAGATTCTCCCGTGATGTCGCTGTGATATCGTCGGCTCCTTTGAAGCTCTTCTATTATCACATTGGGCTTTGGCAAGACCTCGCGGTCCTTGGTCAGCCCTCCAAAGATCCGTCTGAATCGCCAGTCGGCGTATTCCATGTAGAACTGGGCAAATTTATAGGCCAGCTTGGGATCATCCCTTATGGTGAGGTAATTTATGTATTCAAGCCACTCGGTAATGCTTCCCCTCACGACTTCAAGCCCCTCTTCCTCGAGGCGCTTTATCACGTATTCCGTGTAGGGATCGTGCTGCCTGGTGTATATCTCTCCGATATAAAGGACGAGTGGCAGGCTTCGGCTTTCGGCCTCCGGCGCCTCTTTCATGAAAAGCCTTATGGTCTCCTTCGTCCAGTCTCTAAGGACCGAGTATGGCGCCCCCCGCTCGACCAGTAACCTTTCAAGGAGATCCATGCGCTGTGCACACATCTCGTCAAAGGCCTTTTTATCGCTGCTGTAGGGCCTGAACCTGCGGATCATGTCGTCTGCCATGTCCGCCATCTTGATGGCCCTGAACACGTTTAGCAAGGCGTTGACTTTGCTCAATGTTCCGCCGAACTGCTCTGGTGCTTCAATATCGATGTAGCTGGTATCCGTGGAGGGGCTCACTATTGGAACGCAGTCCAAACCTTCCTGTCGCAAAAATATCCTAAGCACCTCTCCATACTTCCCGAACCTGCAAGGGCCTGAGGTAGTGGGCAAAAATATCACAATGTTGTCCCTTATCCATTCCTTGCCGCGCTCCTTCGCAAGCTCCTCTATGGACGCCATGACATCTCCGACCACGCCCCTCAAGGGAAAACACGTCTCCGTCGTTATAAAGCGGCTCGCGGCGTCCTTTGAGGCCATGGTCGCCGTGGGCATGGCCATGGCACTGACGCCGTAGTGGCGCAACACCGCCGCGCCCAGTCTGCTTGCCTCACCCATATAGGGTATAAGCCATATTCGCGATCCCAAGCTTAGCTTTTCTTTTTCGCTATCGCGAGGAAAGAGGACGAAGTCGGAAAAGGTCAAGTTTGTCTTGGGCTTTGCCCTTTGTACGACCCGCTCGTGGGCCTCTGCACGCGTCACGAAGGGAGCATTGTTCGTCTGGGCATCGGTCACCAGGTGCAAAAAGGGCTTTTCCGCTCTTCTAAATATCTCGCTTTCGTGATAGAACTTCATGGAATCCGGTCCACAGGCGAAGTTCATCTGTCTTATGGGAAATAACCTGGGATGCATAGCCGTAAATATGGCAGCTTGGAGTATATGGGCATTTTGATACCAATATTCGTTGTAAGAAAGCTCATCTATCGGGACATCCTTGAAATGCTCTTCCAAGAAGCTTTGGGGGATGTAGCGCATGCCCCGCTGTTTAGAAAACATCGACCCAGAATTAGAGGAAGCCTGAGGATCGAGTATGACGTAATCCCTACCTAAACCTACATACCCAGCTTCTCCGGTTTTATCGAGCTCCTTTAAGAATTCGTCTCCGTAACGGTAAAGCTCCTCCTTGAAGGCCTTTAACCTTTCATTGGCATAGGCTATGGCTTTTAAGATGTCATCCAGGGAAATGTCATATCCCAGCCTGTGAAATTCATCAAACAATGCCTTGGCTGTCTTTTCGTCGTCTTTAAGGTAAAGGACGCTTAAAAACTCCCTTTCCGGCTCGATTCCCAATATGTCTTGAAGCAGATAGCCTTCAGCTTCCGTGTAGATGCAAAATTTCCTGTTGGGCTTAATGGGCCTGACCTCCTCGATGAAACAAGGATTGAAGAGGTGTTTGATCCTTTTGTCCTGGAAAAGTAGGGCGGCGTGCCCTATGACGAGCTTCATGGCTATGCAAAATTCCGTAGGAGCTATGTTTATGCCCACCTGAGCTATCTCATCGTTGGACTCAGGCGTTAACACAGGAAGAAAACCTAATTTTTTAAAGAGCGCTGACGACCAAACCCCCAGATCTCCAAGCGTGACTCCGCTTCTATGGATCCCGATCGTTGGAAGGGCGCTTTCAACCTCGTTTAATTTTTCATATAACACGCCATCGAAGTGCTTCTCAAGCAATCTATGATAGATCTCCACGTAATCCTTCCTGCTTTGGCCCGTTCCTTCGCTGTTTCCCCTTGGGCAAAATCCTCCCGTTATGACCTCTTCTCCACCGATGGAAAAGATCTTCAATTTGCAGTTGCGCATGCCGCAGGACAGCTTGCCGAAATGGTCGGCACACATCACGTCGCGCTTTTCAAAGACCATGTCCACCACTTCAAATCCCCTGAAGGCGGACTTGACTTCACGGCCTTCCCTTTGAAGCTGCAGGATCTGGTCGCGCAAAAACAGCCCTGCTCCCCAAGCGCCAAATAACTCTCTATGGGGATAGGCATAGATGTCCTTGCCCGTAACTTGGGCCATGGCGGCAAGAAAGGCCACGCCCAAAGAAGGCCCCCCCTGACAGGAGCATTTATTTTTGACGTGCTGCGGGCCTCCCACGAACTTGTTAAAGTAGCTAGCAGCCGTAGCCCTGACGATCGCCGCAGCGATCTGCTCCTTCGTAAAGCCCTCGGATATGAGCCTGTTTTCCTCCATCTCCATGAAGACGCCACATGTGGAGTCGATCAAAGGCACTACATCGGCCTTTAATGCCGCCTCCTGTAAGCTCGACTTGACGTCAAGGTCCAGGAGTTGGGCCATGTTCTCCAACGTCTGCCCCGCTCCCGCCTGGCAGGAGTAATTCATGCGGGCCTCCTGTATCTCGTCGGTCGCGACGCCGTCTTTCACCTTGAAGGTCGTAAACTTCATGTCCTGGCCGCCTATTTCAAAGATCGTGTCTATCTCGGGGTCATGAAACTTTATCCCCACGGCATGACATGTGATCTCGTCGACTGCACCGTCAAGCACGGCGTACCCTTCCGCCTCTAAGTTTTTCTTCTTGGTGTGGCTTACCAGTATGCGCTCGTAAAGTTTTCTCGCCGACCCGGTCGTACATACGCCCAAGACATCGTAGTTCTTGGCTTTTCTGGATAGATACCTGAAGATTTCCTTTAAGGCACCTTCCGGGTCCCCGTGAGTGCTTATATAGATCTTATCGAGCAGTTCACCTGAAGCGACGTCCACCACCGCTGCCTTCGTGGTGGTAGAACCGCCGTCCACGCCTATGGTCACCTTTCTTACCTCGTCTCCGTCAATGTCCTTTATCTTCCCATCGTAGACGTGAACCTTGTCTAATGAGGCATTAAGAGGAGGCGCACAAGGTCGCTTGCTTCTGACGAAGGAGGTGACCTCGTCTAGCTTTGAGAAGTCCATCACGAAAGAGTTGCCCTTCTCCATGGCCTCCAACGCTACGCCAATGGCCGCAACTGCCCTATGGTGGGGCGGACGTATAAGGGATATTCCAAGCAGTTCGCGGACCCGCTCAAGCAAATAGTCGCTCGAAAAAACGCCGCCCGTCGCCACTGATAGGACGTTTCTCTCGAGGTCCCTTGCGCCGACGACGTCATTATTATAGTTTCGCGCTACTGTGGCGTAGAGGCGAGACACTAAGTAGGCACGTTTCGCGCCTTCATTTTGTTCGTGTATCAGATCAGATTGGATTACGACTCCGCACCTCGCGTTAAAGCCCTGCGCTGTACCATGCTCGGCCAGGTCGCTTTCCGCCAACTGATACAGGTTTTGCATCAGCTCGTCCTTTTTGCGGGCCTCATTTAAGCCAAACAGTTGTTTGTCTTCTCTTAAGTACAAGCGCCGCAATTGCTTTTCTATCAATATGCCCGAGCCGCCACCGCATTTGCTGTTGGCCGACCATTCGAGCATATTTACCTCCTGTCCCAGGTGTCCTATTTTAAAAAAATAGGAATCCTTGGCTCCCATGTGAAAGATGTAGACCGCATCGGGACAGAGCAGCGAAACGCCCTTAGGGATCGTCACGCTTTCGTAGTCAAAAAGCAGCTTGGGGAATACCTCGCCAAAATACTGCGCCCCTATGCCCGTGAAGGCCGTAGATACGATCCTGCCCTCTGCAGCGTTCTCTGACAAGTCCTTCCATACCTCTGCAAGCCTCTCAAAGGGAGTTCCAAAATGCGGCAAACTGGGTGAAACATAAGCAATGCCGCCAGACTCGTCCAGGATTGCACTGTGAATCGCAGAGGAACCAATATCGATGCCTACAAAATAACGCTTCATATTTATCTCCTCTTTTTAACGCGATGATCTCGAGGTCATTTTCCTATCGCTTTCAAGCATATATTCTACCTCAAGAGGTTGCCGAATGGCATATAATTGAGACAGGAGGTCCATTCAAAGGGGGGATGAAAGTGTCCTACATCGATACATTGCTTAGACAGGCTACATTGGGGAAGCTCAATTTAAAAAATAGAATCGTAAGATCGGCCACAATGCTATCTGGTGCAGAGGAAAAGACCGGAAAGCCTACCGATAAGCTTATCGGAAGGTATAAGGAATTGGCTGTGGGCGGCGTGGGCCTCATAATCACGGGACATCTCTACGTAAGCCCGCAAGGCCAGGCCTCACCCCGCCAGGTCTCCATAATCTCCGACGAAAATGTCCCTGAGCTTGCCAAGCTAGTCGAAGCCGTGCATGAATTCGGCTGTCCCATAATTTTTCAGATATCCCATGCCGGTGCGGTCGCCATGAAAAAGGAAGGAGAGCTCGCACTGGGCCCGTCAGATCTTAAAGACCCAAACAAAGGCATACATTGCAGAGCTATGACCGTATCGGAGATCCATTCGACGATCGACGACTTCGCAAAGGCGGCAAAGCGCGCCAAGGCCGCTAATGCCGATGGCATTCAGGTGCATTTGGCTCATGGCTTTCTTTTAAATCAATTTCTGTCGCCCATCTTGAATAAACGCAAAGATGCCTACGGTGGAGACGACATCATAAAAAGAGCACGGATTGTATTTGAGTTGCTGGAAGAGCTGCGCTATCGCGTGGGTGAACTTCCCATCTGGGTAAAGATATCGGTGACGGAAGGCATAGAAGGCGGTTATGATAGCCTTGATGGCATCAGGTTGGCCGAGGAACTGGCCAAGATGAAGGCAGACGCCATAGAGGTATCGGGCGGCACGTTTTACGGAGATGATGCCTTAAAACCCTCCAGGACGGGCATAATTGCCGGCCAAAACGAGGGTTATTTTGCCGAAGAGGCAAGGGCCATAAAGGAAAAGATCAAAACGCACGCGAACGTGATATTGGTGGGAGGGTTGCGTTCCCTTCAAACAATGGGCAATTTCTACGAGAAAGGCGTAGCCGACGGCTTTGGGCTTTCTAGGCCTCTCATAGCCGAGCCCGACTTGGTCAACCGTTGGGCTAGCGGCGATAGGGAGTCATCGGAGTGCATATCCTGCAACGCCTGCTCCAGGTTGATAAAGACAGGATTGGTTTACTGTCCCGTCATGCGCGACGCCGCCGAAGGCACCTGGGCACCGCCGCCGGAGTGTTAGCTTTCAAGGAAACGAGCGGGTAACCGTGAACTTCCGTGTAAAAAGGACTTCAAAGAGGCATTTGATGGGGCTTGCCTTGCTTCTGGCGGTATCTTTGCTCTTACCCGCGGAGGGCAAGGCGGCCCCTTTGGACGAATTGAGACGGCCCAGCATAGACGAACTTTATTTTCTGATCATCAGGGATAACGACGCGCAGCTTTTGGCGCTAGAGGGGGGTCAGATTGACCTCCTGGGAGACATCGCCCGCTTTTCTGATATAAAAAGGCTAAGCGACGACGAGCGCGTGAAGCTCTACCTGGCGGAGGGCTATCATGCCTTTTTTCTCGGTCTGAACTTGAGGAGATCCCCATGGGATAGGGCAGAACTAAGACAGTCCCTATGGGAGGCAGTAAACAGAAGACAGATCGTTCGAGACGTCTTTGGAGGATATGCGTTGCCCCTCTTTTCCTTTTTGCCGCCGGCCTCGCCATACACGCTTGTCGCCTCAACCTCGGATTTTAATATGAAGGCAGCAAGGGAAAGGCTCAGGCAGAAGGGCTGGCGATGGAGCAAAAGGGGGGTGCTGATCTGCCCGGGAGAAGACAAGCCATTGCCGAAGATGAAGCTTTTGACTCCAACAGCCCAGGTGGCTCCCACAACCGCTGAAATAGCGGAAAGGATTTGTGAGTCCATGCGAAGCCTGGGCATACCGATCGAGACGGAACCCATGGACTTTTCCATGATGGTGGCTCGCTTGGATCGTCGAGATTTCGACGCTTACGTAATTGCCTGGGAGTTGTCCAGAGACCCTGACAGCTTATACGCCTTTTATCACTCGTCCATGGATGTACCGGGCGGTTACAACATAAGCGGGATAAGAAAGCCTGACCTCGACGAGGCGCTTGAATCGCTAAAATATGCGGCAAACGAAGCAGAAGCACGACTGGCCGCAGAAAAAGTCCAAACCTTGCTTTACGAATATATTCCGCAGGTGCCAATATATTCAAGATATCACATAGCAGCTCTGCAAAACGAATGGCAAGGCGCAATTGCATCGCTTTATATGACACCCGATAACGCCTATTCCCTTCTTTCATTGAGACACGAGAACAAGAAGGCATTTTATTGGTGCCTGGCCGAGGAACCCCGTAACCTGAACCCCCTTTCTGCCTCAAGTGCCTACGAATGGCAGGTGCTTTCCGTCATATACGAGTCGCTGCTTGCCGTGGATCCCTTCACGCTGGAAGACGTCCCCTGGCTTGCAGAGAGCTGGAGGCTCGATACCGTTTCCGAAGGGGGCAAAGAAAAAACTCGCATAACCTTCAAGATTAGGGAAGGCGTGAAATGGCAGGACGGCAGTCCCTTTGGAGCCTCAGACGTCAAGGCGACCATAGAATTCCTGAAGAAATCCGCCATCCCGAGGTATTTTGACTCAGTGAAGGACGTGGAAAGGGTGGAAGCAGCTGACAACACCCTCACGATTACCTTCAGTGGAAAAAGCTATTGGTACTTGCATCAGATAGGCGGACTTCCGATGCTTTCGGCTGGCGTCTTGTCGAGCCTGAAGGACTGGAGGAGATTGCCGGAAGAAGATATCATCGGAACAGGGCCTTTTTCCTTTTCGAAGTACAAGCCTGGAGAATACGTCAAGCTCGACAAAAACGAGCTATATTGGAGGAAGTAAATTCATTGAATACATTAAATAACTATTGGCTTCGTAGAGTGCTGTCAAGCCTTTTGGTCATAGCGGTGGTATTGTCGCTGAACTTCTTCCTCTTTAGATTGATGCCCGGTGACCCCACGGGCAGCTTGTTGGACCCTCGATTTTCACCCGAGGCAAAACAGGAGCTGTTGAAGTCTTACGGTCTGGACAAACCCTTGTCGCAGCAGTTTTTCATGTACGTAAAGCAGATGCTCACGTTCAGGTTTGGCATTTCCTTCATGTCGCAAAGGCCGGTATGGCAGGAGTTGGCTGAAAGGCTCCCCAATACCTTGCTTCTTCTTTTCCCGGCACTCCTTCTTTCTGCAGTCTTAGGGACCCTGCTTGGCGTGGCGGCCGCCAAAGGAAGGGGCAGGCTAACGGAAAAGGCGGTGTTGCTATCCGGGGCGATATCCTTTTCCTTTCCTTCGTTTTTCGTGCAGCTCGTGCTGCTTTTGCTCTTGGCGCACGCATTCCCGATCTTTCCCCTCCGCGGAAGCTTATCCGTGCCACCTCCTACCGGCTTTTGGAATCTAGTAGTAGACAGAGCCTGGCATATGGCGCTGCCCATAGCTTCCCTGGTACTTCTTGGATTCGGCTCCTGGGCGCTTTACGTGAGAAACCTCATGGTGAAGGTCTTGGGCGAGGACTTCATACTGCTTGCCAGGGCAAAGGGCCTAAGGGAAAACGAGGTCCTTTGGGGGCACGCCTTCAGGACTGCTCTTCCGCCCATCGTGACCATATTTTTTCTCTCCCTCCCAGGGGTCATATCGGGGGCAGTCATAACCGAGACCGTCTTTTCCCTGCACGGCATAGGAAAATTTTTGCTGGATTCCGTCTTGGGACATGACTACCCGGCAGCCGGCGCAGCCTTTTACCTGATGTCGCTTGTAACTGTCATATGCAACCTTCTTGCCGACGTCGTCTACACCTTCGTAGACCCCAGAATAAGCTTTAGGAGGCTTCGGTGATGTCATTTTGGCGCCTCGATACCCTGTTTCTGGCGTTTCTTAGTTTGTTGGCACTCCTAACGCCTTTGCTTGGACCTGTAAACGAAGCCGTGGCTCCACCCTTTTGCAAGCCCCTGTGGCTTGACCATGAGTCTGGTAAACCTTTGTCCTTAAATGCGAAGGACAACTCCTTATCGTTTACATGGGAAAGCAAGCCCCCTAAGACCTTTTCGGTAAAGGGCACGGTAACATTTGAAGGCGTACCTAAAAGTGCCGCTCTTTTGCTCGCAGGCCCAAGCAAGACATACAAGCTCGTGGATCTTGCGGGCTACAGGAATTTTGACGTCGATATCGATTCCCGAGACGTGCCCTTAAAGCTTTTCCTCGGCTTAAGCCCCTTTGTCGACGTCTCGAGCGTCATATTTTCCGAAAGAGGCGCTTACAGCTTATTCATCGCATCGGACGTAAAAGCCCACTTAGACCTAAACCTCAACATCTACACCGGAAAATGGGGCATCTTTGGGACAGATCAACGCGGCAGGGATGTATTTCGTTTAACTTTGGCGGGCATCAGGATATCCCTGTTGGTAGGCATATTCGCCACCCTCATCGCGTCGACCCTTGGAATGGGGCTGGGACTCTTCGCAGGCTACCTTGGGGGGCTGGCAGATTCGTCGATAATGAGAGGCGTAGATGTGCTTCTTGCCATACCGACTCTGCCGATACTCGTCGTAATATCCGGCGTATGGGGAAGGGGGCTTTGGCAGATAGTCTTCGTGCTGTCCATATTTTCCTGGATGGGAACTGCCAGGGTGGTGCGATCCCTGACGTTATCTCTAAGGGAAGCTCCTTACGTGGAAGGCCTGCGTGCCCTGGGGGCACCTACAGGTTACATTTTGGCACGACATTTCATACCCGAGGCGATGCCGTTACTGCTTGCCCAAATGGCTTTGGGGGTGCCTGGAGCCATACTGGCCGAGGCGGGGTTATCCTTCCTGGGATTGTCCGACCCGCTGATGTCCTCGTGGGGAAGGATGTTACACGAGGCACAGGTATTTGGGGCCTTCACCAGCGGAGCCTGGTGGCTCATCTTTCCGCCCGGGCTTGGCATAGCGAGCATATGCCTCGCCTTTATCAGCGTAGGAAGAAGGTTTGAGGAGATGGCGGACCCAAGGCTGAGGGAGATGGCCGAACGATGATGAGGATCAGCTCTTTAAGCGCAACTTACCCTAACGGGTTTAACGCCGTAAAAAAGGCGGACTTAAAGCTCTCTTCGGGAGAAATTCTTGCGCTGGTAGGCGAATCCGGAAGCGGCAAAAGCACCCTCATTTACGCTTCCTTAGGTTTATTGCCCAAAGGCTCAAGTGTGTCGGGCAAGGTGTTTTTCGATGACATCGAGTTTTTTGCCCTTCCCAAAGAAGGCCAAAGAAAGATAAGATGGAAAAAGGTCTCGCTGGTCCTTCAGGGCACGATGAGCTCCTTTACGCCCGTGCTTACGATCAAAAGGCAGTTCCTGGAGGCCATGGAAGAACACTTGAGCCTAACGCCCGGTGAAGCTACGGCCAAGGCCGTCGAACTCCTGGAGGAAGTCGGGCTGGAGGGCAACTTCCTTGCAAGATACCCTCACGAGATGTCGGGTGGCCAAAAACAACGGTGCGCCATAGCCATGGCCCTTTGCTGTGACCCTGATTACCTTTTGGCGGATGAACCGACCACGGCCTTGGACGTCATCACGCAGGCAGAGATAATGAACCTCCTAAAGGGGATCGCTAAAAGGCGCAACATGGGCATCCTCATGGTCACCCATGATCTGGCCTTGGCCAGCTCAACTGCAGACGAGATATGCGTGATGTACCAGGGCTGTACAATAGAGACGGAAAGAAGCGACATAATAATAAAAAGCCCTAAACAGCCCCATACTATAGCCCTTGTAAGGTCGTTGTCGATGATGGAGGAATGACGTTGACTGAAGAAGTTGCTTCCGTTGAGAGCTTGACGCTGACATTTGACAAAATCGATGCACCAGCCTTAGCTGACGTATCTTTTTGTCTAAACGAAGGAGAAAGCCTCGCCCTGGTAGGCGAATCCGGAAGCGGTAAGACCTCCCTGCTACGGCTGCTGCTTGGCCTTTTGAGGCCAACCAGGGGAAAGGTGCGCCTATTTGGCCAACCCCTTGATGATGTAGACGGAGAAGAGCTCCGTCGCATCAGACGCAAATGCAGCTACATCCCACAGGATCCCTTCGGTGGCCTTCCCCCTACGCTTAGCCCCCTTCAAGCCGTGGTAGAACCTTTGATCGTAACGAGGCCAAACCTGAAATATGAGGGCACGAATAAGGCAAAGGAGCTTTTGTCAGACCTTGGCATAGAGGAAGCCCTTTGGAACAGAAAGCTCGTTCAGGGATTTTCCGGCGGACAGCGTCAGAGGATAATGCTTGCAAGGGCCCTCATCACCGATCCAAAGCTTCTCCTTGCCGACGAACCCACATCGATGCAGGACGTATCGACCAGAATGGACCTGATAAACTTGCTAAAAGTTTACCTTAAAAATGGAATGTCCATGATTTTCGTGACGCATGACTTGCTGCTCGCCAAGGCCATGACACTAAGGGGGATCGTTCTTTACAGGGGTCGCATGTGCGAGACGGGACCTACCCATCTCCTCTTGCGGGACCCCTTGCATCCCTATACAAAGGCGCTCGTATCGGCCTTGCCTAAGCTTGGAAAGCCCATCGAGGTCAAGGTAAAAAGAAGGCCCCTGCCAGTCGGTTTTAAAGGATGTCCTTACCTTGCCCTATGTCCCTACGGCTTTGACAGGTGCAAGGACCTTCCTCCCATGAAACAATTGTCCGATGCAAGAAGCGTGGCCTGCTTCATGGGCGATACCTCCCAAGGAACATGACAAATCCCATAAACGTCATCAGCACCGACGCTAAGACGAAGAGTATCACGTAAGCCAGCGATATGTCGTAAAGCCACCCTATGAGCATGCTCCCGCAAAAAACGGCAATTCCGTAACCTGCATTGAATATGCCGTAAGCCGTGCCCCTGCGGGCAGGCGGGACGATGTCGGCAATGGCTGCCCGCATTATCGTCTCGTGTACGGCCATGGCCAACCCCCAAAGGCCAACGCCTATGCCGATGGATATGGGATCCCTTGAAAGGGCAAAAAGCGGGATGGGAAGCGTAAATATGGGAATGAAAATAAGGCTTCTTAAGCCCACGCTATCGTAGAGCTTGCCTATTACCAGGGCAAAAAGGCCGTCAATCCCCATGGCTATGGCATAGTATATGGGTATGCTGATGTCGGATACAATTGAATTGGCCTTCATGTGGTAGGCCATTATCTGAAAGGGCACCAATCCCACTGCGGCAAGGCAGATGAAGAGCATATATCGCCAGAAGACCGGTGGTAACTTTTCGTCGTCGCCCTGCAGTGTGGTCTTTTCCTCTGCTTCGAAGCTTTGAGGGGCCGGCGTGGTCTTCTTTGCGAAATTTAGGATCAGCAAAAGGACGGCGGCCGGAACGAAGAGGAAGGAAAAGCCACCTCTAAAACCAAGGCCAAGGTACAGGGCAAGCGACATTATCAAAGGGCCTGCTATTGCGCCTACTTGATCCATGGCCTCATGAATTCCAAACCCCCAACCTCTGCCTACGTTTTTGGTGGCGTAGGACAACAAGGCATCCCTTGCGGGGCTTCTTATGGCTTTCCCAAGCCTTTCGGCCAATATGAAAATGGCGGCTATCTGCCAGTTTGGAGCCAAGGCCAGTAAGGGGACGCTTAATATGAGCCCGTAGCCCAGAAACACCAAAGGCCAGTAAGCCTTGGTGCGATCGGCGAGGTGCCCTGAAAATATGCGCACCACATAGCCCAAAAGCTCTCCAAAACCTGCTACAAACCCAACGACCCCGGCACTTGCCCCAAGCGTAGCCATGAATGCGCCCGTGGAGCTTCTGGCGCCTTCGTAGGCCATGTCTCCGCACAAGCTGACCAAGCCCATCATCAGTATGAAGCGCATGGAAGCTTTCCCTATGCTGTCGGCCACTTTATTGTCACTCATATTATGCCCCCCTTGCGGTTTGTTATTGGCTGTATTATAGCCCGGAAAACTACAATAAAGACGATCCAAGGATATGGAGGATGCCATTTCTTGACAATCAAGTTAAATTTATTTTAAATAATATAGGACAAGCTGAAAATAAGGATTCGAGGGAGGGATTGAAATGGCAGTAAAAAACGCTATGACAGCAGAATTCCTGCGCTCAGCTTACGGTGGCGAGAGCATGGCCCATATGAGGTATCTGCATTGGAGCGAGATTGCACAAAAGGAAGGTTTTCCAAATATAGCCCGCCTTTTTAAGGCTATAGCCTATGCCGAACAGGTCCATGCCGGGAATCATTTCAATGTCCTGGATGGGGATATTGGCGATCATCCGGTAACTGCCGGCGGAGTGTTCGGAGTTAAAAAGACCTCAGAAAACCTGCTTGGGGGCATCATGGGAGAGGAGCACGAGGTGGAACAAATGTACCCTGCCTATTTGGAAGTGGCTAAGATGCAGGGGGAAAAGGAAGCCGTCAGATCCTTCACCTTTGCCTTAGAGGCAGAAAAGATACATGCCGAACTTTATAAAAAGGCCAAAGAAGCAGCAGATCAGGGCAAGGATTTCGAATTTAAGAAGGTTTACATCTGCCCCGTCTGCGGACATACCGTCTTGGACGAACTTCCCGATCAGTGTCCCGTATGTGGAGCCAAAAAGGACATCTACAAAGAATTTTAATCTTGGAAGATCGTAATAATGCAACGAAGGACGCTCGGTTGTAAAATCTAATCGAGCGTCCTTTTTTGTTACCTGAAATTCATCGTCTCAAAAGAAAAAGGTCAAAGGAGAAAATCGAAAAAAATGAGCATGAGCCAGAGAAATCGAGCCTTCATCGAGGCAACGTTGGCAACGATGTTTTGGGGGGCTTCCTTTGTGGCCATGAAGATTGCCGTAAGGGAGGCTACTCCGTCCACGATGGTGTGGATCCGATCTCTCATGGGCGTCGGGGTACTATTTATATCGCTCATGGTCGGTAAGCACCACAATCTTTCCAGGTCCTTTAAAGAGCTGGTCTACATGGCATTGCTCGGGCTTATGGGAGTGACATTTCATAACTGGATTCAAGCCGAAGGTTTAAAGACTGCACAGGCGGCGACATCCGCCTGGATAGTATCGACTACCCCCATAATCATCGCTCTGCTCGGATGGGCTTTCCTGAAGGAAGAAGTGACAAAGAAAAAGTTGATCGGCATACTCTCGGCCGCTTTAGGGGTGTTAATGGTCTTGGGGAAGGGAAGTTCGCTCCTTCCCCAGGGCATAACCAAAGGTGATCTGCTGATCTCCTTAAGCGCGGTCAATTGGGCCGCCTTTACCGTGATATCAAGAAAGTTCCTAGGGGACAAAGATCAGACGGTTTCGCTTTTTTACGTCATGCTCTTCGGTTGGGCCTTTTCTAATGCCTTCGTATTGCCCTCAGGGTTGTATTTCGCAATGTCTTGGCAGGCCTGGATAAGCCTGGCTTTTTTGGGCATATTCTGTTCAGGCATAGCCTACATATTTTGGTACGACGCCTTGCATGCCCTTCCTGCATCCCAGGTGGGCGTCTTCATGTATCTTAACCCCCTAACGGCAACGGCTACGGCCATTGCCTTTCTGGGAGAGACTTTATCGCCTAGGGACATAGTCGGCGCATCCTTGGTCGCCCTGGGGCTTTGGCTGGTAAACAAGAAGAGCATCATATGACTCACCCTCGTAAGTATATTTTTGATTAAGCGATCAAAAAATTAAGCCCATTTTCATCAATGATCGCCATTTAATTTACTGTCTGTCAGAAGGTATTTCCCCTGCCATCACAAGTGCTTGCTTTGCTATGACGGGGCCTATTAATTCATAAATAACTGTGGAGCCAAGAACTATATTCCTGAGCACTGTTCCTGTGCCCGGAAGGACCTTTTCGGCTACCAGCGAAAGCCCTATCGCCACTCCAGCCTGAGGGGCAAGTGCCAAGCCCAGATATTTTTGAACAACGGCAGGAGCATTCGTCCACTTGGCTCCCAAATAAGCTCCTAAAACTTTTCCTATCATTCGGAAAATCACATATCCTATTGCGAGCAACCCAACCTCGCGCAGAACCGAAATCTGCAAATCCGCTCCTGAAATAGCAAAAAACTCACGAATATTGGCGGCGTGAACCGATCGACAACGGATAATACCCGATCGCTACGATACACTAAATTAGTTACCGTAGCACCAAGAGCCAGGCAGGAAAGAAGGGATGACACGTTAAAGTAGTACGCCACTCCAATTGTTAAGAGGATGCAAGCAATAACAAAAGACAGAAGTGTGTCATGGCCTCTCAGGTATCTTGAGACCACCGAGAGAAATAAGCCTACGCAAAATCCCAATCCAAGGGCTATGACAATTTCGAGCACGAGCCTTCCGGCTAGCACAACCGTAGCTATGACTCCCGTGCTGGCCGTGGGTAAGGAGTGAGAAATGCCAACAGCTATGCCAAAGACCATGATAGCAACGGCATCATCGAGCGCAACCACGGGGAAAAGGGTATCCACAAGAGGACCCTTGGCATTATATTGTCTAATTACCATAATTGTTGCGGCGGGAGCCGTTGCAGCTGCAATTGAGCCAATTATAAAGCTAAATGTTAGCGGCTGCCTGAAGATCAAAGCCATCGCAGCTATAACGACCAAAACGGCACCCAGTGACTCTGTAAGCGTGATCACAAGCACCGAAGAGCCCATTCTTCGCAAATGTTTAATGTTTAGCTCTCCACCTATGCTATAGGCGATAAATCCAAGAGCCACCTCTGAAATTATATTAAACGAAGAAACAGCTTCCCGCAGGATGATGCCTAAAAATGAGGGCCCAATGAGCATGCCTGCTAAAATATATCCTGTCACGTTGGGCAATTTAAAAATATTTACAACCCTTGCGAGAAAAAGCCCGGCTAGAAGAATTAAAGAAAGATAATATAAGGGATGCACCGTTTTATCTACTCCTTAATTATATTATTTAAGCTTAAAAAATTAGGTTAACTACTACTTAAAGAACCACCTTCTACATATTCCACCGGCAAAACGAAGAGAATACCCACATTTGGTTTATTCATATCGCCTAAAGCCCTTTTAACAGCTTGTATCGCTGGTTTGACGAGCTCATCATTAAGGACAACAAAAATGGTTTTATTAAACGGATATTTATCGTCGATAAGCATCTTAAGCGAACCAAAGAGGGGAATATTGTCCACATTTTTATCATACAAAATGCGAGCCATCCCTTGTGTATCTATAGCGGTGGCCCCTCCTACGCCTATCTCAACGAACTCCTTAAAGATCTCTCCTACTTTCTCTCTTTCATTAGTGACTATTACCAGCAACTTCATGGGCATTCTTCCTTCGCTATTTTTATTTTAAAGACAAATATTGTCACAAACTTCATGAAAAAGCTTTAGGGCCGCATCGACCATACCCGATATTCTTCTTTTGACCTCATCCGTCGCAGGTAGTATCGGCAGCCTTGGCAATCCTCCATGAAATCCCACCATTTCCATGGCTGCCTTCATTCCGCCTATGCCGTAAAGCGTTGTGACGGCAGCGTTGAGTTCAAGCAGACCAAGCTGCAGCTTTCTTGCCTTCTCCATTTGGCCACATTTGTAAAGCTTATAAATGGCAACGCAATAGTCCGGAATGACGTTTGCCACAGCCAAGGTGCCGCCCACTCCCCCAAGCGCCAACGTGGGCAAAAGGAAGCTCCCCGAACCGGCAAAGACGGCAAAGTCGCTAGGGCATTTTGCTATGATCTCTGCGATTTGGGAGATGTTTCCGGAGCTGTCCTTGATGCCGACGATGTTTGGGTGTTCCGCCAGGCTGGCCACAAGGTCTGGGCCCATGTTTATCCCCGTATTTCTGGGCATGTTGTAAAGCAAGAGCGGCACAGGAGATTCGTCCGCCACTGACCTGAAATAAAGCTCTAATGCCTTATTGGTTATGTCGCTTTTATAATAACTGGGCGTTACGACCAATACGCCGTCGACCCCAATGCCGGCACACTCCTTTGTAAGCTCTATCGTCTCACGTAAGGATTCGCATCCCGTGCCGGCTATAAGTAACTTATCTTTTGAGATATTTTCCCTTGCGGCCTCTAGCAGCCTTACCTTTTCCCCATGGGTAAGCAGTGCAAATTCGCCGTTACTTCCAAGGACCACTAACCCTGACAGCCCGGTTTCGTTGAACTTCTTTACGTTTTCGCCAAACCGCACTATGTCCAGATCGCCTGAGGCGTCAAAGATGGTAGCTATGGGCGCAAATATGCCTTCTATTTTATTCAATGATCGTCACCTTCGATCTTCAAAATTACCGCCCGCAATGTAAGCCTTTGTCCAGGGGCAGGCCGCTATGCACATGCCGCATATCATGGCTCCAATTTCGGGGCGATTTGCGTTCTTTGCGGTCTCACCGTAACATAGCTCGACTTTGAAAAAATCCTCCCTTTTGAGCCTAACATCCCATTCCTTGCCCGTCGGGGCATTGACCGGGCAGGCCTTAACACATGAGGCGCAGCTTCCGCACTTGGAGCTTTCGATGGGCACTCCTACGGGAAGTTCCATATCGGTCAAGACCGACGCAAGACGTACGGCCGAACCGAAGGGTTTTGTGACCAAAAGAGCGCATTTGCCTATCCAACCAAGCCCTGCCCTGGTGGCAGTGGTCTTATGTGGCAGGGGGGTAAAAAGCTTATTCGGGTCAACCTTGATGGTGGAGGGTATACGTTTCGCTTTATATCCCTTAGAGGCGATCATCCCTTCGGCCATCTCCCCTAATTTGTTAAGCATATCGTTCGCCCTATGGTAAAGAGCTGCATATTCGCTCGTCGGCCCTGAGACAATCTGCGAGATGACCTTTGGGTCCAATGCATAGGCTATCGATATGCCGAAGGGCATGTCCGCTTCAGGTGAGATCCCCGCCAAATCGGCAAACCCCACAAGGGAGGCCCCCTCACGAATCAACCTTTTCCTCAATTCCTCTGAAAAAGTCACGCTATCACATCTCCTTTTTGATGCTCTTTGTAGCTCTCGAGAGCTTCTCCTTAATTCTCTCCCCAGTAACGCTAAAAAAGGCGCGCTCGGCTATATTGGTGGCATGATCCCCGGCCCTTTCCAAGTACCTTGATACCGAGAGCAAATCCGTTGCCTTTTTGACAGAATAGGGATCGTCCAACCTAGTGGAGGCCATTATTTGAACCATCTCGGCAAATATGGACCTGTTTAAGGCATCCACCTCATCATCGCGCTCATAAACCTCTATCAATCTGTCGACGTCCTTTGCCTCAAAGGCCTTAACGGCTCCCCCAACCATTTCCTTTACTATCTCAGACATCCTTGGTATGTCAATTAAAGGTTTAAGCAGTCCTTCCCTATTGAGCTCCAAGGCCCTTTCGGCAATGTTCACTGCCTGATCTCCAATGCGCTCCAGCTCGGTAATTATCTTTATTATGGTGAATACAAACCGCAAGTCTTCCCTAACGGGCTGTCGCATGGCCAGCAAACGCAAACATTCCTGCTCCACCTCCACCTCTATCAGATCTACCACATCGTCGTTTTCAATTACCTCAAGGGCAAGGTCATCGCTCTTTTGGATCATGGCTTGCATGGCACCGTCCAAAGCCCGTTCAACGGAATCGACCATGGCATACAGCCTTTCGAAAAGCCACTTTCTGTCGCGCTCAAAGAGGCCGCCTACCTTCTCGCCCCTTTCGCTTTCCTTTCTAAAGATCAATCTTGATCTCCCCCTTCGAGGGCAACAAAACCCTCTGCATTATGCCGCCTTGCTGAACGTGCAAATTCCAATGACTCCTTCGAAAAGGCATCGAGTAAGGTCAATAAGTTGAGAATATCCGTTCCATTTTTGATGGCATAGTGGGACAACATCAATTTGTTCCTTATCTTCCCAAGCATATCCGAAAGTTGACCATACAACTTGAAAGCCCTGTTAGCGAAATATGTATCGTCCAACGCATAGGCACCTAAACTGCTCTTTAGGATATTTAAAAAAAGGCTTACTACGATATCCCATTCGTCAAGGGCTGGAAAATGATCGCGATTCGCACCATCTTCCATCAAAGGGAAAAGCCTCTCAACAGCAAGCGTGACCATATTGTTAAGGGCGTTCAAGGAATAGGATGTAGTAATCAGTTCTCTGGCAAGAAAAGGATCTTCGTTTGATCTCAATGTTATGGCCGAGCGATAAAAAACGCAGGCATTTACTAAGTCGGGCAAGCTCGTACGCAGCAAGTGTAGACGGTCACTTTTGACCTCGCCGTAAAAAAGGCCGTACAGAAACTCCTCCAGAAAATTGGACGTTCGCACTATTTCCTTGGAAAGAAGCGAAACGGCAATAGGCGTCATGTCCACAAAGGACCAGTCCAAGTACAGAGGTTCTATGGACTCCCTTCCGCTCAGGCTGGCAAGCCTTTCCCCCATCCTCGACAATTCAAGGGAAAAGGGCAGAAAGACTATCATGTTCACCGAAACGAGCAGGATCTGCAATATTGCTATGTGATCATCTATGGTTACAGGTAAATTCCTGCACAGCCTCAGATAAAGGAGGCCCAATGGGATCATTGGAATTATGCCTAAGGCCCTGTATAAAAAGGCGCTCCATGCCAAACCCTGTGATCTTCTTTTTTTCCCCAAAGCCGCAAGGAGTGCGGAAGTGGAAGACCCGACATAAGCTCCCAGTATAAGCGGCAAAATCGAATTGAACGGCAGTAATCCTGAGCTTGCCATGCCTATGGCGATGGCCAGTGTAGCTGTGCTGCTTTGAACTATTGACGTTATGACGTAAGCCGTGATGGCCATGAGCACAGAAGATCCCGTCAGGATATATAGGAGGTTTTTTACAAAATCTGAATTGACCAACGGATAAGATCCAAATTTAATCAGGGCCATACCGAAAAACACCATGGCAATACCTTCGCATATCTTCAGGTATTCCCTCAAATGCCCTCTTGCAAAGCGTCCCCAAAACACTATGACGGCAAAGACGAGAGGGCTAAAAAGAATGACATCCAAGCTCAGGAAGTAAACGACCAAACCGGTGCCTACGCTTGCACCCATTATGACCAAAAGGGCGCGTTCCGAGGCAAGCAATCCAACTTCGACCAGCCCGACGACAAAGGAAGATGCCGCGGCGCTGCTTTGCATCATGATGGAAAGAAACAAGCCAAAGAGCAAAGAGGTGCTCTTCTTGGCTCCAAGGCCGAACAAAAAGGCCTTGCCGCCCTTGCCAAGGTATCTTTTTATGTTATCCGGACATGTACCTAGGGCGTATAAAAACAAACCTACTCCTCCCAAGAGGAGCAGTAGGCCGTAAAAGGGAACCACAAGCATCACCAACCCCAACGTGGATTATAGGTTACAATTCCTTCCACGATTTAAAGCCCTTTCCAACCACTTCGGACGCCTCGGTAACCACCATGAACGCACTCTTGTCGGCGATGGCAAGAAACCTTTTCAATTCCATGGTTTGCCTGGGAGTCAAAAGGCACATTATGACCTTTTGGCTTTTGCCGGTAAATCCACCCTCTCCGTGAAGGAAGGTCACGCCCCGTCCAAGCTCTTTTATGACGAAATCCCTCACCTCTTCGTATTTTTGAGATATGACGAAGACCTGCCTTCTCCTATCAAAGGAGCGCAAAACTCCATCTATTGCTATGCCGCTTATGTAAATGGCAACTAGGCCGTAGATAGCCCTCTCCAGTCCAATTATCGGAACAGATATCAAAAGGACTGCCAGATTAATGTAAAAGCTGTACTTCCCAACTTCTATTCCGTACCTGTTGCGCAAGGCCACTACCACTATGTCCGTTCCACCAAGCGATGCGCCAGATCTGAAGACCAGGCCTCCTCCTATGCCCTTTATAACCCCTGCAAATACGGCTATCATAAACAGGTCGTTCAAAGATGGTGCAGGGATGAACTCCAAGACCTTAAGGAGCAAAGAAAATAAACTGACCCCGTAGATCGTCAGCACCACAAACCGAGGAGACAGCTCCTTCCAGCCCCAAATTAGCAAAGCTGCGTTTCCTATCGCATACAACCAAGAGGGAGAGATGTGAAAGACGTACGACGAAAGTACGGCCAAACCAGTGAGTCCGGCATCCGGGAATTTGTATGGCATTATCAGCGTCAAGGTGGCTATTGCTGAGATGGTCGTGCCAAACGTTATCGTGATAAAGCTATCTTTTTCTTGTTTTAAGACAACGAATAAACGCAACAACATCCTATGGAGCTTGCTCGGGTTCATCTTGAATCATCACCTATCTTTTTGACTCATTTGTAATACTTGCTTTATGATATAGTACATCGATTTCAAGCTAAATATAAATCACATAATTGTCCAATCTCAGGGGAAACGCAACATATGATATTATAAGGTTGGTTAAAATTGGCGTCCAATAAGGGTTTTTGCCGATTTTAATATATCATAAAGTCTTAATAAGGTGGTCTTAGCTTGAGCATCACGATTCACGCCTACAGGTTTGCAAAGGAATTGCAAAAACCCCTGAAAGAGCTTTACGACGAACACAAAGATCTCATTTTCATGGTGCCATCACAGGATGATAAAAGACTACTGCTTGAAATGCTCTCCGTCGAGGGGTTGGCGGCAGGATTTCCGACCATATGGCGATGGGGAGATTTGTACGGCGGGCTTGCGGATGTCCTTCGAAGGTTGGGCATAAAAACCCCCCTCAAAAGACAGCTGGACCCCCCAGATCACTGGTTGGTAGTAAGGCACTTGGTCCGAAATGCCCTAGAGTCATCAAGCCATATAAGACAGGCCATCCCGGCAATCGGACAATCAGGATTTATAGAGACCATAGGCACACAACTGCATGAGCTAATTGGCGAGGATATTTCCCGAGAAGATCTGGCTTACGCCTTGAGCTGCAATGCTGGCAAGGACAATGGATCCTGCGTTGGGCAATGCCAAAATCTTACAAAGCCTACCGGGTTTTTATGCCATATCTACGGCCAATATCTAAGCTACTTGGACAAAAACGAGCTGGCAGACAGCGCCCTGATCCCAATTTTAGCAAGAAATTTGCTGCAAATACGGAAACTTGCAGGGTATCTACGAAGACATGCCTTTGTGCTTGTCGGGTTTATGAGCTTCATGAGGTCACAATATGAGTTCTTGCGAGCCCTCAATGAGTTGGATATAGCTATAGACATATATAAGCCAGACCCCGCCATGGGCGATAATTTTTACGACGTAGAGCAACAATTCGCCAAAGAGGCCACGATCAACAGCATCTCAACTCAAAACGAACCCGTAAGATCTCATTTGATCGCCTGCGGCGACTCAAGACAAGAGCTTGAGACGTGCGCTCGAAATATATGGTTTGAGATACAAAAAGATCGAATCTCTTTCAAAGACATTGCCGTAGAGATACCGGCGTCATATCAAAGGATCCTTGAAGACGTATTCAGCGTTTACCGAATCCCGTGGGCTTCAAACGTGGGCAAGCCTTTAAACGAAACCTTTAGTTGGGATCTGCTGATGCGCCTGAAGGCCATCAAGGATGAGGATTGGCCCTTTCTGTCGGTCCTTCGCTTCCTGTCTGATCCAACTTTGGGATTTAATTTAACAGAACAACAATTGATGTCTCTGAAAGAGGATATGCCATCTGGTATCAGCCAATGGGCGGCCTGGCTGAAACAAAACAACCTGAAGGATTTGCTCGAGATATTTCGGGCCTGCGATACATTTTTTAACGTCGTAAGGACAGGGATTAGCGCAGAAAAATTGTTTGAAAGGCTTTTCAAGCTGCTTGACGACATGAAGCTACAGGAAAGAATCCGACGCTTCGCTGCAGATTTGGCCCCTGACGAAGTTTTATTCGAGGTCTCTAAATTTATAGAAGCCATAGAAAAGAAGGCCTTATTTTTAAAGGAATCTCTGCCAAAATTGGGTCCGGCTCAAAGGGATATCCTTTTCGAATCGGAGGCATGGGAATACCTGCGTCGCTTTGCCGAGGAAACCAGATTGCTTCCCCCAAAAAGGCCTCTAAACTCCATTACCCTTTACGTTGACAGCTCACCGGTCCTTGCCTCTCACAGCTTATACATTCTCGTGAACGCCACATCTGAAAAATGGCCGGGAAAGATTGCGGAACCTCCCCTTTTAAACGACCAAGCCAGGATGACAATTCACGAGAACATTGGCCTGGCCGGCATACACCTGCCGCTTCGACACGAAAGAAGACAACAGCTAGAGGCGCTTTTTAGAAGGCGTCTATGTACCGCAACGGATATGACCTGGATCACCTGCTCTGCCGTGGATGTGCAGGGCAGGCCCAAAAAGATCTCTCCCTTCCTGGAAAATGCCCTAAACGACAGGCTTTGCAAGGAAGACGGAAGGACCGAAAGGCCGCTGAGCAGGTTGCTCCCCAAGGAAGAGGCTTATCTAAGGGGCGCAGAGGTGCCGCAGGACAAGTTCTCCAGGCCAAGGAAAAAGCCAATCGTTCGCACAGACCCGCGGTATGAAGGATATTTGAGCGACATAGACGCATGGATTCAGTGTCCTGCCCTTTATGCATACAAAAGCATATTTAACCTTTACCCGCCCGCAGATGTGGGCTTTAATCCTCAAATTTGCGGTATGATGCTGCACCGTCTGTGGCAAAGGGCATGGGAAAAGCGTTCAGCTCATGAAAATATAAATTTACTGCGCTGCGTAGAAGAGCTTTGGGAAGAAACAGTGAAATCCACCTACCCTCAGCTCTTGGACAATGAAAGGATGCGTCGTCATTACGACAGGCTATATGGACAAGCCAGACGGATGGCCGTGGTACAGGAGGAGATCTTAAAAAACTTAAAGGGCGTCTTTATTCTCTCAAAATCCGAGGTTACGTTAACCCCATTGAATATCGATAAAGTCTCCTTTGCAGGTAGAGCCGACAGGATAGATCACATTGAAGGAAATGGCCAAATAATATGGGATTATAAGACCGGCAGCTCAAACAGTTACGAAAACGCCTTACAGCTTGCAGCTTACGCCCTAGCGCTGATGAAAGAGGGCAAACATGTGGCCGCCTCCCTTTACCTGTGCCACGAAAACAGCACATGCATTGGCCACGGCTCCAGTGCCTCCAAGGACTTCGTGAGAAAATTAGTTCCAAAGGATTATGCCGGAAATTTTAAGATTAAGCGCGAACATCTTGATGAGGCGGTAAATAGGGCTGAAGGCCATCTCATCGAATGGGCAAAGGACTTGTCGTCGGGATCCTTTGAGCCACACTACGATAAAGCCTGCAAGGAATGCCAATATAAGGGTTTTTGCCGAAGAAACGAGATCGAAAGAGAGGAAACGGAAGATAATGGAAATTGATGAAGCTACGCTAGCTGATCTTTTTCTGGCCAAGGCCACGCCAAAGCAGCGTGAAGCAGTCGTGTCGAAGGATGGCTTAATCGTCATAAGCGCTGGCGCCGGCAGCGGCAAGACCCGCACGCTGTCCTGGAGGTTTGCCTGGCTTGTTGCGACGGGATCAGCGAGGCACGATGAGGTGCTCACCATCACCTACACCGAAAAGGCCGCCCAGGAGATGGAGGACAGAATCTTATCGACATTGAAGGAATGGCTCCAGATCCTCGAGGGGTCAAGCTTGACTTTCAAGCAAAAAGATACGGTAAGCCGCAACCTGAAGCGGGCATGTGAGCGCTTTGACGAAGCACAAATTTCGACCATTCATAGCTTTGCCATGAACCTGCTCAAGTCCTTCAGCCATTTTTTGGACACAAGCCCTAACTTTGACATCGTCAGCCCTCCTCAGGAAGACCAATTTTACGGATCCGCCGTTAACGCCTTAGATTTGCTCGATGAAGATTGGTTTGTTCAAGGCGCCGCGCCTGAATGGCAGGAAAGAATCAAAGCTCTCTTTTCGAATGACACCTTTAAGGAGTCATTAAATTTCTATGGCCCGAGAGCTTTCGTCGACCTGGCAAGACAGGCTTGCGCGCTCTTTGGAAGCAGAGGCCTTGACCCTGAAGGACTTTTTGAAGGGGCTACACGCCTTGAAGACTTGGACTCCAGGACCATGGACCTGATCTCTGCTTTAAGGTCTGACCAAGGAGGCTTTTACGACTCCCTGTACGATTTCTGGATCGAAGAGGCAAGGGCAAAGGATTATGAGAAGGACAAATTGTCGCTAAGCGTCAGGGTCCTTCAAGGCAACTGGAAGGAAAGGCGACCGAAATCTTACATAGAATGGGCGCATTTTCTGGTTGACCTTAACGACAAGGTGTTTTCAGATATAAGAAGCGGAGGAGAGTTTAAGAAATGCCTGGAATCTGTCTTGAGCGAACGCTTTGGCCACGAAGGCCTCAAGGCACATCGTGAAGCGCTATCATGCGATATCGCCTTGGCAAGATGGGCGATAGAGGCATCGAAGGATAGGCCGCTGCGCGAGATATTGCTTAAATTTTCGGGCATGCTTTGGGCTATCTGGGAAGAGCACAAAAAAAGACATGGCATTCTCTCCTTCGACGACCTCCTGATCAGGGCAAAGGATTTGGTCGCTTCGCACCCGGAGGCGGCAGGGAAATATAGGCACATCCTCGTAGACGAGTTTCAGGACACCAACGGCGTACAGTGCATGTTGATCGAGTCGATCAAAGCTGCAAGGCAAGATCAAACGATCAAGCTTTTCGTCGTGGGCGACTTGAAGCAATCCATATACAGGTTTCGCCACGCCAATCTGGAGATATTCGCGGACTACATAAGAAGGGCCCAAGGCGGAGAAGGACATTACATAGCTCTTGGTGAATCTTTTAGGATGAGCGAAGGGCTTTTGAAAAATATCAACGACCTTTTTGGCCATCTGTGGCGCGACGGTATGAGCTCTTCGTTGAAATACCCCTATGAACCTCTCATCTACCCTGAAATCCTCAAAAAGGAAGACAAGGATTTAGAGACGACACATGACGAGACAGAAAGCTTACAGATCGTGATTGAAGCAGCTGGCGAGGACAAGGACGGAAACAAGGTCAACGGTACATCGAGGAAAAGCTCATTGGCACTTAAGTTGGCTGGCCTTTTCAGTGCAATTCACGAGAAAGGAGCTCCATGGAACGACATGGTCGTATTGGTCCCTGCGCGAAGCTACTATGAGGCCCTTGAAGAGGCATTTCAAAGGCTTGAGATTCCTGCGGTATTCGTGGAACAAAAAAGCTTTTTCTCGAGGGCCGAGACGATAGACGCAACCGCTTTCTTGCTCGCCCTAAACGATCCGGAGGACGATTTTGCCATGATAGGCTTGCTGTCGTCACCATTTCTTAGGCTATCGCAGGAAGCGGCACTGAAGGCCTTAGCCTCTCTGAGAAAAGAGAATGATCGAGGACGGGCATGGAATTACGTTAAGACCAATCTTTCCAACGTTGCGCGCAAAATTGAAGATCTTAGACGTAGAGCCTTCTTGCGGGGTCCTGCCGATGCGCTTAACTATCTGCTCGAAGAGCCCCTATGGATGATGTCCCTTCCGCCATACAAGAGGATAAGCGCCTTTTCCAACGTAAGACATCTAGTGCACCTGCTGAAGACCTACGAGGACGCCTTCGGCAAGGATGTCGTTGGAGCTGCCTGGTATCTGAAAGAAACGACCAAGCTCAACATCCCCTACGAGGAGACCACCCCCTTGGGCGAGGATGAAGACGTCGTAAGGGTCATGACGGTTCATGCCGCCAAGGGATTGGAATTTCCCATCGTGGCCGTCTTTGGGCTGGAACATCGCCGTCATCCGCGAAGCGGTTCGTCCTTAGTGCCTTCGATCTTCACGGGGGCCGTTTTGAGCTCCTATCCCGATCCATTCATGCAAAAGGAAAGCCCGCCTTCAAAGATAGTCCACGATTACCTGGAGGGCATGGCGCAAGATGAGGAAAAATTGCGGCTATTTTACGTCGCCTGCACCCGAGCCAAAAAAAGGCTCATCCTGTGCGGCAGTTGTTCGGTCGACAAAGAAAGAAACCCATCGGGCAAAAACGGCCTTTGGCTAAAGTCATTGCTTGCATGGCAAGAAGAAAAAAACTTTGACATTTCCGAAAAGTTGTCCGGCGAGATCGGCGCTAACTATCGAGAAAAAAGAAAAACCAAAATCAAAAGGGAGCCGTCAAAGCCCGTTTCACTAAAGAAGATATCTTTGAAAGTGAAGCCTTCACCGATCGACAGGTTGAGCGCCACCGAATATGCGATATTCTCATGGTGCCCTCGAGCGTACAGGTTGGGCTACAAACAGGGGTTACCTTTAAAATGGGAGCTGCCAAGATCTGAGGACTACGGAGGACCCGACGTCGGAAGCCTGATGCACTGGATATTGGCACACTGGGATTTAAGAAAAGAAAGCTTGCCTAGGTTTTTCCCGCAAAATGACGAAGGCCTGGAAGAAGTGCTGCGCTTGTTGCCCACGGGGATGCGCCCCGCGCTAAAGGACAAGGCCCATTGGGACACGCTGCAGGATTGGCTTTCAAGCTTTGCCGAAAGCCCCCTTGGGGCTAAGATCAAGGGATTACTTGCATCAAGAAAAGGCCAAATTTTAAGGGAGGCCCCCTTCAACATAAAGATGGACTTTGGCACACGCCTGGTTGGCCAGATAGATCTGCTATACTACGACGAATCAAAGGTTTACATCTGGGACTACAAGATAACGGAAGAATCGGACACAAGGGAAAATTCCTTCATGGACCTGTACTACAACCAGCTTAAATTTTACGGATATGTCGCGAGGCGCCAATTTCCACGTCAAGCTCTCGAGATGGGGCTTTACATGCTTAGGGAAAAGAGAGCCGTCGCCGTTGACATGAAAGGCCTATCCTTTGACGACGTGGAAAGACAGATAAACGATATATCCTTTAGAGTGGTTAACGGACCCTTTGAGGGCAATGACAATATGTGCCACTCCTGTCCCTGGAAGAACCTATGCTCAAGGCAGCTTTGCCCCTAAATGTTGTATAATTATAATAAATATTATAATATGACTTTAGTTTCAGACTAAAGTAACATTTCATAAAATGATCTGTTGAAGTCGGAACTTCGGTCTCTGAGAGAACCAAGGTTTTTGCTCGATGGTGAACAATAAAGATATGGGATACAGGAGACTTCTATTATGAAGCAATACATGGTGCGATATGAATGACCGATTAAAGACTCAGGAAGCACTTGAAAAGGAGCAGGCCTTTTTAGGTTGTTTGTTTCATAACAACCCGGAGGCCATCGTATTGGCAGATCGAAACAATCACGTCATAGAAGTAAACGAATCTTTTTGCAGGACATTCGGTTACAGCAAAGATGAGTCGGTCGGCAAGCATATAGATGAACTTGTGGCAATCGGAACGCATTTTTATGAAGAGGCAACTGACATAAGCTACAAGGTTTCATCCGGAAGCATGGTCGACGTCGAGTCCATGAGGAGAAAAAAGGACGGCACTTTATTTGAAGTGGCTATAACTGCCGTTCCCGTCATCTTTAAAGACAAATTTCTTGGCATCTATACGATCTACCGCGACATCTCAGACAAAAAGAGGGCAGAAAGAAAGATACGGGAATACGTCGATTACCTGAAAAGAGTCTGGATTCAGACCATATCGGCCTTGGGATCAGCGCTGGAAAAAAGGGATCTCTTTACAGCTGGCCATCAACGAAGGGTGGCAAAGCTTGCAAGGGCCATTGCAACTCGCTTAAATCTTACCAAGGAAGACGTTCAGGCAATATATATGGCCTCGCTTGTCCACGACATTGGAAAGATCAAGATCCCCGCAGAGATCCTGTCTAAACCGGCCTCTCTTATGCCCGAGGAATACATGCTAGTCAAGACTCACCCCAAGGTAGGTTTCGATATCTTGAGCGAGATAGAATTCCCCTGGCCGATAGCAGAGATAGTATACCAACATCATGAACGACTGGACGGAAGCGGATATCCGCGCGGGCTAAGGGGTGAAGAAATTCACCGCCTAGCCCGCGTGATCGCCGTCGCCGATGTCGTGGAAGCAATAATGTCGGACCGCCCGTACAGAAAGGGCCGACCCGCGGAAGTTGCCATGCAGGAAATTAAAGCCCTAAAGGGAAAACACTTTGATCCCGACGTGGTAGAGGCCTGCGTATCTTTGTTCGAGCTCGATGTCTTCACCTTTGACGATTAATTTTCCCCCTCACCCATAGCCAGTATGTCGCTTTTTGCTTCCTCTTCACTTGCAATCTTGAAGGCTCTAACCTGAGCCTCCAGGTTGGCTGCCAGAGAGGCCAACGCCTTGGATCCTTCGCTTACGCTTGAGATTACATCTGAAACATTGGCTATGCTATACAACAAATTTTCAACTGACTTATTTAGCACAGAGGACCTCGTGCTTAGGTTTTGCACAGTGCTTGCTATCTCTTCTGCCGAGGCAGCCTGTTCTTCCGCTACGGCAGCCATGTCTTGAGCGGCACCTGCAATGACATCGAGGGAATGCATTATGTTCTCGATAGCCTTTTCGGCATTACCAGCTTCCTGTTTAGCATGCTCCGTCATGCTGGCATTTTCTTGGGTGATGACGACGACCTTTTCTAAATCGTCAACAATAGTTTCGGCTAACTTGGTTATCTGCTCTGCCGCATTATTGGATTGTTCGGCCAACTTCCTCACTTCTTCGGCAACCACAGCGAAGCCCCTGCCATGCTCGCCGGCTCGCGCAGCCTCAATGGCCGCGTTAAGGGCGAGCAAGTTAGTTTGATCGGCAATTTGCCCTATTATTTCCACAAAGTTCTGAATTTGTCTTGCTCTCGAGCTCAGGGCACTTACGACCGCGACCGAGTTGTCAGCACTTTTGGACACTTCGACGGAAGAAGTAACTGCTTTTTTAACGGCCGTTATTCCATCGGCTGCCGACTGTCTGGCCCTTTCGACCTGTTCTGCCACGTCGGTACTTCGCTTGGCAGCCGACTGCGCTCCTGCTGCTACCTCCTGCGAGCTTGCGCTTATTTCCTCCACGGCAGATGCAAAGAATGCCACTTCCTCGCGCGCTCCATCCACTTCCTTCTTCGCGCCTTCCATGATATGATTTGCCTCTTCAGTAGAGGTTAAAAATTCTTCAGAAGAATGGGTAACCTTACGGCTGGCATTTATAACTTCATTCAGGGCATCTTTAAACCTCCCAATCAGCTTTTCTATGGCTCTTAGAACATCCCCGATTTCATCATTGCCGACATTTTTGATTTTCATTGTCAAATCGAGATTATCAGCCATTAGGTTGACCATGTCGACCATATCTTTCAAGGGTAAGCTGATAGAACGGGTTAACATGAAGCCGAAGGTTAAAGCTAAGATTGCTACTGCAATTACTATGGTTATTGAGCTTCTAGTGGCAGAATCTATGGCTCCGGCAACGGCATCGGCAGTGGAATCCATATCCAGGGCAGCATAAGCAAAAGCTTCATTAATGCTTCCTGTAAGCATGTTGGTATCGAGGTAAATTTTATCCATCTCTTCAAGCACTTCCGACTGGGAAGCTCCTTCTGATATCATTTTACTTATAGAGGTCATGGCGTTAAACCAGCGATTAAAAACTTCCGCCGTTGCACTGTATTTCTCCTTTTCTTCATCAGTGGACAGGGATTTCCCGTATCCATCAAAGGCTAATTTTGCGTTTTGAAGCAGGCTTTCAATGTTCATCGATTCCAAAGACCATGTGGCCTGGGGGGCATTTATTACCCTGTACACGTTGCTTACGGCACCGACGATGTTTACGCTTGCTTCTGCCGCATATCTTATGCTTGCGCCGCTTTGTCTTAAAAGCTCTATGCTGCCCTTTTGCCCTCTCATGGATTCCAACAAATACCATGAAGTCCCCACATTTGCTACGATCAACACGATCAAAAGGACAAACAGCCGAGATCTGATTTTGACAGATCGCAAAAAAGTACTTCCAATCAATCAAAACACCTCCATCCTTGGGCTTGGCCCTAATTTTCCTAAGCACTCCGTATCGTGTAAAATTACGTTAACGACCTCGGGAAAGGAGTGATCTTTTAGTGATACCTTTTGTAAAGGCTCACGGTAACGGTAACGATTTTATCATAATAGAAGATGAAGATGGCAGATACGACGATCTTGAACTCGTCGATTTGGCCAGAAAGGTCTGTCGCAGAAGGGTCTCTTTAGGCGCCGACGGGTTGCTGGTGCTTGGAAGTTCAAAGGATTTCGATTTTTCCATGAGGCTCTTTAACGCCGACGGCTCGGAAGGCGAAATGTGCGGCAATGGGGCAAGGTGCATAGCAAGGTATGCCTTCGAAAGGGGACACGCAAAAAGTGACATGACCTTCGAGACAAAGGCAGGACCCGTAAGCGCTCAGGTAAGCCCTCCCTTCGTGACGATAGGAATGGGAAAGATCGATTTGAAGCGCGTCAAAAGGGCCAAGATAAAGGCCTTCGAGAGGGACGTGACCTATATAGCCCTTCATGTAGGCGTGCCGCACTGCGTGCTGTTCATGGACGGGTTTTACAACATATCGCGAGATGAGCTTTTACAGTTAGCCCGCAGCTTGCGCAAGGAAGGAGTAGTCTTCGACGAGGGAGCCAACGTCAATTTCGTAGAAGTAAAAGAAAACCACCTGATAGCCATGACTTACGAACGGGGCGTGGAGGATTTTACCCTTTCCTGCGGAACCGGAGCCATAGCTTGCAGTCTGGCCTCGCATTTGCTCTGCGGCACTCCCTTATCCATCGACGTCAAAAATCCCGGGGGCATAAACAGGGTAACACTTGAAATAGCGCCTAACGACACGGCAGAAGCCTCGTTGACCGGCAAAGCTCTCGTAGTGGCTACTGGAAATTTGACCGAAGAAGCCTTGATGGCTGATTATCACTGGAGGTGAAAAGATGGGCAAAAATCGTTCAAGTGCGTTGAAGAACTACGTCTTTCCAATAATACTGCTCATTTCTATTGGGATAGGCTCGGCCCTGGGTGCCTTTATGGGCAAAAATGCCCTGATATTTAAGCCTTTGGGCGATGTCTTCATCAACCTCATGTTCATGATAGTGGTGCCACTGGTGTTTTGTACCATCACGAATGCGGTGGCAAGCATGTCATCGCTGAAGCGGTTAGGGAAGGTCCTGGGGACTACGATAACAATTTTTATCGTTACGGGAATTATCGCAGCAGTTATCATGCTTTTAGCTGTAGTCTCCTTTCCCCCGGCCAAGGACATCGTCATCGAGGGCGTCACTCCCCAGCAATTTGAGCCACTGAACACTGCCGAACAGATAGTGAAGGCCTTCACCGTTGAGGATTTCGGGGATCTGCTGTCAAGGCGTCATATATTGCCCCTTATCGTATTTTCCATTTTGCTTGGCGTTAGCTTAAACGCCCTAGGCGAAAGGGCACGGATCGTCGTGGACCTGCTGTCCGTCATGTCCGATGCAATGTTACATTTGGTCAAGATAGTGATGTACTATGCCCCCATAGGGCTGGGAGCCTACTTCGCCACGCTGGTTGGCGACTTTGGGCCACAACTTTTAGGCTCATACGCAAGGGCAATGGTAATATACCACATCATAACTTTTGGTTACTTCTTCATTGCCTTTACTTTATATGCTTACATTTCAACTGACGGCCGCGGGATTGGTACCTTCTGGAAAAACATAATAACCCCTGCCATTACCGCCTTGGCTACCGGGAGCAGCAATGCCACTTTACCGGTAAATCTGGAGGCTGCAAAAAACATAGGCGTACCAGAAGACATAAGAAACATGGTGCTGCCACTGGGAGCTACGATTCACATGGAGGGATCCTGTCTGAGCGGGATACTTAAAATTTCCTTCCTCTTTGGTCTGTACGGGCTTAAATTTGCCGGGCTCAGCACCTTTGCCACGGCCATTGCCATTGCGGTCCTAAGCGGGGTCGTGCTTTCAGGCATCCCGGGAGGCGGACTCGTCGGCGAGATGCTGATCGTCAGTCTGTACGGATTTCCTCCGGAGGCCTTTCCCGTCATAGCTACCATAGGATTTTTGGTAGACCCGGCGGCAACGATGGTCAATGCCACGGGAGATACGGCCTCCGCAATGCTCGTGGCAAGGATAATAGAGGGAAAGGGTTGGTTTCAAAAAACGTAAAAAAGAAATTGTTAACGATGTCCCCTTAAAGCCACAATGCCAAATAAGACATCTGAGATGACCTGGCATTGTGGCTTTTTGATCCTTTCGCGGCCTATAGACCAAACCCATCAATGCCCAACGGATATCTGTAGCGTACCTATCCCCTCTATGGTCACCGCAGCCACATCTCCTACATGAAGCTCGCCAACTCCGCTTGGCGTTCCCGTCAACACTACATCTCCGGGCAAAAGCGTCATGAAGGAAGACGTAAAGCTCAAAATCTTTTTCAATGAAAATATCATCAAGGAAGTTCGGCTGTTTTGTCTTACTTGGCCGTTTACCTCGGTCTTAATTCCCAGGTCCGTCGGATCCAGGTCGGTCTCGATCCATGGACCAAGGGGGCAAAATTTATCGGCCGACTTTGCCCTGATCCACTGTAAATCCTTACGCTGTGCGTCCCTGGCCGTTAGGTCGAAGGCACATGTATATCCGAGCACGTAATTTAAAGCTTCCTCGTCTGAGACCATCTTCATCGGCTTTGCTATTACCACGGCAAGTTCTCCCTCGTAATGAAACTCGTTGGTGAAATGCGGATAGGGTATCACTTCGCCTGGATCTGCCAAGGCATTGGGAGCTTTTAAGAAGAGCCCGGGCTCTTTGGGCAACTGATCAACCTCTCCATCCATCTCCTCGATATGGTCTACGTAGTTTTTGCCGACGCATACGATCTTCGTCGGTTCGGCGGGAGCTAAAAGCCGCACGCCCTTAAGCGGATATTTTTCACCCGTATAGGGTCCTTTTAAGCCCTCGGTTTCTTTGATCTCTTCCTCTTCTACGATGCCCCAACGCACTATGCCCTTTCCGTCCATGAAACGCGCTATCCTCAAATTAAACCCCTCCCATGGTGTAAAATGAACGGAGACTTATCTTAATACTATATAATAACACCAACAACGGGGGGATCTTCATTGCGCGACGCTGACTTTAAGCTTGATGATGCCATGTTACAGGCAATCCTGAAGACACAAAGGACCGAGACTACCGAGCATGTCATATACGGGAAGCTCGCTAAAAGACATAAGGACAAAAACGCCGAGATCCTCGAACGCATCTCGCAGGACGAGGCCCGACACGCTTCCATATGGAAGAAATATACCCAAAGAGAAGTGAAACCGAGCAGGCTCTTGGTCGTCATTTATACTCTAATATACATGCTGTTTGGCATAACCTTTACGTTGAAGCTGATGGAGACAAACGAGGACAAGGCACAAAGGAAGTACAGGCATTGGCTGACCTCCCTACCTGAGGCCCAGAAGGTCCTCGAGGAAGAAGAAGAGCACGAACAAGCCTTAATTGACTTAATAGACGAAGAAAGGCTGAAGTACACAAGTTCCATAGTCCTGGGGTTGAACGACGCATTGGTCGAGCTTACAGGCACATTGGCAGGGCTGACCTTTGCCCTGGCAAATAGCAGGCTCGTAGGCCTTGCGGGTCTAATAACTGGAATTGCTGCGTCTTTATCCATGGCAGCATCGGAATATTTGTCCCAAAAATCGGAAGGGTCGGATACACAGCCTCTAAAGGCGTCAATGTATACTGGCATAGCTTACGTAATAACAGTAGCAATGCTCATATTTCCCTTTTTCTTCGTCCATTCTCCATATATTGCATTAATATGGAGCATGTCGAACGCCTTGCTCATAATTGCCATTTTCACTTTCTTCGTTTCAATAGTAAGGTCGACTGACTTTAAGCCGATGTTCTCGGAGATGGTGACGGTGAGCTTCGGAGTAGCAACCATTTCCTTTATAATAGGCTCTCTTGCCAATAAGCTGCTCGGGATGTCCTCGTAAACAAAAAAAGAGGAGGAAGAAACTATCCTTCCTCCTAAACTTAAAGCTAGACGAACTTGGTCATCTCATCAACGGGAAAACGGAACCTCGGAAGCAGCGTGACTCCGGGCTGCAAGTAGCCAAGGGCTACTATGCAGGGAATTATCTTGTCCTCGGAGATGCCAAATTCCTTCTTTATGGCCTCCTCATCAAAGCCGTCCATCGGATGCGTCTCAAGGCCCAATCCTTGAGCGGCAAGCATGACGGTCATGGCGAAAAAGGCGGTGTTTTTTGCTGCAAAGATCTTTCTTTTAATGCTGTCCTTGGGACCGTACAGTCCATAGACGGCATTCACGGTCGCCTCGCGGCCTTCCGGCTTCATGTAACCGAGCTCGATGTTCTTGTCGAGCACCCTATCTAAGTTCTTTTCGACAGCCTCCGGATCGGCAATGAATATTAAAACGGCAGAGGCATCTTCCACCTTTTTTTGATTGGACGCACAGCGTCTAAGTGCCTTCTTTTTATCCTGGCTTTTGACCACTATAACTTCCCAGGGTTGCAAATTAAACGACGAAGGAGCCATAGTTCCAAGTTCGAGCAACTTCTTTATAGTTTCGTCAGATATCTCCTTAGTGGGATCGAAGAAATTTATAGCTCGTCTTCTTTTTATCGCCTCTAGCACATCCATATTTTCTCACCTCCACAAAATTAGATAAAGCTAACATATTAATTTTAAATGAATTTATATATATTATCAACGATCGTCAATTGAAAGTAACTCCAGGAAATGCTTTCCCCATACTTCATCCTCGGAAAAAAGAGTTACGCCATGCCTATATAGAAGGGCAGAGGTTACGCCTCTGCCCTTGCGCAACATGCCTTTGAAAGAGCCGTCATATACGCGGTAAACCCCGCAGGAGGGGCTTTTGTCCTTTAAGATTGCATGCTTTATGCCTTCCCTTTGAACTATCTCAAGCACATAAAAAGCCCCTCTTAAGAATATGTCGGTCACATCTTTGCCATATTCGTTTAAGACGCAGGCACGGCCCAACAATACGTCGTCTCCCGTACCTCCGACGATTTCAGCCCTCGGCCTTGGGACAGGAAGACCCCCTAATGTCTCGGGGCATGCCACTTCTATAAGACCCTGTCTTGCCAAGGACCTTAAAGGCTCATTGCCGTAAGCCTTCCCATTGTACCTGCAGCAACATCCAGCTAAACAGGCACTGACAAGCAGTTTTAATTTCCAGTCCTTACTTCCTCTATCCATTTGCAAAGAGCCGCGAGATCGACATTGCCGCCCGATAATAAGGCGACGACCCTTTTGCCCTTCAGGGGCACCTTGCCGTAAAGTAGCGCTGCTGCCGGCACGGCCCCGGAGGGTTCGACCAACAGCTTGGCCCTCTCTAATAGCAATACCATGGCCTTTTTTATCTCCTCTTCCGACACCAAAAGTATGTCGTCCACGTATCTTTGAACCACGGGGAAAGTTATACTGCCAGGGCTTGCCGTCCTAAGGCCGTCGGCTATCGTGTGGATATCGTGCAATTCCATTATGCGACCGGCCTTAAACGACAGATAGGTGCTGTTGCTGGTCTCGGGCTCTACCCCATAGACCTTGACGCCCTTAAGCGACTCCTTCAAAGCCGTCGCCACGCCCGATATCAAGCCGCAACCGCCGCATGGCACCAGCACGGCGTCCACATCCTGCATGTCTTCTGCGATCTCAAGCCCGGCGGTACCTTGTCCCGCCATTATCCATGGGTGATCGAAGGGGGGCACAAAGGTCATGCCTAAATTCTCTGCTATCTCCATGGCTTTAGCTATACGTTCTGTCGAAGAATGCCCGCACCTTTCGACCTTTGCTCCGTATCCTTCGATGGCAGCCACCTTGGCGGGTGAGGCACCAAGTGGCACCACCACGACAGCCTTCACGCCCAAAAGCTTTGCTGCGCACGCCAGGGCTTGCCCGTGATTTCCGGAGGATCCCGTTACGACCCCCCTTTTCCTTTCGTCATCGCTCATGGAAAGCATGAAGTTCATGGCCCCGCGAAACTTAAAGGCCCCGCTTTTTTGCAAATTTTCCGCCTTTAGGTAAACCTCGTTACCTACCATACGGCTAAAGGTGGCCGAAGAAAATATGGGCGTCCTGTGAATCCAACTGCCTATGCGCTCCCGCGCCTGCCTTATGTCATCAAGCGAGATCATAACGATTCACCTCCATAAAGACTACAGTCTAACCTAAATGTCCTTCCTCTTTCTTTGCTCTTTTAAAATCTTCTCTGATCGCCTTCCTCAAATTTTCGTCTAAAAATACAGCTATGGCCATCCTGGCAAGGGCTTTGCTGCCCGTTATCAGAGCTTCATGTGCCTTAGGCGTTATAACGGCCTTTGCGAACTCTCGGCTGTGGGTCACAAGCGGCACATCGCTTATGGCAAGCTTCGGCTGTAGAGCAGGACAGCTGTGGCTTACGTTGCCCATATCGGAAGAACCCTCGTAGCCCTCAGGTTCGCTCACCTCAACGCCTAATTCCTCCATTATCTCCGCCATCTTTCTCTCCGCAGTGACGTTTGCTAACATGTTATCGAAGCTGAGCTCAAAGTTATTCACTGTAACCTCGGTTTCGGTGGCAATGGCTGCTCCTGAAGCTATATTTCTTGCGCGTTCTACCAATCGGTTCAAATAGGCCCTGGTGGGAAACCTAAAGTAAAACCTGCAGATTGCCTCTTCGGGAACTATGTTTGGAGCATCCCCACCCTTATAAATTATGCCGTGCATCCGCACGTCAGGTTCCACGTGTTGGCGCAACATGTCGATGGCATGAAAGAAAAGCTGAACGCCATTAAGGGCGTTGCGCCCATCCCAAGGGGAGGCCGCAGCATGAGCAGGCCTGCCCTTGTAAGTGAACTCCAAGGCATCCATGGCAAGGCTTCTGTAGCTGACGTAGCTTTTATTCCCGGAGGAATGAATCATAATCGCAAGGTCCAGGTCGTCGAAAACGCCCTTTTCTGCCATGGTGACCTTGGCTCCGTTCGTCTCTTCTGCAGGAGTTCCTATGACGAGCAGCTCGCCTTTTAACTTATCGAAAACCGAAGCAAGGCCGATGGCAGCAAGCGTCGACATGGCCCCATGGAGACAATGCCCGCAGGCATGGCCTATCTCCGGCAGGGCATCGTATTCGACCAAAAGGGCAACTCTAGCCCCTTTGCCGTTGGATTTCCTAGCACAGAAGGCCGTGGGGATGTCCAAGAAGGGGTACTTAACCTCGAAGCCGTAGCGGGAAAGAAGCTCCACGTGCTTTTTGCTCGATTCAAACTCCTGCCCTGAAATTTCGGGGTTACGCGCCAAATGGTCGCTTAGCTCGATGGCTTCTCTTGAATGCCTTTCTATAGCCCTATCTATCTCGGATACAATCTGCCCGTATAAATCGTTCATGACACATCCTCCTTTAGGGCAAAAATAAATAGAAGGGAAAAGCGCTTTTCCCTTCTATTTTTATCACATTAGGAGCTCAATTTCTAACGGGAATCGACCTCATTGCAGGGGCACCAAACCGGCTTTTTGAGATGTTTCGTTTAATTTGTAAAAGGCCAGCGCTTTTTTGAGGTCTTCCATCAACTCCGTTTGTTCCTCCCTTATCCTCGACAACATGGTTATTTGTTCCATCAACTCCTTGGAAGATCTCTCGACTTCCTCGGCCTGCATCTGTCCCCGAGTAACTTTGTTGAGTATATCCTCCATGGCGGAGGCGATTTCCTCGGCTGAAGCAGCCTGTTCTTCCGCGACTGCCGCAATTGACTGAATACCCTCGCTTATGCCCTTGACCTGTTCGGTAATGCTTTGGATCTGGGCACTGGTCTCCTGCGACGAGGCCACAGCCTCCTCTATAAGGCCTACTGTTTCGTTGACCTCCCTATTTGCATCCTTGGCCCTTTGTTCTATATCTCCGATCACATCTTGAACCTTCTTAGCAGCCTCGGCTGAGGCTTCGGCTAACTTTCTGACCTCCTCGGCAACGACGGCAAAACCCCTTCCGGCCTCGCCTGCCCTGGCCGCCTCTATGGCGGCATTGAGCGCGAGCAAGTTCGTCTGATCGGCAATGCTGGTTATGGTATCGACGAACTGGGTTATGCCCCTTATGGCGGAATCAAGAGAGGAGATGGCTTCCTTTATACGTTCTCCTGATTCGCCCAATCCGTTGATCTTGGCAACGGTTTCAAATACAGCTTCACTTCCTGCCCTTACGCTTTCATTTACGGCGCTTGACCTTTCGCTCAATTCCGTAGTTATCTTGGCCGTATTTTGAGCTCCGGAGGCCACTTCCTCCACTCCGGCATTGGTCTCCTCGACTGCTGAGGATACCGACGCTATGACCGAGACTATCTCCCTGGAGGCTTCCAAGCTGTTGTTGCTCGAGACCTCAATCTTGCTTTCTATCTGCCTTAGGTCCTTATCCCTTTCCTCGAGCCTGCTGTAAAGCTCGTTACACCTTTCGACGAGATCTTTGAAGGATTGTCTTATGCGCTCGAAGGCGCCCATGATCGCTGTAACTTCGTCTTTGCTGTCCATGTCGCCCTTAACCGCCACCGAAAGGTCTCCGCCAGCTATTGAGTTTGCTACACCCAACATAGTCCTAAAGGGAGCTAGCAACTTGCCCAGCAAAAAGACCATTAGCAGCAATCCGGCCACAAGGACGGGCAATCCGTACATGATCATTGCATTCCTCATCGCAGCAACGGGAGCCAAGACGTAAGACCCCGGCACATTTAGCGCAACTTTCCAGCCCAATCCTCCGACCTCAAAAAGGGATACCAGGTAGCTTTCCCCCGACGGCAATGCATATTTAAAGTTTAAATGTCCTGCCTCCTTCGACAGACTCTGACTCACCTTGCTGTAGGATTCCCAGAACCCCGGCAAAGCCTGAGAAGCAGGCGTACCGCTTTCTATGCTGGGATGCACGATGATCTTTCCCTCGTCGTCTATGGCAAAGGCGAAGCTTCCCTGAGTAAAGGCGACCTTTTTAACGTAATCCATGACGGGTTCAACGGATACGGCAGTGCCAAGCAAAAGCAAAGGCGTCCCACCCGCGTCTTTGATTTGCCTGTACGAAACATAATATTGGACGCCGTCTATGCTTTGAAATCCACGATAAATGCCTTCGGCCCTTATAGCCGTCTGATATATTGGTGAGTTAGGGTCCATCTCGGCACCCAGGACCAGCTCCTTGGAGTCCTTAAAGGTGGTCGATACCAGACAGGCCTTTTCACCGCTTTCATCTTTGTAAATTTGATATATCAAGAATTGCCCGTTCAACTGCTCGGCCAATTGATCCACGATATCGTTTGACCCCGTAATCTGTTTTAATCCGCTTCCAATTCCCATGATAAAGAGGGTCGGCAACTCACGCTCGCCTATTTTGACCTTATTTACGGACTCCATGATCCTATCGCCTGGCAACTGGCTCATGGCAACGGACAAATTTGACAGGCATCTGTCTTGAAATAAAGTGAGCTCGAGGTCTATGGTATCCCTCAAGCTCTTTGAAAAACTGTCCATCTGCTCGCTCATGCTGCGAACCAGCCTGCCTTTGGCGGCGAAGTAGCTACCGCAAAACACGGCCACCACGACGGCCAAAGTTATCACACCGGAAGCTAAAAGGATTTTATACCTTAAGGAAACGCCTCCACCGGTAGAAGAATTGGACACGATAAAGCCCCCCTTGGATATATAGTTTCACACTCAACTGTCACGATTATAGCAGACTATAAAGCTATATATCCAAATTTCTTACTTCGTTAGCATGGGCCTCTATAAATTCTCTCCTGGGCTCAACCTTATCTCCCATTAATATAGTAAAATATTCATCTGCAGCCAAGGCGTCTTCTATGTCCACCCTCTTCAATATCCTCTCGTTTGGGTCCATTGTCGTCTTCCAAAGCTGCTCGGGGTTCATCTCTCCCAAACCCTTATAGCGCTGCACGGTCGCCTTCTTATCAGATAAGCGTTCCATCAAGTTGCGAAGCTCCTTATCGGAATAGCAGTAGTACTCCTTCTTTCCGACCTGCACCCTGTAAAGGGGGGGCTGAGCTATATATAGATGCCCTTCCTCGATGATCCTCGGCATGAACCTGTAGAAGAAGGCAAGGAGGAGCGTCCTTATGTGCGCGCCGTCCACGTCGGCATCCGTCATGATTATGACCCTGTGGTAACGCAATTTGCTGATGTCAAAATCCTCTCCTATACCGCAGCCCAGGGCTTGAATTATCGTCCTTATCTCGGCGTTGGACAACACCTTATCAAGGCGTGCCTTCTCCACGTTCAATATCTTTCCCCGCAGAGGCAATATGGCCTGAAAGGTCCTGTTCCTTCCCTGTTTAGCGCTGCCTCCGGCTGAATCGCCCTCAACGATATATATCTCGCACTCCTCTGGGTCTTTACTGGAGCAATCTGCCAATTTACCGGGCAAATCGAGCCCTCCGAAGGCCGATTTGCGCCTGACCAGCTCTCGTGCTTTCTTGGCCGCATCACGAGCTTGTCTTGCCTTGATGGCCTTTTCCACGATCGGCCTGAGGTAGTCCGGCTTTTCCTCAAGAGTCGCCATCAACTCGTCGTAGACGATGGAGTCCACTATACCTCTGACATCGCTGTTTCCAAGCCTGGTCTTCGTCTGGCCCTCAAATTGGGGCTCCTTAAGCTTGATGGAGATGATGGCGGTAAGCCCTTCCTTCAAGTCGTCTCCTGAAAGGTTCGGATCTTTATCCTTCAAAAGCTTTTGTCTTCTCGCCATCTCATTTATGGCCCTGGTCAACGCCGTCCTGAAGCCTATCACGTGAGTTCCGCCCTCCACGGTGTGGATCAGGTTAGCAAAGGCAAAGACCCGCTCCTGGAAGGAATCGTTGTACTGCAGGGCCACCTCCACCAATACGCCGTCCTTCTCGCCGGATATGTAAATTGGCTCGGCGAATAAGGCAATTTTATCCCTATTTAAATACTTAACGAAGGAGACCACTCCACCTTCGTATCTGAAGGTCATGGACTTATTGCTTTTTAAGTCCTTCAACTCTATCATTATGCCTGGCACCAGGAAGGCAATTTCCCGAAGCCTGGCGCTCAATACGTCGAAGGAAAAATCCCTTTCCTCGAATATGGCGTCGTCAGGCATGAAATGCACCTTGGTGCCGGTGCGTTCAGCTTTGCCCACCGCCTTCAGTTCGCTCTGGGGCACACCCCTAGAATAGCGTTGATGCCATTCTATGCCGTCACGCCACACGGTAAGCTCAAGCCACGAAGACAGGGCATTGACGACGGAAACTCCTACACCATGTAGGCCTCCCGAAACCTGATAGGCCTTGTTGTCGAACTTGCCTCCGGCATGAAGCGTCGTAAGCACCACCTCGGCGGCTGGTTTGTTTACCTTTGGGTGCATATCGACCGGTATGCCTCGGCCGTTGTCCTCCACGGAAACGCTTCCGTCCGCATAGAGGGTAACCACAATGTGGTCGCAGTAACCTGCCATAGCCTCGTCTATGGCGTTGTCGACGACCTCATAGACCAAATGATGCAGGCCACGCATGCCCGTATCCCCAATGTACATGCTGGGCCTTCGACGAACGGCCTCCAGCCCTTCCAGGATCTGTATGTCATTTGCTGTATATTGCTTGGCTTCAGCAATAGTTGCCCCCATCGTTACATCACTTCCCTTTTTCATAACATGGACCTTTCTTTTATGATCGATGCATCTTGCAGGAAGATGCGCAGCTCCTGATACTTTCTTACCACGCTCCTGATGTTTCTGCCGATCACGCGAATATCGCCGTTTCGCATGTAGATCAGCGTTTTATTTTCGGCCCCTACTAAGGCCACAACATTGCCTAAAGGCATCAAATCCTCACCCGTGGATACGCTGTTCAAGGCAGGGCCTCCATTCGGCATTCGCGATCGATCGAACTGTGTATATTATATCAAAAAAAGAATTTTGCCGCTAATTCAGTCAGGGACTGCCTTTGTGCAATCGATTGCATAAACTTAATATAATTTTTTATGTTTTGTCCTAAACTATAGTTGACAACTTTTTTTAAGCGTGATATAAATTACCCCAAGAACGCAGAGTAATCATCGTGGGGAGGATTTCAGGATGAACGGATTCTTCCAAAGACCAGGACGAATAAGACGTTTGTAGGGGACTTTCAAATAAGAGAAGGGCAAGGCTAGGTCTTAAAAATCCTGGTTGGGAGGTTTACTGATATGTGGTTAAAAGATAAACAGGGAAATTGGTTCGTATTGCAGGACACCCTCTTTGCGGGAACGTTGAATAACACCGGAACATGGACCAAGAGCGACGAGGGAGATTGGTTTCAAGAAATGGAACCCTTAGAAATAAAGAACCTTTCTTTGATCGCTTAAATTTATTTAGTATTTAATTTAAATATAATAAAAATTTAAATATAAATAATAAAAGGGGATATGTATCCCCTTTTATTATTTTTAAAGATGACCGGTAATCCTATTTGCAAACCTCAACCATGAAAATTGACGTCCAAATTCTATAGATATCCTAATTTAACAAATTATTTAAACATGTAATTATCTCTTCATCAGAAGGCACGTTAGGAGCCTCTTGGGGGATCTGCTCGAGCTGCCCGACTCTATCTTCCGTATTGACGTAAGTGCCTGTACGTTCGTACCATGTCCTCGAAGGAAGGAACACATCAGCGGACACTGCCCCTTCGTCCTCGTAACATGATTGAATCGCTATGAAGTCGACATTTGGCAGTAATTTCGATATTGTCACGGGCATGGCAAGATCGGCCAGCAATACATAAACGCCCTCATATTTTTTGTCGCCCTCCCAAGGTTTTATGCCCAACTTTTCAATGCCTCGGCCATTGCTGCCGGAGGCTAACCCTAATTGCCTTACTCCCGGACGAAGCTTCCACAGAAACTCCATCATTGAACTGCCTGTATGAGGTCCGTAAATTACGATGGGTTTGGACGCTCCTTCAAGGATCTTGCCCAAACTGCATGCATCGTCTTCCTGGAGATGACAAGATGCGCGCAAGTCCACCCTCCTTCCAGACGAACCTACGACTACGAGCTTCGCCCCCCTATTGGCAGCCCTTTTTACGAAGGAGCTTACCGCTTTAAATTCTTCGTCCAGGTTTGTCCCAACCACGGCAATACAATCTGCGTCGTCGATATCCGTGATATGGGCATTCCCCAGTGGTGTGCCTGGGGGATCTATCAAGAAGGCATTATTGCCGAATAACTTTTTAAATTGGAACGCTGTCTCGTTTGTAGCCCTGGACGATATCAGCCCGGCAAAAGAATCCATGCCCAAATCCCTGATCTTGTCTGCAACATAAGCCAAAGCTTCCGTCAAACCTGCAGGTTTTACATTCCCCTCTTTGCATATAAGCGCACCTTTACGCCTGGCTTTTCCTTCAAAGAGCGGTTCAAATCGCCCGCTTGAACACAGCACCCCTTCGGTCGGACCTTTGCCAAACACCCCTTCTACCCTTAAAGGTTCGCCGTCGCGAGACAAAATTTCAATCTCACAGCCGATGCTGCAAAACGTACATGTGCTCCCGGTCCTCGTCATATCGGCTTGCCTGCCCACGTAAGTGCCTTTACGATCGGATAGGGCGCCTGTGGGGCAAACCTGAAGACAGGTGCCACAGGAGACGCATGTAGATTCATTGAAGGGCAGATCGTCGTCGGGACAGATCATGCTTTTAGGGCCCCTGTCCCGAACGGTGAGCACGGTATGTCCTGCTACCTCCTCACATGCGCGCACACATCTCCTGCATAAGATGCATCGATTTTGATCGTACAAGAAATACTTCCTGCTCATATCCATGGACAAACTCGGCCAGAAAAATCCGTAACGCACGTGGTCCAGCCCATATTCGTAGGCGAGCTTTTGAAGTTCGCAATCCCCGCTTTTCTCGCAGAACATGCAAAAATGATTTCTCTCCGAAAATAGCATCTCCAGGTTAGACCGCCTGAGAGCGTTAATCCTTTCGTTTTCAGTCGTGACCACCATGCCATTCGTAGCCTTTGTAACGCAAGCAGGTAACAGTCCCCTGGCTTCTCTGACCTCGACCAAGCACATCCGACAAATCCCCACGTCCGTTAGCCCTTCAAAGTGACATAACGTAGGAATGCGGATGCCATTTTTATTACAGACATCTAGGATTGTGTCCCCTAAATTTCCCTGAACCTTTCTGCCGTTTATCTCCAAGGTAACGGTAGACATGGCCCTTCCCCCTCACCGTTCTTCCAGGTCGCAGCGAAGGCATCTCTTGGCCTCGGCCTTCGCGACGTGCTCATTTGGAAACCCGAGGTTAACTTCCCTGAAGTCATAGACGCGCGTCTCCGGCGAAAGGATCGATGCCTTTGCCCTTGGGCGCTCCGCGTCTTCATCGCTTATTTCATACTTTTGCGCTTCAGGACGCTCCATGAGCGATGGAGGTTCCGGAAGCGGTAAACCTTTCAAAAACCTGTCTATGGCTCGCGCAGCCTTATTGGCCTGACCAACCGCCTCAACGATGCTTGCCGGACCTAACACCACATCTCCCACGGCAAATACACCCTCTCGCGACGTCATGAAGCTCCTTGGGTTGACTTCGATCGTGCCGTTACGATGTTGTCTTACGCCCCATTGGTCCAAAGAGGATTGATCCACCTTTTGTCCTATCGCGGCGACGACTATATCCGCATCTAAAATGAACTCGCTGCCCTCTATTGGGAATGAAGCTTTCCTCGCGGAGACATCGAATAGGCTTTTGCCCCTTTCATCTTGAAGCCTTAGCCTTTGGCAAAGCAACCCTACGACCTTTCCTTCACTTCCAATGACCTGAAGCGGAGCGGTCAAATAATGAAATATGACCCTCTCCTCCTCGGCCGATATCCTCCTCCTACGCCACCTGCGGGTACTGAGGTTGAAATGTATTCCTTCTTCTTCCGTTGCCTCGACCTCTTCGACTAAGGCCGGCATATCCTTGCGTTCCCTCCTGTAGACCAAATGCACCTCCTTCGCTCCAAGCCGCAGAAGCGAACGAGCAGCGTCCATCGCTACGTTTCCACCGCCGACGACGACCACCCTTTTGCCCTTGACAAAGGAAAGGTCTTCGCCCATATTGAGCTTTCTGAGCAGGGAAATGCCACTTTCGACTCCCGACAATTCAAATCCGGGGATACCCAGTGCCTGTGAGCCTTGAGCGCCCATCGCAAGCAATAAGGCATCATGAGCTTGAAACAAATCGCCCATTTGGAGGTCGCGACCCACTGTGACGTTAAGCTTCACGTCAATTTTCCCTACATTCAATATCGATTTTATCTCGCTCTTCAATACGTCCTTGGGCAACCTGTAATCGGGAATTCCCCACCTCATCATTCCGCCAAGTTCGGGGTTGGACTCGTAAATACAAACATGATAGCCAAGTTGAGCTAACCTTAGCGCAGCGGTAAGACCGCCTGGCCCGCCGCCCACAACGCCAACGCTTTTACCCTTGTCCGGTTCATGGACTTCAGGAACCCATTCGCCGGTCTCTCGCGTCGTCATGAAGCGCTTTAGATCCCTAATGGCTACCGGTTCATCCACCTCCCCCCTACGGCATTTATCCTCGCAGAAGGAAGGACAGACCCGTCCACAGACGGAAGGGAAGGGATTGGATTTTCTGTGAACAGCCAACGCCTCATCGTAATTTCCCTGAGATATCAAAGATACGTAAATGGGGATTTTAACCTCGGCAGGGCAAGCGCTTTGACAAGGGGATGGGGCAAGCGTCGTGCAAACCCCTGCGGAACAACGTAGATCCAGGATATGCCTCTCATATTCGTCTTTAAAATATCGAAGGGTAGACAAAACTGGATTGGGTGCGCCTTGACCCAGGGCACATAGCGAGGCCTCCTTCATGAAATTGGCTATATCTTCAAGCATACTCAAATCTTCCATCTTGCCCTGCCCCTTGGTTATGCGGGTTAGGATCTCGAGCATCTTGCTCCCGCCTATGCGGCAGGGTGCACACTGCCCGCATGATTCCGCCACTACAAATTGCAAGAAAAATCTGGCCAGTTCGACCATGCAGGTCGTCTCATCCACGACTATCATGCCGCCCGAGCCCATCAAGGCCCCTGCTGCAGTCAGAGAGTCGAAATCGACAGTAAGATTTAAAGATTCCGTCGGAAGGCATCCACCCAATGGCCCACCGGTCTGAACGGCCTTGAACTTCCTGTCCTTTGCCACCCCGCCACCGACATCGAAGACTATCTCGCCCAACGAGGTTCCCATTGGGATCTCGAGTAAGCCGGTGTTTTTGACCTTGCCCGTCAGGGCAAAGACGGCCGTACCTTTGCTTTTTTCCGTTCCGATGGAGGAAAACCATTCGCTTCCTTTGAGGATTATCTGGGGAACAATGGCATAACTTTTTACGTTGTTTATGTTGGTGGGCTTTCCCCAAAGGCCCCTTTCGGCAGGGAAGGGGGGACGAGGCCTAGGCTCCCCTCGTCGTCCCTCTATGGAGGCCATCAGGGCCGTCTCTTCGCCGCATACGAAAGCGCCCGCTCCCTCCTTTATCTCTATATCGAAACTGAAATCGGAGCCAAGGATCTTCTCCCCCAGCAGGCCGTACTCCTTTGCCTGGGCGATCGCAGTCCTGAGCCTGCTGATGGCCAAAGGATATTCCGCTCTACAGTAGATAAAGCCCTTCTTTGAGCCTATAGCATATCCCGCGATAGCCATCCCTTCGACCAACGCATGAGGATCTCCCTCTATCAAGCTTCGATCCATAAAGGCACCAGGATCTCCCTCATCGGCGTTGCAAACTACGTATTTTGGTTCCTCGGGATTTTTCCTGGTCAACTCCCACTTAAGCCCCGTCGGGAAGCCTCCTCCTCCACGCCCCCTAAGGCCAGAGCTTTTTATCTCTTCTATGACGTGTTGCGGAGACATCTTGTAAAGCGATTTGGCCAAGGCCTGATATCCCTCCCGGGCGACGTATTCCTCGATGTGCTCAGGGTTAATCAAGCCACAGTTTCTCAACAAAATTCTTGTCTGATTCATATAAAAGGGTATTTGATGGTAACGGGGCACTACTTCCTCAGTGATTGGATCCCTGTACAAAAGCCTTTCCACTAGCATTCCCCTAAGTAAGGTCTTCTCAACTATCTCGGGTACGTCTCTTGGTTCTACCTGACAGTAAAAGATGTCCTCGGGATATATCACAACGACGGGCCCGATCGAACATAAACCATGGCAGCCGGAGAAGGTCACCAAGACCTCCTTCTCCAAATTATGCTTTCTTACCTCCTCCTCGAAGGCCTCCAATATTTCACGCGAGCCCCCCGCCGTACAACTCGTGCCGCGACAACATAAGACATTTGCCCTAAAAGAGTTGGTCATGGTAGACCTCCTTGATGCTCAAAAAATCATTGCCAGCTAAACAACACGTGCTGGCTGCGCCTTTGGGAGATTAGCCATTCAAAGACAACCCTTCCTCCGACGAGATGCTCTTTGACCAGGATGGGCACTTTATCCGGTGTTATATTCCTGTAAACTGCCACGCCATCTCTTGGTGTTTCGATCTCTACGACGGGCTCAAAGCTCGAGGCTCCTTCGCCTTCGGCTATGATAACTTTAGCTGCGATATTTGCCTTTCTTGTCTCTTCCATAAACGTCCTGGCAACCAACCTCGACGCTCCCTTGGGATCAAGAGGACTTACGAAAACCTTTATCGTCACTCCGGCCCCTTCCCTGATGGCTAATTCCTTTCTTGTCTCTTCCGCCAGCCTTTGAAGATCCTCGGGACTAGTGAGTTTAGAGGCACACATTTCACACCCCTCATTCCATAGAAGCTAAAATTCTTTTCATCTTGTCTTGAGTTAGCCTACCGACCACCTTGCCGTCCACCATCGCGGCCGGAGCCAGCCCGCAGGACCCAAGGCAATATACAATTTCGTATGTGGCTTTAAGATCTGAAGTAGTCTCCCCGGGCGGGATGCCTAGGGCTTCTTCTATGACTCGCCTTATTCGCGGGCCGCCTTTTACGTGACAGGCGGTGCCATCGCACTGTTGAATGATATGTCGACCCCTTGGCGTCAAATGAAACTGTGCGTAAAAGGTCGCAACTCCAAAGACCTTGCTGTATGGCACATGCAATAGCTCCGCCAAGGTCCTCAATGCCTCCTTAGGCAAATAGCCTATCGCCTCTTGTGTCCTTTGAAGAATGGGTATCAACCCCAAGTTCTCCTCTTTAGCCTTGGCCGCAATCGCCTCAATAACTGCAAAATCGTGCCCACCCCTGCATTCTTCTTCCGTCACTACTCTCCTCCTCTCGTGACAAGTATAACTAATCACATATATTTGTATATTCTACTATATTATAATTCCATTATAGTAGCCACATAGTTGTATATTGCATTATATTAATCTGTACGGCTGCAAGCTTTGCTACCCATTCCTGCAAATCGCCCCTATACATATGCCAAAAGTTTGATATCCTATTACAAGTTACAAAACGAGACGAGGGGTTTGAATTGGAACCGAGGAAGTTAGCAAGCAAACTACTTGCAATTGGCGTTAGCGAAGTGAGATTGGATGAGCCCTTGGCCATGCATTCCACTTGGAAGATAGGTGGACCCTCTGACATCTTGGTGCATATAACCGACACGACGTCGCTGCAAAAATTGGTGGCCTTGGCAAGAGAAGACGACATTCCCCTGATCGTCATCGGAAGGGGCAGCAATATCCTCTTTTCCGATGACGGCTTCAGGGGCATTGTGGCAAAATTTGGTAAGTCCTTTGCAACTGCAAGGATAGACGGGCAGGATATAATTGCCGATGCGGGGATATGGCTCCCTCGTCTTGCCAGGCTTGCCGCTTCAAGGGGTATAGCCGGATTAGAGCATGCCAGCGGAATTCCCGGCACATTGGGCGGACTGATATACATGAATGGAGGTAGTTTACGGCAATCCATCGGCGACATGACCAAGCGCGTATGGGCACTGGACGAAAATTGCAATGTCATAGAGATGTCGGCCGAGGATTGCGAGTTTTCCTACCGAAGCTCTGTATTTCAACATAGGAATCTAATAATTTTAAGGGCACATCTTAGGGGAACTCCAGGCGACCCCAGGGATATAAGAAAACGAATCCTTAACGTACTGGCAGAAAGAAAGCACAAGTTTCCCTTGAAGCAGCCGAACTGTGGTTCGGTATTCACCAACAAGCCCGAGGTATATGAGCTAGCAGGCCCTCCCGGGAAGATCATAGAGGACGCCGGACTGAAGGGCCTTCGCGTGGGTAACGTAATGGTCAGCACCGTCCATGCAAATTTCATAGTCAACCTGGGTGGTGGCACGTCGAAGGACGTCTTTGAGCTGATATCCAAAATTCGAGATGTAATTTACTGCCGAATCGGCTATTGGCTGGAATGCGAGGTCAGGTACGTAACGCCAAATGGAGATATAGCTCCATTGCATAAATTTCTTTAGTCACGCAAAGGAGGTGGTGAGGCCATGGGGTTTTGAACCCGACAATATATCAGGTCCCGTAAAGATCCAATGCATAAATCCGGTGGATTTTGAAGAGGAACTAACGGAGCTTTACGAACGCGCATATAAAGGCCTAGAGGAATATGCTGACACGGATCCGGAAACGATAAAGAAGTATTTAAAATGGCTTTACAGGCGGGCAGAGGGTGGCTTTTTAGTCGCCTTTGACGGTTCACGGATCGTGGGTTTCGTATCGACGGATCATAAATGGGTTTCCCCGGATGGACACATTGTGGGAGAGATACACGAGATAGTGATAGACCCTGATTATCAGGGTCACGGCATAGGAAAGCTGCTTCTTGAAGAGGCCGTAAAGCTTCTTGCTCAAAAAGGAGCAAAGATCGTAGAGCTGTGGGCCGGCGAAAAGAACTTACGGGCACGAAACTTCTATAAAAGTCAAGGCTTTGTCGAGATGGAAAAGAAGGGAAGATGGGTCAGGTTCATCAAGGAACTTTAAGCGGTCCATTTTAAAAAGGACGGACAGCCAATGGTTATCGGGACTATCCGTCCTTTCACTGTAATTTTTAAAGATCCGCTAGCTTTATATAGCTTTTTTCGCGCCCCAGAGGGCATGAATTGTTCAACAAAAAGGCTGTCAGTATCTTGCTGGCCAAGTCCATTTCCTTGACTGAAATATGCTCAAAGTAGGTATGGGCAACCGAAAGCTTTCCCGGACCAAAGACGACCGCTGAGGCACCCGCGGTAACAAAGGGCTCCGCATCGCTCCAACTCTTAAAGGCTCCCATACGCAGGTTTACCCCGAGCGCCGTAGAGGCAGCATCATTAAGTTTTTTTGCGATTGGAACGTCTTCATCCAGCATGAAGGGAGGAGAGACGTCATCTATCTCGTATTCTATGCCCTCGCCTTCAAAAAACTCCCTCAATTGTCTTTCGGCCTCCCTGTGATCCACATGGGGCAATAGCCTGAAGTCGACGTACATTTCGCACTTGCCTGGCACGATGAGCTCTTTGGGCGAACCTCCGCTTAAGGACTGAACGTTGAATCCTGCCTCACCGATGTATGGGTGCTTACCAGCGAGAAAAGGCAACTTTCCCAACTTAAACATAAAATCGACGGCCTTCGAAATGGCATTTTTGCCGGCCTCAAAATCGCTTCCATGAGCAGGCTGACCAGAAAAATTGAGCCTAGCCCCAATTGCTCCAGCTTCGGAGGTGCATATATCAAGCTCCGTCGGCTCAAAGACGACAACCTCTTCCGGGCTTAAGTCCACTGCCTTGTAGGCTCCGCTGCCGCCCTGTTCCTCATCCACCGTAAAGACTATGCTTACAGGAAGCTCGTAGTCGGGTCCTGACTGGTCCACATAATCCTCTAATGCAATTATCAAGGAGGCTATGGAACCCTTAACATCTGCCGCGCCTCTGCCGTAAACCAAGTCGCCGTCCAGGCAAGTACGGCATCTTTCGCCATCCATTACTTCTGGGACTGTATCGACATGAAGATCGAACAACAACTTTGAACCCGGGTTGAAGATTAAATTTCCGTTTTTTCCGGAAGTGCTCTGTCGCTCGGTAGGGACTCCTAAAAATTGCAGCCTGTCTTCCAGGTATTGAAGAATGGGGCCTTCGTTACCGCTCGAACTGGGAATTTCGATGAGCCTTACAAGCTCATCTGCAAGCCGATCAAAGCGATCGTCTTTCATTAAAAACACCCCCTTGAAGCTCCCGCTTCCAAATCACCTCCGCGAACATCTTTTTAAAAAGAGCAACTTAGAGGTTTTAATTATTATAACATAAAATGGAGGCATAACTTCGGCTCATCTGGTCCTTTGTAATATCCATACCCCCAATATTGCAACAGAGCCGCCGATGACGGATAAAAGGGATGGAATCTCTTCGAGCCACACCCAGGCTATAAATATGGCCAGCACGGGATTTAAAAATAAGCTGCTCGCTACCAGCGAAGCCGGATTTCTTGACGAAGCATAGGCCCAACCTGCATATCCGATGCAGGTAGGAAATATCGCAAGATATACGACGGTGAGGGTAGCCGATAGAGGAGCTGCTGCAACGGCGTCAAAGAGGCCCTTTCCAAAGGGCATCATCAAAATGGTACCGGCTATTATCACGTAGGAGGTAAGCCTGAAGGCACCATATTTAGGCAAAAGCTTCTTCTGAAATACGAAATAAAAGGATTCCATAAAGGCTGCACACAATATCCATAGGGCTCCAAGGGATATCCTGATTCCGCTTTCCCCCACTGCAATAAGGGCGGCACCGGCGAAACTCACGGCTATGCCGATCCACCCCAGAAAGGTCATCTTTTCTTTCAACCCGATGACCGCTATGATGGCCGTGAACACGGGCGCAGTGGAGATCAAGAGGCTGGACGATCCGGCAGAGACGGTCTGCTCTCCAATGCAAAGAGGTATATGATAAAGAAGCATGCCAGTAGCGGCGAGGAAAAATATGAAGGGCAGATCACTAAGATCCGGCAATCCAAACTTAAATAGCAGGAAGGGAAGCAGAATTATCGATGATGTGATGAAACGTAGAACTGCCAAATGAAGCGGAGAATAAAACGATAACCCCGCCTTTATGGCAGCAAAGGCCGATGACCAAACCAGCAATGTCACCATTAGAGCTATCAGGCTGGGCCAATCTACAGATTCCTTTAATCCAATTTCGGCTTCGGCAAACTTTGGCTCTCTAGCGTTCATTTCGTCTTTCTTCGCTTTCCCCTCGTATCCGCGGCTTCCATGATCGGAAACAGAATGATCTCTGTTAAGAACCTCGACTTACATTTTAGCTCATATATGAAGTATAATGAATTTTGAAAATCATACTAAATTAAGGGGGGATTTGCCAATGGCCGAATATCATGAACCCGTGGAAGAGATCTCCGCAAAGGATAGAGATTTCCATCGAGCTCTTGCCAGCCTCAAGGAAGAAGTCGAAGCGGTCATGTGGTATAACGACAGGGCGGCAACGACACAGGACCCTACGATCAAGGCCGTCATAGAGCATAACAGGAACGAGGAGATGGAGCACGCCGCAATGCTCCTTGAATGGCTAAGGCGTAACATGCCGGGTTGGGATGAGGCCTTGAGGACATATCTTTTCACCGAAGCTCCGATCACGGAGATCGAAGCTTTAGCTGCATCGGGCGAGGGGTCCTCGAAGGGCGAAGGAAGCGATCTTAGCTTAAACATAGGTTCCCTTAAAGAATAAAAAGGCAAAGGAGGGATGAAGATGGATTTTTTAAAGAAGGAATTGGCACCGGTAAACGAAAGCGCGTGGAATGAGATAACCAAAAGGGCCAAAGAGGTATTAATCCCGAACCTGTCGGCCAGGAAGATTGTGGACGTACTGGGACCCTTCGGTTGGGATTACGCCGCCTACCCCACCGGAAGGATAAAGAAGGGCAGCACCTCCAAGGATATATGCTACGCCACCCGTTTAAGCTTGCCTTTGGTAGAGGTATACGTACCCTTTGACCTTTCCATATGCGAGCTCGACAATGTACAGAGGGGCTTAAAGTCGCCGGATCTAACGAACCTCGAAGAGGCGGCAAGAAAAGTCGCTGCCTTCGAGGATAAGGCAATCTTTTACGGGTTGGACGATGCTTGCATAGAAGGATTTTTTAACGCATCGCAGCAATATTCAATAGAACTGCCAATACAAAACCCGACGGATTTGCTTACCAGCTTGACCCAGGTCAAGCTTAACTTCACCCAGTGGGGCATTGAAGGTCCTTATGCCCTAGTGGCTGGTCCAGTCCTTTGGAGCAGGATATACTCCTTAGGGGAGACTTACCCCTTATACAAAAAGATCGCCGACATATTGGATGGCGGAAAAGTAGTCTTCTCGCCTAACGTAAACGATGGCATTGTGATCTCCCTGAGGGGCGGAGATTTTGAGCTTATACTTGGCAAGGACATCTCCATAGGTTATAAGGAGCATAGGGAAGGCATGGTATCACTTTACTTCACCGAGACCTTCACATTCAATGTGGTAACCCCTGAGGCAGCCGTACCGCTAAAGTTGGTCGATTGAGCGAAAATAGGCTGAGCTCAAGGCTCAGCCTATTTTTTATCCCCCTGTCAGTCTGCGTAAAATCAGTATTTCCAATCCTAAAATATAGCATTACAATTGAGTTGAAACGAATAAAATATGTTTATAGCATATGTTGTCTACCCCGTCATTATATTAAAGGGGGGGTGATTATAGTGGACAAAGTGATAAGGCGCTCACTTATCGCTGTAATTTTACTGGTCGTCTTCATCGCCGGTACGTCCGAGGCATCGCTACAACCGGCAGCCGTAAAGGACGTATGGCAAAGGCTGGCCAAGGCCGCCGGATTGGATCCCTCTGCGCCTATTACAGTAGTAGACCAGAAGGAACCCAACGCCTGGGTTACCTTTTCACTCAACAAGTACTCCATAACCGTGACTAAGGGAATGTTAGACTTGCTCGACAGCGAAGATGAACTTGCCGGCGTTCTGGCCCATGAAATTGGACATATAAAGCTCAATCATTATGGCAGGACAGTGACACGAAGTGTTCTCTGGAGCTTGATTTTTCGAGCTGTCGGAAATTCCTCGAGCAGAATTGACCCCCTAGATCTGGGTTATGCCCTAGCTGAATCCGGCTTCAGCAGGGAACAGGAGGTTGAAGCCGATGACTATGGCATAGAACTGTCCGCCAAGGCAGGTTACGACCCATGGGGATTGGTCAGTGCCTTGGAAAAGATGGCAAAGGCAGGATATACCACCAGCCCCAGCGGTTTTAATTCCCATCCGCCCACCGAAAGAAGGCTCCAGCATGTAAGGGCCAAAGCCCAGGAGGTGGCAGCCCGCAGCTAAATAATCAAGCCGAACGGGTTACCCGTTCGGCTTGATTATCACTATAACCTTGAAAGCCACTCGAGAATTGTCCTTATGCCGAATGCCGACGAACCCTTCGGATAGTAACCGAATGACTCCCTGTAATAATTGACCCCGGCGATATCCATGTGAGCCCAAGATATGCCTTCGTCCACAAACTCGCGCAAGAACATCGCGGCAGTTATGGCGCCGCCATATCTTCCCGCCGAGTTAAGCAAGTCCGCAAAGGGGGATTCCAAACGCTTTCTCAAGCGCTCATCGTCAATGGGAAGCTGCCAGAAACGTTCCCCCGTGAAGGCTGATACCTCCAGCAAATCATTGCACAAAGCTTGATCGTTTGAAAATAGTCCGGCCGTATAGGGCCCCAAGGCCACGGCGCAAGCACCGGTAAGCGTGGCTATGTCTATGATGTAAGAGGGTTTAAGCTTTGACGTGAAGCTTAAGACGTCGGCCATGGTAACACGTCCTTCAGCGTCGGTGTTATCTATCTCTATGGTCTTTCCGTTGTATGCCTTGATTATGTCGTCGGGCTTGTAGGAAGAACCGCCGGGCATGTTCTCGACCGCTCCTATGAGGACGTGCACCTCGAGATCCAAATTCAACTTGGCCAAGGTCCTTATGGCCCCCAGGACAATGCAAGCTCCGGTCTTATCTCCCTTCATTGTCCTCATGTTATCCGGGGTCTTAATGTCAAGTCCACCGCTATCGAAAGTTAATCCCTTTCCCACGAGCGCCACCTTAAGCCTTGTATTGCTATTTCGTTTAAACGTAAGGTGGATAAGCCTGGGGGGATTCACAGATCCCCTGCCAACAGCAAGCAAGGCGTTCATGCCCATATCTGCCAGCTCCTTCTCATCGTATATCCTGCAATCGAGCCCCATGTCGTCGGAAAGGTTGCGCGCTATATCCGCTAACGAAATGGGATTGATCACGTTGGGCGGTTCATTCGCCAAATCTCTGGCATAATTTTGCCCGCAGGCAAAAAGCGTGCCCTTCTCTATCGCATTCTCGTCACCGCCGATTAGGTAAAGGTTTTGTATTTTTTGCCCCCCATTGGCTTTGCCCTTGTATCTATCGAAATCATAAGCACCAAGCAAGCCGCCCTCAGCTATCGCCTGAGATATGAAATGATCCATCTCCGGTGAAAGGACATACAGATCGTCCACATTGGACTCCCGAGCTGCCCTTATAGCCAATGCCGAAGCAGTCCTATAGTCATCTAACCTGACCTTGGACTTCAAGCCTAGCCCAACCAGAAACACGATTTGTATGCGCTCACCAGGGAGCGTGACCTTGAGCACCTTCTCCCTTTTGCCAAAGTAGCCTTCAAGTTGTGCCTGCCTTTTAACCGACTCGCTTAAATCACCTATAAACTTTACCGTGTCAGCCAGTTCGTCCTCAAAGACAAAGATGCTGACGGCTTTACCCTTCAGCTCATTTAGACTAATATCAGCCCTTGAAACTCTCACAAAGAACACCTCCAAAAGATTTAGTCAACTCATAAAATTTTTTATGATCAGTGCACTTCATTTATGTTATCAGAAAACACATGTAACAGTACCTTTACGACGTCGTAAGGTTATCGTTACATTAACCATGATAAAATTTAATCGAATGCGCGCATCTCCAAAGAAAGGAGACGTTATAAGCCAATGGACCTGAAGCAAAAGGACAGGCTAGCAAAGCTTACGATTAGCGCAGTAGCAATGATAGGCATATTCATACTGATCTTTACCCTCATGTTCTTGATGAAGGAAAGCTTCCCGGTCCTAAAGAGCGTTACGTTAAAGGAATTGCTATTCGGCCTTTACTGGTATCCAACCTATTCTCCTCCCGAATTCGGCATGTTGCCGCTCATAGTCGGATCTCTAGCCGTAACCTTGGTGTCCTCCTTGATCGCGCTCCCTTTGAGCGTAATGGTCTCCATATTTCTATCGGAGGTATGCCCTAGGGCTATGAGGAACTTCATGAAGCCGATGCTTGAGATACTGGGGTTTTTACCGTCCGTGGTGTTGGGATTCATCGGAATGGTGATGCTTGCTCCGTGGCTTCAGAATGCCTTTGACCTAGTCACCGGATTAAATTTGTTCAACGCTTCGCTTCTTCTGGGCTTGCTAATAATACCCATAACGGGATCGCTTGCTGACGATGCAATATCATCGGTGCCGTCGGATATCAGGGATGCCGCCATCGCATTGGGCGCCACAAGGCAGGAGACCATAACGCGGGTGGTTTTACCTGCCGCGCTGCCCGGAATCCTTCAGGCATGTTTGCTTGGGATGATGAGGGGCATCGGCGAGACCATGGTGGTACTGATGGCAGCAGGTGGAGCTGCCATAATTCCCAAAAGCCTGTTCGATCCGATCAGACCGCTTACTTCCACGATAGCAGCTGAGATGGGCGAGACACCCATAGGCTCTCCGCATTACCATGCCCTGTTTTTTGCCGGGTTGCTACTTCTGCTTATGACATTGATCTTAAACTTTGCGACCATTTGGATCGAGAGGCGTTGGAGGTGGCAGTGGCGTTGAACAGGAGAAAACTTAAGGACAGGTTGCTCACATGCCTTCTATGGGCTTCTATGTTTTTTGTCATCTTGGTCCTCTTTGGCATATTGGCGTTCATAGCAACCCAGGGAATAGGCGCCATATCGATCGAATTTCTGACCCAACCCCCTCGCAACTCCATGACCGAGGGTGGCATATTGACTCCCCTTATTGGAACCTTACAGCTCATCATAGTATCCATGGCCTTTTCCCTCCCCATAGGGATATGCACCGCCATTTACCTGGTCGAATATGCCAGGGATGACTTCCTTACGGCAACATTGAGGTTGGCCATAAGGAGCTTGGCGGGCATTCCATCGATAGTTTACGGGCTTTTCGGCCTTTCGTTCTTTTGTATACTGTTGAAGTTCGGGCCCTCTCTCCTTTCGGCGGGATTGACCTTGGGCTGCCTTGCCCTGCCGCTCATAGTCGGAGCCTCGGAGACGGCTTTGCTTGCCGTCCCCCAAAGCCTTCGGGATGCTGCTTACGCCTTGGGTGCATCAAAGTGGCAAACGATAAGGAAGGTCGTCATACCAAGCGCCATGCCATCAATACTTACCGGAGCTATACTCTCCGTTGGGCGAGTGGCCGGCGAAACGGCGCCAATAATGTTCACCGGAGCGGCCTTTTTCACTCCGGGGCTCGCCAAAAGTTTATTCGACGAAGTGATGGCCCTGCCCTTTCACGTATATGTGCTGGCGACCTCCGGCACCTTCATAGATAAAACTCGCCCTCTACAGTATGGAGCCATCCTAGTCTTAATGACATTGGTATTGGGCATCACTTTGGTCGGTATAATATTGCGTGCGAGATTGAATCGCAGGCGCTATTTGATGTAGCGGAGGAAGGATTAAGATGATTAGGCATTCGACGGACAATCCGAAGATAAGCGTCGAAAACCTGAGGTTATATTACGGCAACGTCATGGCTCTAAAAAACATAAGCATGGATATACAGGGCCAAAACGTCACTGCACTGATAGGACCCTCAGGATGCGGTAAAAGCAGCTTTTTGAGGTGTCTCAACAGGATGAACGATTTCCTGCCCAATACTAAGGTGGAAGGTACCGTTCTATTAGATGGCATTGATATATATTCGCCGGAAATGGATTTGATAGAGCTAAGGAAACGGGTCGGCATGGTGTTTCAGCGACCAAACCCCTTTCCCATGTCGATCTACGATAACGTGGCCTTCGGCCCCAGACTTCATGGCATAACCAGAAGGGAAAAGCTGGACGAAATAGTGGAAAATAGCCTTAAAGCTGCCGCTTTGTGGGATGAAGTTAAGGATATCCTGACGAGATCTGCCCTTTCTTTGTCCGGCGGACAGCAGCAGCGCCTGTGCGTGGCAAGGGCAATAGCCGTAAATCCCGAGGTACTTTTGATGGACGAACCCACATCGGCCTTGGATCCCCTGGCAACGGCTCGCATAGAACAGCTCATCAGAAACCTGAAAAGCAAATTTACGATCGTGATCGTGACGCACAACATGCAGCAGGCGGCCAGGATATCCGACGTGACGGCCTTCTTTCTCATGGGCGAATTGATAGAAGCAGGACCCACGGAAAAGATATTCACCGCTCCAGAAGATCCTCGAACAGCTGATTACATCACGGGAAGATTCGGATAAAATTATTATAAAGACTTAAAAGAAGGTGAAAGAGAGATGGAGATAAACGTCAGAGAACACATAGACGTGGAATTGAAGAAATTGGAAGAAAAACTCTTGAAGTTGGGCAAATTGGCGGTAGACGCCATATCACAAGCCGTGACGGCCTTGAAGGAACAGGACGTAGCCAAGGCCAGAGAGGTCATAAAGGGAGACAACTTGCTCGACGAACTGGCAGAAGACATAGATATGAGCTGCTTGAGGTTCATGGCTAGGTTTCAACCTTTGGGACAAGACCTGCGGACCGTCTCTGCCATCATGCATATGGCGGTCGATCTTGAGCGCATAGGAGACTACGGATCCAGCATTGCCAAGAGGGCTATAAGGCTGTCTGATCGCCCGCATATAAAACCTCTCTTGGACATACCGCGAATGGAAAACGACATAAGGAAAATGGTTGACAAGGCCTTAGAGGCCCTCATGGAGCGGGACGTAAAAAAGGCCGAAGAGGTATGCCGCATGGACGACGAGGTGGACGACCTGGATCAGCAGATCTTTAGGGAGCTGTTGCTCATAATGATCGAAAGGCCAAACGTCATAGAACAGGCCACGGAGCTTTTGCTGATATCTAGGACGCTTGAGAGGGCCGGAGACCACGCCACAAACCTGGCAGAAAGGGTCATATATATGGTAACAGGCAAGAAGGTATCGGCTTCGCAAATAAGGAGGCCCAAGGGGGAGGTCATTTGAGGGAAGAAAAGATCCTCGTGGTTGAAGACGAGAAATCCATAGCATCACTGATAAAACAGTATCTCGCCATGAAGGGATACGATGTCATCGTTGCAGATGATGGGGATAAGGCGCTTTCCATATGTTACGAAGCGCTGCCCCAGCTGGTCATATTGGATTTGATGTTGCCCACCATGGACGGCTGGGAAGTATGCCGCAGGCTCAAAAAGGATCCCGCCACAGCGGATATACCGATCATCATGCTCACGGCCAGGCGCGACGAGAGGGACGTAATAGAAGGCCTTGAGCTTGGAGCCGACGATTACATCAAAAAACCATTTTCTTTGAGCGAACTGCATGCCCGGATTAAATCAATATTAAGGAGAAGATCTTCCACTTCGAGATCTGGTGAATTAATAAAGGTAGGCGAGATGGAGTTAAACGCAGATACTGGCGAATTGACGTACGAGGACAAGAGCATAAGTTTAACGCCTATCGAGACCGAGATATTGAAGGTCCTCATTGAAAACGCGCCAAAGGTAGTATCCAGGGAGCAGCTCCTTGTCAAGGTCTGGGGTACGTCTTTGGGGGAAACGCGAACCCTTGATGCCCATATATGCAGGCTGAGGGCAAAAATCAAGGAATTGGGCATTAATCCTTCCTTGATCGTGACCATAAGGCATCGCGGTTATAGAATAGCGGTATAACGAACGATGAGAAGCATTAAAGGACGAATCATATTATTTACGATTCTTCTCGTCTTGATATCTGTCGGTTCGTCGTGGTATTTGGCATCTAAGACATCTGAGGACTTGCTATTAAGACGCTCTATCGATGATCAGGGCAAGCTGGCTAACTCTTTGGAGGAAGCGTTAAAGGAGCTGAAGATGCCAGAGGCCATATCGTTCCTATCTAAAAATAAGGGGTTGATCGAAGATAGAATATTGCTGTACGACACGACCGGCAGAGCCATGTGGGACAGCAAGCCTGACGAAGCGAAGATAGAGTATTTGTTCGGGAATCTGGAGTTCCAAGAAGCCTTAAGGGGAACGGAAGTTACCAAATACATTTATAACGAAAACAGTGGATATTATACTGTTAACTTTTTTAAGAAGATTGCATTGCAAGACGGAGACGTAGTGATTACGCTATCCAGGACGTTGGGAGAAATCAGCGCGGTTCGACAAAAGTTAAGCCTTTACTTTTTCATGCTGATGCTTTTCGTCTTATGTTTGGCCACCTTCTTCGGCCATCTCATCGTAAGACGGATTTTACATCCCTTGGGCGAGCTTAGCTCGGTAGCTGAGAATTTAGCCTTGGGCAAACCGGCGAGGTTTTCGCTGGTAGGTCCTCCTGAAATTTCCAATTTGGCGAGATCCTTAAAGGAAATGGCCGAGAACTTACAGCACGCCTTGGAGAACTTGAGCCAACAAAGAAACGACCTAAAACAACTTATAGACTTACTGCCGGCAGGCGTAATCCTCATTGACAACGAAGGACGCGTGCGTTACATAAACGAGAGCGCCATCAATTCATTGGATATGCCGCAGGGCGATTATACGGGCAAACCCTTCATCGGTGTTGCGGGGATATCTAAGCTCATGGAACTTTACGACACCTTGAGGATATCACCTGAGGCATCCGTTGAAATTACAACCTCAAAAAATAAATATCTTAACTGTAAGGGTAGAAGGATAAGCAAGGGATTCTTGCTCTTAATCACGGACATGACCGAACAAAGGCAGCTCGAATTGGCCAGAAGAAATTTCATGGCCGACGCCAGCCACGAGTTTCAGACTCCACTTACGGTGATAAGGGCCTCTGCCGAGATCATAATGGATAATCCTGAATTACCACAGGAAGAACAAAGGGAGCTGCTCAAGAAGATCGTAAACCAGCAGGAACGCCTATCCAAATTAGTAGACGATTTGCTATATCTTGCCAAGCTAGAAGCACAACCAAACAAATCGATGATGCAAAAAAGACAGATCGTAGATTTGGCTCAATTGCTCAGAGAAATCGTTGATGAATATAGAGACTACCCACAGGCTCGGAAAATAAGCTGGAATGTAGTCATAGAACCAGAAAGCGCTAATATCTTAGCTTCACCCGAGGAACTAAAGAAGGCAATAGGAAACGTCATCGATAACGCCCTTAAATTCACCCGACAGAAATATGAGGACGAAGACGGAGGTTTCATATCCGTATCGCTCATAGATGGGCATACTCATTGGCGTATACAGATATCGGACAACGGCGTTGGCATATCGGAGGATATGACCGAAGGCATATACGAGAGGTTCCAAAGGGGATCAGTTTCGCTAAAGGGACGAAGGAAAACGATCGGTTATGGGCTTGGACTCGCCATCACAAAAAACATAATAGAGGCCCATGGTGGTTTAATAGAGCTCACGTCTAAGGCAGAACCTACCACATTTACGATAAGCCTGCCCAAATTGCCCGAAAAAAATCGGGATTAGGGGTTTTCAAATCCCAAAAAAGGATGTACAATCAGGATTGTAATTGAAATTGTGCCGTCATTAGTATACAATAGATCGCCTTAAGGGCGGTCTATTGTGTTTTTTGGCACCTGCGGCTAGGTAAAAATACTTATTTCATAGAGGTAGGTGGTAAGGGATTTAAACTCTTACAAAAGGAGGTTGCGATGATATTGAAGAAATCGCTTCGCGCGAGATACTATATCATGGCAAAGATAGTAACGATATTTTTATTTTTCTCTACCATACTATCCATCGCTACTCCCGGAATTGGTGAGATAAATGACGAAAAATCAAAAGAAAATATCGTTTTTCACGATAAGATCATTCAAACATTGGCAGAAACAGGCAATTCTCCTGAAGATATAATTCGCTGGCAAAAAGAATGCCCCACCTCCACGCTTAGGTTTTTAAGCGAAATGCTTCCAGATGAGCAGGAAATGATAGCATCCCTCGCCAAGTACATCAGAAAGGTCAACCCCAAAATCGCATCCAAGACGTTATGGAGGGAAGCCTGTGCTTTCGCATACTACTCTAAAAAATATGGCGTTCCCAAGGAGCTCCTCATCGCCGTTGCCAAGGCTGAAAGCCACTTCGATCCCAAGGCGACCAGCTCCAAAGGTGCCGTTGGAGTCATGCAGGTAGTGTGGGATACGCACTCTGCTCTACTTTCAGCCAACGGAATAACGTCAAAAAACCACCTAAACGACCCCGAGCTTGGAATAGCCGCCGGTGCATTGTTGCTGTCTCGTTATATTAGGGCTTACGGATCGGAGCATAAGGCATTAGATCGATATTACGGAACGGCATCCGTAAGGTACAAAAATATGATCAACAAAAACATGATGGCACTTGAAAGTTTTCTATAAAAGATACACCCCTAAGCTAAAAATTAGCTTAGGGGTGTATTGGCGACTAACCGCTTATGCCGTTTACTTTACCTTTATCTCCTTAGAACTTTCCCATAATCCATGTATGTTGCAATAGGACATGGCCAAAAGCGTACCGGATTTGTTAAGCTTAACCTTGGCGGTTACGCAGGGCTCGCTGTAAGCTGGGCCAGTATTGGGACCGCCAACATGCTCTCCGTGAGCCGTAAATTCGTAAGAACCAATCTCAAAGGGGAACTTTTCATCCTCCCCCTTAAAGAATAACTTTATCCATCTGATATGATGTTCCGTCGTATTGGGGTGAGGTATTTCCTTGCCCACGCTAACCGTAATAACGAACGCTTCGCCGGAAGCGACCTCATCGGGAGACTCAATGACCGGGATATGCTTTTCACCCTTCCAATCGCCTGACTGCATTAAGGCCTCAAACTTCATATCCAACCCCCTCCTTTTTAAACGTCCTTTTTAAATGCATTTTTATTTTAACACATTTTAAAAAGGAGACCATATCTCATCTTCCGAAGGTCCGCTTCTTACAATATATATTCTACCCCTTGCCCTATCCCACGCGTAAAGGCCCGATCCACCGCGTGGCCTTCCCATAGAATCAAGAAACGTCATATTATATGAAAGAGCGGTATCCACGCTGATATAGCCATATATCTTGCACGCAAAGGGAAGATTTCCGACCATATTGGGAGTAGGCCAGCCCCCAAGGGGAGCCAGAGGAGCTTTAGTCTTTATCTTTTCTATGATGTTTGCCACCTCAACCGGAGCGGTCCGTATGCCATAGATCCTAGCTTCTCTTGATTCGTAAAGGCGCAAAAATAAACTCCTTGCAAGCCAGGGAGCGCCCTTTTCGTCCATCGACAGCAACGAACCTATAGCCACATACACGGCATCTAAGGCAGCCAGTGGTTTTGGGACCATTTGAGGTATCCATAGACCCTCTATCGAACTCCAGAGGGCCGGATCTCCCTGTGGAAATAGTTCACTGATCAGTCTCAATGCAATTGAGGCTCTTTTTTCGTCGTTTAAATCCTTGTTAAATAATGATTCCCACATATCATATTGAGACATATCCTTAGGGGCCTGCTGTAATAGGCGCTCTTGCAGCTTTAAACCGTCGCTTTCTCCGGCTTCCTTGCTCTCGTATAAAGAAACGAGGTCCTCGAACTCCGTTCCATAGGAAGGCTGCGTAAGACAAAGGGACAAAAAGGCAAATATTACGACCAAAACTATCCCTTTAACGACGAAACTTAGATATTTTTTCATGTTCGCCATCTCCTTATCTATGTCTAGCCATTTAACTAAACGAATTAAACCTTTTATTATAAACTACATACAACCTAGACAACCTCTCTATCATATCGTCAGACAGGTTTTTACCCTTAAACCTTTCCTTTGCCCTTTCAACCTCTTGGGCAATATCTTCTTCACTTAAAGGTTTTAATCGGGGAACAGTGCTTGAATGAGACATCTCATCCTTATCGAGAACATTTCCCACATATACCGATATGGAATCTATATTTATGCCCAAGGATAGGGCACGGGAGATTATCTGTCCACTCCTCATATTTATTTCCTGAGCTATCAGAGGTGATGCAGCTATTACCTGAAGCTTCCTCCCCTGAATTTGGATTGGCTTCGACTTATTTGATGCCATGCCAACCAATTCTGCCCATGTTTTTTTGATCCTGTAAAAATCTAACAGATCCTTAAGTTCCTTAGACAATTCCCTTTCAAGCACCTTAGACACGTGCTCTGGAGCTTCTTTCATCCTAAACTTCATGACCTCTTACATCTCTCCTTCGTCTCCAGATACATCCATAAAACCTGTAAGTCCGACGGCGTAACGCCTGATATTCGGCCAGCCTGGCCTAAAGTGCCTGGCATTATCTTTTTTAACTTCTCCCTTCCCTCCGACGATAAGCCAAAGACATCGTCATAATCCATATCACGGGGAATGCGAAGCTGCTCTATCCTCTGCATTTTAGCTGCCAAGGCATTTTCTTTCTGTATGTAACCGGAATACTTAACCTCTATCTCTACTCTTGATTTTACCTCATCGTCAAGGGGCTGTGGCGGAGGGACGATCTTACAGATAAATTTATGGTCTATACCAGGCCTCTTCAACAAATCGTAGGCTAGGATCGGCTCATCTATGGGCTTTTGGCCCAAAGAAAAGAGCAAGTCGTTGACAGCTTGCGACGGGTAAACCCTCACGCTTTTAAGGCGGTCTATTTCATCATCGATAGCCTTCCATTTTCTGGTCAACACATTCCAACGCACATCGTCGATCAGGCCCAAACGCCTGCCTATGGGGGCAAGCCTCCTGTCTGCGTTATCGTGACGCAATAGCAATCTGTATTCACACCTGCTTGTAAGCATCCTGTACGGTTCACGTGTTCCCTTGGTAACTAGGTCATCTATCAATACTCCTATGTAGGCCTCGTGCCTGCCCAGCACAAGGGGCTCTTCGCCTCTTAACTTCAAAACGGCGTTGATGCCTGCAATCAGCCCTTGTGCTGCAGCTTCCTCGTAACCGGAAGTACCGTTTATCTGTCCGGCAAAAAACAGTCCCTCCACCAACTTGGTCTCAAGCCATGGATGAAGCTGGGTTGGTGGAAAATAATCGTATTCAATGGCATAACCAGGTTTAAGGATATGTGCCCTTTCACACCCCGGGATGCTCCTTACCATCTCGACCTGGACGTCGTAGGGCAGGCTCGTCGAGAAGTTTTGCATATATATCTCCTTAGTGTAGCGTGACGTCGGCTCTAAGAATATCGGGTGAGATTCCTTGTCGGGAAACCTGATGACCTTATCCTCTATGGACGGACAGTAACGGGGGCCTGGACTTTCCAAGTCGCCTCTCGCCAAAGGGGATCGAGATAAAGAAGACCTTATGATCTCATGGGTCCTTGGAGTAGATCTCGTTAGATAACAGGAAAAACCCCCATAAACGCGAGGTTCTCCCCAATGGCTGAAGCACAGCGGTTCAGCTGCAGACTGCTGTGCTTTTAAAGATTTAAAATCTATCGTGTCGGCATGAAGCCTCGGCGTCGTATCGGTCCTAAGCCTGTCCACCTCGAATCCAATTTGCCTTAGCGAAGATGATAATTTAAGCGATGGCATTTGACCCAAAGGTCCGGAAGGAAAGCTAACCTGACCTATGAAAACCTTCCCGTTCGTATAAGGTCCAGTCGTTATTATGACGCAGGAGGCGTTATAGATTTGGCCCAACAAAGTTTTAACCCCTACTACACGTCCATCTTCTGTAAGCAGGTCTGTTGCCATAGCCTGGTGGACGTACAGGTTATCTGTAGTCTCCAGTGTTCCTATCATGTGCCTATGGTAATCGGATGGGTCGCACTGAGCTCTAAGTGCCCTTACAGCCGGTCCCTTCGATGTATTAAGCCATCTTATATGAAGGGTCGAAGCGTCCGTGGCCCTGGCTTGTTCTCCGCCCAAGGCATCTATCTCACGAGTTATGTGACCCTTGGCAGGTCCTCCAATGGAGGGATTGCAGGGCATCAGGGCCGTATTATCGAGATAGAGATTAAGTAAAAGAGTACGGGCGCCCATCCGTGCAGAAACCAACGCAGCTTCACATCCTGCATGCCCAGCTCCAACCACTATTACATCGAAGGTATTTTCATCTCGTACAGAAGACATTTAAACTGATAATCCCCCTTGATCAATATGCCAGACTTTTCCAGGAAATTCGCCTATCCTGTCGTCAGCGGTAGCCGCAATCACCTGGCAACCGCTGTTAAAAAGCGCGTTGATCAAACTAGATTTTGCCTCGCTATCGAGCTCCGCCGTAATTTCGTCCAACAATATTATAGGTCTTTTTCTCATCTTGAATTCCACAACCTTCGCAGCAGAGAGCATCAACGTCACGGCGAGCTTTCTCCTCTGACCCCGGCTTAACGCCTCACTGGCAGGTCTGCCTGTTATCGTCATGCTTAAGTCATCTCTATGGGGACCAGCAAGCGATACTCGCCTAGCCATCTCGTCATTTTTAAAGGCCGCTATAGACTTATAGAACCCCTCCAAGGGATCCTCAAATAAGTCACAGCTGCCCTCCTTCATGTCAATTTCGACATCAAAATCAAGCAACGAAGGAGATATCTCTTTAAAGCTTATCTTTAAGAGATCTACTATCGTTCTCCTATAGGACCAAATCCACGCTGCGAGGGGGGCCATCGTCTTTATTATGACAGAGTCATATTGCCCCCTTTTTAAGCTGTGATTTCTATGTCGCAAAAGCTTATTATAATCGTATAATCTTCTGGCATATAAAGGTACTATAAGAGCACACAGCTGATTCAAGAAGTTTCGTCGCACGTATGGTGGTCCATCTACTAAATATACATCGTCGCTCCAGAAGGATAAACAGGGGATGAACGCTCGTAATATTGAAGCATTACCCTGTTTACCAGATATCTCGATAACACGCTTCTCATCGATTGTCATCGATACTGCAAGCTCTTCCTCTCCGCAAAACTTGGAGTGAAGCCTTGCTACACCACGACCTTGCAATTGCCAGTTTACAAGGTCCTTAAGTTTTTTGCGTCGAGACCCCCACCAACCGCAAAGCATGGACAGAGCCTCAAGCGTATTGGTCTTGCCGGAGGCATTTGGGCCGACTATTAAGTTTAGACCTTCATACCAACAGACCCGTTCCGGTTTCAAGTTTTTATAATTCAGCCAATATGTTTGGCTAAATTTCATCCGTTTCTCCTTCTTCTTTTACCATTTCCTCGGGCAATATGACCGGCATAAGGATGTAGAGGAACTTGTCATCCCCAAGCTTTTGCAACCTCATCTGTCCGTGTGTTCCGTTAAAGCTCATTCGCACGATGGGATCTCCGATTGCCTTAAGCCCCTGCAGCAGGTAGGATACGTTAAATCCAACCTTGAGCGGCTCTCCGTCAATATCTGCGTCAACATGAACGAAGGCCTCTCCTACGTTTTGGGCACAGGCGGATATCAGGAGGTTTCCTGCCGGCTTTAGATTTAAGATGACGACCTTATTAAAATCGCGTACAACTATTTCGACCTTTTCAAGAGCATCTATTAGCTGCTGTCGATCTACGATCATCCAGGTGGTCTTATCCGATAAGATTATCTTCTCGTAAGGAGGAAATACGGATTCAACTCTCCTTATGGCCAATTCAATGTCTTCGGTTCTAAAATAGCACTGCGAATCGTCATACAAAATTTCAACGACCGTATCCTCACTTAACGTAGATAATATCCTATCCAATTCATTAATTCCCCTTATTGGAATAAGTAAGCTTTCTGTCCTTTCATGATCCGTTTCTGATAAAATGGCCTCGGATAAAGATAGTCGCTTGCCATCCGTGGCTATCAGCTTAATGGAATCCTCCTTGAACTCCAAGAGAGCACTCGATAGGTATGGTGGAAATTCCTCAGTACTGGAGCCTGTAAAAGAGCCTTCGGAAATGATCCTCGATAGCTCTCTTGCCTCAATGTGACATGCAAGTGTAGCTGAGGCAGATGTGGGCAGTTTTGGAAACTCGTCTGTCGGATAGGTGGTAAAGGTGAATTGGTTTCTGTCGTCCTTTATAATTACCTTTCTATCCGTTGTCTCAATCAGGTATCCTGTGGACAACTTTTTAATGATCTCCCCAACGCCCTTAGTGGGAAAGACGCATTCTCCTTCCTCCTCAATCTTTGCTTCATGTATTGAACATTTTATCGATGTCTTGAGGTCTGTGGCCATTAATGTTATTACATCGTTGTATGCTTTAACATATATGCTTGAAAGCACTGCCATGGATTTAGGTCCCTTTGATGTCCTTTCTGCTATTTGCCAGTTTCTTACCAGTGCTTGGTCGTCTATTTTTATCCTCATGCCGTAGTTCCTCCTGTTATTACTTTTATATTAATAAGTAAAAAGCAGTAATAGTAATAGGTGCAGTGGATGCTGTGGATAAGTCGGTCTTTATGTCTGGGAGCAATACTTTTCCACCGTGGATAAGTATGTGCAAAGCTCGAAAAATTATCCACACTTTGTACGAAAATTTCCACCTTTGAAGCAGGGGTGTGGATTATACATACTTATTCACGGGATGATCGTACGTTGTCCGCCAAGTTATCCACAATCTTTTTCATCTTTACATCCTCTTTTAACATTTCCTCAATCTTTCTGCAGGCGTGAAGAACTGTAGTATGATCCTTTTTATTGAATGCCATTCCTATTTGCTGCAAGCTGGACTCGGTCAACTCCCTGGCTAAATACATGGCTACCTGTCTTGCCAAGGCTAAATCCGCAGTCCTCTTGGAGCTCTTTAAGTCTTCCACATCAAAGCCGAAGTGAGATGCCACGATGTCCTGAATCATCTCTATGGACACCGGACCGACTTTTTGCATCTTTATTATGTCCTTAAGCCATTCAGCAGCGTTTTCTATGGTTATGGGCTCCATATTTAGCTGGGAACATGCTATGATGCGATTTAATGCTCCTTCCAGCTCCCTGATGTTGCTCGGTATGTTTTGAGCTAAAAAGTACACGACATCTTCCGGGATGGTATATCCCTTAAATTCGGCCTTTTTCTGTAGTATAGCTATTCTGGTCTCCAGGTCAGGTGGCTGGATATCGGTCACCAACCCCCACTCGAACCTGGAGACCAATCTCTGCTCGATGCTCTGTATCTCCTTTGGGGGTCTATCCGAGCTCAATACGATTTGGCGCTTTGCATTGTGAAGGCTGTTAAAGGTATGGAAAAATTCCTCCTGAGTGCTTTCCTTGTTGGCCAAAAACTGAATGTCGTCGATAAGGAGTATATCGACGTTCCTAAATTTTGCCTTGAACTCTTGAGTCTTATTGTTCTGTATGGCCGATATCAGCTCGTTGGTGAACTTCTCGGAACTGGCGTATACTACACGTGCTCCCGGGAGATGTTCTAATATGTAATGTCCTATGGCGTGCATGAGATGCGTCTTGCCCAATCCAACGCCTCCCCATATGAAGAGCGGATTGTAGGCTACTCCGGGAGATTCGGCTACAGCTAAGCTTGCTGCATGAGCAAGCCTGTTTGATTTTCCTACGACAAAGGTGTCGAAGTAGTAGTTCGGGTTAAGGCCATCAGGTGGCGGCGGGGCCTGTCTTGCAGCGGTTTCGGCCCTTTTTTGCTCTCCGTCTCTCATCTCGGTGCCCACGACTAGCTCTACTTCTCTGGCCAATCCTCTGCCCGTGACCAGTTCTCTTAGGCCGCCTAGGAAGCGCGATTGAATCTGTTCCTTCACGAACACGTTGGGCACATCCAAGGTTAGAATTCCACCCTCCAGCGATATGGGCAGGCATGTCTTAAGCCATATCTCCGTAGCTCCTTGAGGGAGTTTTTCACGAGCCATCGATAAAACTTCTTTCCACATCTCGTTTAACTTGTCGTTCACGAAAAGCCCCCCTAAGTTATCCACAAACTATACTCAATATTACCACAGAATTTCCACAAAAGTTATCCACATATTCACCAGTTATCTACCATGGGTGTGAATAACTTTTACTGGAGGCTAACGGCAACCATGGGGGTTCTTAAATTGAAACGAATTTAGTGAACATTATAACATGTAGTGGGCAAGCAGCGTGGCGGAGTTATCCACATGTTATCTACATATTGTGAATAACTCCCTGTAAAGTTCTCCACACTTCTCGATCTAATAAGATCATCTTCAGCCTGTAATATGCACTTCATGATGTGCAAGATGATCGGGAATGAAGCTTACAGCCTTATGATGTATCTTTCTACGTTTTCGGGGGAAATTTCACTAGGATGCGGAAAATAAGCGAAACACCTGGGCCAGCCGTAACCGTAACTTGCGGAAAATATGGTCACGCACTGGTTGTCGAAGTTGAGTTTATAGCCTCTGCCTGGAACATATTGGTGTCCCCTGATGAGCAGTTTTGTGCCTGTAAGATTTAAAAAGGCGGATAGGTCATCTGCTGTAAAGGCCTTGGTTCCCCCGCCTCGAGGCCAATATTGTTCGTCCAAGGGATCGTTCCATAAAATCTGAAGGCCGACCGGATCAAAAGCCTGTGCCCCGGCAAGTTCTTTTAGGTCTTTGGGGACGGGCTTGGGCACTCCTCCATGGAGGGCCACAATACTGTCCAAAAGGGCGATCAACGGCAGAGATTCGTACCAGGCCAGGATGTCTTCGATCATGTCCTCGTAACCTTTTGCCAGTAATTCACCTGCGAAGGAATAACGGACGTTCATGTTCCAGTCTTCGTGATTGCCCCTGAGCAGTATGACCCTGTCTTGGTTTCTTGCCTGGAAGGTCAGGATGTCCTCGAGCAGTCCTATACAATCCGATCCCCTGTCCACGTAGTCTCCTAAAAATAGGAATAAGCTATCCCTTTCATCTCCGACAACGTCTATAATGTCCTTTAGGGAATCGCGTTCGCCGTGAAGATCTCCTATAATTACTAAAGGGCTGTCTGCGTCTCTTTCTACCATATTATCGCGACGAAAAGGAAGCCTTATGTTGATCTCGGTGCTTTTGATTAAAAGCTTTCGCAAGCTCATGCATGATCACCCCTTCATGGTTTGGAGGTGTAAGTTGTCTTGAAAAGACCTTTAATTAATATAATAAGCCATACCGATCTGGACGGCGTAGTGGCCGCTGCAGTTGCCTGGTATGCGCTTTATCCTGAAAGCGCACCGCTTCAGATTAATCTGCTGGGGTATGGAGAAATTGACAATGCGATCCTGGAGACCCTTCAATCGGACAGGAAACCTTTAATACTCGATCTTTTTTGTCAAAGGAGGGAGACGATAGATCTCATCGACAGCTACTTTGAGGGCGGATGCCCAATTTGTTTCGATCATCACGAGACGACGTTGCAAAATTGGGGCAACAGGCCTTGGCTTAAGATCGATACCTCCTGTTGTGCTGCCAAGGTATATTACAGCTGGCTCATGTCGCAGGACTTGCCTGACAGCGCAAGACAGCGTTTGATTATCTTATCCGACATTGTTGAAGTAGCCAACGACAGGGACCTGTGGCTGGGACAAAAACCGGAAAGCAGGCTCTGGCAGGCGCTTATCACCATGTGTGGTCCCTGGAGCGTCTTCTGCAGGCTTGTTGCCAATCCTTCTTCCTCTCTCTCCGATGGAGAATATGAAGCAACGACCGAATTTGTCCATGATCAGGAGGCGCGTTTTGCGGAGGCCCTTGAAAAGGTCAAACGTTACGGCGACGACCTGATGGCGATTGGGCCGGAGTTGCTTGAATTTGGAGACGTGTCGGATTTCTGTGGCTTAATCTTAGATAGGACCGAAAATCCGCCAAAGGTGGTGGCGGTGGCCAACAAGAAAGTAACGGGGGAGTGGGCCGTGTCGCTTAGAAGCAGGTCGGGATTGGCCGGTAAAATTACCGGGATGTTGCGTGATGGCAGGAAGGTACGCGGAGGCGGACATGGGGATGCAGCGGCGTTATACTTTCCTCCGCATTATTCCCTGGAACAGATATGTGATTCGATCCTGTCGGCGATAAAATTGGTTTCAGAGCAGGAAAGCCCGATATCGATGACCCTGGGCGACATATTGAAGGGCAAATTAAAGAAGGATTAGGAGAGTTAATTAGCCATGACTGATCGAAAGAAAAGGGCAGCTGTGATATATTCATCTATTGGCACGGGACACAAGACGGCTGCGTACGCCTTATGCGAGTGGTTTTCCAAGGTAAACGTGGATACGATATGCCTTGACGCGTTGGCGTACGTGAACCCCATAATTAGGGGAATTTATGCCCGATCCTACCTGGAGATGGTACGCAAAGCCCCTCAGATCTGGGGCTATTTTTATGAGTCGACCGATTCGCCCGAGGCAAGCATCGGGTTTCTCGCGGGGCTTCATGAGCTTACGGTGAAGCTCAACGCCAGGAAGTTGCTCAAGGTCTTGGCCGACTTTTCTCCTGACGTCATCATCTTTACCCATTTTTTCGCCGCCTCGGCGGTCTCACAGGAGTATAAAGGAAAGGCCCCCATCTTTCTGGTGAATACAGATTTTTTAAGCCACGTCTTCCATCGAGACCGGGAAGTCTACGACGGTTGGTTCATAGCCTCAGAGGAGGCCTTGCTGCAGTACGAAGCGGATGGAATCGATGTAAAAAATGTCCACATATCCGGGATTCCGATTAAGCCTTCCTTTGTTTCCCCTCCTCGCAAGGCCTTAGCCAGGGAAACGCTGGAGCTGCCACAGGATGACGCCGTCCTTCTAGTCATGGGCGGTGGCATAGGCGTTGGTCCCCTTGAGGATGTCGTCGATTCCCTCTCTCAAATAGACAATGCAACGGTATTGACCTTATGCGGCAACAACGAGGAATTAAGGGAATCCATGGAGGAGAGGTTTTCCGACAACGAAAAGGTTAGGATTTTCGGATTCGTCAGGGGAATGGAATATGTATATGCTGCCTCCGATGCAATAGTGATGAAACCGGGGGGGTTATCCACGTCGGAGGTCCTATGCATGGAGCGCCCCTTCTTTTTGTGTGGGGTGATCCCGGGACAGGAACAGAGAAACAGCGACTATTTGCTTGATCGTGGAGCCGCAAAGATAATTTTCGAACCTAGGAAAGCTGCCAACACGCTATTAAGCGTCCTTCAAGACGATAAAGAGCGAAACAGGTTGCTAAGTTCGGCAAAGCGATTGGCAAAGCCCAGGGCAGGCGAATTCATCGCTAACAAGATCTTGGAATCTATTTCATGACAAAGCTTAAGCTCGAAGGAAAGTGATCGATATGGGAGTATATCTCAACAATGCCGCAACCAGTTGGCCAAAGCCGAGGGTTGTGGCGGAAAGCATGGCGAATTTCATACTGAAGGCCGGCGCAAACTTAGCTAGGGGAAGTTCTTCCTGTAGGGATATAAAGACACTTGACATGGTGACAGATTGTCGAGCCAATATAGCTAGCCTTTTTGGCGGATATTGCGATCACGATCCCCGGTATGTGACTTTTACATCGAACGTCACGGAGGCGCTAAACTTGGTGATCAAGGGTTTTTTGAGGCCGGGCATGACGGTCTTGACATCTTCCATGGAGCATAACGCTGTCATGCGACCCTTGAGGCACCTGGAAAGAGACGGCGTAAACCTCGTGGTCGTCCAATGCGACGAAAAAGGGTACATGCATGAGGAAATCTTCGAGGATGAGCTAAAAAAGCATATGCCCGATCTGGTCGTATTGAATCACGCAAGCAACGTCTGCGGGACCTTGCAGGACTTAAAAGCCTTATGTAGGATCTGCCGCGATAAGGGCGTCCCCATAGTGGTGGACGCAGCCCAGACGGCGGGACACATCCCCATATCGGTATCCGAAAACGACATAGCTGCTCTCTGTTTTACCGGCCACAAAGGCCTTTTAGGCCCCCAAGGCATTGGCGGGGTGGTATGGAGGCCGGACTTTGCCGATCGCGTGATGCCTCTTATAGAGGGTGGCACGGGAAGCTTTTCTCACGAGGAGATACAACCTAAAAGATTGCCCGACAAGTTCGAGGCCGGCACCCCCAATTTACCGGGCATAGCAGGGCTGCAGGCAGCCTTACTGTGGGCAGACAATGAAGGCAGGGATAAGTTGGCCGAGAAGCTGAACGAACTGGGAGAAAGGCTTTTGAAAGGCTTGATGCACATAGATGAGGTCATCCTTTACGGACCAATGAATATGGCGGATAGGTTGCCCGTTTTCGCATTGAACGTCAAGGGAATCGACAACGCAAAGCTTGCCCTGGACCTCGACGAGCGTTGGGGCATAGAAACACGTCCGGGATTACACTGCGCTCCCCGTGCCCATATGACGCTTGGGACGTTTCCGGAGGGTGCCCTCAGGGTATCCATAGGTCCCTTCAATACGAACGACGATATAGACGTATTGTTAGATGCCCTGTCGACCCTGGTTAGAGAAAGTCGGGGATAATTATATCTTTTATGGCTACGGCGACGCCGTCTTCGTCGTTTGATGCCGTGACAAAGGTGGCCTTGGCCTTCACTTCCTCCCTGGCGTTGCCCATAGCTATGGAAATCCCTGCTGCTTCAAACATGTTTATGTCGTTTTCCGAGTCGCCTATGACGCATATCTCGTCTCTTGTTATCCCAAAGTGGCCGGCAAGAAATGTTAGGGCTTTTCCCTTGTTGGTCTCTGGATTTCCCATATCTATGTATAGGGGTGATGAGATTGCCACAAAAAGGCGATCGTTAAAATGCGACTTGATCTCATCCCTCATCCTCTCCGTTTCGCTTACGTCGTCGGCGACGGCGAGGAGCTTCGTCGGTTCCTTTTTGGGATTATAAAGTTTATCTCCTGCTACGACTGGCGTGACATCGGAATGTCTGGCGTAAGTTATGGCCTTATCGTTCAGCTCCCTGACGTAAAGCACGTCATCGATGTAGCTTTGAACGTACCAATCTCTCTCTTTGAAGAAGTTCAACGTTTCTCTTGCAAGGTCTAAGGGGATAGGTTTGTGTGAAAGCAGCTCACCTTGGGCATAACTTATCCATGCACCGTTGTAGGCGATGACGGGGGTATGTGGTCCAAAGAGCAGCGCGAACTTTTTAGCTGAGCAGAACATCCTTCCCGTTGCCACAACCAGGATGATGCCGCGAGAAATTAAGTCCCTTACAGCCTGAACGGTCCTTTCCGTTATCGTATCCTGAGATGTTAAAAGCGATCCGTCCAGGTCGATCGCCACAAGTTTTATCCTTTTCATCCTGCTTCACTTCTTTATGATAATTTTAAAAAATCCGTATTTTATTATGCAGGGCATAATTAAGATGTAAACAGAGCTATCGTGGCAAGGGCAAAAAGCTCGGCCAACACTTCAATTGTACCCAGGACATCTCCGCTTACTCCTCCTATTTTTTCGTGTGCCCATATGGTCAAAAGTGCACTGACGATGGATGTCGATAGGAACGATAATATCCACAGCCACGGTCCGATCAGAAAAAATATAGCAAAACACACAAAGGAGTAGGCAAGCTCTCTTACGGAAAATCCCTCTACAAAGGGAAGGCCCATCCCGTTTTTCCACGGATAGTGACCAAAGAAGGACGCGCAACACATTGCCCACCTGCCAGATGCCCCGACTATTATGCCGATCGTTATCCAACGCCATGAGGGAAAGGCAAAAAGAAGCGATGTCCACAGTCCCAAAGCTACAATCAGCGCCATTGCCCCGTAGGGTCCGCAGCTGCTGTCCTTAATTACCTCCTTTAGGGCCGAACCGCTCCTTCCGCTTCCCCAGCCGTCCGCTATATCGCTTAGGCCGTCCAGGTGTAGCCCCCAGCCCAGCAATATATATATCAAGGCCGATGACCATGCAGCGCCCAGGGCCGCAAATTTTAGGCTAAGAAGCACTCCTAGACCTCCCCAAAGCGCACCAAGCACTCCGCCCACTATGGGGGATAAGGCAAGCATCATGCCATAAGGTGGTTCCCCTTCGGGCAGCAAAATTGCAGGGACCGGAATCCTGCTGAAGAACGAGAATGAAGCCGCCAGAATTTCTACGAAACGCAAGGTTGGACCTCCTTTCAGAAGATATTTTAATAAATTGCTTTGCAATAAGCTCTCAGGTCGCCGGCTACATGGGGCTTTAAGTAACTTCCCTATTTTAGCTAGATGGCATTCCTCCCTTTAACCATAACGGAAGCCCTGCTATCATCATGACTACGTCATCGGCATAAAGCGCTGTTATCTGGTTAGCCCTTCCCTGGAGGTCTCTGAACCTCCGTCCCATTAACGATGCAGGTACTACCCCACTGCCGATCTCGTTACTCACCACGACCAAAAGTTCAGGCCCCTTTGTCTTACATAGCATCTCGACGTTTGAGAGAAGCTCTCCTTGCACCTCATCCCAATCATCTTCCGACAGATTCTCCATGTCGCATCTATCGAACATGAATTCTGACAGCCATGTAGTAAGGCAATCAATCAGAGCAGCCCCCTTTACTGCATTTAGATGTTCTATCAGATCGCCGGGGTTTCCCTCCCAGGTATCCCACGATGCCGGCCTTTCCTTTTTGTGTAGCGATATGCGTCGCTTCATCTCTTCATCCTTAGCGCGCGCTGTTGCAAAAAAGGTCACCGGGCCTTTGTAGCCCTCCATAAGCTTCTTTGCGAAGCTGCTCTTGCCGCTCCTTGCTCCGCCAAGTACAAGCGTTAACCTCATGATGTCATGCCTTCCATTAAATCTCCGTATATCTGTTCCGCTCTTCTTAGGACCCTTTCTAGGGGGACTCCCAAGTAATTAGCATACCATAAAGCACCGCCAGCCCCTACTCCTTCCTTTACGTATCCCTTCTCGTAATCCGAAAGCCCCCTGAAGGGCGACTGCGATAGGTCCATGGAGACCACGTGAGCTTTTACGCCCAGTTCTTCGGCCAATTTGGCGAAGTTGGCCGAACTGTCAGAGGCCACATATTTCGTGGTGGCAAGCTCTATCATGCCATCGTATCCCTCATTTCTCAATACGGCAGCAATGGCAAGCATCTGCGTTCCGCCCGCAAGTATCAACCTTGATTTGGCATATGAGCCCATTGCCAGCCCCGAGACTGCTGCCTGCATCGGGTCGCCTAAAAGCGCCACAGCCTCTAGGCCTCTTCCCCTAAAACCGCCCTCTTTTATCCCATATTTGCTACAGCATTTTTCCCAAACCTCGAGCTTCAAGTTTGAGGGATTATGGGGACTTGCGGAGGACACCATCCCGTCGTAACCAAGGGCCTTTAAGACCAGGAAAGCGGAAGTTGTGCCACCGGGAATGGACTCTCCTATCACGAGCAGTGGGTTAGTGGAGGCCAAAACATTGCCCAGCTCCTTGGCCCATGAGTATATCTTTTCCACTTCATCCACTGCGGGATTTTCCAGCGGGTTTGACCCTGGTTTTGAACCCATCTCGACGTAGGGACATTTGGGTGGCAGGAAACTTCCGGCCCTTAACACCATGACCGGAAAATTTGCCTCTTCGCGGGCTGCCCTGGAAAAAATGGCAGGTGTCGGATGACCTTCGGGGTCCACGGGCAGTGCCGAGGTGGAAAGGCATTTTCCCCAAAACAGGAATTCGGCATCACAGGGTACCGTGTACTTTATGGCCTCTGGGTTTGCTCCCGCTGCAGAAAGGTTAGGTATCTTGCTCAGATCGGTATTGGCGATGCACAATAAGAACATTGCAAAGTCTCCTTTTGATGAAATTTATGATTAAATCATGGGGTTGGCTCTTCGACTACCTCTTGTATGGACAGGATAGCGTTCTCTGCCAACGATATGGTTACCGGTTCCTTAAGGGGCTTCATGTTCTCATCGTAAAACACGGTAACATCGGGATATTGCACCATCCCCTGCTTGACCGATACCACCAGTCCGGTATAACCACTGGACAGCCTCACCCATGTTCCGATCGGGTATGGCGCCACTATATCGAGAAATTGCTTACATACCTCGGGATCGAATAATACCCCCATGTTTTCTCTGACATAGGCGTAAGCCTCATGGGGAGGAAGCGACTTCGTGTATGGCCTTTTCGATACCAATGCGTCGTAGACGTTCACAGGGGCGGCTATTCGGGAGTACAGATGTATTTCCTCTCCGGCCAAGCCTTTAGGATAGCCCGTGCCGTTCCACTTCTCGTGGTGCTGTAACACGACTGCCTTGGCGGTCGGCCAGACTTTGGAGTTGTCCTGCAACAGCTCAAAACCGATGCGAGGGTGCGCCTTTAATATTTCCACCTCGTCAGGAGTTAATGGCCCTTCTTTGTTCAAAATATTTTTCGGGATTGCGACCTTTCCTATGTCGTGCAGGACTGCGCCCATACCAAGGTTATGAAGCTGGCTCTTCGTCAAATTCATTTTTTTCCCGATCATCAATGATATCGTCATGACCTGAAGGCTGTGCTGGAAGGTGTAGGAATCGGCGTTCTTGATGTCGATGAGGTGGACCACCAGATCGTTTTGTTTCAGTATCACGTCGACGATATTAAAGACCAGGTTTTTAATGTCCTCGAGGTCGAAGGGTAGAGATCTTTTGACGTTATTTTGCAATGCTGCCTCAAAGGCCTTCTTTATCGTATGTGTTGCCCTCGCCATGTCCTCGGGAGATATGAGGGGCTCTGCTTTTACGTCTACCCTCTCGTCCTTTATGTACAAAAAGGGGATGCCCCTCCTTTTGATCAGCTCTATTAGCCGCTCGTTGAGGGTGATGCCGCTGTTTAAAAGAAGGGTACCCGTGTCGGAAATTATTGGCCTTGCGACCACCATTCCTGCTTTAAGTTTATCGGAACTTACCAGCTTCATTAAATAGGGATCACCTCTGTCCCTGAAGATCGGATATAATCGATTGTAGTTTATAGTTTTGACATAGGATTATGATTAATATAATATTATCATGAACTGTCGAAAAAACCTTCATACATATTATAAATTAAGAGGAGAAAAGGAAAAAGATGATCTGGCCAAAGGCTACGGATATATTGTTGGCTGCGCAATTTTTAAGGGAAAAGGTTAGGCATACTCCAATTGAGAAATCCCTGGATTTGAGCGACATAGCTGGCGGTTCTGTCTATTTGAAGTGGGAGAACCTGCAGCCCTGCGGTTCCTTTAAGATAAGGGGAGCTCTCAATAAGATGTTTCATATGTCCGAGGAAGAGCGCGAGCGGGGAGTGGTTACGGCTTCTAGCGGCAATCATGCGCAGGGCGTTGCCATAGCTGCAAGGATGCTCAACGTCAAGGCCGTGATCTTCGTACCTGGCGTGTGCCCCGCGAACAAACAGAGGGCTATCAAGCGCTTGGGAGGCGATGTCGTAGACCTTCGTGTCGTAGGGCACCTCTACGACGATGCCGAACAGGCCGCCAGACAGCTGGCAAGGAGTGAAGGGCTGACTTATGTGTCTTCCTACGAAGATCACCATATAATCTGTGGTGCAGGAACGGTGGGGCTGGAGATGTTGCTCGATGTGCCGGACCTCGATATGCTGGTGGTTCCCGCCGGAGGGGGAGGGTTGATTTCCGGCATAGCCACGATCGCCAAGGCCCTATCTCCCGGTATCAGGATTGTAGGGGTGCAGTCAGTGGCCTCCATGCCGTGGGTGGTCTCATGGCAATCGGGCAGGGTCATAGATGTTACTTACTCGGACTCCCTTGCCGATGGTCTCACCGGTTCCATCCCTCAATCCCTGTTGGATTTGGCCAGGGTCAGGGTGGACGATTTCATGGCCGTTACGGAAGACGATATAGCCAAGGCCATAGCCTTTCTTCACCGCAGGCATCATCAAATCGTAGAGGGTGCCGGCGCCGTGGGTGTTGCGGCCTTGCTGTCGGGTCGTGTTTCTGCTAAAGGGCGACGTGTCGGCGTGGTTATATCGGGTGGCAATATTGACCATGAGGTCCTGATGAATATACTGGAGAAAGTCACCCTTTAACTTCGCATGGCGGCCGATGTTAGTGTTCCACCTTTAAATCATCGGCCGTCGTGAAAGTGCCCTTCTTTTCGTTTGCCTGTGTATCGGGGGAGAAGAGTTGGCCTAAAAGCCCCTGCAGCAATTGCGATATGAACTGATCCCCGAAGTCATAGTTAGGAGATTTACCCTTGCCGGTCGGGAAGGTAAAAAAGAGCCTGATGCTTTTTTCATCCTCGTCATCGTCCACAAAACGGGGAGAGGAATTCTTGCTCGTCAAGGGTTCGTCCACGCGCAATTGTGCAAGTGTCAAAGAAGGCCATGTGCCGTTCACGCGTAATGATATGTCCTTGAAGTCCTTTGCAGAGTAACCGCCAATGAAGCCCTCGAGCAAGTTTTGTGCCACCCTTTGTTCCGACGGATTTTCCAGGGTAGCTACCCTCTTTAACGCCTGTGTCAGGGCGTTCAGCGCCTTCACGTTTATATTTCCGAGGCAGTACAGATCTATTTTGCCGCCCGTGGTTATGACGCCGTCAAAGGATATATATCGGTACAGGGAGTCATTGGGCATGGACGTTATCATGCTTCCCGGTAAAATGTAGAAAGAAGGTCCGTTGACGTTGAAATCCAGGGAGAATCGCTGAAACTTGAAACTGTCCAGGCCCAGGTCTTTTAATACCTTATTGTTTGTCTCTCGAAGCCCAGCGATCTGGCCGTCGGTAATTTCCATCTTGCCCAAGCCTGAGACGTTTACCGATCTTGTGCCCTCGCCTTTGAGGTCGAGCGAAATGGTCGCATTGCCCTTTGCTGCAAAGGAATTTCCCAGGATGCCGCAAACCAGGGGTTCGAGGGGGATATTTTTTGCGGAAATTGCCGCCTCCCAACGCAGCGGCTTGCTCCTCTTGGCGTTAACGCGCATCTGTAACGTTCCGCCCGATATGTTTGCCTTCAGCGTGTCGATCTGGCATGCATCGTTCGATAAACGTATGGGCACATTTAGATCTTCGAGCTCGATGCCAAGAAGAGATAATTTGCCTGCCTTAACTTCGCCATGCAATTTTAAGCCGTTGTCGTAACTGCCGGAAAGATGCAAGTGGGTCATGCCCTTAAAACTGCCTTTTAGATTGTAAGAAAAGGCACATGCCAGCAAATCTGCCGGTATGTTGTCTCCATGTATCTCAAATTCAAAACTTGGCCGGGGTCGGAAAAGGCCTCGAAGCTTTGCCTTTAAAACTCCTCCCTGATCGTATGCCTCTATTTCTTCCACCTCGAAATTGGTCAAATCGCTTTTTGCCGAAAAATTGACCCTCTCAAAGGAAAAACCGTCAATCGCCGCCTCCCTGATGATGCCCTTCGCTGCTATTTGAGGATGATCTAAGCTGCCCTTTATACTTACCGTCCCGGCGGTCATACCTTGGGAAAACCATTCAGGAGGAAGGGGAAGGTGTGCCAGGTTTACGGCGTTGAAATTTCCTTCCAGATCCAGGGAATCCTTCTGCATGGTTCCCGCTAATTCCACTTGCCCGTCGTAGAGGCCAAAGGATAGCGACTTTATGACCATATGGGAGCCATCTACCTCGATTTGACCCTTTAGGCCTTTCAGCGGGATGCCTTTCATCTCAACCTTATCGCTTGCAAAGCTTGTTGAAAGCGTAAACTTTCCCCCTTGTCCCATTATGTGAAACGGCCCGTTTAGCGACCCTTCCAGCGGAAATCTTTTTGACGAAAGCCTCACGTCGTCAAATCTTCCGGATATGTCCACGGAGGGGATCTTGTTGATCCTCCTCATCCTTCCGGAAAAGTCGACCTTGCCCGAAAGCATACTGCCTTGGCCCGAGATGTCAAAGCCATCGTCGGCAGACTTTAAGTCGGCCGATAAGTCACTTAAAGCCAAAAGATCACCAACCTTGAGTACCGGGGCTTCGACGTGTGCAGACACGAGCATGGCGCCACCCTTTTTTAGCACTTGCCATTTTGCCGTCAGGTTTCCGGAGATCCTTGGCTCTCCTTCATCGATGATCCTGCCCGCATCCAAATTTGCAAGGGCGCCGGATATATCTATGACCGCTTCGGAGGATGTAAGGCTGATGCTGCCCTTGCCATTTAGTAGTGCATCATATACCTTTGCCCGCAAAGACGATATGACCAGGGATCTATCCTTTTTCGATTCAAAATCGGCCTTGAGGTCCTTTAATTCGGTGCCATTGATCTTCAGGTTGCCGGACTGCACGGCGCCGCTTATGTCATGTCTATCGGGCTTGCCCTGTAGCTTTAAAGACACGTCGAGGCGTCCCTGCAGCTCAATGGCCTCATCAAGCTTGACGAAGCTTTTAAGCCTGTTTGCGTCCACATCCTTGGCCTCTATCAGGGCGTTGAGTTCTAACGAATCACCCTTCGAGGTCGTTCCCTGAAGCTTTATGGGCATATCCTGCCAGATGCCCTTCCCTTTAAAACCGATGGCATTGCTCGAGATCTCGGCTATGACTTCGGCATTTGACAAGGTGTAGTCTAATGCTTTCAGGCTCGAAGATTTAAAGGCAACCTTGCCGGACAACTCCTTGGGCGGGCCTTCCAAGGACAGGGTGACATCTTTAACGACTCCATTGAGGGAAGAAAGCCAGTTGAAGCGTTTTTTCCACGACTCTATCGATGCCTCCTTGGAGTTCAATTGCAGCATTAGCCTTGTGGGGTTAAAGCGCACCACAATCTTTCCCGCCAAGTCGGAATCGAAGGAGCGATCTTGAAGCACCTTAACGTCAAGGACTTTATCGGCATAGACCAGAAAAAATGAGGCGTCATTTATCGGAATGCCCACGATTTCTCCTGAGGGTACGTCGAAATGTCCCTCTACTTTAAGGCGTCCTTCGTTTGAGGTGAACTTTGCTCGTCCTGAGATGTTGCCCTTGGGTTTGGCTGAAGCGAACTTGGGAAGTATGGCCACTATTTCGTCAGTGCTTACATTTCTAAGGTTTCCCTCTAATTCAAACGACGGAGCTATTTCCCCCTCCAAGGAAAGCCTGCCTCCGTGCCCGGTCTGAATTGCGCAGTCCCTCAAGTATGCATGTCCATCAGTAATTAGGAGATTACCCTTGGCATATAAACCCAATAAGTCGACCTTACCTCGAAGGTCGAAGGCCATCGGGCTACTTTTCAGCTTAAGATGTGCACTTTCGATGTGAATCCTTCTTTTGCCAAATATCTGCACGTCGTTTAAAGCCACTTCGTCGACCGATATCTTTCGCTTGGCTTCATCGTTTGCGGAAAACAAGTCAAGCAACTTGACGAAATCGTCGGTGGCGACCTTTGCGGAGCTTACCGTGATGTTGCCTATCGAGGGCTTTCCGGTTATCAAAGATTTAAGCGAAAACCTTATGCTTATGGACTCAGCCAGATCGAGCGTCCTGTCGTCCAGCTTAAATTTTACGTCCTTGGCCACGAAACCCGTGAAGGGGTTTCCGGAAAATGACGCAAAAAGAAGATCTGCGCCTGTTGAAGCTTTGACTGCGTTTTGAAATTGCTGGGCAACGAAGGATGCCCCCAAGTCGCCCCTTTGTTTCCACAATTCCATAGCAGCGAAGCCAAAATAAAGCACTAGAATGCAAATAAGGACAGCAAGTATTTTAATGAATTTTCCCTGAAGCCTGATTTTCAACATTCAAAACAACCCTTGGCCGGGCAGGTCGGCCTAAAATATTTGGACCCATCACGGACCCTATTATATTCATCATTATACTGGAAATGTATAATACAATCTAAAGTAATTCCCGCAACGAAAAAGAGGGATGTAGGGATGTCTAAATGGGTTTGTTTATTGGATTACATAAGCAATTTCAGCAACACCGTCGTATTGTTATCGGGTGGCACGGATAGCTCCTTTTTAACCTACGCCTGCACTAAGGCCAAGACCAACGTAATAGCCGTAACTTTTTCCTCCATGCTGGTTTCCAAGGAAGAGGTGGATGCTGCATCAAAGGTCGCAAGGGCCTTCGGCGTACCCCATCACATAATCGATTCTGACGACTTGAATGTGACGGAGATAAGGCAAAACCATCCGAGGCGATGCTATTTTTGCAGAAGGCACAGGGACGAGTTGGTGAAAAGTTGGCTCAAGAATTTAGAGCCTGAAAAGTTCGTAGTAATGGACGGTGTAACGGCCTCAGATGTGGGCGAATACAGGCCGGGCCTAGAGGCAGCGGAAGAAGACGGGGTTTTACACCCCTTGAAGGAGGTTGGCCTTGAAAAATGGGAGATAAGGAGATTGGCCCAGGAGTTCGGACTGCCCTTTTGGGATAAACCCTCATCGCCCTGTTTGGCCACCAGGTTTCCATATCTTACGACGTTGGACGAAGATGAGATAGCCAGGATAGCGGAAGCGGAAAGCTGTTTGATGTCTATGGGGCTCAGCAACGTGCGCGTCAGAAGTTACCATTCCGGTGTGGCCGTAGTTGAGGTAGCGCCGGACGATATGGAAAAGGCGTGGGCATTGAAGGATAATATTAAAAATGCGTTATTCAGTGTGGGCTTTTCTGTAGTCGCGCTTGACCTTGATGGCCATAAAAGCGGCAAAATGGATCTTTTAATGGGAGGCGTTAGGCATGATAGTGTTTGAACCTCACCTATCGGGAGTAAGCGGAGACATGCTTTTGGGTGCACTTGTGGACTTGGGCGGGGATTTTTCTTTGCTTGAGCGCTTCGCGCATGTGAAAGATGTCGAAGGGCTTGCGGGCATATCTATCAGAAAAGAAAGGGTAAAAAAGAGGGCCATAGCGTCCACGAGGGTAGAGATAGAGCTCGACGAACACTTTCATGCTAGGCACGGACACGAGATGTTCGACATCTTAGATCGAACGTCAAAGGAGGTAGGCGCCTCAAGCTGGGCCAGGCAAAAGGCAAAAGAAGCGGTCTTATGCCTGCTCGAAGCCGAGGCGAGGGTACACGGTGAGGATGTTGATGAGGTTCATCTGCACGAGGCGGGAAGTTTCGATACCATCATAGACTGCTTGGGGTACTTTATGCTCCTTGAAAGCCTTGGAGCCCAAAAGGTGTTTTCCACCCCCGTTTGTGTCGGAAGCGGAACCGTAAATACCTGTCACGGCCTTCTTCCCGTGCCCGTTCCTGCCGTGACTGCCATCGCATCCGATAAGGGGATTCCCTTAGTCGGAAGCATGGCAGAAGGGGAGGTGGCGACGCCTACGGGGGTGTCCCTTCTTGCCGTATCCGCTGATTTTTGCAAGGCCCTTCCGTCCATGGTGCCGCAAAAGGTCGGATATGGTGCCGGAAGCAGGGACTTTGAGGTGGCAAACGTCTTGAGGGCCACCCTCGTCGAAGATAAGAGCTTTGAGGAGACGGTCCTGATCGAGACCACCATGGATGATATAACGGGCGAAGAGATCGGTTATGCCATAGGGAAGCTGCAGGAGTTATCAATGGAGGTTCATCTGCTTCAGGGATTGGGCAAAAAGAACAGGCCCGTGTTTGTGCTAAGGCTTTTAGTGGATGCCGGAAAAATTGATCAGGCAGTTAAGGCTTTGTTCGAACATACCACTACGATCGGGGTAAGGTACTGGCCGGTCTCCAGGGTGAAAATGGATCGATCCATTAAGGAAATACCGCACGGTGAGGGCTTCGTGCGGGTCAAGGTCTCGCGCCACGGAGACCTTCAAAAGGAGAAGATAGACTTCGACGATTTGCCGTACGGCGACCAAAAGTAGGCCGTAATCGGCCAGATTTGGTCGATATTTCAATAATTTTTACCATAACGGTAATTTGATTATGATTAATCATATCATTAGTTATATGTAATATGCATGCTTGTTTTCTGACAAGCACTGAACATTTAGACGATTTTTAAAAATGCTCTTTATAGTGGTAAAAATAACGTTGCAACATTCATTGTTCAAAATATATTGACTTTTCTATTCAGGCTTAATATTATAAGCTCATAGTCTAAGTTAGTTAAATTTAAATAAAAGCCCTTAAGATTACTTACAACCTCAATAGATACATGCAGTAATACATTATTTCAATTGAAATGTCGTGCAATTCGACGTATCAACATCCGAACATATTGTTAGTTCTTTTTCATATCGAGATCCTGCCTGCCTATATAGCGCTGAGCGTTACTTAAGTCCACTGCTCATGGAGCTGGATTGGCGAATTGCTAGAGGGCCAATATCCAATGCCGTGATAAATATGCCGCCCTGGCTTATTTAAAGAGTTTTAACGCAATAGGCTTTAAACATAAAAGGAAGGTGGCGAAGCTTTATGAGAAAGCGGTTAGCGTTGTTGTTGGTAGCCGCAGTCTGTCTTTCGGTGGCCTTCTTGGTTTCGGGGGCCGTGGCTCAGGAACCCAAGTATGGTGGCGTATTAAGGTGGCGTGAGGTCAGCGATCCGCCGAAACTCGACCCAGCAATGTCGACGGATACTAGTTCTTCTAGAAATGTATATCTTATGTTCGACATGCTGGTCGATAATGATCCCGACGGCAAAAGGATCGTTCCTAGACTGGCTGAAAGTTGGGAAGCCAGTCCCGACGGCAAAACTTGGACGTTTCACCTAAGGAAGGGTGTCAAATTCCACAGGGAATCGATGGGCAAACCGACCTTGAACGGCGGACGCGAGGTAAAGGCTCAAGATTGGAAGTACTCCTTCGAGAGACTGGTTAAGGTCAATTCTCCCCGTGCTTATTTCATCGACATGGTAAAGGGGTACAAAGACTTCGTGGACGGCAAGGCCAAGGAGTGGACGGGCATCAAGGTCATAGACGATTACACCCTCCAGTTCGATCTGGATTACCCCTTTTCTCCCTTTTTAAGCGTTCTGGCATACAATACCTTTGTGGTCGTACCTAAAGAGGATGCAGAAAAATGGGGAAAGGAGTTTAACTTCCATCCTGTCGGCACCGGAGCTTTTATACTTCAACGCTGGGATCACGATCAACGACTAGTATACAAGAAAAACCCTGATTATTGGAAGAAGGACTCTGCCGGCAGACAACTTCCCTATCTTGACGGCGTGGAGGTCGTCATAATTCCGGACAACACCATAGCTTACGAAGAGTTTAAAAAAGGAAACATAGACGTCCTTCCTGCACCCCCTGATGAGTATTACGAGGAAATAAAGGCCAAATATCCACATCTTCTCCAAGAACGTCCTGAGCTTGGGACATATTATTATGGCTTCAACAATGCCAAACCTCCCTTTAAGGACAACCTAAAGCTAAGACAGGCTTTCAACTATGCCGTTGACAGGCAGGCCATAAACGAGCTAGTCATACATGGCCGTTATTTTCCGGCCAAGGGTATCCTTCCGCCGGGAATGCCCGGATACAACCCTAACCTGAAGGGATATGAATACGATCCCAAGAAAGCAAAGCAATTGCTGGCGGAGGCAGGATACCCCAAGGGAATAACCGTAGACTTGAACGTCAACAACGATCCTCGACATACCCTCATATCGGAGGCAATCCAGGCACAGCTGAAGCAAGTTGGCATCAACATCAACATAAAGGTCTTAGACTGGGGAGTGCATTTGGATTTGTGTGAGCGTGGTGAGACCCATATGTTTAGGATGGGATGGGTTGCCGATTATGCCGATCCGGATAACTTCCTTTACGTCCTATTGCACTCCTCCAACCATGGATCCAAGGGGAATTACTCGTTCTACAGCAATCCAAAGGTAGATGAGCTACTTGCCCAGGCGCGAGTCGAGACAAATTGGGACAAGAGAATGAAGCTCTACCAGGAGGCTGAGCAGATTATTGTTAACGATGCGCCTTGGTTGTTCTTGTTCCATTACACTACCAGCTTACTTGCCCAAGAACGGCTGAAGAACGTGCACCTTCCGGCCTTTGGAGACTACAGCACTCCGCTTGACGTGGTTTGGATCGCGAAATAAGGACGGATTAGAGGCGGGCTAGCCCGCCTCTAATCGAGATAGGGGGCAGGCGAATGTTCTCTTACGTAGTTAGAAAGCTGTTATATGCAGTTCCCGTCATATGGGGCGTCGTTACCATTGTGTTCATTCTTATGGCCATCGTGCCCGGAGATCCGGCAAGGCTAATGATGGGACAAAGGGGTGATCCGGAGACGTTGGCCCGTATCAGGGCGGATTTGGGATTGGACCTTCCCATCCATAAGCAATACGTAAGATTTTTAAAGGATTTAGCGAGAGGTGACCTTGGCGTATCTTACCGAAATAATGAAAAGGTTGTTGATGCTTTAATGACGCGTTTCGGAGCTACGCTGAAGTTGGCTTTTTGGGCCATGATATTGGCCTCCATATTAGGGATACTTGCCGGGATAATATCTGCCGTCAAGCAGTATTCCATATTTGACTATTCGGCTATGTTCATCGCCATATCCGGCATCAGTGCACCCGTCTTTTGGGTAGGGTTGCTGCTTTTATTGATCTTTGCCTATACGCTTCATTTGATACCGGGAGTCGGATACGTTCCTGGGGATTGGCGATATTTTATACTTCCGGTCATCACGCTAGGCGTTAGACCTGCGGCCCTCATCGCAAGGCTGACTAGATCGTGCATGCTCGAAGTGATGACCCAGGACTACATTCGTACGGCAAGGGCGAAGGGGTTGCACGAAAGAGCTGTGGTCATGCGGCATGCCCTGAAGAACGCCCTCATTCCCGTAGTGACAATAGTTGGCACCGAGGTGGCCGATTTGCTCTCCGGGGCGGTCTTGACCGAGACCATATTTGCTTGGCCTGGAGTGGGGAGGCTGGCAGTCGAAGCCTTGGTGGCGCGAGATTTTCCGATGATAAGGGGCACTGTCATCTTTATGGCCGTCATATTTTTGGTGGCCAACTTGATCGTCGACATCTCCTATGGGTTCATAGATCCCAGGATACGTTACGACTAAGGTGATTTTAACATGACTAAAAAGAGCAAATCAGGCGGTCTTTGGTATGAGGCATGGCTAAGGTTTAAGAGGAATAAATTGGCCATGGTGGGTTTGGTCATGGCCCTATCGGTCATCTTGGTGGCAATTTTTGCTCCCCTTATCGCACCATACGATCCCATAGAGCAGCTGATATGGAGCGAGGGCGCACAAGCGAGGCTTGCCCCTCCGAGCCTGCGCCATTTGATGGGTACCGATATATATGGTCGCGATATACTAAGCAGGATAATATACGGGTCGAGGATCTCCCTTCAGATAGGCATATTTGCTACCGTAGTTTCGCTTCTAATAGGCGTGCCATTGGGGGCAATGGCGGGGTATATAGGCAAGTGGGTCGACGATCTGATATCATGGCTTATCAACGTCGTGTTCGCCTTTCCCTTTTTGCTATTCGTCTTGGCCGTGATAGCGGTCTTTCAAAGTCCCAGTCTCAGGGTCGTCTATATTGCCATAGGTTTAGTAAATTGGGTTGGCATAGCTAGGGTTGTCAGGGCGCAGTTCATATCCTTGCGAGATAGGGAATTTGTTGAGGCCGCTAAGGCTTTGGGTCTGCCGCGCAGGACCATAATATTTAAACATATCCTTCCCAACGCGATCGCTCCCGTTATAGTGCAGGCAACGCTGGGCATGGGCAGCATCATCATAACCGAAGCCGGCTTGGCCTTTTTGGGCTTTGGTGCACAGCCTCCGACTCCAAGTTGGGGCCTCATGATTTCCGAGGGCCAAAAATATCTGAGCGTTGGCAAGTGGTGGTGGGCCATATTTCCGGGCCTTGCGATAATTTACACTGTGCTTGCCTTCAACTTCCTTGGAGACGGGTTGCGGGACGCCTTGGACGTCAGGCTCAAAAGGTAGGTGAGGTCGTTGAGCTTGCTGGAGATCAAGGATCTTAAGACGTATTTCGATACGGACAGAGGTCTTGTGAAGGCCGTCGAAGGAGTGACCTTTAACATTGATCCTGGAGAGACCGTTGGCGTAGTGGGAGAGTCGGGATGCGGCAAAAGCGTGACAGCCCTATCGGTAATGAAGCTTCTTCCTAAGCCTGTAGGCAGGATAGCTGGCGGGAAGATCATCTTCAAGGGGGAAGATCTAACTGACGCCACGGAAGACAGGATGCGGCAAATAAGGGGTAACAAGATCTCGATGATATTTCAGGAGCCCATGACGAGCCTGAATCCGGTGTTGACGGTTGGTTATCAGATAATGGAACCCTTAATGCTTCACCAAGGCATGAGCAGCAGGGAGGCCAAGGCCAAGGCAATCGAGATGCTGCAGCTTGTTGGCATGCCCGATCCGGGTCGCAGGGTTGACGAATACCCCCATCAACTTTCAGGAGGACAGCGTCAAAGGGCCATGATAGCCATGGCTTTGGCCTGCAGGCCTGAACTGCTCATCGCCGATGAACCGACCACCGCTTTGGACGTTACGATTCAGGCCCAAATCTTGGACCTTATGAACGATCTGCAGAGGGAGTTCGACACGGCCATAATGTTGATAACCCATGATCTTGGCGTCATAGCTGAGATGGCCCAACGGGTGGTCGTCATGTACGCAGGGCTGATAGTGGAAGAAGCGCCCGTAGTTCCTCTTTTCTACGAACCGCTACATCCTTACACCCGGGGGCTGCTTTCCTCAATTCCGAGAGTTGATAAAGACCTTGATAAACTCCACGTGATACCGGGTTTTGTGCCCAGCCCATTTGAATTTCCCAAAGGATGTCGTTTTCATAACCGTTGCGACAGGGCCTTATCAAAATGTTCCGAGGAAATGCCTCCGCTTTATGTATTTAAGGACGGGCGTGCGGTGAGATGCTTTTTGTACGAATCAAAATCTACCGACAGAGGTGCCTCGCGATGACCCAAGGGATTCATTTCTTGGAGGTTAAGAACTTAAGGCAATACTTTCCCATTAAAAGGGGAGTATTCAGGAGGACAGTTGGGTACGTTCGTGCCGTAGATGATGTTTCCTTCCATATTGACGACCAGGAGACCTTGGGGTTGGTTGGAGAATCCGGCTGCGGAAAGACCACTATGGGAAGAACTATACTTCACTTGCTCGAACCGACAGGCGGTGAGGCCTTTTTCATGGGTGAGGAAATCGGCGTTAAATTGCGCCATGATCCTCGTGACGTCAGGCAGAAAATGCAAATCATCTTTCAGGACCCCTACGGCAGCTTAAACCCCCGAATGACCGTAAACGAGATAGTTGGCGAAGCGGTAAGGTATTATGGCCTATGTTCCAGAAAGGAACTCGATGATTATATAGCTGAAGTTTTGTCGAGATGCGGATTGCTCCCGGAACATCGCTTCAGGTATCCCCATGAATTTTCTGGAGGACAACGCCAAAGGATCAGCATCGCGCGAGCCTTGGCTTTGAAGCCGAAGTTTATCGTCTGCGACGAGCCGGTATCAGCTCTGGATGTCTCAATAAGAAGCCAAATATTGAATTTACTAAAGGATCTTCAGGAACAGCTTAAGCTGACCTATCTGTTCATATCCCACGATTTAGCCGTGGTAAGGCACATATCCGATCGTATTGCCGTCATGTACCTGGGAAAGATCGTGGAGATGGCATCTAAGGTGGAGTTTTTCGACAACCCCTTGCATCCCTACTCTCACGCCTTGCTTTCTGCTATACCGGTTCCCGATCCCAAACGTCAACGTCAACGCATCATCCTGGAAGGAGACGTTCCGTCGCCGGCAAATCCTCCATCGGGCTGCAGGTTTAACCCCAGGTGCAAGCATGCCATGGAAAAATGCAGAAAAGAAGAACCTTCCTTAGTGGATGTTGGAAATGGTCATTTTGTGGCCTGCTTTTTGCATTGCAGATAAGCCCCGGACGGGGAGCAAACGATATTAAAAATTTTAAAAAAGAGCCGAAGCCCTGGCTCTTTTTTAAATGTTATAATATACCTATCCTAGGTATAGGAGGATGAAGCAGTGTCAAACCTGTCTTTTGGGATTGCCTTTGTGGCCGGATTGTTGTCCTTCATGTCGCCATGTCTTTTGCCCATGATACCTATTTACATCGCCTACTTGGCCGGAGACTCCTTTGAAGTTTCTGGCCGGCGAGAAGGCGCAAGAAGGCTTAAGGCCTTTTCCCATGCCCTCCTTTTCGTCGCAGGCTTTTCCGTCGTGTTCGTCCTCTTTGGAGCCTCTGCCACGGCCTTGGGAAGGCTTTTGATCAAAAACCAGCTTTTGATAAGAAAAGTCGGCGCCGCCTTCATCGTTCTTCTGGGCCTTTACATGATGGGCCTGTTTGACCTGTTGTCGCTGGATCGGCAGCGATCTGTAGGGATAAAGCTGCCAAAGGTTTCTTGGGTCAAGGCGTTTTTGATGGGCATGGCCTTTTCTGCCGGCTGGACTCCCTGCGTCGGCCCCATACTGGCTTCCATACTGATCATGGCAAGCAGCAGCGATACGGTTTCGGTAGGCATGTTGCTGTTGCTTGCCTATTCCTTGGGGCTTGGATTGCCATTTTTGGTAGTGGCCCTATTTGTGGATTGGTTTGAAGGTTTCATAAAAAGGCATACGACAAAGCTGATATACGTCAAAAAGATCGCTGGCGCGATGCTGGTCGCCGTTGGAGCCTTGATGTACCTCGATTTCTTTTCCAGGTATGCCGTTTATTTTACAGGGGGTTGATGTCATGAAGGCCATAAGAGCGGTTAATCTATCGATATCTGTATTGCTTTTTTCGTTGCTGTTCGCTATATGCTTTGTCTATGAAGCTAGCGCTTCGTCACTTGTCCAGAAGGGGCGTGTGGCGCCCAATTTTGAAGTGGTCGACTTAAACGGCAATCCCTTTAAGCTTTCCGATTTAAAGGGAAAGCCGGTATTGCTCAACTTTTGGGCCACGTGGTGTCCTCCATGCAAGTCGGAGCTTCCGGAGTTTGAGCGATTCTTTGAGGAATATGGCAAACAGGTGCATATCGTCGCAATTAACCTTACCCTTTCGGAAAAGTCCAAGGATGCCGTCAAGGAGTTCGTGAAGAAGCAAGGCCTGACCTTCCCGATTTACCTGGACGTTGAGGGCTCTGTGGCCGAAACGTATCTGGTGCGTTACATCCCTACCAGTTACTTTCTCGACGAGAATCTGGTGGTGAAGGATATGCACGTAGGCCCTTTGAAGTTCGAGGATATGGTCAAAAAGTTTGAAGTTGATTGATATGTATACATAATATATCAATGACCCAAGTCAGCACTCCTCCCTGTGTTATACTTTTATTGTAAGGTTTAGTTTAGATGAGGAGATGATGAGGCCAATGAGCGAGCTTATTCCGGAGATAGCCAGATGGGCGAGTATCAGGAGGTACGAGCAACGCCCCATTCCAAATGACGTGCTCAAAAGGATCCTGGATGCGGCAAGGCGTGCTCCAAGCTGGTCTAACGTGCAGCCATGGCATTTCATTGCAGTAAGGGATAAGACGATGAAGTCGAAGCTGCGCCAATTGGCGGTAGGACAGCGCTTCGTCGAGACGGCTGACACGGTGATCGTTTGTTGCGGTGATCGCAGCGCATGGTCCAGGGAGCAGAGGATAAGGCAGATGAAGGCCCTGTCTGAGGCTCTGGGTCAAAGCTTCGACGAGGAGAGGGTAAAAAGGTCCTTAAATGATCCCGCCTATAACCCCCTTTTGAGGGGCGAAGAGGTGCTGATCGCCAGGCTGTATGAACAGATCTCCTTGGCAATTGCCTTCATGATACTCCAGGCCAGACACGAAGGCGTCGGCAGCTGCATCGTGGGTGCCTTTGCCAATGAGGTTACGGCAATAAACAGGGAGCTTTATGACGAGGTTCGCCTAGACCTCGGCATCCCTAAGGACATGACGATCTTGACCTTGGTAACCCTTGGCTACCCTGCAGAGGATCCAAAGCCCAGGCCGCGCAAGCCCTTTGACGAGGTCGTCTCCCTTGAAAGATACGCAAATTTCTTCAACGATTGATGTCTGAAAGGGGGACATAAAGATGCGACTTGGCATTTACGGATCCGCCGGAGAGGTGACCGGATCTAATTATCTCATTGAGCATGATGGAAGCAAACTGCTGGTGGATTGCGGGATCTTTCAGGGTCGAGATGAAGATAGAAGAAACAGTGAACCCTTCCCCTTTGACCCGACCACCGTTGACGCTGTTTTGCTTACCCATGCCCATTTGGATCATTCGGGCCGCATCCCCCTTCTTGTAAAGCGGGGCTTTAAGGGAAAGATTTACGCGACGACGCCCACCCTTGAGCTGTGCGAGATCTTATGGCGGGATTCTGCACGTTTAATGCGCGAGGAAGCCGAATGGAAGACGCGCAAAAACAGGAGAAAGGGGCTTCCTTCCGTATCTCCGCTGTTTACGGAGAAAGACATTGATAGGGCGATGGAGTACTTTGCCCCTCTTTCTTATGATGATATATACGAGGTTGCTCCCAAGGTCAAGGCCCGCTTCAGGGACGCTGGCCATATCTTGGGTAGCTCTATGATCGAAGTTTGGATAGGTGAGGAAAGCGTCAAGCTGGTCTTTTCCGGTGACCTGGGACAACAGGTCACGGTATTGGACAGGAACCCTGCCGTCATCAACGACGCCGACTACGTGATAATAGAGTCCACCTATGGGGACCGAAACCACAAAAACCTCGAGGACACGAGGAGGGAATTTGCCTCTATCATCGAGGAGTCCCTAAAGGATCGCTCGAAGATCTTGATACCGACCTTCGTGGTTGACAGGGTGCAAAGGCTGCTTTACGAGTTTGTCGTCCTCCAGGAGACAGGCATATTAAAGGAGGATATACCAATCTATTTTGACTCTCCCATGGGCGTCAAGACCACGGATGTCTACAGAAAATATTCTTCCCTGCTTTCGGCTGAAATCCAGGAAAGGCTTTTGAAAAATACCGACCCCTTTAGCCCCAAGGGCCTTAGGGAAGTGACGACGCCTGAGGAGTCCAAGATGATCAACGACGTTTCGTTCGCCATTGTTCTCGCGGGAAGCGGGATGGCAAATGGAGGAAGGATAGTCCATCACCTCAAACATAACCTCTGGAACCCGCGAAGCCACCTGATATTCGTTGGATATCAGGCCTCTGGTACCCTGGGGCGTCTGATCATAGATGGGGCCAGGTTCGTGAAGGTGGCTGGCGAGGAGGTCGCAGTTAAATGTAAAGTGCATACTATTGGCGGTTTTTCGGCCCATGCGGGGAAGGACGACCTCATTGCCTGGGCGTCGAACTTTAAGACGAAGCCCATATTCATAGTGACCCACGGCGAAAGGAACGCCTCGAACTCCCTGGCAAGTGAAATTAGAAAGCTAGGTTACGAAGTCATAGTCCCGCAAATGGGCTATGAGATGTTGCTTACCCGAGGAAGACCTACCGTTGAAAGAAGGACGGAGGCGCCTTCAGAAAGGACCCCGGATCTGCAGGAGATGGTCAAGGAGATGGACCTTTTGTTGGCGAGCCTAAACGATGCCCTGAGAGAAGCGGAGGCCTCGGAAGAGGTAAAGTCGCTGCTTTTGTCGGCCAAGGTGTTGCTGGAGATAGCTAACCGAAGGGCGGCATCTGAGGTAAAGCAGTAAAGCTAAGGGGCCTTGGACATATCCCCCGCCACAGGCCCCTTAGCTTTACTGGTTGAATATCTTTTCAAGTATCGTCTTTTTGATCACGTCTTCAGGGCTTTCCTGTTTCGTTTCGCCAGGCGTCTCACCCTGTATGGATGTGATGTCCTGTGAGCTTTCCGTTTCGCCTTCGGGCCTTGAGACGTTGAAGTTCGATATCTTTGGAGATTTGATCGTACCTGTCAGCTTAAAGGCTACGTCTCTGTAATCGGATTTTTGTCCTGCCTGCAACAAACCGCTTAAGAACCCCTCCAGGGCGGACTCCAGGCTTTCTGCTGCGAGCACTCCGCCTTTTATGCCGCCCACGATGGCGTTGATCGCCTGGACGTTAAGGTTGCCATAGCAGGATAGGTTGAGCTTGCCGTCGTATTTGACGGTGCCGTCAGCCCCAAAGTAGGTATACATGGGATCTCCCTTGGGAGCGTAAGCCTGAGTGCCCGGAAGCAGCGTCAGTGCCAGGGAATTTAGCGTATATCTTCCTTCAATGGACCTGTAGTCTATGGTGCTCTTGCCGTAAGCCTTGGCTATCGTCTTTACAATCTTAAAATCAGAAACATGCCCTTCGCTGACGCTGAACGAGCCGCTGCCGTCAAGGTGTTTGCCCAAAAGCCCGTTGCCCTTAAATTGGATCTTCGCCTTTCCGGTTATATGCCCCTCCAGGGGGAAGAGGTCGTGCAAAAGCAAGTCTAGGTTTGTGCCCGTAACGGTTGCCGAGGCGTCCCACTTGGTGCTTGCCAGGGAGATGGAACCTACTCCCGCCACTGAGCCCTCGTAGAAGCTGGCGCTTATGTTCTGACATGTCAGCTTGTTATCTGCCAATGAGAAGGGCACCTTTATGTCGGTAGCCTTAAGCCCATAAATGCCGGCTTGAGGAGATTTAGCTTCCCCATGTCCCTTAAGGCCCTTTTCGTCGTAGGTCACGGAGGCCGTTATGTCCATAGTCCCGTTTATCTTATATTTGTCCTTCTCATCGATCTTTTTAGATAGCTCCTTCAGATCCAATCCGTTGCCGGTTAAATCGAGCTTCAAATTTACGGCCTTGTCGTAGTTGACGCTTCCGCTCGCCGTCAAACTGCCTCCTCCTGCCTTAGCGGTTAACGACTTAATCTGTAGAGCTTTTTGAGAGCCTTCCACAGTTGCAGCCACGTTTGATAGGACAAAGCCGGCTATGGTCAGCTCCGGGGAAGAGGCTTCTGCCGATATCAAGAGGTCAGGTATTGAGCCCGTAATGTTGGCCTTCACGTCGGTCATTCCTTCCAGGGGAAAGGCGAAACCAAGGTCCTTGACGTGCGACAGCTTGATTTTGTTTGCCGTGGCTGTCAGGGTGATTTGCGGACTTTTGCCGGCCGGCATCGTCACTTGGCCGGAGGCTTGAAGCTCGCCGCCCAAAAGGTTTCCCTTGGCTTGGCCGATGTTTATCTTGTCGGCGCTTGCGTCTATGGAGACTGATAGGTCTTGCAGCAACGCAAAGGAAGGGGTCCCTAAGGACGAAGCCCTTATGGAAGCACTTATGCCTGCAATTGGTTTAGCGAGTGGTTTCAAGCTCGTGCTGCCGGTGATACCCTTCACGGTTATCCCTGAAAGGGATAGCCTGTCGGAATTGAAGTCCAACGAAAGTTCGGGGGAGTTTAAGGGCCCCTTTAACGTCCATTGCGACGAAATGACTCCGGAGATGTTGTATTGAGATAGTTGAGGTACGAATTGATCCAGGTCGGATACGTTCAATCCGTGGACGTTTCCCTCAACGTTCAAGGTGGCGGCCTTAGGCAAACCGGAAATTACGCCTTTGCCCTTTATGCTTGCCTTACGCCAGGAGGCGGAAAAAGCATCGATGTTTAATTCGTTGCCCTTAAACCTAAAGTTTGCTACAGGCGACTTGATCTCCTCCTTTGCAACCGTAAGGCTGTCGGACCAGACCTTGCCGGAAATTGCAAGTAAGGACATGTCCTTAAGCGATCCTCTTACCGCAATTTCGCCCGACGGGTATCCCTTTATGGGCAATTGCTTTAAGGCCGGCAAAAGGGCTTTTATCCTTTCGATCGATGCCCTTTGCCATGACAGGGTCAGGTCCACAGAAGGTCCCCCGGGAAGGTCTACATAACCGACTGCCTTTATGGGGGCATCGTTCCAGCGCGAAGAAGCATTGATATTTATCCTTTTGCCCTCTTTGATTTGCAGGGTAGCCTTAACGTCTTTCAGGGGCTGGCCCTTAACGGTGAGATTGCTTGCGATCAGGGAGGCGCTGCCGGAAAGCGTCATGGGCATCCCGGATAGGTTTGTCGCCACGGAGTCAAGTGTTCCTGAAAGCATGCCCGAAACCTGCGGATAGCTTTTTGCTATGGTATCTAAATCTATCCCCTTGGCCTGGAGATTTAAGTTCAAATGGGGAGGAAGGTTTCTCAATGACATGGCAAGCCCCCCGCTGACCGTGCCGTTTAAGACGTCAGCGCTTATGTCGCTGAAGGAAATGGATTCCCCCTCGTATTTCCAGTTGGCGCTTGCCCGCTTCACGGGGATGCCAACCAGCATGCCGTCATTAAAGGTTATATCGCCGGTTCCCCGTATGTCGGGTATTTTGCCCGTTAGTTTGATGTGCCCTCCAAGCTTTCCCGCCAGCTTCTGATCTTTTAGGGGTGCCCAGATGTCCTTTATTCTCTCAATGTCGAGGTTTTTGATCGTCCCCTCTACTCCTAGCTCAGGACCCACAGGTCCCGAGAGAGAAATTTCACCCTCTGCTATTTTGAGGTTAAGCTCTTCAATTTTTACCCCATCTATGATCGATAACGCGGCGTTGCCCTTGGCGGACAGACCGTTGTACGAGGCGTCAAGCTTGGCCTTGATCACGTTTAAATGGGGCGTTATCTCGACATCCTTTAAATCAATGGTGCCAAAGGGCCCCTTTATCTCGCTGGATTTTATGAAAATCGAGCCCAGGGGCAACCCCTCGCCGGCCCCAGATGGTTTAAAGCTCTTTGCAAGTTTAAGAGTTTTATCGAAATCGAAATGGGCTCCGTTTAAGGTTAGGGAGGCCAGGTACACCTTTCCCTTGATCAGGGAGGTGAGGCTGGGCCTGGCTCCAACTTGATCGATCGACAATATCTCCTCGGATCCTTTCGATAGGACAATTCCTTTAAGGGAATAGCCCTTTATGGGGTTGCCGGAGACGGCCTTCAAGGTCAAATCGATGCCTAAAGCGTCCTTTGCTGCCTTTGGCGCCATTTCCTTGACGATACCGGTGCCCATGTTAACACCAGCCACAGCTAGCGCAACGATGGCTATGACAGCTGCCAATGCGATCAATAGGTATTTATTTCTGGTTTTCATGACAAATTATCACCTCAATATAGGGCAGGTCCTTATCGGCTCATCAAAAAATTACGTTTTTAAATGCTATCATTATCTTCTTGCCATTTTCTGCCTTCACCTTGGGACCTTTCAGGTTTTCCCCATTCTTGCCTACCTGAGCCTTGACGTTTTTGGGCTGTTCATGGGGATCGAAGATTGCCTTTAGGGTCAAAAACTTAATGCCGCCCCCATTCCATTCCTTTGGCAGGTCTATCATTACGAAGAAGTTCCCCGGCGTGATATGGACCTTTACGTCGTGATCCTTTCCCTTGTTGTCGTCCAAATTGGGAATGGAGACCTTTATATGAAGGTTGGACCCCGGAGGCAGGTCGGTATGCCCTTTAATGTGAAGCTTATGCCCCTTCAATGATACTTCGTCGATGTCAAGTTCGCTGAAGAAATTTGCAGATAGGCTTATATCGGGCGCCAGCAGCGACAGTATGCAAAAAAGAAATACCCACAGGACAACACCTTTTTTACTGCTAATCAGTTTAAACATTTTTAATCGCCTCCATAATGCTATCTTACCATGTACAGCCCGTTGATTGGATACCGTAATTTTACTCACCTGCAGGGCTTTTCGAGATAATTTGGGCAGGATCTGATATGACTATCTCAGCTCCCGCATGAGAAGCCGCTACCTTGCCAACGACCTTAACCTCTCTTCCGATCAGGGAGTCTTTGACGGGAAGCAGATATTCATTGTTGTCGTAGATGACCAGGCGGCATTTGGATTTCCCCTGCGATAATATCCACCTTGAGCCTGACTTTTCGATCTTATCGATTTTAATTTTTATCGTAACGAAGCTGCCTGCCAGGTAGGGCAATTCGGAGTAAATCTGATCGGGGGTAAATATCCTGCCCTGTGCCCTCTTCCAAAGCCCCACGTTTCTGCTTCGCGCACGCTTGGTCGCCTCCATGATGGCGTTTAAATATTTTCCGTTTGGCGGGATGATGTAGGGCAAGGCAAGCCCCTCCTCCACGAGCGCTTCGTTGACCATCCTTTCCCCCTGGCTCGTATCTACCCATACGTAGGCAAGCAGCCTGTCGTATTTGTCCCTTTCCTGTTTGTCCAACTCTATCCTAACTTTGTTATTTAATACGAGCGATGCGTTAAAGCCTTTGGCCTCCTCCCCCAGCTCTTCCCTGCCTCGATTTGGATGGTGGAGTTCCGGAGTATCTATGAGCAGATACCTTATCGTTTCCCTTTGTCCCCGATCGGTCAGTGCCACTATGGTATCGCCGTCGATGACATCGACCACAAGCGCCTGATCCTCGCCCAGGTCATTGAAAAGCAGTAAAAGACAGATGAACAAGAAGGCGAGAAGCGCCTTTCGGTCAAACCTCATCCTGCCTCTCGCCTTTGTTGCCTTGCGCGCCCTACCCATGTTCTAGAATCTCAGTTATCGTTTAAGCTCGGGAAATAGTCGCAACAACCCTTCGCCTTCCTTGAGGCGCTTCAAGGTTATGCCCCTCGGGAGCAGAAACACCAATTCATTAGTCTGGTGCACGGTGGCACGAAAGAGGTGTCCTCCAACGGTGTTAAGTTCCGAACTGCCAAGCACGACATGGAGGTGCATAAATAAGCTCCCATCTTCCTTCGCGTTGACCGATCCCGTCATTGAAAGAAGCTCCATCGGCTCACTCATGGTTCTTTTTTGATATTCTTCGCCCCCAAACCACCCTATTTCGACGTCCCTCATCATCCCCACTGCCGATACCAAAATTGCAGACCTGATCTTCTCCTCCTCCAGGACGGCAGTAAGCCTTTCAAAAAAGTCGTCGCCGTCTCTGAGTCGCACTATAAGATAATTGTCGTTGCGCACGTAGATGCTTTTGCCGGACATGGCAACATCCCCTTTCCAAACGTTAATCTTCCTCTCCTATTTCTATGCTATCACAAAATTCGTGGCACTATAGTCGATGGACTTCCCATGAGAAAAGCTCATGATCCCAGTAGTTGCCGCCCGCTGCTATGTAGTTAAATATCTCTCTGGCCTTATCCTGCAATGGACGAGGTTGCGCTACGAAGTTGATCCCCATGGCCCTCAGGACATCGGGCAACCATGGCACGCCGGGGCCCAGGAGGACTACTTTTTTCGTGTTTTTTATCAACTTTTCCAGCGATAACATTTGCCTGTCTCTCAGAGCTTGACAGGTTATCCATAGCCAATCGGCGTCGTTTAGGAGGTGAGGTCCCACCCAAGATGGCAGTACGCCGGGCTTTCGAGACAAATCATCCAAGACGCAGGGCTTTAAATTGAGATTATTAAATAGGAGGACAAGCGGCCGCTCGTATCCTATTATGTATAGCTTCTTGGAGTTCAAGCTCTCCAGGAAGTCCTCCAGAGGTATGCCCGGGACCTTTATGGATGCCAGTGCCGATGCTGCTGCGCTTGCTATGGCGAATTCCTGCGGGTAGGGAGAGACCAGAAGCTCGGCCAGCTCCTGGGCGGACAGCCGTAGGAGATGTCGAGTCTGAAGGGAAGAAATCTCAAAGGTCTCAAGATGTTTGGCGGAAGGCACGGAGCCCAGGCCATAACGACCGTCTTTGAGCACGACGACGCTCCCATACCATCCAAGGACGATATCGCTCACGTTTCCGTCGGGAAAATCCTTGAGCCCCCTTAGGATTGCATCGAATATTCGCAATCCTATACCTCCTTTTTGCAAAATATTATATTATCGATATGAGGTGAAAGGTATAGTGGAGATGAAGTTAAAGGAGATAGACTCAGGCATCGTAGCAAACCTCATAGATGAAAACAAGGAAAAACTCATGTATTACGCCCATATCCTGGCCAAGGCCAACGCACGGGCAAGGCTGACCGGCTCCGACGACCCAATTGAGATATTTGATGTTCACGTTATGGATTGTGCCATGGCCCTGCCCCTTTTGCCCGGTAATGCCTGGGTCGTGGACGTGGGGACAGGAGGGGGATTGCCTGGAATTGTCTGGGCCATATGCAGGAACGACCTTTCGGTGGTGCTTTTAGACAGCATACGGAAAAAATGCGAGCTGTTAAGCGATATGATCCAGCATCTGGGGCTTAAAAACGTTCAGGTATGCTGCGGCAGGGTCGAGGAGTTTGCCCTCTCAAACTTTGAACGTTACGATGTCGCTGCCGCGCGCGGGGTGTCGCATCTCGGGATTTTGCTCGAATATTTTTCCCCCCTCGTAAAAAAGGGGGGGAGGTGCCTGGCCTTCAAGGGCCCGCGTGCCTTCGAGGAGCTTAGGGAGTTTTACGGCAGGGAAGGAAAGCTTGGATGGTCCGGCCTTGAGGTTTGGAAGTACGACCTGGACGAAAGGGAGCTTTTTATCTTTACGTGGCAAAAGAGCCGTGATGCGGAGATGAAATTGCCTCGAAGGGTTGGGATTCCCGAAAAAAGGCCATGGTGGAGGTGAGGTTTTTGCGGATTATAGCCGTTGCGAATCAAAAGGGTGGCGTGGGCAAGACCACATCGTGCGTGAATATAGCTGCTGCCTTAGGCTACAGGGGGAGGCAAGTCCTTATCGTGGATATGGATCCGCAGGGTCACAGCACCAGCGGACTGGGGATTGATAAGGGCACTTTATCTTGCAGCGTCTATGATGTCCTCATAAATGACTTAAGCCCTGAAAGGGCAGTTTTCCCCACACAGTGGAAGGGAGTCTTCGTCCTGCCTGCCAGGCTCGAGCTTGCGGGGGCCGAGGTGGAGCTTGTGGGATTGCTGAGTCGTGAGAGCAGATTGGCCAAGGCCTTATCGAAGATTGACGGCTTTGACCTGGCACTTGTGGATTGTCCTCCTTCGCTTGGCCTTTTGACGGTAAATGCCCTTGTGGCCGCGGAATCGGTGATCGTTCCCATACAGTGTGAGTACTACGCCCTCGAAGGGCTATCTCAGCTCGTTGGGACTATAGAGCTCGTTAAGCGCCATCTTAACGAAAAGCTACGCATTGGCGGAGTGATCCTGACCATGTACGACGGCCGGACCAACCTCTCCAAGGAGGTGGCAGACGAGGTTCGAAGGCAATTTCCCGATCTCGTATTTTCGACCGTCATCCCTAGAAACGTCAGGCTTTCGGAGGCCCCAAGCTTCGGTCAGCCCGTAATTTACTACGACCCTCAGTGCATCGGTGCCATGGCTTACATGTCCTTGGCCGAGGAGGTGGAAGAAAGATGGCTAAACAAAAAAAGGCCTTAGGAAAGGGATTGGAGGCATTATTTGCCTCCTCCGGGGACATTAAACCGACCATTGAAAAAGAGGAAGGCGAGACAGGAAAAAATACGCTTCTTTCCGTCGATGAGCTGGTCCCTTCCTCATTTCAGCCTCGGCAAAATATCAAGGACGAAAGTTTGTTGTCCCTGGCCGACTCGATAAGGGAACACGGCCTGCTTCAGCCCATCATAGTAAGGCGCATAAACGACCGCTACGAGATAGTCGCTGGAGAAAGGCGGTGGAGGGCTGCTAAGCTTGCAGGCCTGGCGGAAGTGCCCGTCGTGATTGTCGATTTAAGCGACAGCGAATCGCTTGAAGTGGCGTTGGTGGAAAACCTGCAGAGGGAGGACCTCTCTCCCGTTGAAGTAGCTCGCTCGCTTTTTGAATTGACAAGACGTTTCGGTTTGACCCATGAGGAGATGGCTTCCCGTTTGGGCTGGAGTCGTCCTGCCGTGACCAACAAGCTTCGCCTCCTCGACCTGCCTTCGCAAGTCCAGGACATGCTTGACAAGGGAGAGCTGTCCGAAGGTCATGCCAGGGTCCTTTTGGTGATTGACTCAAGCGATGACCAGATACTGCTTGCAAAAAGGGCAGCAGAGATGTCCTGGTCCGTTCGAAGGTTGGAAGAAGAGATCGGGAAGCTAAAACAAAATGGAATGACCAAGCAAAAAAGATCATCATCGGTGAAGCTGCCCATTGGCGAAAGCCTGGGGCTTCATGTGGTGCTTAAAAGGTCTAACGACGAGACAAGGTTGATCATAGGAGGTCTCGACGACAGTAAGGCAAATAAGCTGATAGATCTGCTTAAAAACCACCTGGAGACGTTATTTGATGAAGATTGACTTCAGGGACATAGCGATATTTGCCAAGATAGTCTCCTCCGGGCTTTTGATCGCAGGCTTCATATTGCTCGGCTATTATCTTGGGCTTCGTATCGCAGAAAAGTACGGTCTGAGCGAATCGCTTCCCCTTTTGGGGGCTTTGATTGGTGCAGCGTTGGGGTTTCAGCAGTGCTGGGCAATGGTCAAATCCGTTATAGACCAGGTCAAAAGATCAAAGTAAAAGAAAAGGTGGGATGTCGGATGGATCTTGGACTTGAAGGAAAGGTAGCCCTTGTATTGGCATCAAGTTCCGGCTTGGGCAAGGCGATCGCCACGGAGCTTGCAGGGGAAAAGGCAAAGGTAGTGATAACCTCTACCAACGAAAACAAGCTGATCGCTGCCAGGATGGACATAAAAGAGCGCACCGGAAACGAGCCGCTGCATTACGTGTGCGACGTTACCAAAGCTCGTGACATCGAGAATCTGGTTAGTTTTGTCATAGAACGCTACGGTACCGTCCATATATTGGTCAACAACGCCGGCGGTCCGCCCCCCGGAAAGTTCGAGGACTTTGGCGATGACGTCTGGCAAAGGGCCTTTGAGCTGAACCTCTTAAGCTATGTGAGGGCCATAAGGCAAGTCTTGCCCCACATGAAGAGGATGCGTTGGGGCAGGATAGTAAACTCAACGTCTTCGTCAGTGCGAGAGGTTATAGACAACTTGATGCTATCAAACACATTTCGCCTGGGCGTCATAGGCATGACTAAGACGCTTGCTCGGGAAGTTGCCCAATACAACATATTGGTGAACGCCGTGGGCCCAGGAAGGTTTCAAACGGATCGCATAGAGCAGCTTGACAGGGCGGTGGCAGAGCAGAAAAAACTGCCCTTGGAGCAAGTCCGTGCCGCCATGGTAAGCCAAATCCCCATGGGAAGATATGGGGATCCATCGGAGTACGGTCGATTGTGCGCATTCCTTTGTTCCGAGGCGAACAGCTATATAACGGGACAGACCATCGTCGCCGACGGAGGGATGCTCAGGGCGGTTCCGTAGGAAAATGCCAAGCGACGGCCTCATAGCGATCTTTGCTTAGACCACCTCCAGCCGCTTTCCAGATGGCATATATCTCCAAGGAGCGGAACGGTGGCCCTTCCATCTTCTTCCTCTACTATGGATACGCTGCAGTTGGCAAGCCTAAAACGCCAAAAGCCCGACAAGGGAAGCTCGAGCCAATGGCACAGCAGGCATTTTATGACTGCGTCATGGGTTACGATGATGGCTTGTACTTCGCCTCGTTGCCTTATCCTGTCCAGCACCTTTACGGCACGTCCCTGCACGTCTTTCAGGCTCTCGCCCCCAGGCATCAAGACCTTGTCGGGCTGCCTGAGCCACAGGTCAAAAAGCTCCGGATAGAGGCGCTTTACTTCTTCGACGTGCAGGCATTCCCACTCGCCGTGGTCTATCTCCATCAAGCCATCATCGATGAGGATCTCGTATCCGCCCCTTTCTGCCAGGGGCTTGGCTGTTTGTCTGGCCCTCAAAAGCGAGCTGCACCATACGGTGGCTTTTCCTATCTTTGTGGCAATGTTTGATGTAAGCTGTGCCTGCATCAGGCCCTTCTCGCTCAATGGCGCATCTTGCTTTCCCTGAAATATTTCCCTGGCGTTCCAGGTCGTCTCTCCATGTCGTATCAGATAATATCGCAACTTCCTCACTCCCCGTTCAGGTTTATGAGATGTGCCCACAACAAATCAGCATCCTTCTGGATCTTTTCCATTATCTCCCTGGGTGCGCTGCTGTCCAGCTGCAGGGCTGCTATGGCAAGCCCGCTTCCGTTCTTTCTGCCCAGGGCGAAATTCGCTATGTTAACATTATAGTCTCCTAGCAGCGTTCCTATCTTTCCTATGACGCCAGGCCTGTCGTGGTTCGAGAAAAGCAGTATCCAACCTTCCGGCACGAAGTCTATCTCGTAACCGTCAACGCGAACTATTCGCTTCTTGCCCTCCTCGGTCACCGTGCCGTCCATGGAAAACGCCTTGTTTTGAGACTTGATCTCCACGGAGAGGATGTTTTTGTACGTCCTTGCCTCGGTGCGGCTTTCAAAGATACTGACGCCCTGCTCCTTGGCCAAAAGCGGTGCCGACATGGCATTTACCTCAGGGCCAAGCCTGACCTCGAGCAACCCCTTCAGTGCGGCCGTGGTAAAGGGCATGTATCTGTAGGGCAGCTCAAAGGGCAGATTCAGCTCGAATTCCTCAAATAAGGGGCCCGCCATGGTAACGGTCATTTTGGCTATGTGCTCCTTGACCACGCAGGCGGCGATCATGCCCATCCTCCTTGCAAGGGACAGAAATTCCCTTTCCTGTAGCGTCATCCTGTTTTCCATGTAGGGGATGTTCACGGCGTTCTCGTAAGGTTCGCCGTTTAGCGCCTTGATCAAATTTTTTACCACTATCTCTGCAACAGCCTGTTGGGCTTCCTTGGTGTTGGCCCCTATGTGGGGGGTTAGCACCACCTTGGCGGCTATCTCGGGGTCAAAAAGCGGGCTTCCCTTTGGGGGTTCGACTGCGTGAACGTCGAAGGCCGCTCCTGCCAGCCTACCTTCCTTCAGCGCCTCTGCACATGCCCTTTCGTCCACAATCCCTCCCCTTGCGCAGTTGATCAGGTAAGCTCCCTTTTTGATCGATCTCAGGGCTTCGTCGTCTATCATGTTTTTGGTCTCGCCCGTTAAAGGCACGTGAATGGTTACGAAGTCTGCAAGCGCCAAAGCACCATGTAAGTCATCTAAGCGCCTTACCCCAAGGTTTTCTACCTTCTTCGCGTTTATGTAAGGGTCGTAGCAAAAGACTTCCATTCCCAAGGCCTTTGCCCTCGTGGCCACGGAAGAACCTATCCTCCCCAGCCCTATTATTAGAAGCGTCTTGCCGTAAAGCTGCGTCCCAAGAAAATTCTCCCTCCTCCACTCCCCTTTCCGCAGGGAGTTATTTGCCTGGGGGATCTTTCTTGCCACGGCGATAATCATGCCCATCGTCAGTTCTGTGGCGGCCAGCGTGTTTCCCGTCGGAGAGTTCAGCACTATTACACCTCTTTTGCTGGCAGCTTCCAAGTCGATGTTGTCAACTCCCACTCCTACCCTGGCAACGACCTTTAGGTTTTTACCTGCATCGAGCAACTTTGCATCGACGGCCGTGCCGCTTCTCGTAATCAATGCGTCTGCGTCCTTGACGGCCTCATAAAGCTCCTCTTTAGATAAGTCGAGTCTAACGATCGTCTCAATGTTCGGCGCTTCGTATAAGTCCCTTAAGCCCTCTTCGTGGATGTGCTCCGTGATCAATACCCTATGCATCGCCTTTGCCACCTTCCTTGTGGAAGAATAAGAAAAGGGCCGGAAGGTATCGCCTCCGGCCCTTTTAACAGCTTAGCTTAAACTTTAAATTACGCTACACCTGATCACGCGGCCAAAAGCAACACCCTTCTCTATCTTGGCTGGAAGACCAAGATCGGGAACAACTGCCGCCGCATGATCCGCAAACTGCATTTCGATTCATCATCATAGCTACGACCTGCCATCGTATTGAGATTTATGTTTTTATAATACTCTTGCTAAAAGTTGTCAAGGGGTCTTAAGTTTACCTACTCGGCGCTAAGGAATTTCCGATCTTAAGGATCGACATGGATCACATCTTCTTCCTTGAGCATGTCGCATCCCTCCTTTAATGCTGGAATGCTAGCTCATTCGTGCCCATCCATTTCATATGTATAGTATGGGAAACAAGGCAGTTGCAAGCCTCGTTTCCCATACCTCATGAGTTTTTAGCGTTCGATATAGGCTTGATGTGCGAAGGTCATCTCGAGCGGAATGATCTTTAAGCCCTTGACGTAATTACGGTAGCCAGTCACGTTATTCATCCAGTATAAGGTGATCCATGAAGCGTCTTGAACTATCAATTCCTGCGCCTTCCTGTAAATCTCCTTGCGTTTTTCCGGATCTACGGCGCTCATTCCTTCTTCTATCAGTTTATCGACCTCGGGGTTTTTGTAGAAGTTGTTGTTATCGTTAGGAGACCAGTTTGAGGAATGGAAGAGTGGGCGCAGCACCCAATCCGCATCTCCGGTAGACGGTGACCAGCCTAACAAGTACATATCAACGTTATTTTCCTCAAGAGGTTTGGAAAGCGTTGCGAGGTAGGAACCCCACTCCATGGTGACAAGCTTTGCATCCACGCCGATATCCTTCAGATATGCCTGCACTGCCTCCGCAACCTTATAGTCCATCAGGTAGCGCCCGTGGGGAGTCATCAAATTGACGGAAAGCTTTTTCCCGTTTTTGTCAAGGATCCCGTCGCCGTTCGTATCTTTCCAGCCTGCCTCCGCTAGGAGCTCTTTGGCTTTTTGTGGATTGTAAGAATAACCCTTGACCTCGGCGTAGCCATTGGTCTTTGGGGCCAGAGGCGTATCCAGAGGCACTCCCATGCCCTTTAGGATGTTATCGCATATGGCCTTTTTATCTACGGCATAGTTGAATGCACGGCGTACCAAAACGTCCTTTGTGACGCCCTTCTGGCAGTTCATGCCTATGTAGATGACGCGCAAGGATGGGGCTATCTTAACCACTATATCTTTATTGGCCTTGAGGCGTTCTATGTCGAAGGGAGAAAGCCTCTCGGCAACATCCAACTCTCCCGTCTCCAGCATCATGGTGCGAGAGGTGTCTTCAGGCACTACCTTAAAGACAAGCTCATCGAGCTTTGGCCTGCCTCCATGGTAGCCGTCGAAAGCAGTTAGCCTTATCTGATCGCCCACGGCCCAATCTTTGAACTTAAAGGGGCCAGTGCCCGAGGGCTTTCGTCCTATGTCCGCCTTGGCATCGATCAGTGTCGGGTCTACTATCAACCCTGCCGTATGGCATAAGGTGTGAAGGAAAGGACCGAAGGGTTGGGGCAACACGAACTGTACGGTGTATTCATCCACTGCGTTTACCTTGCTGATGACTGGTTGATAAAGGGAACTCCTTTTCAATCCGCCGGCAAGTATCCTGTCGAAGCTTTTTTTGACGGCCTGGGCATTAAAGGCAGCACCGGAGTGGAATTTGACGCCCTTTTTCAAATGAAAGGTCCATGTCTTGCCGTCTTGGGAAACGCTCCAATCCGTGGCTAGCTTGGGAATTATGTTCATGTCTTCGTCAAACCCGACAAGCCCCTCGTAGATATGGTGGCAAACCTCCTCCGAAGGATTATCCGTCACGTTGGCAGGATCTAACGCGACTGGTTCGACGCCTTGTCCTATTGTAAGCTTCATTGCAGCTGTTGCAGGTGAGACCATTAAAAATATAGCGAAGGTCAAACATAGCAACACAATTAAATAACGCTTCATTTCTACCCCCTCCTTTTTAACTAAACTATTAATTTTATATTTTACTCCAAATTGGTCTGCCCTTAGCTATCACTCCCTTTAGGTTCCATTCGCTGTCAAATATCAGTAAGTCTGCGTCAAGGTCCACGGCAATTTTGCCCTTCTTGCCAAGTCCCAACCTTTGTGCCGGATTTGTGGAGAATACGGAAATAGCCTTTTCAGGTCCCATTAAGTCGACCAAGTGCAAGAACTGTTTCAGGAAGTCCTCGGGCGTAGTTATCTTTACATCCAGCAGATGCCCTTCCGCATCGAAAAGCGGCGAACTTCCGCCAGCATCCGAGCTCACAGTAATGCGATCCAAGGGCACTCCTGCCTCCACAAGATGAATTATGGCTTCACAAGCCTGAGGATGTTCCATGTCACTTGTAGCCGTAAAATCAACATTCCCTCCATCGAGTGCAAATTTTAGCGCTTCGCCAAGGACTGTCTCGTTTCTGTTCATGTGAGTCGGCAGAAAGTGATACAGCGGGATCGATGTCCTTTTATTGGTCTCGCGGACGATGTAAAGGGGGTCGGGATATGTCCCGACGTGCAGATGAAATATCCCAACCTTGCCGCTCAAGATTCCGGCCACGCGTACTTGAGAGGCAAGGCGGATGAACTCCTCTACTGTTGGGTGTGAAGAGCGATGATCTGCTATGGCAGCTTTTAAACCCAGGACCTTTTCTATGGCGATGATGTCTGTGGCGACATCTCCTGTGATGGTTACCGGTGGAATTTTGTATGAACCGGTAAATATATACGTCGATATGCCCTGCATTTCCAAAGCGTAAGCTTTCTGCAACACCTCCATGACGCTTCTGGCGTATCCGTCCGTTCCCAGCAAGCCTACAGCGGTAGTTATGCCGGATTCAAGAAGCGAAGATAAGCTCAAAGGTTCTGCCCTGAAGATAGGGCCGCCTTCCCCGCCTGCGCCTGCGAAGTGCACATGAAGATCTATCAGGCCTGGAGTAACGATGAAGCCCGAAAGATCCATGGTCTTCGTCTCGGCAGGTACAGAGGTGATGTTGCTTCCCAGGGCCAACACCTTGCCGCCGCCAGTAAATATATCGACATCTCCCATATCCTGAGGCGCAAAGACACGGGCATTCTTCAACAACAGCATGACTTTTCCACCTTCTTCTTTAAGATTTTAGACTAAATGGCAGGCTACCCAATGACCTGCCTTCACTTCCCTAAAATCCGGCATTATTTCCCTGCAAATGTCAGCTGCCTTGCGGCAGCGAGGGTTAAAGGGACAGCCGGATGGAGGGCTTACCGGGCTTGGTATGTCTCCCTCGATGACTTTTGTCTCTATGTCCTCAGGGGGAAAGGAAATCTTGGGGATACTGCTTAAAAGCGCCTGAGTGTAGGGATGCAGGGGCTGTGAGAAAAGCTCTCCCTTGGGCGAGCTTTCCATGATCTTACCCAAATACATGACGGCCACGTTGTTGCTTATGTGTCTCACCACGGCCAAGTTATGGGATATGAAGAGGTAAGTGAGCCCTCGCAATCGCTGGAGCTTTTTAAGCAGGTTCAATATCTGGGCTTGTACTGACACATCTAGGGCGCTGGTGGGTTCGTCCAGGACGATAAACTCGGGATTTAAGGCAAGTGCCCTGGCGATGGCTATGCGCTGTCTTTGACCGCCGGAAAATTCATGGGGGTAGCGATTTAAATGTTCCTCTCTCAGCCCTACCTCGACAAGTAAAGCAGCCACCTTTTCTGTGAGCTCTTTTTCACTTTCTGCCAAGCCATGGAGCTTCATTCCTCTACCTACGATGTCCCTTACGGTCATGCGTGGATTTAGCGAAGCAAAGGGATTTTGAAAGACCACCTGGACTCGTCTCCTGAACTGTTTAGGGTTGTCTTTTAAAAATTCGTCAATCGGCCTGCCATCGAATATGATGCTGCCTGCCGAGGGTTCAAGGAGTCCTAAAAGTAGCAATCCCGTGGTAGACTTGCCGCTGCCTGATTCGCCTACCAGGCCCAATGTCTTGCCGGCATCTATGGAAAAGGAAACGCCGTCGACGGCCCTCACCCATCCAATAGGCTTTGATCGTACGATTCCCCTCCCTATTGGAAAGTACTTGCACAAGCCCTCAGTGCTAACGAGCGTAGACATGGCACGCAACCTCATGGGCAGGCTTCACGGCTTTTAAGGGAGGCCTTTCTATTTTGCACGCATCCGTCGCAAGGGAGCAGCGCGGATGAAAACGACATCCGGAAGGTGGATCGGTAGGGTTCGGCAATGTCCCTTCGATGACGGCAAGCTCGTCTTTATCCTCGTCAACCCTTGGAATAGCTGCCAGCAACCCCTTCGTATAGGGATGCAGGGGATCTTGAAAAAGATCTTCCACCCTACCCTGCTCGACGATCAAACCAGAATACATGACTGCTACCCTGTGAGCCATTGTGGAAATGACCCCTAAATCGTGGGAGATCAAAAGGACGCTGCTTCCGTAATCCCGCTGTAATCTCTTTATCAGGCTCAAGATTTGGGCCTGAATTGAGACATCCAATGCCGTGGTTGGTTCGTCGGCTATTAAAAGTTTTGGATTTAGCGAAAGGGCCATCGCTATCATGACGCGCTGTTTCATGCCCCCGGAGAGCTGATGGGGATAGCGGTTGACCGTCTTCTGAGGGTCCGGGATGTTGACCAGACCGAAAAGCTCTGCTGCCCTTAAGATTCCCTTTCGAATGGGGGTGCCAGTATGTGCCCATATAGCTTCGGCCACTTGGAATCCCACCCTTAATACTGGGTTTAAGCTACTTGCCGGATCTTGAAAGATCATGGCGATGTCCTTGCCCCTAATATGGCGCATTTGCTGTTCCGACAAGGAGAGCAACTCTCTGCCATTGAAAAGAATGCTTCCTTGTACAATTTTGCCTGGTGGAGAAGGAATAAGTCCCATTATCGATGTAGCCGTGACCGACTTTCCGCAGCCCGTCTCCCCTACGAGGCCCAATATCTCTCCTTGCCCGATCGAAAAAGAGACCCCGTCAAGAGCTTTAACCGTACCCTCGTCGGTATAAAAGTACGTAGCAAGATCTCTCACTTCAAGCAACGGTTCCATTTGCTTCTACTCCTTGAGCCTCGGATTTAGGGCGTCCTGCAGGCCGTCTCCGAGGAAATTAAATCCCAACACCGTGATCATGATGGCAAGGCCTGGGAAAATGGCCACGTGGGGAGCCGCTCGCAGATACATCCTGGCGCTTGAAAGCATTGTGCCCCACTCCGGATTCGGTGGCTGTACCCCAAGGCCAAGGAAGCCAAGGCCAGAGGCCGTGAGCAATACTGTAGCCATGCGAAGCGTAGTTTGAACGATAATAGGGGAAAGGGCGTTTGGCAAGACGTATCGGAGAATTATCGCGGCATCGCTTTCGCCAATTGCCTTTGCTCCAACGATGTATTCGTTCGCTCTCACAGCCAGCACTGCTCCTCTTGTGATGCGCGCAAATTGCGGGACGGAATAAACGCCGATGGCAATGATGAGGTTCCTCAAGCTGGGCCCGAGCATGGCCACAATGGCCAACGCCAAAAGCATTCCTGGGAATGCGAGTAGTATGTCCATAAATCGCATGATTACCTCGTCGATCTTTCCGCCGTAATATCCTCCAAGGGCACCGAGCAATATCCCGATAATAAGTGCCAGGACGACAGAGCTTAACTGTATCAGTAGCGATATACGCGCTCCCCAGATGATGCGGGACAATATATCCCTGCCAAAATCGTCGCAACCGAGTAAATGCCTGACGTTTGGCGACTGAAAGCTTTCGGCGAGGTTTTGCTTGGTCGGGTCGTAAGGGGATATGTAGGGAGCAAAGATGGCACAAAATACATAAAGGGACACTATGATAAGCCCTATCACGGCTATTTTGTTCTTCTTCAGTTGGTTCCATATGGCAAACGCGGGGTGTTTGATCTTCTTCTCAGTCATAGCGAATCCTCGGATCCAGAAAGGCATAAAGAATATCTACGCCTAAGTTGACCATGACGAAAAGGCCGGCCACCAAAACGAGGGAAGCCTGTACCACGGGGTAATCTCTGGCCATGATGGAATCGACTATCAAGCGTCCTATCCCAGGCCAGGAAAATACGGTCTCCGTGAGCACAGCTCCAGCAAGCATATATCCGAATTCAAGCCCCACTACGGTAACCGTCGGTATCAGCGCATTCCTCAGGGCGTGGCGATAGACCACTATTCTTGAGGGCAATCCTTTCGCTTTGGCCGCCGTTATGTAGTCCTGCTTTAGGATATCCATCATGCTGGAACGGGTCATGCGAGCTATAACTCCGGCGGAAGAGGTACCAAGCACGATCGCCGGCAGTATCAAATGTCTTAGGTCGCCCATGCCGCCGGATGGAAGCCACATCAAATACACCGAAAATATCATTATCAAGATGAGTCCCCACCAAAACACGGGCATCGATACGCCCAGAAGGGCCATAGTTGTAGCGATATAGTCCACGATGGAATGCCGACGGACTGCTGAAAGTATGCCGGCTATCATCCCGACGGTTAGGGCCACTAAAATACTTGCACAAGAAAGTTTTAGGGTATTTAAAATCCTCGGAGCTATGACGTTAACTACGGGCATCTCGTACTTGAGCGATATGAGGCTGCCATCGAAGATGCCCTTCAAGAACATGAAGTATTGGACGAAAAGTGGCTTGTCCAGGCCAAAACGCACCCGTAGGGCTGCAACGTCTTCAGCGGAAGCTTCAAGCCCGGCGAGTAACTTCGCCGGATCTCCAGGTGCCAAGTGCAACATGAGGAAAGCGATGACGGAGACGCCAATTAAGACCGGGATGAGAAGTATAAGTCTTCTGACGATGAACTTTATCATATAAGTCCCCCTGTCTCAACTTATTGCTTTAACGTCGTTTAATTATAGGCCGATATGGTCGTTAAAGGCAACTAGAGAATAACGCCGGCAAGCAAGAGTATGCACGAAGAGTTTTAAAAACATGGTGAAATTGACGCTGTCTTGGTTCGAATGCCAATTGCGCACTTGCATTATATGTGATAATATTGCCACATATTTATCGGGAGGGATTAACTGTGGAAATCGAAACCCAACGCAAAAAGGCCATGCTCTTAAAGGCCATGGGGCATCCCATTCGCATCGAAATCATCGAAATGTTGGGCGAAAGGGAGATGTGTGCCTGCGAAATTGCAAGCCTATTTGATTACGACAGAACTACTGTCAGCAAACACTTGGCCATCCTGAAAGATTTGGGAATTATAGAGCAAAGGCGGGACGGATTATACATCTATTACAGTCTTAAATTGCCTTGCTTGATTCCCATGCTTCAATGCATTGAACATGCCATTTTGGGCGATCCGGTTGAAATTCAATTTTGTTCCAAATGTTCATGCTCCAAGGACGGCAACGAAATTTAACAAGGATAAACGGGCGGTAAAGGGGATATTTCGATGAGCGACAGAAAAAAATTCGCATTGATACTGTTCGCATTTCTTTTCTTTTACTTTATACCGGCAGATTCACCCAGGGTATCGGCCGCAGCTTCGGAGGCGCTGGCGATGCTTCATGAATATGCCAGGGAACATGTCCTGCTTTGCTTAGTTCCTGCTTTTTTCATAGCGGGTGCCATTTCCGTTTTCATCAGCCAACAGTCCGTCATGAAATATCTTGGAAGCGGTGCGAACAAGTTCGTGTCCTATTCGGTTGCAGCAGTATCGGGCACGATTTTAGCCGTATGTTCCTGCACCGTTCTTCCTCTGTTTGCAGGAATTTACGCCAGGGGGGCCGGAATAGGCCCTGCTTCCACATTTCTTTACTCCGGACCTGCTATCAATGTGTTGGCCATAATTTTAACGGCGAGGGTGTTGGGCTTCGAGATGGGCTTGGCCAGAGCTATCGGTGCGATTTCTTTCAGCATAGTAATTGGGCTGGCGATGTCATTTATATTTAGAAAGGACGAAGAACAAAGAAGGGAAATTTTCGCTGTTTCAGTCGAAGACAGTGCATCTCGTCCTTTGTGGCAGCCGGCATCAGTTATGGCCGGCATGATTTGCTTCTTGATATTCGCAAACATTGCAGCTCCTAAGGTGGATGCAGGTTTTTGGGCGCAACTTCATAGCGTTAAATGGACAGCAGCATTGATCAGCCTATCCTATGTAGTGTTTGCGGCGGGAAAATGGTTCAAAGAGGAAATATCTGATTGGTTCAGAGCAACTTGGGGATATGCGCTTCAGGTATTGCCATTGCTTTTTGCCGGCGTACTGATCGCAGGCTTTCTTTTCGGACGTCCCGGACGGGAAGGCATCATCCCGAGCGCTTACGTCTCTTATCTGGTGGGTGGCAACTCGATCTTCTCTAATTTTTTTGCCTCGATCGTTGGGGCCTTAATGTATTTTGCCACGCTAACGGAAGTGCCGATATTACAGGGTCTTTTGGGCGCAGGAATGGGCAAAGGACCGGCACTTGCCCTTCTTTTAGCCGGCCCTGCTCTATCATTGCCAAGCATGCTGGTAATAAAAACAGTACTGGGGACCAAAAAGACCCTTACGTACGTAGCCCTTGTGGTGCTGCTTTCTTCGCTGGCTGGAATGATTTATGGCAGCCTTGAATAAGCGGAATTTTTAAACAAATATATTCTATATGTCGATGAGCCTGCCCTGATAAAGGAATTTAACGCAACAAAAGGCAGGCTCATCTATACAATATGCTTATAGATCATCTAATTACCCACAAATATTTTTTAATGTCTCTTTTAATGCCTCTTCCGACGGAACTTTTCCTGCAATAACGACCTTGCCGTCAACCGCTAAGGCTGGGGTGATCATGACACCGAAGGATACTATTTTGTTAATGTCCGTAACCTTCTCGAGCTCGTAGTCGAGATTAAGTTCTCTTGCAACCTTTTCGGCCATATCGGCAAGCTTCTTACATTTAGGGCACCCCGTGCCAAGCACTTGTATTTTCAACTTGCAATCAACTCCCTTGTCCGTTAGATATGTGACAATTATATCACATATTATCTACATGATGATCCTGGCTAGTCAATACACAATCCACGGCATTCGGATATTGCGCTTCACTGTTGCCCTCTCCTGCGTCTAGATGCCACCTCAGTCGCAAAGTAGCAAATCGCTGCGATCACGATTATCGCTGCGCCTGACGTTAGGTTAAATTTGTATGCCACCATCAAGCCGGACACCGAAAAGATGAGGCTTAGTAAGGTCGAAGTTATCATCATTCCGGCCAGGGAACGACAAAACCTTTCGGCTATGTAGGGCGGAATGGAAAGAAGCGCAATGACCAAGATAAGGCCTACTATGCGGATTATCAGCACGACGGAAAACGATATCAGCACTATTACGGCAAAGTGCAGAAAAGTGACGGGTATGCCCCTTGTGCGTGCGTATTCCTCGTCGTAAGAGTAGGCCAATAGCTGGCCGTAAAATGTAGGCACGAAGGCAGAGAGGATAAGACACAGCAAGCCCATCGATATTATGTCGCCCTTAGTGACCATCAATATGCTCCCAAATAGGTAGCTCATCAGGTCTGCTCCGTAGCCGGGCGTGAGGTCTGAAAATATCACGCCGATCGCCATGCCTACCGCCCATATGATGCTTATTATGGTGTCGGCCCGCGATTTTGCCCGAAGCGTAATCCATGCCATGAAGCAGGAAGAAACCAGGGCAAAACCTAAGGCTCCAAGTTGCGGCGAGAAACCGAAGAACAAGGCCATGCCGATGCCACCATAAGCGGAGTGGGCCACTCCTCCGGCCATGGAGACCAGGCGTTTGCTCACCACGATCGTGCCGGTTATCCCGCATATGACGCTCGCAAGCACGGCGGCAATCACCGCATAGCGCATGAAGTCGTATTGCAAGGCCTCAAGCATCGTGATCACCGTCGTGTTTTGCCAACACCCTGTGGGGTATGCCATGGGCCACCAGCTCGACGGGACAGGAACCGTAGGCCATCTGTAACATCTCCGCGGTTATCTCGTTTGAATCGTGATAGTAAACCGTGCCGTTGACGCAGGCCACGGCCGTGGCGTAGCTTGTGATGACCGTCATGTCGTGGCTTACGAGCACTATGGTGATGCCCTTGTTTAGTTCTTTCAGCTTATCATAGAGGATCCTTTGTGCCTCCACGTCGACGCTGGCCGTCGGTTCGTCCAAAAGCAGGATCTTGGGCTTGGAAACTAGCGCCCTCGCTATGAGCACGCGCTGGCGCTGCCCCTGGGAAAGCTCGCTCATCCTGGCATGGGCGTACTCATTCATGCCCATCATCTCCAGGGCTTCCTGTGCCATCCTTCTGTCTTCCTTGGTGTAAAAGCACTTTAATCCCCGAAGCCTGCCCATTAACACTACGTCCAACACCCTTACGGGGAAGTCCAGGTTGATGTTTGCGTTTTGGGGGATATATCCCAGAAGGTACGAGCACTGCGTCGGCTCCAATCCTCCCAAAAGCCTTACGCTGCCCCTTTGGGGGACGTAAAGTCCCAGGATTAGCTTTAGCAGGGTGGTTTTGCCTCCCCCGTTTGGCCCTATTATGACCAAAAACTCCCTTTGGGGAACCGAAAACGACACGCTTCGCAGGACTGGGGAGTTATTGTAGGAAAACCAAACGTCATCAAAGAGGATATCATAGGGCGAAGCAACTTGAAGGCCCATCTACAACACCCTCGCAAAGGTATTTGCAACCGACAATAGATTGTTGGCCCAATCCTTTGACAGAGGATCTATCTCTGTCAACCTGGCTCCTATCGCGTCGGCGACCGCTTTGGCGCCCTTCTTCGAATGTTGTGGCGATACGAATATGGCTTTAACCCCTTCGGCCTTCGCTTCTTCTATGAGGCGGGCCAGATCGGCACCCTTCGGTTCCTTTCCTTCTACCTCGATTGGAACTTGCGTAAGTCCGTAATCTTTGGCGAAACGTCCCCACGAAGGATGAAAGACCACGAATTTCTTGCCCCTGACACCCTTCAGCGTATCCCATATCTTGATGTCTAAGGCGACGATATCCCCCAAGAAATCCTGGAAGTTTTTTCTGTAGACTTCTGCGCCCTTCGGGTCTGCTGATATAATTCCGCGGTATACGTTGTCTGCTATCTTTAGCATGGCAAGCGGCGACGTCCATATATGCGGGTCCTGTTCGTTCCCGTAGCCGGGCAATCCGTATCCGACATCTACTACTGCTAAATTCGGGTTGGAGGACTTGATCTTGGGCAAGATGACCCTTTCAAACGGAAAATCCGTCGAAAAATATATGCCTGCCTTAGACAAGCTTGCCATCTGCTTCGGCTTGGGCTCAAAGGTATGGGGATCGTCGCTCGGGCTTATCATGGAGTATACCTGAACCCTTCCCTCGCCTATGCGTTCTATGCAATAGGCAATGGGCGGTACCGATGTGAATGCCATAAGCTGGGGTTGCCCTTCCGCTGCCGGCGCAAGGGACGCCACAAGAATGATGGCGATAATGGACAGCAACATATCAATCTGTAATTTTAGTTTCATTTTCCTTCCTCCCTTCTTCTGCACTGCGCGCACAAACCTTCTATGGTGACGACCAATTGATGTACCTCAAATCCCATCTTCTCCAAGGACCTTATCTCCCTGGAAGCCGTCACCTCAAGCGGTGGCAGACAAAAGAGCCTGCCACATCCCTTACAGCAAAAGTGCGCATGGGGAATGACTCCGGCATGCGTCCCGCTGTAATAACGGCAGTTGCCCATCTCTGCTACGCATGTCACCAAGCCGGCCTCTTCAAAGGCCTTTAAGGTACGGTATACGGTAGCAAGATCAACGGCCTTCGCTGACTCATCCAGTGCGATATGAAGATCCCTTGCAGTGAAGTGACACCCCATCTCCAGGATCTTTTTTAATATGGCCAGGCGCTGCCTCGTAACCGGTAAGCCCTTTTCTTCCAAGATGCGCAAAACTTCCCCGTCTTCCATGTCCTTAATTTTATATAGTTTGCAAAGGATTTGCAAACATGCCTTCTGTGGGAGTCGCCCTGGCGGTAATGTAGCTTTGAACGTGTTATAATCCAGTCGGGCTTAGATTGCTTTAGACAAAAATGTTTCACGTGAAACATTTAAGGGAGGGTAAGGACTATGTACGTACTTCATGCACCTTGGCGTATGGCCTACATAAATCAGTCGAGTTCCGAGAAGATAGATTGTATTTTCTGCGCCTTCACCAAGGAGGACAACGACGAAAAGAGGCTCATCCTATATCGCGGCAAAAGGGCTTTTGTCATGATGAACGCCTTTCCCTATAACACGGGCCATTTGATGGTCGCCCCATACCGCCACTGCGGAGACTACGATGACCTTGATGGGGAAGAGCTTCTGGAGATAAACGAGCTTGTCCAAAGGTGCATAAAGCTGCTGAAGAAGGTCATGGCGCCACATGGTTTTAACATAGGGATAAACATGGGTAAGGTAGCAGGTGCAGGCTTTGAAGGACACGTTCACGTGCATATCGTTCCCCGATGGGAAGGCGATACGAACTTCATGCCCGTGATTGGGGAGACGAAGGTAATACCTGAGGCCTTAGACGTGACTTACAGAAAGCTAAAAGAGGCGTGGGAAGGGTAAGGTGGGAGAAAGTTACGTCTATCTCGAACCTAAAAAGGACAGCGAGGTAAGGTTTACGATCAAAAGATCGCATTTCATAGGCCACGCCAGGCTTGCCAGATCCGTGGAGCAGGCCAAAGAGATCGTAAGGGAAATATCGATGAAGTATTTGGATGCGACGCACAACTGCTGGGCCTACAGGGTTGGAGCGGATGTGCCACAAAGACATTGCTCTGACGCCGGAGAGCCCTCCGGAACTGCGGGGAAGCCCATATTGGGCGAAATAGAGCGAGCAGGATTGACAAATGTTGTGGTCGTCGTCACGCGGTACTTTGGAGGGATAAAGCTTGGAGTCAGGGGTCTCATAGAGGCTTACGGCCAAACGGCGAGGATGGCCATAGAGGCGGCGGGAGCGGTTCGCAGATTCAAGAGCAAAGTTCTATTGATAGAGCTCCCATATGACAAAGAAGGCCTCATTCGCTTCAAATTTAAGTCGCTTGCAGCAGAAGATGCCGCATGGCGGGTTTCTTATGGAGAAAATGTCCGCCTATGCGGCGAGATTTCTCTGCCTAACGTCGAAGAAGCAGAGCGGTTGCTTTTGAGCCTGGCGGGGCAGGGCATCATATTTACCTGGAAATGGCTTGACGATTAAGTTTCCCGATTTGTTCGGAGGTGAATGGCTTTATGTCCGATTTAAAGACAAGGTCCCTGGTGTCGGCAGCTTTGTTCGTATGTCTGACGGCAATAGGAGCCTGGATTCGTATTCCCTTTCCCTTGGTTCCCATGACTCTCCAGGTACTTTTCGTATTGCTTTCCGGCATGTGCCTGGGGCCAAAATTGGGTGCCATGTCGCAGGCTGCCTATCTGCTAATGGGATTGATGGGCCTGCCGGTCTTTGCCGGCGCAAGCGGTCCGCATATATTGTTTTCGCCCACCTTTGGCTATTTGGCGGGCTTTATTCTGGCTTCCTACGCAGCGGGTAAGGTATCAAAAGAAAGGACAAGCCTCCTTGGGCTCCTTGGCTCTTCCGTGGTGGGCCTTTTGGCCATATATGCCTGCGGGACGATCGGCTTGTTCCTTAACTTGAATTTCATAGTGGGAAAAGACATATCCTTCATCGGAGCAGTTAAAATAGGGGTGCTTCCCTTCCTTCTTGCTGACGGGTTAAAGGCAGCTGCGGCGACCATAGTGGCCTATCGGGTGGTGCCGCAGCTTTCAAGGATAAAGGCTGGTGCGGAAGCTAAAGGCAAGGCTTGAAGCCTTAGCCTGCAGGGTTCCCTTATGGCTTTTGCTGGATCAGGGGTTCTACGAACTGGATCTCGGAGTCCCAAGGAAAGAGTATCCACGTATCCTGGCTTACCTCGGTGATATATGTATCAACGTATGGCTTTCCGTCGGGCTTGGCGTAAACTGTGGCAAAATGGGCATCGGGGAGCATCTGCCTTACGATCCTGGCGGTCTTTCCCGTATCGACAAGGTCGTCAATGATGAGGGCATTTTCTCCGTTTATGCCCTCAATGCTCTTTATTATCTTGAGCTCTCCCTGCTGTCTTAGCGTGTAGCTCGATACGCATATGGTATCTACGTAATGTATGTCCAATTCCCTGGCTATTATCGCAGCCGGCACCAAACCGCCCCTAACGACGGCGATTATCTTGTCCCACGACCTGCCGCTGTCTATGAGTCGCCAAGCGAGCGCCCGGCTGTCCCTGTGAAGCTGATCCCAAGAAACTGGATAGGTTCTTCTGTAGCGATTTTTGTCAGCCATGTTGCATCCCCTCTTAACTTTTTTCTTTTAAAAAGCAATGTATACCCTGTTGACATTCAAGGCGATCGAAGAAACATGCTATATACGCAAGCTTTTGGTATAGTGTTATTAAAGGATTTACTTAATTGAATAGAGCCAAAAAAGACGGTAAAATTTTAGCATAAAGATTATAACATAATTCACAACAGGAGGTTGAGGAATGATGAAGAGGTTTTTCCCGGCAATTGCTCTTCTGGCAGTCATCCTATTTTGCGCCCCCCTCATGGCCTTTGAGGCCGTACCTGCCGACAAGCTCAAAGCGGCATGGCTTTATAACGGTCCCATAGGCGACGGCGGATGGACTTACATGCACGACCTTGGAAGGCTTGATGTAGAAAAGGCCTTTCCTCAGGTCAAGACCATGTACGTCGAGTCCGTGCCCGAGGGGCCCGACTCCGTAAGGGCCATGGAAAACTTCATCAGGAACGGTGCCAAGGTCATCTTTGCCACTTCCTTCGGCTACATGGATTACGTCCAGGAGGTTGCTTCCCGACATCCCGACGTGATCTTCATGCACTGCTCCGGATTCAAGATGGCCGATAACGTGGGCGTCTACTTCGGCCGCATGTATCAGGCTAGATATCTGTCCGGACTCATAGCCGGAAGCATGACGAAGAAAAACGTGATCGGTTTTGTGGCCGCACACCCCATCCCTGAAGTGGTGAGGGGGCTTAACGCCTTTGCCCTGGGAGTGCGCAAGGCCAACCCTAATGCCAAGATAAAGGTAGTGTGGCTCTTCTCGTGGATAGATCCCGGCAAGGAGAAGGAAGCAGCCAAGGCCTTGGTCGATGCCGGGGCGGATGTGCTTGCGATGCATGCTAACACCGGCTCCGTTCCCCAGGCAGCGGAAGAAGCCGGCGTCTATGTGGTGGGCTACAACAACGACATGTCGAGATATGCCCCCACCAAACACCTCACGGCTCCCGTCTGGAACTGGGGCGTCGTATATAAGTACACCATAGATAAGGTCATCAAAGGAACCTGGAAGCCCGAGAACATATGGTGGGGCCTGGATAAAGGCATGGTCGGCCTTGCCCCCTACAGCAAGGACGTTCCCGACAGCGCCAAAAAGCTCGTAGAAAGCGAAAGACAGCGCATAATCTCCGGCAAGTGGGACGTATTTGAAGGGCCCATCAAGGACAACCAGGGCAAGCTCAGGGTAAAGCAGGGCGAGAGGTTGACGGATCAGGATTTGCTTTCCATGAACTGGCTTGTCGAGGGCGTTGAAGGTGAACTTCCTAAATAATAAATAGTTCAAAAATCTAAAAGGGGCATGCAGCTTTTTTGCATGCCCCTTAAGGTTGGTGTTACGGGTGGAGGACAAATATTTAGTGAAGATGCGCGGAATTACCAAATCCTTTTATGGGATGAAGGCAAATGACTGCGTCGATTTCGATCTAAGGGGCGGAGAGGTCCACGCCCTTCTTGGGGAAAACGGAGCCGGCAAAAGCACGCTCATGAGCGTGCTGTGCGGATTGTATCACCCCGACGAGGGGACCATAGAGGTGGAAGGCCAAAGGGTCGAATTTCGCTCTCCGCGAGACGCCATATCAAGAGGTATCGGCATAGTACATCAGCATTTCATGTTGGTCCCAAGCCTTACCGTGTGGGAAAACTTGGTATTGGGAAGCAAGGATCTGCCCTTTGTAGTCAACGAAGACGCCATTTGCGAGAGGATCAAGGACCTCTCGCAGCGCTACGGTCTTGATGTTGACCCCAGTGCGCCGATATGGACCCTTTCCATAGGCGAACAGCAACGGGTGGCCATATTGCGCATGCTCTATCATGAAGCCAAGATATTGATCCTGGACGAGCCGACCTCGGTGCTTACCCCCCAGGAGATCGAACATCTATTTTCAACAATTAAACACATGAAGAAAGAAGGCTACGGCATAATTTTCATCTCCCATAAGTTAAGGGAAGTTTTCGAGATCTCCGACAGGATAACCGTGTTGCGAAGAGGGAAGGTCGTCGGCTCCCTGAATGCCCGGGAAGCCACTCCGGAAATGTTGGCGGAGATGATGGTTGGCTCATCCGATACGGGCGAGATCCCAAGGACAAAAAAGAGCCCCGCAACGAAGGGTAAGCCCATCTTGATAGCGGAAGGTTTAGTCGTCAGAAATGACAAGGGGCTAGTTGCCGTCGACGGAGTTTCTTTTACCTTAAGGGAGGGGCAAATATTCGGCATAGCAGGCGTCAGCGGTAATGGCCAGGGAGAGCTTGCAGAAGCATTGGCAGGCATGCGAAGGATCGAGAGTGGGAAGCTATATTTGGTGACCGAGGATGTGACTTCGGCCTCCGCGAGGCACATGGTAGATCTGGGTGTCAAATACGTTCCGGCCGATCGAAAGGGTGTTGGACTGGTCCCGAACATGAACGTGGCTGAAAATGTGGCCCTTAGAAAATATTGGCATTCCCCTTACAGCAAGGGCTTTTTTATAGATTGGGATGAGGTTCATAGGCACAGCAAGTCGTTGGTGGAAAGCTATGAAATACTTACGCCCGGGCTTGACGTGCCCGTGAGAATGCTGTCGGGGGGCAACCAACAGAAGCTGATTTTGGCAAGGGAGCTCTCCGATAACCTTAGGCTGCTTGTTGCCATGCAACCCACATGGGGACTGGACGTCAAGGCCACGGCCTTCGTGAGGGAAAAGCTCATGTCGGCCAGGGCCGAGGGCGCAGCGGTATTGCTCATATCGGAGGACCTCGACGAGCTTCTGGCCTTAAGCGACGAACTTGCTGTTATCTACCGGGGAAAGATCATGGGCATCCTGGAAGGACCCGGGGCAGGGGACATTGAAAGGATTGGGCTTATGATGGCAGGCATTTCATCCAACTCTTGAGGGGGAAGTTGTTCGATGAGGATAAAGATCGAAAAGCGCTTTTATATAACCAAATGGCAAGAGACCCTTATAATTTCGGCATCGATCGTCCTTGCCTTCTTCAGTGGAGCAGTGGTGTTGCACTTCTTGGGCGTCTCCCCCCTTGAGGCCTACGGGATGATGATAAAGGGGTCGCTAAGTGACTTTTACGGGATCAGCGAGACGGTGGCAAAGACCATTCCCCTTACCATGTGCTCCCTTGCCGTTGCACTTTCCTTTACCATGGTGGTCTGGAACATAGGAGCCGAGGGTCAATTCGTCTTGGGGGCTTTGGCCTGTACGGCCTTGGTCAGGTACATGGATATCGATAATCCCTTGATAATGTTGGCGGCCATGGGGATCGTCGCTTCCATTGCAGGGGGGCTCTGGGGCGGCTTTGCGGGGTTTTTAAAGGCCAAGTGGAACGTCAACGAGATCATAACGACCTTGATGATGAACTATATCGCCATACTTTTGCTCCAGTATTTCGTCTACGGGTCGTGGCGAGATCCGACCAGCCTGGGTTTTCCCATGACGCCCCTTTTCCCTGAGGGCGCCCGCCTTCCGCAATTTTTCGGTACTCGAATCCATGCCGGCATATTTTTTGCTCTAGTCCTTGCAGTTCTCATTTGGGTGGTCGTAAGGAAAGGCGTATGGGGCTACGAAATAAGGGTCAGCGGACAAAATCCTAAGGCAGCAGATTATGCCGGCATAAGGTCTGCACGAAACGTTATGTTGGTGATGTTCATATCCGGTGCCATAGCCGGGCTTGCCGGAATGGCCGAAATGGCGGGTCTGCACAGGCGTTTGCAGCCCGGATTTGCGATCGGCTACGGATACACGGCCATAATAATTGCCTGGCTTGCAAGGCTTCATCCCGTCACGATAATTTTCGTCTCCTTTTTGTTTGGAGCCCTCTTCGTTGGCGGAGAGAACCTGCAAATTGCCATGCGCCTTCCCCTTTCGAGCGTCCAGATACTCCAGGGATTAATATTGTTTTTCCTGCTGGGAGGGGAGTTCTTCAGGAACTACAGAATAAGCCTTACTTTCAAGAAGAGGTGATCAGCGATGGAGTTGATCGTCCCAATTTTGGCAGCTGCCGTTAGAAGCGGCACCCCGATACTATACGCGACCCTTGGCGAGATAATTACCGAAAAATCGGGCGTGTTAAACCTTGGGTTGGAGGGGGTAATGCTCATAGGTGCCTTTACGGGATTCATCGTGACGTACGATACGGGCTCTTGCCTTTACGGCCTGATGGTCGCATTTTTGGTGGGCATCCTGGTTAACCTCATACATGCCTTTTTATGTATATCGCTGAAGGCAAACCAGGTCATATCCGGCCTTGCCATGACCATGTTCGGAACGGGGGTAAGCTCCTTGCTCGGGAGGGGTTACGTGGGAGAGACCATAGAGGGAATTAACGTCTTGGCGTTGCCGGGACTGTCGTCCATTCCCCTGTTGGGGCCTGTGCTGTTTAGCCAGGACGTGATGGTCTATCTTTCCTACATAATGGTGTTTGTCGTATGGTTTTTGATCTTCAGGACGAAGTTTGGCCTCATGATCAGGGCGGTAGGCGACAGCCCGCTTTCTGCGGAAGCTGCCGGCATTTCGGTCTCGGCAGTAAGATATATTGCGACCCTTCTTGGAGGAGGGTTCGTTTCCTTAGGCGGGGCCTATATGTCCGTCGTTTACAGCCACATGTGGGTGGACCTCATGACAGCAGGAAGGGGTTGGATAGCCGTTGCTCTGGTCATATTTGCCATCTGGCATCCCTTTAGGGCCGCTTTGGGTTCATACCTCTTTGGTGGGGTAGAGGCCCTTCAGATGAGGATACAGGCTGGGGGTACTACTATTCCTGCACCTCTGCTGATGATGCTTCCCTACATTCTCACCATAGCCGTGCTGGTAATCATATCGATCTCAAAGGGAAAGGGCAGGTTTTTGGGCGCTCCCGGGGCGTTGGGCTTGCCCTTTTACAGGGAAGAGAGGGAATAGCCCTTATCGTGGAAGATCGGATGGCGCCGCTTCGCTCTATCGGGCGGCGCCATCTTCGTATTTTGTTCAGTTATTATGGTTATTCTGGGTTTGTGGCCTTAAAAAGTCAACATTGGTCAGTTTCTTTTTACGCTTTATATGTCTTTTCCAATCACGGATCAAATGGCCTAGATCTCATTTTTGCTCTTTCGCCTGTATAAATGCTAATGTGCCATCCTTATCAACGACAAACATGGCACTGTATAATTAAAGATTTCCATATGCCCTTGGTATTCTTATCCTGCGCAGCATGCCCATGGATCAAGGCCTTGATTAGCTTAAGGGTATATGATGGCTCGTGACGTTTTGGAGAATTTCTTGGCAAATTTTGCCGTATAAAGCGTAAGAAATAGTTGATCAATATTGACCTAATGAGGAGGGCGGATCGATGGGATCGAAAGCTTTAATAAATGGAGGGTTTAAAGTTTGCGAAGATCCTCTGATAACGGGACGTTTCTTGAATAGACGGAATCGCTTCGTGGTCCAGGTGGATATGGAGGGTTGTACCACCTTTGCCTACCTGCCCAACCCGGGAAGGCTGTGGGAGATACTTTTGCCCGGAACGTCCTTGCTGCTTGTCCCCTCGAAAGGGGAGTTGCCCTATACCGTTATGGCTGCCAGGCGCTTGGGCGATTGGGTCTTGCTCCATACCCATTTGGCAAACGACGTGGTCGAGCATCTGCTGCGCAAGGGCTTTATATCCAGGTTTGCCGGTGCGGAAATCGTAAAAAGGGAAGTCGCCCTTGGCAGGAGTCGCATAGACTTCCTGCTGAAGATGAGGGGAGAAGAGGTTTTTCTTGAAGTTAAGTCCTGTACGCTTTTCGGACGTCACGTGGCGGCCTTTCCTGACGCTGTGACCGCAAGGGGCAAAAAACACGTTGAAGAGTTGGCCACGCTGGCAGGGCAAGGCCGGAAGGCAGCAATACTTTTTTTGATAAATTCCGCCAAGCCGGAGGCGTTCGTCCCTGATTATCATACGGACCTGGAATTTGCCCGTTCTTTGATCGCACATCGCGACGCAATAGATGTGATACCTATAGGCTTAAGCTGGAACGATGACATGACGCCTCGCTTGTTGTCGGAGGATATTTTGGTTCCCTGGGATTTTTTGAAAGGTGAAGCCAAAGATGAGGGAGCCTACATAACCATATTTGAGTTCGACGAATTTCACGATATCGAGGTCGGCTCTTTGGGAAAGATCAAGTTGCGACCCGGCTTTTACGCCTACGTGGGCTCGGCTGCCAGAAACCTGACGGCCAGGGTCAACAGGCATTCCAGGAAGACGAAGGCCCATCACTGGCACGTGGACTTCATGTGCGAGGTTGCCAAGTCCGTGTTGAGCCTTCCCGTGAGGACGCAGGATGACGTAGAATGCGCGCTGGCATCCCGTTTGTCGGCAATATCAAGCTGCGCCGTGGAAGCTTTTGGCTCAAGCGACTGCAGCTGCAGGTCCCATCTTTTTTATTTTCCGATCCACCCCCTAAGGACGTCGAAGTTTATGGATATGCTCATATATTTCCGCTTCGACAGGCTTTGGGATAAAATAAAGGCCCAAGGACAGGGATAAAGTTTTACGCGAAGGAGCAATGGGATAAATTTAGGGCATTGTCGAACATGTGTGATGTCGAAGTTTTGGCGTCTATGATAAAAAGCTGCAACAGGTGCGATTTGGCCTTAAACCGAAAGGGTGCCGTTCCCGGGGAGGGGCCGACAGGTGCCCGCATCCTTTTAGTAGGGCAGGCCCCCTTCGATGCGGAGCAGATAAACGGCAGGCCCTTCTGGGGGGTGACGGGGTCTTTTTTGCGCTATCTTCTTGGAAGGGGAGGGGTCAAGTTTTACGACTGCTGGCGGACGAATTTGCTAAAATGCCCTCTGCCCCGTTACGGAAGGCCGAAGTGGCGTCAAGTATATGCCTGCCTTCCCTACCTCAAAGAGGAGCTTCGCTTGGTAAGGCCCGGGATCATAGTGCCTCTGGGCAAATGGGCCACAAAGGGCATTATGCACCTTTTTGGCATCCCCAGACCCGAAAAGAACTCCATGATCCCTCAAATGTTCGGGAAACCGTTGTATGTGGAAGATTACATTATCTTTCCCCTTCCCCATCCGGCATCTCTCATATACAGGTCCACCCTCTGGAATCCGACGGTGGACTTGTTCGAGGGGTTTGGCGAATTTTTGTTACATGAGCTTAATTAGTCATGCTTCCATGCTGCGTCGAAAAACTCATACTCACATATCATGGCGTAGCGATAGATGGAGCGCGTTATGTCGTCGTCCTTGGCGTAGCGGTCGATGAGCATCTCCGTCTTTTGGGCAAGCTCCTCGAAGGATTTGCTTGAATAAGTCAATATCCAGTCGATGTAGGGGTTGTCCTTGTTTGCGCCCTTCATGAGGTTTTGGCCCAGCCATGCATATAGGCGGTTACAGGGCGTAGTGGCCGCAGCAATTAAGCCGGCATCCCTTTCCCATGCCGTGGCCAGCAAAAAGTCGGTATACATGCGCGTCGCCCTGCTTGGGATGACCGCTTTGACGTTGGCGCCCAATTTTTCTTCAAATCCTATATGAAGGCTCATCTCGCCCAATGCTCCTCCGGCCAGCTCGTGAAATGCCTTCATTCCCTCCACGTCGGGTGCCTTGACCACGGCGAGGCAGAAGGCCTTCGCGAAGGCCTGAAGGTAAAAGTAATCCTGTCCCACGTACCAGTTGAACCTATCCTTGGGCAAATTGCCTGAAGCTATCCCTCGGACAAAGGGATGGTTTAAGCATGACATGGCAATATCCATGTTTTCTTCCCAAAGCGTCTTGGAGAGTCCTTCGGGCACCTCTTGTTCCCCCTTTAACTGGTAATTACATAAAAGCCCCATCCATTTTATAACAAAGGGATGGGGCTTTCGCAATCAGATAACCAATGGGAAGTTAAGTATTACAGAAATACTCCCCTCATCTTAACGGCATCCGCTACGCGTTTTATGGCGACCATGAAGGCAGCGCGACGCATCAGGACGTTCTTTTCCTTGGAATATTCCCATACCCTCTGGAAGTTGGACTTCATTATGGTCACCAGTCTCTGGTTGTATTCCTCTTCGCTCCAGAAGAATCCTGCCAGGTTCTGGCACCACTCGAAGTAAGACCCTATTACGCCGCCGCTGTTGGCCAAGAAGTCGGGCACGATGGGTATGCCCTTTGACTTGAGTATCTCGTCGGCCTCAGGCGTAAGCGGGCCGTTTGCTCCCTCGACGATGTATTTGGCCTTGACCTTGTCGGCGTTCGTCTTGTTGAGGGTTCCCTCCATGGCGCAGGGAAGCAGTACGTCGACGTCCAGGAAGAGCACTTCCTCGGGGCCTCTTTTCTCAAGGCCGGGCTGGGTGTAGCCTTCAAGCAGCTTTTTGGGATTGCTTTGGGTGTGGGCCATGGCCTTGTTCACGTCAATGCCGTCCTTGCAGTAGTAAGTTCCGGTTATATCGCAGATGGCAACGACTTTGACACCGGCATCGTGGAGGAATTTGGCCGTAAAGCTGCCCACGTTTCCGAAGCCCTGGACGGCTGCCGTGGCTGTTTTGGGGTCCTTGCCCATGACGCGAAGCAGCTCCAATGCACATGTGGCAACGCCAAGGCCTGTAGCGGCATTTCTGCCCTTGGATCCCCACAGAGAGACGGGCTTCCCCGTGAATACGGCCGGATCGAGATGCCCCCTTATCTTGCTTATCGTGTCCATGAACCACACCATTTCCTGAGGCCCTGTGTTTACGTCGGGAGCAGGAACGTCGCTCCAGGCACCGACGAAGGGCTCAATCCTAGCTGCAAAGGTCCTGGTGATCCTTTCCTTTTCCTTTAGGGATAGCTCAAGCGGGTCGCAGCATACTCCGCCCTTGCCTCCGCCGTAAGGTATGCCGGCCAGGGAGCACTTCCATGTCATCATGAAAGCCAATGCCTCGGTCTCATCCAAGGACACCTGAGGATGAAAGCGAATGCCGCCCTTTGCAGGTCCGAGGGCGCTTGAGTGGACTACGCGATATCCGTCGAAGACCCTGACTGTACCGTCATCCATCTCCACCGGTATGGATACGCAAACCCTTCTTTCCGAACGGCTGAGTATCTCGATCAAATCGTCCTCCAGCCCCATCTCCTCTGCTGCGTTGTAAAAGTTCTCAAGGGCTGTGGAAAGAAGGACATCATGCGAGCTACGCCTTTTTACGGCCATCATTGACCCCTCCTGTTATGTGTGTAATATATAGACACAAACGGGCAATTTGCCCATTGTAGCCCTATTGTAAAATAAAAAATGGACTTGATGCGATGGTAAATGTTATCACTATCACGTCTGCCTGATCGTTATTCGTTTATGCATGCGATGACATCAGTTACAATTATAACTAATACAACAAAAAAACCAAGAGGTGTTGAAATTTGCGTGACAATAAAGAATATTCTGTCGCAATGTTTGACTTCGGCGGCGTCGTTGCCGAGGAGGGATTCATAGAGGGTATGAAGGCAATTGCCGGGAAATACGGTCTGGATCCTGAAGGTGTGCTTGATACCGCCACCGATATACTCTACGAATCGGGATACATCTGTGGCAGAGTGCCGGAGGCAGTATTTTGGGCTGCCTTCAAAAGGAGATTTAGCCTTGGCGAGGTATCCGACGAAGATTTGCGAAACGAGGTCTTGAAGAGGTTCGTTTTGAGGGATTGGATGCTGGAATTGATCCAAAGGCTTCGTGATGACGGCTTTAAAGCGGTATTGCTCACGGACCAGACAAATTGGGTGGAAGAGGTAAACGAAGAGACGCCCTTCTACGACAGGTTCGATCATGTCTTTAACAGCTACAGATTAGGCAAGTGCAAGCGCGACGGTAGCATATTTGATGATGTTTTGAAAGTTTTGCAGGTCGATCCGGATCGTATAATTTTCGTGGATGACAAAGATGAAAATATTAAATTGGCCGAAAGGTTGGGCATAAGGGGCATCCTTTACGTCGATAAGGACAGTTTCCTAAAGGAGCTTTGCTCCCGCTTGCCTGAGCTTGAGGGCAAGGTGATATGCTAGATAGGCCTTAAGAGAGGAGGATGATCTCGAATGAATAACGCAGTAGAGGTCGCAAAGGGCATTTACTGGGTGGGGGTTAATGACAAAGAGACGGACCTGTTCGAGGCGTTGTGGCCTCTTCCAAGAGGGGTTGCCTACAATTCCTATCTGGTCACTGGCGAAAAGGTTGCGCTCATAGATACCGTTAAGGCTTTCTTTCTCACCGACCTTGTTTCCAAGGTCAAGCGCCTTCTTGGAGAGGACAAGCCCATAGATTACCTTGTGGTAAATCATATGGAGCCCGATCACTCGGGATCCATAAAGATCTTGAAGACCTTATATCCCGGCCTTAAGATCATCTGCAACGGTCAGACGGTAAAGATGCTGGAAAACTTTTACTCGGTGACCGACGATATCGTCCAGATCAAGGACGGGGAGGAGATCGACTTAGGAGGGCATGTGCTAAAGTTCTTTTTGACCCCCATGGTCCATTGGCCGGAGACCATGATGACCTACGATAAGGCCACCAAGACATTGTTTTCCTGCGACGCCTTCGGCGGTTTCGGCTGCCTGGAAGGCGGCATCTTCGACGATGAGGTCGACATGTCTTATTATGAGGGAGAGATATTGAGATATTTTTCGAACATAGTGGGTCGTTACTCCGACCAGGTGCAGGCAGCTATCGCCAAATTGGGCGGCGTGGATATCAAGATAGTTGCCCCTTCCCACGGCCCCATACACAGGAGCAAGCCTGAGCACATAATCAGGCTTTACGACAGATGGAGCCGCCATGAGACGGAATGTGGAGCGGTGATAGTTTACGGATCGATGTACGGAAACACTGCAAAATTGGCAAACGCTGCTGCCAGGGAGCTTGCAAGGGAGGAAATAAATCACATTATAGTGCACGATGCAGCCAGGGATCATGTCTCTTTCATCATTCGCGACATATGGCGTTACAGAGGCCTGATTCTGGCCTCCTGCACGTACAATACGATGCCCTTTCCCCCCATAGCGGACTTGATGGCACACCTTGAGAACAAGAAGATGAAAAATCGCCTCATAGGCATCATGGGCAATTACACCTGGAGTCCCGGCATCATGAAGAGGCTGAAGGATTTTGCTCAAACGTCGGGGAAGTGGGGGCTGCTTTCTCCGGAAGTGGTGATTCAGTCCTCGCCTAAGGACGAGGATTACGCCAAGGCCGCGGAGCTGGGAAAGAATATGGCCCAGCGGCTAAAGGCGTGTCAGTAAGGCTTTTGCCGCTCGCCCTTGAGCGAGCGGCTTTTATTTTATATGATCCTACTGATCGTCTTTCTCCTTTTTATTTTCCTTCTTGCCATATTTTTCGGCAGCATATTTGATCCTCGCGGTTTTTCTGCCCTTATCCTCTTTCAGGTGTTTTTCCAGCTCTTTAAGCAGCCTTTCTTTTTCGGAGAGCAGTTCGCTGTCGCTTCCCTCTCCCTCAAGCTCAAGGCGTCCCATGTCGACCAGGGCCTGGATGTCTCGGGGGTCGGCGTCCATGGCATCTGCAAGCTCCCTTACGTTTAGCCTCAGATGAGGATTATCCCTGATGTAGTCCCTGACTTCCATGTAAAGAGCATCCAAGCGCTTCATGCAGGCGGGACATATCTTCGGTCCGGTCGTGACGAAACCCTTACCGCAGAGGTAACATTCGATTACGGACATGTTAATAACTCCTCCTTTATCTCTATTTTCACAAGCAATGTCATCTAATCACATTAATTGACCAATTACTTGGTAAGCCTTGACACTGGGTAAAATGTGGACTTACCAGTGTTTATATGATAGCATCGTTTTTGCGGCACCTGAACTTTCGATTACAAATAGAAGTCAGAATTGTCTTAATATTTCCTAAATGTTGCAAAGGGCGAAAATGTGCGGAATAATAGATACAAATGCGTAAATTGTGTAATGGCGAAATCTCTTGGGAGGGTGGACTTAATGTTCAAGGAAGAGGAACTGAAAAAGATATCTGAAACTCGTCTTAAATACGAGGAAGAAGTAAAAAAGGTCACTCAAAAATACCCCGAGCGCAAGGGCACATTTTCCACCTGTGGCGGGATACCGGTAGAGAGGCTTTATACGCCGGAAAACATCAAAGACATGGATTACCTTGAGGATCTCAATTTTCCCGGAGAATATCCCTATACCAGAGGCGTTCAGCCCACGATGTACAGGGGTCGCTTTTGGACCATGCGCCAGTACGCCGGCTATGCTTCCGCCGAGGAGTCCAATGAGAGATATAAATATCTTCTGCAGCAGGGCCAGACGGGCCTTTCCGTGGCCTTCGACCTGCCGACGCAAATAGGATACGATTCTGACCACCCCATGGCACAGGGCGAGGTGGGCAAGGTGGGCGTGGCCATAGACAGCCTCGAGGACATGGAGACCCTGTTCGACGGCATACCCCTGGATAAGGTCTCTACGTCCATGACAATCAACGCGCCCGCTTCGATACTGCTTGCCATGTACATCGCCGTCGGCGAAAAACAGAACGTCCCCATCGATAAACTGTCGGGCACGATCCAAAACGATATCTTGAAAGAATACATAGCAAGGGGAACCTATATATTCCCGCCTAAGCCTTCCATGCGCCTGATCACCGATATCTTCGAGTTTTGCAGCAAACACGTGCCCAAGTGGAACACCATTTCCATCTCCGGATACCACATAAGGGAAGCAGGTTCGACGGCAGTTCAAGAAGTCGCCTTTACGCTTGCTGACGGAATAGCCTACGTCGAAGCTGCCGTCAAGAAGGGCTTGGATCCCAACGTCTTCGGACGAAGGCTATCCTTTTTCTTCAATTCCCACAACGACTTCCTGGAGGAGATAGCCAAATTCAGGGCCGCCAGGAGGCTTTGGGCCAAGATAATGAAGGAAAGGTTTGACGTGACTCACCCCGATGCGCAAAAGTTGCGTTTCCACACCCAGACGGCTGGCAGTACCCTCACCGCTCAGCAACCGGAAAACAACATAATACGAGTTACCATCCAGGCCTTGGCGGCCGTGTTGGGCGGAACGCAGTCGCTTCACACCAACAGCTTCGATGAAGCCCTGGCGTTGCCCTCGGAGGACAGCGTTCGCATAGCGCTAAGGACGCAGCAGATCATCGCCTACGAATCGGGCGTGACGAACACCATAGACCCCCTTGCGGGAAGCTATTACCTGGAGTGGCTCACTGACGAGATAGAAAGAAGGGCCCAGGAATACATAAGCAAGATCGACGAGATGGGCGGCATGCTGGTCGCCATCGAAAGAGGTTACGTGCAGCAGCAGATTCAGGATTCTGCCTATGCCTATCAGCGGGCTATTGAGAAGGGCGAACAGATCGTCGTCGGCGTCAACAAATTCCAGATCGAGGAAGAGGGCAAATCCCGCAAGATATTGAGGGTAGATCCTTCCGTGGCCGAAAAGCAGATCGCAAGGCTCAAGGCGCTCAAGGAGCGCAGGGATAACGTCAAAGTTGGCGATGTGCTTGAGGAGATCAGGAAGGCTGCCCGGGACGAATCGCAAAACCTCATGCCCAAGATATTGGAGGCCGTTAAGGCTTACGCCACCTTGGGCGAGATATGCAACGTACTGCGGGAAGAATTCGGAGAATATAAAGAAAGCATAATCCTCTAAATATATGGAGGCAGGGACGATGGAAGACAAAAAGATACGCGTAATAGTGGCAAAACCGGGACTTGACGGACACGACAGGGGAGCCAAGGTGGTGGCGAGGGCCCTAAGGGACGCAGGCATGGAGGTCATCTATACCGGTTTGCGACAGACCCCCGAGCAGATCGTCGCCACGGCCATACAGGAGGACGCAGATGCTATTGGCCTGAGCATACTGTCCGGAGCGCATGAACATTATTTTAGAGAAGTGATACGACTTCTTAAGGAAAGGGGAGCCGATGACATCATAGTCTTCGGCGGCGGCGTGATCCCCGATGACGATGTGCCCATTCTCAAGGAGATGGGGGTAAAGGCTGTCTTCGGACCGGGGACCCCGACGTCCGAGATAATAGAATGGCTTCAAAGTGCAGTCCAGGAAAGAAGATCCAGGGAACGCGTTTAGTTGCATCAGCTCATGATGGACGTGCCGGGAAGGAGAGTGGATCGCGAGATGAAAGTAGTAGGCGTGGACCACATAGGGATAGCGGTTAAATCCATTGACGAGGCTTTGAAGTTTTGGGAGGATGCTTTGGGCATCAAATGTACCGGCAGGGAGGAGGTCGAAGAACAAAAGGTCATCACGGCCTTTTTGCCCCTCGGCGGTACGGAGATCGAGCTGTTGGAGCCCACTTCGCCCGACAGCCCCATCTCAAAGTTCATAGAAAACAGAGGCGAAGGCATACATCACCTAGCCCTGCGAGTGGAGGACATAGAGACGGCTTTGAAGGAACTGAAGGACAAGGGCCTTCGTCTCATAGACGAGAAGCCTCGTTGCGGGGCTGGTGGCGCAAGGATCGCCTTCGTTCACCCCAAGGCCACGGGCGGCATTTTGCTCGAGATATCCCAGCGTTAGATCTATAAGGAGGGCACAGCGATGGCCGAAAAGACGATAGACCAGCTTTGCGAGGAACTCATGGCTAGAAAGGAAAGGGTGCTTTACCCCGAGGGCAAGGAAGCCGTCGAAAGGCAGCATAAACGGGGCAAACTGACTGCCAGGGAAAGGATAGACAAATTGCTCGACCCCGGCTCATTCGTGGAATTCGACGAGCATGTGGAACATCGCTGCTCGCTTTTTGGGATGGAAGGCCGAAAGATCCCCGGAGACGGGGTCGTTACGGGGTACGGCACCATTGAGGGCCGCCCCGTTTACGTCTTCAGCCAGGACTTCATGGTCATGGGCGGCTCACTTGGCGAGATGCACGCCAAGAAGATCTGCAAGGTCCTGGATATGGCCCTGCTTAACGGAGCGCCGGTGATCGGTATAAACGACTCGGGCGGCGCGCGAATCCAGGAGGGAGTCGATTCCCTCTCTGGTTACGGAAACATCTTCTTCAGGAACGTAAAGGCTAGCGGCATAATACCTCAGATATCCATAATTGCCGGACCCAGCGCCGGCGGTGCCGTTTATAGCCCTGCCTTGATGGATTTCATCTTCATGGTCGATAAAATTGGCATCATGCACATCACGGGGCCTGCCGTCATAAAGGCCGTGACGGGCGAAGACGTCACCAGCGAAGAGATAGGCGGTGCCATGACGCATAACCAAAAATCAGGGGTTGCCCACTTCTTTGCCCCTAACGAGGACGACTGCTTCCTTCAGGTCAGAAAGCTCTTATCCTATCTTCCCAGCAACAACATGGAAGAACCCCCCTTCGTCGATACCGGCGACGACCCCGAAAGGATAGACATGGGCTTGAGGGAGATCGTGCCGACCAATCCGAACAAGGGCTACGACGTTAAAGACGTCATAGGACGTGTCGTCGATAACGCCGAGTTCCTTGAGGTCCAGCCCTACTGGGCACAAAACATAGTTACCGGCTTTGCGAGGATAGGCGGAAGGGTCATAGGGATAATTGCCAATCAGGCACGTCACCTGGCGGGGTGTCTGGATATAGATGCCTCCGACAAGGCAAGCAGATTCATCAGGATATGTGATGCCTATAACATACCCGTCGTCAATTTCGTCGACGTTCCCGGCTATTTGCCTGGCAAGACTCAGGAGCTCGGTGGCATTATACGCCACGGAGCAAAGATGCTTTATGCCTACTCAGAGGCGACGGTGCCAAAGATAACCGTGATCTTAAGAAAGGCTTACGGCGGCTCTTACCTTGGCATGTGCAGCAAGGACTTGGGCGCCGATGTTGTTTTGGCCTGGCCCCAAGCCGAGATCGCTGTTATGGGTGCCGAGGGTGCGGCCAACATAGTCTTTAAGAAGGAAATAGAACAGGCTGAGGACAAGGAAGCGGTGAGGCGCCAAAAAATAGAGGAATACCAGGAAGCCTTTGCCAATCCCTACGTTGCGGCCTCCAGGGGTTTCGTGGATCGCGTCATATTCCCCGAGGAGACCCGCAGGGAGATCTACAGGGCCTTGTTGATCAGCGAGACCAAGAGGGAACTTCGTCCCAAGCGAAAGCACGGCATAATGCCGAACTAAGGCGGTGAGACCGATGACATCGGCTTTTGAAAACGGATTGTACGGAGGATTGTTGCTTTCCATCATAGCTTTCAGCGTGGTATTTATCGTATTGGGTGGATTGACCCTTCTAATAGTGGCCATCAAGTTTGTCGGCAGCTCCGACAGGGGATCGGGCAAAAAGGGCGAAGTTGTGTACTCCGGCGGAGAAGGGGCTTCAAGTGAGACTTCCGCTCCTGTCATGCAGGCTGTGTCGACCGAATGGCCGACTGCAACCGAGCCGCAGGTGATAGGAGGTATAGAGGAAGAAGAGATCGCTGCCATAAGCGCTGCCATAGCAGCATACAGCTCGGCTCCCTTCGAGATCAAGTCCGTAAGAAGGGTAATTCCGCCGCGGACAGGGCTATGGCGAAAGGCTTCATTCTTCGAAAGCCTTGAGGGAATAGAATAAATCAGCATTAAACTTTAGGGGGAAGAACAGATGCAGAAAAAATACAGGATAATCGTGAATGGCAGGGTATATGAAGTGGAAGTAGAAGAGCTTGGAGCATCGATGGCGCCAAATTATCCTCAAGCTTCACCGGCTCCCGCACCCGTTGCTGCAGTTCCTTCTCAGCCGGTCGCAGCTGCTCCAATGCCGGTACCTGTGGCTGCGGCCCCGGCTCCGAGCGTACAGCCGAGTGCTCCTGCCCCTAAACCGTCACCTGCTGCTCCTACACCTCCCGCAGGAGGCACCTTGATCTCAGCGCCCATGCCAGGGAAAATCTTAAAGGTCTTCGTGCAGCCGGGCATGCAGGTTAAGAAAGGGTTTAATATGCTCGTGTTGGAGGCCATGAAGATGGAAAACGAGATATTGGCCCCCTCCGACGGCGTGATCAAGGAGGTAAGAGTCAAAGAAGGTGACAATGTCAATACCGGCGATCCTATGGTAGTGCTGGGTTAGCCCTTTTAAGGGGGGGTCAATAAAAGATGGAAGTATATTTAAAGGCGTTATTAGGCATCTTCAACCAATCCGGCTTTGTGGGGTTAACGTGGGGAAACGTCATAATGATCGGCGTTTCGGCGATCTTGCTCTATCTTGCCATAGGCAAGGACTTTGAACCGCTCTTGCTGGTCCCGATATCGATCGGATGTTTGCTGGCAAATTTGCCGCTGTCAGGCATTACCAGCGAAGGTGGATTTTTAAGGTACACTTCTTTTGGCATTGAGCACGAGATATTTCCGATAATAATATTCATGGGTATAGGTGCCCTCACGGATTTTGGTCCCCTCATTGCAAATCCCGTGACGTTTTTGCTTGGCGCTGCTGCTCAGTTGGGCGTCTTTATCGCGCTGCTTGGAGCCGTGGCTTTGGGCTTTACGGTCAAAGAGGCAGCGCCCATAGGCATCATCGGCGGAGCGGATGGCCCTACCACGATCTATGTGGCCGCCAAATTGGCTCCACATTTGCTGGGGGCCTGTGCGGTTGCCGCTTACAGCTATATGTCCTTGGTTCCTATAATACAGCCGCCCGTGATTCGCTTGCTCACCACCAAGAAGGACAGGTGCATCAGGATGGAGCAGCTTAGGCCTGTATCCAAGCGCGAGCGCATATTGTTTCCCTTGATCACGACAATCATAGCTGGCCTGATTCTTCCCGCATCGGTTCCGCTCATAGGCATGTTGATGTTCGGCAACCTGCTCAGGGAATGTGGCGTCACCGACAGGCTGTCCTTAGCCGCCCAAAACGAGATCCTTAACGCTACCACCATCTTTTTGGGGATTAGCGTGGGAGCCACTATGGAAGCGGCAGTATTTCTGACGCCTGCCACCATAAAGATAATTCTCTTGGGGTTGGTAGCATTCGCATCCAGTACGGCCGGCGGTGTGTTGTTCGGACAGATAATGAAGGTGCTGTCCGGCGGGAAGATAAACCCCATGATAGGAGCTGCAGGGGTTTCAGCTGTTCCCATGGCAGCCAGGGTCGTTCAGCGAATTTCCCAGAAAGAAGACCCGGGCAACTTCTTGTTGATGCATGCCATGGGGCCTAACGTAGCAGGAGTAATAGGCACAGCTGTGGCTGCCGGAGTCATGATTACGCTGCTTTCTTAAAATTTAATACTTATTTAGAAAGCTGATCGCACAGTAAATTATCAAAAACACCCGGAAAGGCCGTTTCTTTCCGGGTGTTTTTAAAAGGGAGAGTTGACTTTTGAGAAGGATAAGCTCTAAGGAGGTTGCCGAGTTAGTAAAGAGGCTTTCGATCGAAGCAAACCTTTATGCCCCCATTGACCTTGAGGAAAGCCTGCGGGGTGCTGAGGCCTTGGAAGCTTCGCCCTACGGGTTGGCCGTCTTGCAAGATTTGCTTGAAAACATCAAACTGGCGCAAGATGAAAAGATGCCCTTATGCCAGGACTGCGGCATGGCTGTGGTATTTGTGGATTGGGGACAGGAGGCAGTTTTGGTAGACGGCAGCCTGCAGGAATCGATCGATGAAGGGGTGAGCAGGGCATACGTAGAGGGTTATCTTAGGAAGTCCGTCGTGAACGATCCCTTGTATGATAGAAAAAACACGGGTGATAACACGCCTGCAATAGTACACCTCAGGCTGGTTCAGGGAAGCGAAGTCGAAATTACGGTTGTTCCTAAGGGCATGGGAAGCGAAAACGCCTCTGCATTGGCTATGCTATCTCCCGCTGATGGGGAAGAGGGGGTGGTCAACTTCGTAACAAGCGTCATAGCCCAAAAGGGACAAAATGCCTGCCCCCCGCTTATCATAGGAGTGGGCATAGGCGGCAATTTCGAAAGTGCTCCCCTTTTGGCAAAAAGGTCTTTGCTTCGGCCGATTGGGAGCAGAAACGAAGATCCCCGTTACGCAAGACTGGAAGAAAGGCTCCTTGGGGAAGTTAACGGCTTGGGCCTGGGGCCCGGAGGATATGGAGGAAAAATAACGGCCCTTGACGTCCACGTCGAATATATGCCGACCCATATCGCAGGTTTGCCTGTGGCCGTGAACGTTTCATGCAACGCCTTGCGACACGCAGTCGGTCGCCTGTAAGGACGGTGTGTACACGATGGAAGCAAAAAGGATCCAAACCCCTCTGAGAGATGACGTCTTAAGGCATTTACGAATGGGAGAAAGGGTGTTTTTGTCGGGCTATATTTACACCGCTCGCGACGCTGCCCACAAAAGGATGACGGAAGCCTTGCGCAGCGGCGAAGGACTTCCCATCGACATCAAGGGTCAGGTCATCTACTACGCAGGCCCTGCCCCAGCTAAGCCCGGGACCCCGATAGGTTCAATAGGGCCTACGACAAGCGGGCGTATGGACAGGTACACACCGACGTTGCTTAGCATGGGCCTGAAGGGCATGATCGGCAAGGGAAAGAGAAGCCAAGAGGTGATAGCTGCGATAAAGGCCAACAAGGCCGTGTATTTCGGCGCCACGGGAGGAGCTGCGGTCCTTCTTGCCAAAAGGGTAAAGGCCTCCAGAGCCGTTGCTTACAAAGACCTGGGGCCTGAGGCGATTTACGAGTTGCTGGTGGAGGACTTCCCCCTCATAGTGGTGATCGATTGCGAGGGCAACGACTTGTACTCCATTGGGCCCAAAAGGTGGTTTTCCGCGGGAGGCGAGGATGTTTAGGCCTGCGATTGTCTTGATCTCGTGTTATCTCATAGGTTCCGTTCCCTTTAAAAGGCGCCGCACCTTTGAAGGAATGCGGCGCCTGAAGTCTTGCTGAATTACCTCGAGTGCAATCCCGTTGCGGCTACGAAGGAAAATCCTCTCTTGGTGAGCTCTTCGGCCGTGCGGTTCAGGGCGATGTGCTTGTAGATGTAGTTTTGCTCCAACTTTTCGAGGTCTCCGGCCTCCTCAACCTCGGCCTTGGCCCTGAAGTAGTCGAGTATGTCGGAAGGATGGTCCAGTTTGACCTCGTCTTCCGGGTCGCCTCCCTCGTGTTTTGCCGAGATGTTGGGTATGCCGTGTTCTACTGCCAAAAGCAGGTCGTCTCTTCGGCAGTAAGGCTGTATTACTATGCTCTTGTAGGCCTCCGTTATGTGGTGCTCTATCCTGACCTTATCTTCCAGCCCCAAGTCCCTGCGCATCTGCGCCATGGCAAGGAGTGTCTTGGCATTTACCGAGTTGGACACGTTTATCCCTGACAGCGCCGTAGAGCCGTCCTCGCGGGCAAGCATCTTGGCCAGGGCAAATATTATAAAGAGATAGTAAAGGTTATCGGTGCCCATGAAGACCGATATCTTAAACTTGATGTCGACCCCAAGCCGGTAGAGCATCATCCCCGCAAGGACCGAGCCGGGGTTGACGTTTAAGACCTCACGCACGCCGTAGTTGGTAGCGTAATATAGGTATTCGTCCACCCATTGAACAGGATGATCGTTGGGCTGTCCGACGCCCGTGAAATATCCCGTGAGCGTCTGCGGTCCTCCCAGGTGAATGTTCGATCCGTCGGTTCCCTTGGTATCTAACGTCTCGACCCAGCTTGCGCCGGCGATCTGAGTGGCGGCCGCGACGGCCATGATGTCGCCGTTATCGTGCTCCTGCTCCTTCATGTTCCTTACCCTTATGTAGCGTCCGGGCATGAGCTCGCGCTTCTCTATGGCCCTTTTTGCCTCGCTTATGAACCAGGGGAAGTATTGAAGGGCGCTGATCTCAAGGGTGACGGCAGTTGACTCGTCGAACTGCATCGATGAGGCCTTTTCGCCCAACACCTTTGCCCGAAACTCGCTTAGAGATACGAAGGCCCTGCGGTCTTTTTGTTCCATCAACCATTCCAGGTCCTTTAGGTAGGGCGAGTTGATCCTGCTCAAGCGCTGGAGCAAATTCGGCACCTTTCTTGCCTCGCAGGCCCTTTCGTTTATCTCAGAAGGGGATCCATACTTCTTGATGACGTTAGATATGTCCCTTACCAGCTTGCTGTTTGGGTCAGCGAGGTAGCAGTTTAAGCTCCTTAAAGCCTCCTCACAAAAAATTCCTCCGCAACTCATGGCTTTAACCCTCCTTACCTTCTCTTCAACTCTTCAAGCATCTTCTGATATTCCTCGGCCGTCTCGGGCAGTATGTGGTAGCAGTGCTGATCCTCCGGGAATTTGCCCTTCTTTACGTCCTCTATGAAGGCCTTGAAGGCGTTTGTCTCAACTTCCGCGACGTTTGCGTACTTCTTTACGAACTTGGGAGTGAAGGCCTGAAACAAACCTAACATATCTCCGCATATGAGAAGCTGTCCGTCGCAGGGAGCTCCCGCTCCTATGGAGTAAACGGGTATGGAAAGGTCCTTGGCTATGAATTCGGTCAGCTCCGGCGGCACCGCCTCAAGAAGTAGGGCGAAGGCCCCAGCTTCCTCTATGGCTCGGGCGTCCATTATTAGGTCTCTGGCGCTTTTGGGGTCCCTGCCCTGGGCCTTGAATCCCCCAAGGACACCTGAGCTTTGAGGGGTTAAGCCTATATGTCCCATGACCAAGATCCCTGCGTCGGCAATGGCCTTTATCCTCGTAATGACCCTTCTTCCGCCTTCGAGCTTAACGGCGTCCATGTCGGCTTCCTTCAAAAACCTTCCGGCGTTATACACGGCGTCCTCGTCGGATATCTGGTATGACATGAAGGGCATATCCCCTATGCAAAATGTATTGGGTGCGCCCCTTCGCACTGCCTTGCAGCAGGTGATGCATTCCTCCATCGTCACGGGCACGGTTCCCTTGTAGCCCAGCAATACCATCCCCAAGCTGTCTCCTACCAAGATCATGTCCATCCCTGCCTGCTCGGCAAAGGATGCCGTGGGAAAGTCGTAAGCAGTTATCCATGCGGCAGGTTCGCCCTTTTCCTTCATCCTCATAAAGTCCAAACGTGATTTCTTTGACATAACCCTTCTCCTCCTCTATTAATTAAAATTATCCGGACGGGAGGCCTTCTCCCGCCCGGATTGCAGTTAATGCCTGATCTCGAACTTGCCTTCCAAGGCCTTGAGCCTTTCGACTATGCCGCCGTATTCAAGTTCCCCGTAGGGCAGCATGGCGTTTCCGTAAAATCCTTGCCTGCGCAGCTCTATCGCCTTTTTTGAGGCTATCTCCCTCACGTAATCCCAGAAGGGATGGTCAAAGGCGTCGGCCTCCTCGGACAGCTTGCCATCCTTTACGCAGTAGGCGGTGCAGCTTACGATTGGCGGACCGTCGAAGAAGGACACGGAGCTGTTTCGCTTGACGGGCATGAGAGGCCCTTGGTGGCTTCCCCTCATAAATCCGCCCACGTAGGGAACGAGAGCGTAGGGCTCAAGTATCTCTCCCGTGGCGGGAAAACTGCCCTGTGCCCTGACTAGAAGTATTGGATCGTCTTTTCCCACGTATTTGCCCGCTATGTTGTGAAGCCTTGTAGTGCTGGCGACGGCCGCTATTTCCCCGGTCGTCCTGGAGTAGACGGCTTTTATCACGTAGCGCTCAGGATCTCGAAGCAGCGCCGCGATGTCGTAGAGCTCCTCAGGAGCGAAGAGAGCTATTACTTTGTCGCCCTCGGTATATGCGACGTCCATGATCTCAAACTTAAACCCCTTGAACATGTTCGGCGAAAGAAGCAGCCCGCTGCAGTACATGGGATCGCAAAAGGCAAGGTAAAGCGGCAGGTTGAATGCACCGGGATCGGTCTTATCGGCGGCAAAAAGCAGGAAAGGCTCGCTTTTTCTTTCCTCGAACTCCATCTCGGCGATGCCGGGCCCAAGCCCCCTTATGTTGCCGGAGAAGGCGTCCTTTAGCAGGTCCTGTCCCGCACCATAGAGGCCCTCTTTCTTTGCCACGTCGGCGGCAGCCTTGAAGGCGTCCCAGGCTATCTGGTGGATGAGTGGGTTGTCCGTGCCGTGAGTGTGGGTCATCAATATGGCGATGTCGTCTCCCGTGTAGGAAAGGCGGAAATCGATGAAATCGCTGCCCAGATGAGGCTGAAGAGACCTTTCCACTTCCTTGAGCAGCGAAGCACTGGGGCGAATGTGCCCTCCAATGCTTCCTATGTCGGCCTTGATCGCTGTTAGGGTTACTCTCAATGTGCTCTCCCCCTTTTCGATTTTGTGATCAAGACGCAAAGCTAAGGTCATGCGAAAGCTTTACGCAATCATTCTATACTAAATTGCGCAAATCTTGAAGGCAGTTTAAAGGCAAGGTTCACTGAAACCGATAGGGCAAGCTAAATAGCTTTAATATTCACATTTTGCCCTGTATTTCTCCAAAGCCCTGCCCAGCCGCAGTCCGGCCTCGCGCGCGATCTCGGGCGGCGTCTTCGCAAAGGACAGCCGAAGGGTCGAGCTGTCCGCGCTTGTAGTGTTGGGGAAAAAGGCAGCCCCCGGAACGACGCCTACATGTTCTTCAAGCACCGCATATTTGGCAAAGTCGAAGCAGTCCTTCAGCCACGGCACACGGGCCCATATGAAAAACCCTCCCATGGGAAGGTCGTAGGTCATGCCCTGAGGTACTGCGTTATCCGCCAGGGAGGCGTCCAGGGCGTTTCTTCTTGCCACGTAGGTTTCCCTCAAATGCGCAAGGTGAGCCTTCATGTCAAGGGATGAAAGCAGCTCGAAAACTGCTCTTTGCAGGAATGCCGGAAGGGACAGCTTCGTTGCAAGCACAAGTTCTCCCATTTGAGATGCGATCTTTGATGGCACGACCATGAAGCCGCACCTTATGCCGGGCGCTATTATCTTTGAAAAGCTGCCCAGGTAAATGACCATGTCCTCGTCTTGGGCCATCTTTATGTAGCTTCCTTCGTGATTTCCTTCGTATCTCAGGTATCTGTAGGGGTCGTCTTCTATGATCAAAAAGCCGTATCGGCGAGCCAGCTCCAATATTTGTCTCTTTCGTTCATCGCAAGTTACGCACCCCGACGGGTTTTGAAAGTTGACTATGGTGTAAAACATCTTGACCCTGCCTTTGGAAAGGACTTTTTCCATCTCCTCGACAATAGGGCCGTCCTTGTCCACGGGAACGCTTGCGAAGTTTGCGCCCTCCTTGCCGAAGGCAAGAAGGGCCTCCGGATAGGTGGGATTTTCGACCAGCACGGTGTCGCCCGGCTCTACAAAGGCCTCGGAAACCAGGTTAAGCCCGTCCTGCGACCCGTTGGTCATTATCACATTTTCCCCGCCGTAGCTTTGCGGCAAAAGTTCGTCTTCCTTCATCCATTCGGCTATCCACTCCCTAAGCTCCGTTATGCCCGTGGAAAGGGGATAGTAGCTGAGGATTCCGGGGTCCCTCAAAGCTTTTTCGATACTTTCCCTCAGAAGGTCCACCGGATATACGTCGCTTGAGGGCTCTCCCGCCGTCAGCGAGATTGCGTTGTGTTTCTTTACGAGTATCATCATCTCCGTGATGGCAGAAGGTTTGATCCTCTCCGTCACTCTTTTGCCAAGCAATGACCTGATGTCCAATTCGCCTCACTCCTTCGTGTAAAATTGCCGCCGGCATACGCTTTATCGGCCAATTTCGACGTAAGTTGAACTGCGGATTACGTCATATAAATATTAAAATAAAATTACGGAAAAAGATAGAAAGAAAGGAGCAACGATGTTGAAGGGCTTAAATAAGTATCTACTGGCAGCGGTCGCAGCATTTGCCCTGCTCGTTGGCAAGCCTCAAGGCATGTTGGGGCAGGACGCGCTCATCCGGGAAGGCGATACCTTGAGCTTGGAGCAGTGCATCGACATAGCTCTTCAGGCACACCCGGACGTCATAGGTGCCCAAAAGAAGGTCGAAGCACAACAAAGCGTAGTGGGGCAGGTCTCTTCGCAGAACTATCCCACCCTCTCTGCCTCGACGAATTACTCGAGGAGCTCCCCCGCAGGATCAAGCACTTACTCCGACTACTCAAGCGACGTGTCGGTATCCCAGGTCATAACCGACTTCGGAAAGAGGGAAACGCAAATAGGCTTGGAGAAGGAAAACGTTACGGTGACCGAGTTTGAGGCCGGCGACAAGCAAAGAACCGTAGTCTACGGGGTATGCGAGGCCTACTACGGCGTGCTTGCCGCCAAAAGAAACGTGGCCGTGGCAGAAGAGACGGTAAAGCAGTTCGAGGAGCACTTAAAGCAAGCCCAAGGGTTTTACGAGGCGGGCACAGCACCCCGCTTTGACGTCACGAAGGCGCAGGTGGATTTGAGCAACGCTCGCCTTGAGCTGATAAAGGCCAGGTCGTCGCTTCAGATTGCCTGGAAGAGCCTGAGCAACGCCATGGGCCTTATGGACGTTCCCCCTTACGACATAGCCGACGACATGGACTTCAAGGTCTACGAGATTACGAAAGGCGATGCCCTGCAGAAGGCCTTCTCAAACAGGCCCGACCTCAAGGCCCAGGAGCACAGCGCTGTATCCGCGCAGCAATCCCTTAAGCTTGCCGCCAAGGGGTTGTCGCCATCCCTTTCGGCCTATGCGGCCTACAACTTCGAGGGCAGGGAATTTCCCCTGGACGAGGGTTGGAACTTCGGCATAACCATGGACATACCTCTTTTTGACGGCCACCTTGTAGAGTATAAGGTCAAGGAAGCTCAGGCAAACCTGGAGCAGGCCAACTTGGCCACCGAGTCCATGAAAAACGACATCTCCCTCGAGGTCGAGCAGGGCTATCTTTCCCTGGTGGAGTACGGCGAAAGCGTGGAAGTCGCAAAGCTGGCCGTGAAGCAGGCGCAGGAAAACTTGGACCTTGCCCTGGGCAGATATCAGGCAGGAGTGGGAAGCCCCATAGAAGTTACCGATGCCACTGTGGCCTTAAGCGACGCCAAAAAAAGCTACATACAGGCCCTTTACGACTACAGGATGGCGGAGATTACGCTTAAAAGCGCGATGGGAGAGAAGATGCCTTGAAGAAAAAGAGGACCATATCTATCGCATTGGCAGCGGCGGTCGTGTGCTTTGCTGTTTTTGGCCGCAACATGTTCGACAAGGGTGAAAAGCTGTCCTACGAGACGGTGTCAGCGGAGAGGCGCGCCATAGAGGCCCACGTCACCGCAAGCGGAACGGTTTCGGCCGTAACCACCGTGGACGTAGGAACGCAGGTGTCGGGCACCATAAAGGAAATTTACGTGGATTACAACTCCGTCGTCAAAAAGGGGCAGCTCATAGCGCTGATAGACCCTTCTACCTTTGAGGCCCAGGTCGAGCAGGCCAGGGCCAACCTCATGCAGGCCAAGGCATCGCTTCAGAAGGCCAAGGCCACCCTTGATGACGCGAAAAGAAACCTAGACCGCCAGAAGATGCTCTGGGATAGGGACTTAATAGCAAGAAGCGATCTCGATTCCGCCCAGACCGACTACGACCTGGCAGTTGCGGGAGTGAGCGAGGCGGAGGCCAACGTATACCAGACGCAGGCCGCCTTAAAGAAGGCCGAGACAGACCTGGGCTATACCAGGATATGTTCACCCGTTAACGGTATCGTGGTCTCCCGCGAGGTGGATGTTGGTCAAACTGTGGCGGCAAGCTATCAGACGCCTACGCTCTTTACCATTGCCCAGGATTTGACCAAGATGCAGATAGAGACGAGCGTCGATGAAGCCGACATAGGGAACGTAAGGGAAGGCCAAGATGCCACCTTTACGGTCGATGCCTACCCTGACGCCCTATTTTCGGGCACCATAAGGCAGGTAAGGATAGCCTCAAGCGTGGAAGAAAACGTGGTGACCTATCCCGTCATAATCGACGTGGCAAACCCCGACCTGATGCTCAAGCCCGGGATGACCGCAAACGTCACCATAATCACAGAGAAAAAGGATGACGCCTTAACGGTCCCAAGCTCGGCATTCAGGTACAGGCCGTCAAATTACACGGGCGAGACCCTGCGCGGCAAGGTCGTATGGGTGCTTGAAGGCGGCAGTCCCGTTCCCAAAAACGTAAATACCGGCATAACCGACGGCTCCTATGTGGAGATAACAGGCGGCGATCTGAAGGAGACCGACCTCATCGTGATAGGCGAATCGACAAACTCCTCATCGGCTTCGGCGAAGAAGTCGAACGGTATGAGGCCTCCTTTTTAGGTCAAAGAAGGACGACAGCGAGGAAAGATTGAGATGCCATTGATAGAAGTCGAAGACGTACGAAAGGTTTACAGGATGGACGGCGTGGAGTTCGAGGCCCTAAAGGGCGTTTCCTTCACGGTGGATAAGGGCGAGTTCGTCATAATCATGGGCCCTTCGGGGTCAGGAAAGTCGACCATCATGCACATACTTGGCGCATTGGACGTCCCCACTTCGGGAAGGTATGCCCTGGACGGCAAGGAGATAGCCAACATGACGAGGGACGAGTTGGCCCATGTGAGAAACAGGAACATTGGCTTCGTGTTTCAGGGCTTTAACCTGCTTCCAAGGATGAACGCCATGGAAAACGTGGAGCTGCCCATGCTTTATGCGGGCGTGTCCCCCAAGGAAAGAAAGGCAAAGGCCAATCAGGCCTTGGAGCTGGTCGGGCTGCTTGAATGGGCCTACCACAGGCCAAATCAGATGTCTGGAGGTCAGCAGCAGCGGGTTGCCATAGCCCGCGCCCTGGTAAACGACGCCCCGCTTCTTTTGGCCGACGAGCCCACGGGAAGCCTGGACTCGAAGACCGGCGCCCAGGTCATGGAGATGCTTCAAAGCTTAAACGAAACCAGGGGCATAACCGTAGTCTTGGTGACCCACGACAGCAACATAGCCAAATACGGCAAGAGGATCATACGGGTCCTTGACGGCCTCATATCGAGCGACGAATCGGAGGAAAAGGAAGAAAAGCAGGTGGCCCTGCGATGATATCTTTGATCGAAACGTCCAGGGTGTCCTTTAGGGCCATAGTTTCAAACAAGATGCGCTCGGGCCTCGCGATGCTTGGCATTGTAATAGGGGTGGGCGCAGTGATAGCGATGCTTGCCCTGGGTGCGGGAGCCACGATGCAGATAAAAAACGTCATGTCGAGCATGGGAAGCAACTTGCTCGTAATACGGCCCGGCACCGTTACCTCGGGCGGCATCCGTATGGGCGCCGGCAGCATCCCTTCGCTGACGCTTAGCGACGCCATGGCCATAAGGGAGGAATGTCCCTCCGTGGAAGAGGTCCTGGCCCAGTACTCAGGCACGGCACAGGTAGTCTACGGAAACCAAAACTGGTCAACCCAAATTTCAGGCGTCACCGAAGGAGTATTTGTGGTCAACGACTGGCAGCTGAAGTCGGGGCGCCCCTTCATGAATCAGGACATGAGAAGCGCTGCCAAGGTGGCCATACTGGGGTCGACCGTGGCGGAAGAGCTTTTTGGCTATTCCGACCCCGTCGGCGAGACGATCAGGATAAAAAACATACCCTTTCAGGTGATAGGGGTGCTCGAGTCCAAGGGCGAGTCGAGCTGGGGCAGGGATCAGGACGACGTAGTCATGGTTCCCGTCACGACGGCGCAGAAGAGGCTTTTTGGCATGCCAAGGCCAGACATGGTCTCCTCCATAACGGTCAAGGTGAGGTCCGAGGATCTGATGTCCAAGGCGCAGGAAGAGGTGACGTTTCTTTTGAGGCAGCGCCATAAGATATCAAATCCACAGGACGACGACTTCACCGTGAGAAACATGCAGCAGGCCATGGAGGCAGCCCAAGAGTCCATGAAGGTTATGTCGCTGCTTTTGGGCTCCATAGCGTCGGTATCGCTGTTGGTGGGCGGCATCGGCATAATGAACGTAATGCTCGTTTCGGTCACCGAGCGCACCAGGGAGATAGGCATACGCATGGCCGTAGGTGCAACTTCAAGGGACATAATGCTTCAGTTTCTGGTGGAATCGGGGATGCTTTCCATGACCGGCGGAGCGGTGGGGGTCTTTTTGGGGGCGCTGCTGTCCTACGTGCTGTCACACGCCTTCGGCTGGCAGACCGTGGTGCTTCCTGGCTCCGTGGCCTTGTCATTCGGCTTTTCCGCCATGGTCGGCATCGTCTTCGGCCTGTATCCAGCCTACAAGGCCTCGCTTTTAAACCCCATAGAGGCACTTCGGTACGAATGATATGCGTGGTGCCGGCTTGACCCTCGATTTCCTAGACCCTATAATAACAATTACAAATGGCACTATTTATTGGGCCTAATTATAGGGCCTAAAGGAGGGTTCACATGAAACAGGTCAAGGTTGGACTCGATGAATCGCACGTCAGATTGCTTGAACAGTTCAAGCGCTTCGGATTCAAGGACAAAAGCGAAATGGTTCGTTTTGCCCTGGATCTATATGTGAAGGATATGGCCAATCGACGTTTGCGCGAATCGGCGGCCCTTTACGCCCAAGTTTACGAAGAGGACGCCGAGACCCGAGAATGGATGAAGGCAAACACCGCGGAGTGGCCGTCATGAGCGTGTTAAAACGGGGGATGGTGATAGACATCGACCTTGATCCCACGAAGGGCTCCGAGACGGGGAAAGTTCGTCCCTGCGTGGTCGTTACCAACGACGTTTACAACGAGCGCGTTCCCGTTATTCAGGTGGTGCCCATAACGGCCTGGAGCGAAAAGAAGGCCAGGATCATCACAAACGTTGAAATAGATCCGACCCCCCGAAACGGGCTGACCAAAAAATCCGTCGCTGACTGCCTGCAGACCAGGCCCGTCGATTACGCCGAGCGCCTTGTCAGGGTGCGCGGCGAGCTTGAAGAGGACGCGATGTCAAAGATCGACGAGGCCCTAAAGGTCGTCTTTGGCCTGGATGTATAGGCTGCGGTATGAAACATTTTTACGGAGGTGTTTTAGGTGTTTATGACCCATACCTTGCGCACAAAGGCCCGCGAGGAGCTGATAGACATTACGCGTACGGTGGAGGAGGACGTGAGGTCTTCAGGCATAAAGGAGGGCTTATGTGTGGTTTACGTCCCCCATACGACGGCGGCCGTTACGGTAAACGAGCACGCCGATCCCGACGTCAGGCAGGACATATTAAAGCAGCTTAAGGTATTGGTTCCCAAGGATTGTGACTACTCCCACCTCGAGGGCAACTCCGACGCCCACATAAAGTCCAGCCTCATCGGCGCCTCGCAGGTCATACCCATCCATGATGGTCGTTTAATGCTTGGCACCTGGCAGGGCATATTTTTCTGCGAGTTCGACGGTCCAAGAAACAGGAGCTTTTATGTGACCCTAACTTGAGATTGCTTGTTGACCTGGTGGGCTATAAATTCTTACAATAGTAAAAGGATTCCCTATTCCGATTCATCATGAAATGATCAAGAATACGGGGGTGATTGTGTGAGGAGGATCATAGCGGGTTTGGTGATGGCTGCATTGATGTTCGGTGCCTCTGCGGCGATGGCTCAGGATACCATCAAGATAGGTTATCTGGCCGCGCTCACGGGCGACTGGGCCGCTTACGGGCAGACGGAGCTGAAATCGGCCCAATTGGCGGCAGAGGAGATCAATGCCAAGGGAGGCGTGTTGGGAAAGAAGCTCGAGATAGTGCCCTACGACTTCAGGACCAGGGCGGAGGATGCCGTGAACGCCGTGCGCAGGATGATAGAGCAGGATAAGGTGCTCGCCATAATAGGGGCCAACGGAAGCGGCATAAACATCGCCACGGCACCGGTGGTAAACCGAGCAGGGGTGTCTCAGATCGGCACCGTTTCGACCAACCCCCTGGTGACGGTGGACAACAACGGCAAGGTGCGTCCCTATTCCTTCAGGATATGCTTCACCGACCCCTATCAGGGAACTGTTCTGGCCTACCTTGCGGCCAAGGAGATGGGCAAGAAAAAGGCAGCCATACTCTACGACGTGGGAAATGAATACTCTCAGGGCCTTCGCGAGTTCTTCATGAAGTACTTCAAGGAATATGGCGGCCAGACCGTCAGCGATCAGGGATTCCGCGGCGGCGTTGACGTCGATTTCAGGGCACAGCTGACGGAGATCAGGAACTCCGGAGCTGACGTCCTGGTGCTTCCCAACATGGGCAAGGAGATGGCGCTAATAATCAAGCAGGCTAGGGAATTGGGCATGAAGGACCTGTTGATCATCGGCGGCGACGGATATGCCGAGTTCATGTGGGACATAGCCGGCGATGCCATGGAGGGCACCTATTGGGTCAACCACGTGGCCCCCGAGGACCCCGCCATGCAGCCCTTCTTTGAGGCCTACAAGAAAAAGTACAACGACGAATGCAAGGAGTTCGTAAACGGCGTCCTGGCCTACGACTCCGTGTACTGGCTGGCCGACGCCATAAAGAGGGCCGGCAAGGCCGACAGCAAGGCCATCAGGGACGCCCTTGAAAACACCACTAACCTTCAGCTCCATCACGCCGTGCTTACCGTCGACCCTACGGACCACAACCCCAAGGACAAGGACGCCGTCATACTCGTTTGCAAGGACGGCAAGGCCAGGTTCTTCAAGAAGATCAGGCCGCAATAATAAGATCGCTGAAACTGCCTTACCGGGGCGGGGTCGAATGCTCCTCGCCCCTCTTTTTAAAAAGACTGAGACGAGGTGAAGGCCTTTGGGAACGCTGGCCCAACAGCTCATTAACGGGATATCTCTGGGTTCCGTATATGCACTGATAGCCGTGGGGTACTCATTAGTATACTCCATACTCCTTTTTTCCAACTTTGCCCACGGCGGTTTTTTGGTCATCGGCGGCTACATATGCTATTACACCTTGACGGCTCTGGGAAACAACATCTGGGTGGCAGGCGGCCTTTCTTTGCTTGGCGCAGGCATAGCGGCCGTCCTGACCGAACGGATAGCCTACAAGCCCATACGGGAGCGCACCAATATTACCCTCTATCTTCTCATAGCGTCGCTTGGCATGAGCATAGTGATTGAAAACATATTCGTCATAGTCGCGGGCGGGCGCTTCAGGGCCCTTCCGCCCGTCATACCCACCAACCCCGTGCACCTCTTTGGGCTAACCACCACCAGCGCCTTCGATCTGCTTTCCTTGGTCGTGGCCTTCGTATTCTTGACGGGGCTTCAGCTTTTCATAGTAAAGAGCAAATGGGGGCTTGCCATAAGGGCAGCGGCCTTTGACCTCAAAACGGCAGGCCTCATGGGGATAAACGTGAATATGCTCATATCCATCGTGTTTTTCGTGGCGGGAGTGCTGGCGGCGGTGGGCGGCATATTTTTGTCCGTACGCTACACCCTCTATCCGCAGCTCGGCGGCATCACCATAAAGGCCTTCGTGGCAGCCGTGGTGGGGGGCCTTGGGTCCCTTCCCGGGGCGGTCGTCGGAAGCCTGATTCTCGGGCTTGCCGAGATGCTGACGGCAGGGTTCATATCAAGCCAGCTTCGAGACCTGGTCGTCTTCTCCCTTTTGGTGATAACGCTTCTGGTAAAGCCTACCGGGCTTTTCGGCAAAAAGCCCACGGAAAAGGTCTGAGGAGGATGGATGTATGGGCTACATTGGCGGAATAATCATCCTTCTGTGCATAAACTCCATAGCGGTCATGGGCGTATCGCTGCTCACGGGCTTTACGGGCATATTTAGCCTTGGACATGCCGCCTACATGGCCCTCGGTGCCTACACGGCCGGCATACTGACCGTCGAACACGGCGTCCACTGGTTTTTGGCGATACTTGCGGGGGGGCTTCTTGCCATGGTCGTGGCCTACCTCATAGGCATACCGACCTTGAAGCTGATGGGCGACTACTACGCCATAGCCTCCATTGGCCTGGTTGAGTCCATCAGGCTTATCCTGGAAAACTGGCAGTCGGTGACTCGCGGTGCCAGAGGTTACCCCGGCATTGAGGGCTTCACCACCCTGCCTGTGGCGGTGGCCTTCTTTTTGGTGATGGCCATCGTCATGGTACACCTGATAAACAGCCGTTACGGCAGGGCCTTCAAGGCCTGTCGCGACGATTACCTGGCCGCCTCCCTTCTGGGGTACAACACGGCCCGCTATAGGGTCTTGAGCCTGGCTGTTTCCGGGTTTTACTGCGGAGTTGCCGGGGCGCTTCTTGCCGGATTTATGTCCTTCATTCAGCCCGTGATGTTTGACATGATGAAGTCGACGGAGCTTACGTCCATGGTTGTCTTTGGAGGTTTGGGCTCCTTGAGCGGAACGCTTTTGGCTTCCGTCATCATTACGCTCGTCACCGAGCTCTTTCGTCCCATATCGCAGTACCGTATGCTCATCTACGGCGGGGTGCTCGTGGCCATCATGGTGTTGAGGCCCGAGGGCATCATGGGATCCAAAGAGCTGTGGAACCTGCGGAGAAAGAGGTGACGTCGGTGGCTTTGCTTGAACTTTCAGACGTAAGCAAGTTCTTTGGAGGCGTTAAGGCCGTCGATCGCCTGTCTTTTTCGATTGAAAAGGGCGAGACCCTTGGGTTGATAGGGCCAAACGGGGCCGGAAAGACCACCGTATTCAACCTGATCACGGGCCTTTATCCCCTGGACGGGGGAAGGATAGCCTTCAAGGGGGAAGACATATCACAGATGAAGCCCCACGAGATAATCCCCAAAGGGATTGCCCGCACCTTCCAGAACCTGCGCCTTTTTCCCAGGGCCTCAAGCGTTGAAAACGTCATGACGGCATGCAGAAAGGAATCCTACTCCTTCCTTGAAGCCTTGACCCACCTCGGCAGATGGAGGCACTGCGAGCAAAGGGCCATGGAACGGGCCATGGAGCTTTTGAAACTGGTAGGCATAGCCGACAGGGCCCACCAGGCTGCAGGCACCCTTCCATATGGCCACCAGAGAAAGCTCGAGATAGCTCGAGCCCTAGCCCTGGAGCCGGAGCTTTTGCTCTTGGACGAGCCTGCGGCGGGCATGAACCCCGAGGAGGTTGACGAGCTCAACGCCCTGATACGGCGCATCTCCGAGGAGCTTGGGATAACCATCATAGTGATAGAACATCACATGGAGCTCGTCATGGAGATATGCCCGAGGATAGTGTGCATGAACTTCGGGGCGAAGATCGCCGAGGGAAGCCCCGCCGAGATACAGAGCCACCCGGAAGTGCTTGCCGCTTACCTGGGGGAGGAGGTATAGACATGGCCGAACCCCTTTTGTCCGTTCAAAACCTTTCCGTCACATACGGGGCCATCAGGGCGCTTCACGGCGTCTCGATGGAAGTCTACAGGGGCGAGATAGTATGCGTCATTGGCGCCAACGGAGCAGGCAAATCGACCCTGCTTAACGCCATCATGGGAGTGGTGCGCCGGGAATCAGGAGAGGCGATCTTCGACGGCAAGCCCCTTGCCAAAAGGAGCTATCAGGTCGTGGCCCAAGGCGTATCGCTGGTGCCGGAGGGCAGGCGGATATTCAGCCCCCTCACCGTCCAGGAAAACTTGATGATAGGGGCCTTTCCGCGGAAGGACATGCGTCAAATTGAAGAAGACCTAGAATGGGTGTACGGCCTTTTCCCAAGGCTTCAGGAAAGAAAGGACCAGTACGCGGGCACCCTTTCCGGCGGAGAGCAGCAGATGCTCGCCATCGGGAGGGCCTTGATGTCGCGCCCCCGTTTGCTTCTCTTGGATGAGCCCTCCCTGGGCCTTGCCCCCATCCTGATAAGGGATATATTCAAGGAGTTAAAGCGCATCAACGGGGAGGGAGTGACCATACTCTTGGTCGAGCAGAACGCCAGGCAGGCCCTCATGCTTTCCAACAGGGGATACGTCCTGCAGACGGGTCGAATCGTGCTTCAGGGCCGCTCTCAGGACCTGCTGGTAAACCCCGACGTAACGGCCGCCTACCTGGGCAAGCTCAAGAAATAGCGGACGTAGGAACCACGCGTTGTCCGATATGTGTTGATACTTTATGCTAAATGAAGGATTATTTATTTAGAATTTTTTTAATTTTGCCCATTGCAAATAAGTATACATAGTGTTAATATCACCTAACACGAAACTATGGGCGATTATATGGGGAAACGATGATCCCTTTGCATCTACCTAAACGGGCGCAAGAGCGAAGGGTGAGAGAGTAGCGCGACCGGCCCCATCGAGGCGCTGATTTTAAATCAAGCGCTGCAATGGGGCCTTTGTTTTATGAAGCTTGAATGCGAAAGAGAGTGTGGCGGAAGTTATGGTTGTAAGTTTTTATTACGGGATCCTTCATGCTGCCTTTATTTTATGCCTGTATCTCATATTCATCTGGGGCATAGAAGACCTCTTGGTGGACATCTTCTATTGGACGAGGCAAATCTACCGAAGGCTTTTTGTATATACCAAATATCCCCGTCTGACCGTTGAGGATCTATACAAAAAAGAAGAGCAGTGGATTGCCATCATGGTCCCGGCGTGGCAGGAAGCCGGAGTGATCGGCAAGATGCTTGAGACGACGGTCAAACATCTGGATTACGATCGCTACGTCATTTTTTGCGGCACCTATGTAAACGACCCGGAGACTTCGCGCGAAGTTGATCTTATATCGGAAAAATGTCAGAAGGTCGTCAAAGCCACGGTGGCTCACCCGGGACCTACCAACAAAGCGGACTGTCTTAACTTCGTCGTCCGTGAGATACATTCCTATGAAGTGCAGCACGGAATAAGCTTTTCGGGATATGTCTTGCACGATAGCGAGGACATAGTCCACCCCCTGGAGCTGAAGCTCTTCAACTATCTGCTCCCTCGAAAGGACATGATACAAATTCCGGTCACGGCGCTGGAGCGCTCATGGAAGGATTTCGTGGCGTGCACTTACATGGACGAATTCAGCGAGTGGCACTTGAAGGACCTTTTAGTCAGAGAAAGACTGACCAAGACCATACCAAGCGCTGGGGTGGGTACCTGTTTTAGCCGGCGCGCCATATCTTTTCTGAAACAGAAAAACGGAGGCAGTCCTTTCCCCACTGATTCTCTGACAGAAGATTACGCAGTCGGATTGACGTTGGCGGAGGCGGGAATGGGTGGCATTATCTTATATTTCCCAATCGCTGTCCGGGGCAAGAAGGGCATAAGGAGGACAAGGAAGCTTTTCGTATCCGTATCTGAGTATTTCCCTGACACCTTTTGGACGGCCGTCAGGCAGAAAAGTCGCTGGATACTGGGCATTGCATTGCAGGGAGCCAAGACGTTCGGCTGGCGTGGAGATATATTCGATAAGTTCTTTCTGTACAGGGACCGTAAGGGCTTATTTACCTCTTTCGTTAATTTCCTGGCCAATATATTGTTTATCAATTACATGCTTTTGTTTGTTGGTCTTAGGCTTAATTTTTGCCTTCATATAACTATGCTATCCCTAGAACATTATTGATCTTTAACATATTTTTCCTGGCAAACAGATTATTGCACCGCGCATTGTTTGTCTTCTTGCTTTACGGTTGGAAGCAATCGCTTTTAAGCATACCACGAATTTTTGTGGTCAACTTTATAAATTTTTGCGCTACATTGAGGGCATTGAAGCTCTTCGGCGAGCATCTTTTATCGGGTAAGCCCCTGGTGTGGGATAAAACGCAGCACGTCTACCCGACCGAGGAACAGCTCGTCACCTACAGAAGACAATTGGGCGATATCCTATTGCAGTGGAAGTCCTTGCGGGAAGAGGACTTACGGGCTGCATTGCATGAGCAAAGGGAAAGCAACAAGTTATTGGGAGAAATATTGATGAAGCACAGGCTGATCGACGAGGATACCCTTTTTAAGGCGCTCTCCGAACAGTTGGGGTTGCCGTTGGTATCCCCCCATGAGATCAATGTGGCAGCGATAGCAGATGTATTGCCCAAGAAGTTATGCGCCGATTATCTCGTCTTTCCGGCCTCGATCGAGAAGGATGGGACGCTTCGGGTTGCCGTCACCAGGGCTGTTGCGCAGGAATGCCTGAACGAAATAAAGAAGCACTGGACGGGGCCACTAAAGTTTTGCCTGATGAAGGAAAGCGATATGCTCAATATACTGGGTGATCTTGCTCACATGGAAATGAGCAATCAAAACTAATATAGGGATGATACCATTCATGAGAAGGGCAGAAAGACATCTTATTGCACCATGTATCTGCATTCACGGCAAGGATATGCTGAGGTTGCTTGCCGTTTTTGCCTTTGCGTTGTTTTTTTTATTGCCCGACATCTTTACGCATGCACATGCCTCCACGCCTTCTGCCTATGACCTTTACGAAGCGGGCAGGACAGAGGAAGCAAAGGGCCTTGCCGAAGAGCTTTTGAAGAAAGATCCCAAAAACCACTCCCTCAGAATGCTTTATGCGGAAATACTGAGGAAAGAGGGAAAGCCCCTGGAGGCAAGAGAGCAGGTCACCAGGGCAATTTTGGGAGGCCTGCGTAACGGCTATACCCATTCGACGCGGGGCTATTTGTCGCTTGAACTGGGCGATCCGCAAGGGGCGTTTGAGGATTTTGAAAGGGCCCTCGAGTTTGACGACCTTTCCGAGGATGCTCGAGAAAACGTGCGCTTGAGCCTGGTTAACCTCTCCATCGAGCTTAACGATGCCGGTAAGGCGTTAAAATATATGGCCAATCATGACGACCCGAAGGTGTTTTACGGCGTCGCACGGCTCGTCTCAAACACAGTGTCGGGCAGCGGGTTAAGAAGTTATATGGACAGGTTGTCCAGCATGGCCCAATCGGATTCGCAGAGGGCGGAAGTGCTATGGGCGCTTGGAGAACACGAAAAAGCTCAGGGCAACCTTGAGGCCGCGGCGAAGCTGATGTCGGAGGCCATGTCCCTGTACCCCCGGTCGGCTACCCAGTACAGGCTGCTTTCGCTTGCCTACCTCTTTGTAGACCTTGACGAGGACGACATGGCTGCAAAGCTCTTCGACGAGGCCTTGTCCGATAACTGCGGGGCGTCTCCCGAAGCCTTGGCCGATGCCGCCTACGCCTTCAAAGGCGCAGGCAACAACAGAAAGAGCATGCATTATTTTACGAGGAGCATCAAAGCGTACAGAAACCGCGGCGAAAATGACGAGGAATCGAAGGGCTGGATTTACTCCCTTCGGCGCGAGAACTCCAACTTGGAACGACGATGGGGCATGTACACATCTTATTTTTACCAGGAGAACGGATACCCCGGCTATATTTTGGGCAGGACCGTCTCCGGAGGCGAAACTCAACAGATGTGGCAGGAGATCTACTATCAGATGATAAACGACAATGGCAGGCAGTTGTCCATGTATGTGTCTTACGGGTTGACCTTGAGCGCCGAAAACGACAATGAAGGTTGGGATACGGGGATGTACGTTCTGGGCATCAGGTACAAGCCTATGGGCGACGCAAACTTGAACATCGCCTTGGAAAGGCACTGGAAGCAGGACGAGCCTAACGACTGGCAGGTCCGCATGGGCTATTCATGGGACAAAGGGTCCGATTTGAACGTGACGGATCCCAGTTGGGATTATCTTTTTTATTACGGCGAGGTAGCCCACCTGTTGGATGAAGGGCGGACCTTTGGGGTGGTAGAGTGTAGGGCTGGCAGAAGCACGCGTTTGGGAGGGGAAAGGGGAAAGGCCGTCTTTACGCCTCACCTCTTTTTCCGCGGCGATTACGACAGCGATCCTATTGCCTTCGAGGGCATCGATTCATCCGATGAGGAATGGGCCTTGAGCATTGGCCCGGGCTTGATGTGGAGGATATGGTACAGGGAAGACGATTATCATGCGCCACGTTCGTACCTCGACATCATCTTTCAATACCGTTTCAAGCTAAGCGATGCGGATAGGGCTGAAGGCCTATCCATCAGGATAACCAATGCCTTTTGATGGTTTAAAATTTTATCATAAATCCTTCCTTAAAATAAAATCTCTTTAAAAATATATTGTACTTAATCATTATCATACCTCCTAATTTCATTTTCATAGATGTAGATAATTTTTCTGAGGCCAGAACTATTTCACTGGATTATGGTAGCTTCATCATATTTGATATAATCTTTTCTATTGCTAGTTATTGCTTTTTACAAGCTATAAGACGATATTATATATTGATATTACACAAAATATATGATATTGGCTTCTTCCCCTAAAATTCCCCTGCAGGAATTGAAATAGAGCCATAAATTACTTGCCACGATGCCAAATATTTGGTATATATTTTGCATCTAAACCTCGAAAGGGGATTTTGTACTTATAATGACTCACGAAAGTACACTATGGCATAAAAAACTCCAATTAGGCCAAATATTGATCGAGCAAGATTGTATTCATGCAGAACAACTTGAAATGGCCCTTAAGGAGCAAAGTGTTACTAATCTCCGCCTTGGCGAAATTCTCGTCAAAAATGGATGGATTACGGAGAAAAATTTGATCGAGGCCATCTCAAAACAGACGGACTTGCCCTTTGTCTCTCTATCCATGTTTCATCCTATGAAAGAGGCAGTTGATGCCATTCCCGAAAATATGGCAAGGAGGCTTGAATTAGTTCCTCTCTATATTGACGAAAATTCTCGCAGGATAGTCTTGGCTGTTTCAGATCCTTTCAATATATTGGCTCTTGATGAGATAAGGATGACAACAGGAATGGATGTTGACATAATGATAGCCACCCTTTCCGATATCAAACGTGCGATAGATTGTTTTTACAGCGTCAAGTCTAGCGTCGAGCAAGCTTTGATCGAGGTCGTCGAAGAAGTAAAAACGGAGTTCGATCTGTCGAAGGATCAAGAAGCAGGTTCTATCGACGATGCTCCCGTGGTAAAGCTTGTTAACACCGTATTGGGGCAGGCTGTCGAAGCAGGCGCATCCGATGTCCACATGGAACCCTTCGAAGCTGAGACACGGGTCAGATATAGGGTAGATGGAGTTTTATTTGATATGCTAACCTTTCCCAGACATCTTCACGCCTCTGTTTCGTCGCGCATAAAAATAATGTCTGGCATGGACATTGCTGAGAAGCGCCATCCTCAAGACGGGAGAATGTTCCTTCGCGCAGCGGGCAGGCGCATCGACATAAGGGTCTCGAGCCTTCCCGCCATTTACGGCGAAAAGCTGGTCATGCGCTTGCTCGATCAGGCCACGGCCATGGTGGGCCTGGAAAAGCTCGGGCTGGATCCCGAGGAGAGAGTGGTCCTGGACAAGATCATAGGGGCACCTTACGGCATCATATTGGTAACGGGGCCGACGGGGAGCGGAAAGTCGACCACCCTTTATTCAATACTGCAGACCCTTAACTCCTACGACGTGAACATCACGACGGTGGAGGACCCCGTCGAGTACACCATTGCGGGGGTCAACCAGGTGCAGATAAACGAAAAGGCGGGCCTTACCTACGATACTGTCTTAAGGTCCATTTTACGTCAGGATCCAGACATAATATTGGTAGGTGAAATGCGTGATACCGAGACGGCCCAATTAGCAGTGAGGGCGGCCCTCACGGGACACTTGGTGCTGTCGACGCTTCACACCAACGACGCCCCAAGCTCCATCATAAGGATGGTAGACATGGGAATTCCCCCCTTCCTCGTGTCCTCTTCCGTGGTCGCCGTGATGGCGCAGAGGCTGGTCAGAAAGCTATGCCCCCGCTGCAAGGCGCCCTACGAGCTGCCGCAGGACGTGGCCGAAAGCCTGGGTCTTGACGGCTTCACGACCGTCTACAAGCCCGTGGGCTGTGATGAATGCCGCGGCACGGGCTACAGGGGAAGGACGGCGATCTTTGAGATAATGAAAATGTCAGAAAGGCTGAAGCATGCCGTAATGAAGAACACTTCTTCAGATGAGCTCGGCATGATTGCCATAGAAGAAGGCATAACCACATTGCGCGCTTCAGGCACAAGAAAGGTAATACAGGGAATAACTAGCCCTCATGAAGTACTGTCGATAACATTGAGATGACAGAGGTATTATAATGTCACTACGGTTTGAAATCCAAGACCTGTTCTCAGAAGCCTCAAGGAGAAATGCGAGCGATATTCATATATCCGTAAATGTTCCTCCTATATTTCGTGTAGACGAACAGCTACGTCGCATCGATCATCCTCCGTTGTCGGTTGAGGATGTCAAGATGATATTATCCAGGCTGATCTCTGATCTTCAGTTTAAGCGTTTTTACAGCGAAAAGGAACTCGATTTCAGCTTTAATTTTCCTTTAGGCAATGGAGAAACCATTCGCTTTAGGGGAAATTGTTTCTTTGAGAGAGGCAATATTGCTATTGTCTTAAGGCTCATCCCACAAGAGATTCGCCTCATAAAAAATCTCCTCCTTCCATCTCAAATTCAGGAAGTGGCGAAAAAACGCCGAGGTCTTTTCCTCGTCACGGGCCCATCGGGACACGGTAAATCTACCAGCCTTGCGGCCATAATACAGGAGATAAATTTAACAAGGAACTGCCATATAGTAACCATAGAAGACCCAATCGAATATATGTTTACCTCGGTGAAATCACTGATACATCAGAGGGAAATAGAAGTGGACGCTGCAAGCTTTGCAGAAGCACTAAAAAGGACCTTGCGTCAGGACCCGGATGTCATAATGATAGGGGAGATGAGAGACCTGGATACGACAAGGGCCGCCATAACGGCAGCCGAAACAGGACATCTGGTATTGAGCACGCTTCATACCCCCGATAGTTCCCAAAGCATTGACAGGATTTTGGACATTTTCCCGGCTTATCAGCAGGACCAGGTTAAGCTGCAGCTGGCTAACATCTTGATAGGAGTCTGTTCACAACAACTCATTCCACTTTTGGAAGGCGGCAGAATAGTGGCGACGGAGTTGATGTGGGCTGTACCGGCAGTGTGCAATTGCATAAGGGAAAGGAAGATCCATGGCATAAAAAACATCATACAAACAGGGCTGGACCAGGGCATGCACACCATGGACCAGGACCTAATCCGTTTGGTAAAAGAGGGCAAACTGCCCAAAGATCTTGCTGCTTCTTACGCCTTGGAGCGGAAGGAATTTAACAGGATGCTTTATTTATAGAAAGGTCAAGCGATATGGCTTACAGCTACAGAGCAAGGAGTAAAGAAGGAAAGATAATTAGGGGAAATCTTGAAGCCTGTTCCGAAGTTGAAGTTATTCAGTGGTTGAAAGAAAGATCATTTTATCCCATAGAAATCGTGAAGATTAGGACATCAAGGGGTAAGATTCTAAGGGATAGCCTGCAAATCATGCCACCTGTAAGGCTGAAGGATAAGGCCATATTTTTTCGACAGTTGGCCACTATGCTTCAGGCAGGCATTACCTTGGGCAGCGCCTTGGACATGATAGCAAAACAGACTCAAAACTATCGCTTATCCCAAGCCATAAGGGATATAAAGATAATGGTCGACAAGGGCGCATCCCTACACGTTGCTATGGCCACAAGAAAGGAATTTTCAAATCTCATGATTGCTATAGCTAGGGCCGGGGAGGAGGGGGGGATATTAGAGTCAAGCTTAGACAGGCTTGCAACCTTCCTAGAACGCCAGGATGAGCTGAGGAAAAAGATCCTGTCTGCCTCGATCTATCCGGCTGTGGTTATGTGCTTTGCCCTTTTCGTCGTATTGTTGTTAGTCACGGTGATAATGCCGAAGTTCGCCAGTGTCCTTGCGAACTTAAACGTCCAGCTCCCCTTGCCCTCCAAGGTTATTTTGGGTTTTTCCATATGGTTGAGCTGTTACTGGTATTTGCCTCTATTTATAGTTTTGTTTTTGGTTTTGGGAATATACATCCTTTCGAGAAGAAAAGAGACTAAGGCAAGGCTCGATGCTTTAAGGCTAGGGCTACCCCTTTTCGGTGATATATGGAAAAAGACAGTACTAGTCAGGACGTTTAGGACATTTGCTGCCCTTGTCCAAGCAGGTGTTCCTATTCTTTCGGCCTTAGAAATGACGGGAGGTGTTTCGGGAAGTGTCCTCGTCGAAGATGCCTTTGCACAACTGGCCGACCAGGCAAAAAGAGGTGTTTCTCTTGGTGAAGCGGCAAAAAAGATAGCAATTATACCCCCACTACCCACCTACATGATGGCCATAGGCGAGCAGACGGGCAGGCTTGAGATAATGGTGGATAAGGTGGCTGATTGGTTTGAGTTTGAGCTTGATGAAAAGATTAAATGGCTTACGTCTATACTTGAACCCCTGCTTATAGTCTCTGTAGGCGGAGTGGTGGCCTTGGTTGTGTTTGCCGTATTCATGCCCATAATTGGTTCAATTCAGGGTTTACTAAATGGTTTTTAGTTGATAATATATCCTATATAAAAAATATTTTAAGACATATAATATTATTTACAACATATATAATATAATATCAATCTATTCAGTATATAAATGATTATTATATTATTGTATAACAATATTTAATATTTTCTTGAGAAAGGATGATTTAATTGAACAGCAATGTCATAAGAAAGTTTAAAAAAAGCAGATCAAAAGAAGGTTTTACTCTTGTTGAAATTTTGGTTGTCATGATAATCATTGGAATATTAGCTAGTGGGATGGCTCTAGTAGCTGGAGGAAGCAGAGATATTGCCGAAGCAACGAGAATAGCGAGTGATCTTAAAAATGCAAAGGTGGCAGCTATGATGTGGGTCGTTGATGATCCAAATGGAGCTAACGTCAATACTTGGAAGAGTGAAGCTCATACCTATCTCGATAGATATCTTGATAAACCGATATCTACTAACGATAATTATAAATTTGAAACAATTACGCTCAATGATAGGGATGTTTGGTTATTAGGATATAACTTATCTGGCGTAAGAGAGGGCGTGATAAAGAAGTTAGCTGAGCAAGCGGAATCTGTGGGTCTATTTGAAAAAGTTGAGACCAATAACGCTCAGTCGCTTGCTACCTTCAAAGGTGGGGATGATAGCAACAAAGTGATCTATGTAATTGTCCAATAGCTATTGTGAATTGATATGACACGGCGCGGTTTTTCGCTGATAGAAGCTTTGGTGGCGATGATCTTTATCCTTGTCGCGCTGATACCAATGACAGCCATGTCTGCAGCAATAAATAAGCTTTATACAACTTCGGCCGCTAGGGAACGAGCCATGTTGCTTGCCTTGCAAAAGTTAGATGAGCTTGAGGCAGAAAGGTCAACCGAGTTATTCGGCGGATCTCAAATAGTGGATTGCTATAACATGACCTGGACTATTGGAAATCCACTACATGGACTTAGGGAAGTCAAGCTTACTATTACCTGGGACGATGGGCATAGCAAGCTTGAGATCATAAGACAGGTGAGTACTGGTGCAGACAACATCTCAACTTAGATTGCGCAAGGGTTTTGTGCTAGTTGAAGTACTTGCGTCTATCGTCATTGCGTCTATTGTTGGCATCTCTGTAGCGGAGCTTGTTTCGCTCTTTCTCAAACAGCTAGATCAGGTAACAGACCTTGTAACGGCTCGTCAACGCGGAGAAATGATTTTATCTCAATTGGAGCTACCTGTGCTTCGTGCAGGTTTGTTCATGCCAAATACTCCTGATGTCTTTATCTCAACATTTAAAGTTGGTTCGATGGATTTGGTTAAAGGCGCCCTGCAAAAGGTCGTTGTAGGCTGGAACAAGCCTGTCTTTTTATGTGAAGCAGTTGATGGGAAGGAGACAAAATATTTCAAAAAAATGGGCATCGTTTACTCTTTAGATTCGAGCATCGGAATATTGACCGAACGCGATGTTGAGGCGGGACAAGAGGTTTCCCTTAAATTGTCCTCACCATGTCCAGGTGATCAATTGAGGGCAGCAACCACTTTGATAGGCACTGACTGCTGGGTTACATTTTCAGGTTGCGAGACACCCTATCTCATTAAGGCCATAAATAATGTTAATAAAAGCTTAACCGTTATGGCGTCCCGTAGAGATTTGATACCACTTTTCTCGGAGCTTCAATATGTCCGGGCTTTGTGTGCCTATGTTGATTTCCCCGGCGGGGCATCTCCAAGTTTTTGCCTCCAGGATGTAACGCGTGGTTCTGCACAACCCATAGCAGACAGCATATCTCAAGTGCTTTTTTCTTTTGATGAGTATAGCAAGATATTGTCGGTTTATTTGTTAATCAGAGGAAATCATAGATTTTCGAGGCAGATCACACAGGGCGATGTCAGCGGTTGGCCTATTAATGACACTATAACTGATGAGGATAGGCATTATAGATTGATTGCTATGGCTGCCTCCTGGAGGGTTAGAAACTGGCTCGAAGAAAGGCAGTAGTTTTACCTCTGGTTTTGATAGCATTCTCTTTAACAAGCGTTTTAGTGGCAGCGTGTTTTTATATTGTTGGAAACTATTATTTAAGCGCTAACCAGATGATGATGGGCAATCTTCTTTATAATGCCGCAGTGAACGGCATTGAGGAAGGGAAAGGATGGGTTAATTCAAACGTGAAGTCAGGAAGATTTCCTCGCTGGGTGGACAAAAATGGTGACGGATTGCTTTCGTCAAACGATAAACCTGACGACGCTGCTCATGTTTACGAAGCGCTTATAGCCAAGGTTGGATCAACGGATAGAGGAATTCTTAACATCACGACCGAATACGGGATCAAGAAATGTGTGGTAGTTTACGACCTGGCCTACGAGCCCGCTTTGGACTTGGCCTATGAAAAGGGATTTCCCCCGCGTATTCGCCCGCAGGTCGAGGAAGGTGATGATGTCTTCGAGAGTGAGGACAAAAAATGGATGGACAAATATATTACTAAAAACAATGTAGGGATTTATCTTATACGATGTACCGCTACATATAAAGAAAGAACTTGCACCATTGAACAGGCATTTACAATAAGGGAGTAGTCGTGATGGTAAATGTCGATCTAAGGCCGAACGAAATCAAGGTGGTCGAAGGAAAGAAGATTGACCTTTCAAGGGTTATTGCTTTGACGTTAATTGTTGTATTTGTGGTCGTATCGTGTTTTGTAATCATCTATGACTTTTTTATTATGAAGAGACTTGCAACGGAAAGGCAAATCCTTGAAGCCGATACAAAAAAGCTGATCCTCGAGAATAAGAAGTTGGATAGCTATCTAGCGGAAGTTGACGCACAGTTGGACCTTTATGAGAACGCTCTGACTCTGCTGAAAGAAGATATCCTTTCCATTGAATTTCTTACTGCTCTTGTGGCTGCATTGCCAGATAATGTATGGCTTACAGGTTTGAAAGTTGTTTCGGGAAGAGCTGACGTAAATGGTTATGCCTTTGCCGAAAACGATATAGCTGCCTTTGCTTTAAAGCTTCTTAATGTAAATGTAGTTAGATCTATAAGTCCCTTGGTGACTTCAAAGGGGGAAGAGAGGAACTTAGAAGTTCAAGGGCATACTACAGTAAAGTTCAACTTTTCTTGCATTTTAGAAGACCTTGTTTCAATTCAGGATCCTGTCAAGGGAGCTGAAGGCGATGAAGATAAGCACTAAAAAAACGCTCATCATTTTCGTCTTTTGCCTTTTAATTGGAAGTTTTTTATGGTTTCAATATGCTTTATGTTCAAACATCATAATAAAAAAGGCGGCCATAGCAAGTCTATCTAAAGAAAAGGCAACCTTAAGAGAGGCTATATCGCGAAAGTATGCTTTGCTTATTGCCTATAAAGATGTTGTTCAAAAAGTAGGAACGTTCCAGTTTTCTTTTCCGACAGACAATGTTGCTTTTTTCGCCGCATTAGAGGGGATTATGGCAAGCAGCAGCCTAAAGATTATAGCAATAAATCCCATTAGTCGGTCTTGCGCTGATTACGTGACGGCAGTTAGAGTGACATGCGAGGGTGATTGCTACGAGTTACTAGATGCTATTTCCCGAATGCGGAATAGCAAGATGATCATGCGTCTTTCTTCTTTGGAAATAACTGAAAAAGACAAGGATTGCGTAAGGGCAGATATATTGATAGAAACCATTATACATAGGAAGTGAAAGGTTGTGAGAGGAGCCTGGAAAGATGGTCTCTATTCTTTGTGGCAAGAGCTTCTTTATGGGGGCGAGGGCATGCGCTTTTTGCGCATCCTTTTGGCCATTTGCTTCGTCGCAGGAATTGGATGGTCAATATATCTCTACAAACAAATTGTCTGGCCTTCTCGCTTGACCTTTATCGAGATACCGATTGCCAAATCAGCGATTGAGCTGGATCAAAAGCATGTAGATCTTGTTAAGGGTTTTGAGGAAATTGCAGATATACGATCAATAAACTTGGGTATGGCTGATTTAGCTTCAACACTGACCAGGCATGCCTTTAGCGAGCCTCCGATGCCGGTAGTGCAAGAGGCGGTGGTAAAGGAGGCTGCGCAAAGGGATAAGGCTCCTTCTTTGGCGGTGGAGCAAGTGTATTTGCCTCCCCACATGGAAGTTCGCGCCATCATGATATTGGATAAAAGGCCGATGGCGCTGATGAACATCGAGGGCGAGGGCGACGGCCTTATAGTCTCGCCGGGTTACAGGTTCGGAGACGGACGGGGCAGGGTAGTGAGCATTACCCAGACGAAGGTGGTGGTATTATGGGCAGGAACGAGCATGGAATTGGGGTTATAGGCGTTATGATGATGAAAAAAATTGCTCTGATAGTCGCTGCCATGCTTTTCTGTTTTGCTGTCGCTAGCTTCATGTCAGGGCAGGCCTTTGCCCAAACGTCCTCGAGCACGACTGCAGCCGACGATAAAAACGGGAAGCTTGCCGAAAATGCGGCTGTATTTGGAGGAATCGTGATCCATCAGGCAGGGTCGAATTTGCTTTTGATCGAGATAAAGGGGGTCAATTTGCCCGCTCCGAAGATAACGACTTCCGACTCGGGCCACATGGTATTTTTCTTCGAGGGAGCTTCCATACCGGCCGAGAGGTGGACGAGAAGCTACGCATTTCCCCTTTTAAACGGGGTTGAAGTGGTCAACGTGGAAGGCGGGCTTGAGCTGCGGCTTTTTACCACCCAGCTTCTCGAGGTGAAGGAGATGACGGGCACGCCTCCTGCGCCTCTTTACAGGTTGCAGCTTAGGGTTCCCGGCCAGGAAGTGAGCGAGCTTCCCAAGAAAGAGGAAAATCCCTTTCCCTTGGCGCTCCAGACAGGCCCGAAGGATCCCATGTCCATCACGTCGCCGGTGACGCTTGAGCTTAGGGATACGGAGCTTAAGGACCTCTTGAGGCTGCTTGCGAAGTTCATGAAATTGAACGTGATAATAGATCCGTCCGTGCCGCCAAACACCGTCACGCTGAGCGTAAAGGACGCTCCGCTTCGCGAGGTCCTGTCCTACGTCATGCGGATGAACAACTTGAATTACGCCGTCATGGGAAACACTGTGATCTTTGGTACCCCCGAAAGCCTTGGCAAGTCGCTGGGGATGGAGCAGACGAGGTCCTTTAAGATCGCCTATGCCGATCCTAAGCAAGTCCCAACGATCCTTCAAAGCATGGTCGGGGCCACTAACGTTACAGTTGACGAGAGGCTCAGGACCGTGTACGTGACGGGAAGGCCGGACAACTTGCGGGATGCCGAATATTTGCTTCAAAGGATAGACCATCCCGGACGTCAGGTCATGCTTCAGGCTCGCCTTATTGAAGTGAGGGACACAGGCAGGAAGGAGCTTGAAAGCATCATCGATGCCGTCTACAAGCACTGGTGGTTTTCCTACGGGGCGGGCGGCGGCTCCATAGGCTATGCCAATGCGAGCGAACCCGACAAGTTCGATCCCGACGACGACAGGCCGACCTCGCCTCAGGACGTAGGCCTCGTTGACATAACCAACGGCACGCTCAGGCTTTTGGATGTTGGCATAAGAAACCTGGTCGAATCCAACAAGGCAGATATTTTGGCAAGCCCTTCGGTCGTTACCGTGGACGGGCAGAAGGCCTCGATCGCGTTGACCACCAACGTCAAATACATATCCGAACGCGACGATGCTGGTAACCCGATATACAACGAGGAGCGAGTTGGTCCTAAGCTCGATTTTACTCCCGTCGTGGGCAGGGACAACACGGTCACCATAAACGTAACCATCTCGACCGGCGAAGTGGTGGAGTGGAGGTCGGGAGGCATGGGAGAGGAAGTCCCCGTCACGAGCTCCCGCGACGTCACCACCATGGTCAGGGTGAAAAATGGCGAGCCCTTCGTGATTGGCGGCCTTTTCGACAAGAAAAAGACCGACACGGTTTCCAGAGTTCCTGTACTGTCCGATATTCCTCTGCTGGGGGAGATATTTAAGACCCGCACGAAGCGCGACGAGGAATCTGAGGTCGTCACTGTCGTGGTGCCATACATCCTTGACGTTCCGGATACCGCCATAGAGATGAGCGAGCTTGGAAGCTTGAGCCCGGGTGTCACAAAGAAGTGACGTTGCTCCCTTGATGAAGCAGGTTGTTTGCAAGAGGCCCTTTGCCGATAGGCAGGGGGCCTTTTTCGTATCTAAAGGCTTTGTGATGACGATTGATATCCAAATGAAATGGCTGCATAAGACCGCATCGTTCTTTTGCCAGTATCATAGTTTACCTGGATATAAATTGGTGTTAAAATAAATGAACAGAAATTACATTTTCATGCCTTTTCTGAGGGGGGATTGGAAATGGCAAAGGAGAAGGTGTGGTTTGCCGACGCCAACGCGGCAAACTGGGTGGAGTCTCTCGTCGCAAAGGCAAAGGACCTCTTTTACGAAGCCAAGCTCAACGAATGCATCGAAAAAGGAGACAGCGTAGCCATAAAGATACACTTCGGCGAATGGAACAGGACAAGGTGCCTGCGTCCCGAGCTGGTTGCAGCCATAGTCGAGGAGGTCAAGGCCTGCGGTGGAAGGCCCTTCGTATGCGACACGACTACGCTTACCTATCATCCCTACAGCTCCAGGTTCATCGGAAACCTCGCGCTTGAGACAGCCGCAAGGCACGGATTTACCGAGGCCTCCATGGGCTGCCCCGTCGTGGTGGCCGACGGCTTTTCGGGAGATGACGACGTGAGGGTGGAGGTCCCGACGGGCGTCCTGCTCAAAGAGGCTTACGTCGCTGCAGCCATAGCGCATGCTGACGCCATGATAAACCTGGCCCACGCAAAGGGGCACCCCGTCGCTTCCTTCGGCGGATGCATCAAGAACATCGGCATAGGCGGTCAGTCCAAACGGGGCAAGTATCACGAACACTTAGCCCACTGGGGAAGCCCCGAGGACTTCCTGGGATGGCCCGCAAGGCACCCCGAGAAATGCCTTGGCCTGGATTGTCCCTTCCACAAGCTGTGCGAGGATTCCTGCCCCAGGGGAGCATATCACATCGACGAAAAGGGACATCACTTCGATGCGGAAAAGTGCTGGCTGTGCTATTCCTGTCAGATAACGTGCATGTTCACGGGGCATGAGTGCATGGTCTTCACCCCCGATTACTTCCCCTATGCGCAGATAGCCATGGCGGATGCGGCCAAGGGCGTCATGCTCACCTTCGAGGAGGGCAAGGTCGGACATATGGCCTACTGCATAGACGTGGATCCCAACTGCGACTGCATCCCCTGGGCTACGCTTCCAGTTGTTCCCGACATCGGCGTGTTCGCCTCCAAGGACCCCGTAGCCATAGATGCCGCCATACTTGACATGATCGATGCCGCTCCCGCCTATCCCGGCGGTGCCAACAAGGCCCTCGAAAACGTCCAGGGCGGCTACAAACAGGGACAGGACAAGTTCGCGATCACTCAAGGCACGTCTCCAAGATACCAGCTTACCGCAGGAGTCAAAAACGGATTGGGCAAGATGGAATACGAGATCGTGCCCTACACGCCTCCCTACAACGAAGAGCACATCGCAAAGTGGCAGATCAGGCCGACGCCTACGACCCTCATCCAGCGGGAGATGTGGAAGAAGCGCGACTTCGTGCTCGAGGCTGCGCCCTATAAGAGGGTTCCCTTTGAGGAGAAGCCGAGCCATGAGGAGTTCAAGGCAGGCGACAGGAAGGAATATCTGAAGAAACTTCCCGTCAAGGAATGGGCTGACGCCGTAGGAAAGGACTAACCACATGTCTGTCGTGAATTTTGTGGGCGCAAGGGAGCGGTGCAGCTCTTCAAGGCTGCTCGAGCGCTTCAAGGGAACCTTGAAAAAAGGCGAGCTTCAGGGCCTATTTTCCCAAGGCGAGCTGGTTGCCGTTAAGTTCGAGGCCGGTGAAAGGGATAACCTCAGATATGTGAGGCCCTTGCTCGTCAAGGCAGTGGTCGACGTGGTTTACTCCCTGGGAGGACAGCCGCTGTTGGTCGATACCTTGAGCATGGGCTCAAAGGCCTCGGAAGTGGGCCGCAGGTGGCTTGAGGCGGTGGTGCTGCACGGCTTTGACGTGACAAGCCTGGGCAAAAGCCCCATGCTGGCCGACGGATATACGGGCGAGGAGGAGATGCTTGTCCAGGTCGACGGCGAGGAGCTCGGTGGGGTGGAGATAGCCAGGGCCGTTGCGGAATCGCAGGCGCTCGTCGTAATCTCTCACGTTACTGCCCATCCCTTTGCCGGCCTGTCCGGGGCGCTGGTTTCCTGCGGAGTGGGTTGTGCGTCTTTGAGGGGAAAGGAAAGGATCCATGCTCCCTTGCGCCCTCTATTTGTGCAGGATCGCTGTGACGGGTGCGGGCAGTGCGAAAAACATTGCCCGCACGATGCAGTGCGCTTGAAGGACGACAGGCCTTCCCTGGACGACAAAAGGTGCAAAGGCTGCGCCTACTACTGCACGGCCGCATGCCCCGTAGGCGCAGTCGTCATAGACGGCCGGTCGGCCAGGCGCTTTCAAAGGCGCGTCGTCGATTCCGCCTTGGCCGTCACAGGGGCATTGCAGGGTAAGGTCTATTATGTAAACATCCTGATGGACGTGTGTCCCTACCCGGATTGCTATCCCTTTTCGGACGTCCCCTTCGTCTCGGACAGGGGAATTTTGATGTCCCATGACCCCGTGGCCCTCGACAGCGCCACCTTGAATGTCTTGGACGAATCTTCCGGCATTCGGGGCAGCATTGCCGAGGAAAGCGAAAGCCTGGGTTCGAGCGATGACAAGCTGCTTCGCATAACCGGGGTTGACCCGACATCTATGATCGCCTATGCTAAAAAGTTGGGCATGGGAAGCGACAGCTTTGAGATCCGTAAGGCGTAAAGCGGGGGTGTGATCATGAACGCCGACATCGAAAGAGAACAGTTTGAGGCCATGAAATCGAAGGTGAGGGAAGAGGCCCTTAAGGCCAAAGGCCCAATGGCGATGGCCTTGAAGGACATTCGTCATAAAATAGCAATACTTAGCGGCAAGGGCGGCGTGGGCAAGACCGTCGTCACCGTTAACCTGGCCTCGGCCTTGAAGAAAAAGGGTTACGAAGTCTGCATCTTCGACGCCGACCTTCACGGGCCTGCCGTGCCCAAGGCGTTGGGGCTGTACGGCAGGATGGACGTGGTAAGCGAACACGATCACCCCGGCCATCATGACCTTCGCTTTAATCCCTTATTGTCGTCCAACGGCATAAAGGTCGTTTCGGTGGCCTCCATGTGGGCATCGCAGGATCAGCCCATAATGTGGAAGGGAGCCCACAAGATGCGCGCCATACGGCAGCTCATCGCATCGGTCAACTGGGGAAGGGCTGACTTCCTTTTGGTAGACCTTCCACCGGGAACGGGAGACGAGGTCCAGACGGTCATGAGGTCCATACCCAAGCTGGATGGCATGATAGTGGTGACGACCCCGCAGGGGCTTTCCACCATGGTCTGCACCAGGGCCATAAGCGCCGCCAGGGAGCTGGAGGTTCCTTTGCTTGGCCTGGTGGAAAACATGAGCTGGCTCAAATGCCCGTCCTGTGCCACGGAGATGTATCCCTTCGGCAAGGGGCAGGGAGAAAAGCTTGCCCGCCTCATGGAGATACCCTTTTGGGGAAAGATACCCATAGAGCTTGAGATGGGGGAATGCGTCGACGAGGGTGTCCCCTTTGTCGACGAAAAGCCCGACTCCGATTTCAGCAAGGCCATGGACAAGATCGTATCGAAATTGATGGAATCCCTTGGAGAGAATTGATGTGTCATGGGCTACGTTAATGATGCAAGCGAAGGGGAAAAGGGAAACGACAGCGATTTCATCCGTTCCGTAATGGGGATGGGCAAGGAAGCGCTGAAGCTGCTTTATCGCCTGAACACCGACGAGATCACGTTGGACCAGTTCGTCGAGGGGATGGCCTCGCTCAACGCCGCCGATCTATTGGCCGAATATTGGGCTTACGACGAGGGGGACGAGCGGGCCTTCGACGTAGCCAGGCAGATTTTATGGCTCATAAGCTCCCTTGAAAGCGATGCCTACAATCAGTTCGAGCTCTACGGGATAACCGCCTTCCACGAGGATTTCCGCGAACTTCGGGATTATCTTTTAACGCTAGAAAAATATTGTGGCATAAAGCTGTGATGCCTGCCTTCAGGTAATTTGCCGGTAAAGACGAAGCTTCCATAACATAGTGGAAGCTTATCTTTGCGGCTTTTTGTAGGGTTCGTCAATCGATATGCGGTAAAAATTTGTACTAAGTATACAAAAGACCTGATGACTGGATATGCCATGTGATGTTATGATCTACCCAGCATCTTCGAACAGGAGTGATCTCATGAAAAGCTGCCTCCACTGCGGCATATCCATCACAGGGGAAGGGCTTCGCTATGTGGAGCTCCAAAGGCAAGGCACCTCGGTCTGGTGCAGTTCGCGGGCCAAGGTTTACCTCTCAAAAAAGGCCATATGCACCGAAAGCGTTGCCGATGTAGATTTCCTTTATACTGCGCTTAAAAAATTGAAGCGAAAGATAGGAAGGTTTGGCAAAATCAGGGCTGCATTCGGGATCCCGATGAGGGATAGCTACGCCTGCTTCTTGGATTTTCCCGGCGACATGATCTTCGATGATGTCAAAAAATCGCTTCGTTGGCGACTTGAGGAACACTTTCCCCTTTCCGGCGAAGAAGCTTACTACGATGCGGCGGAAGTGGGTTTTCCCTACGGTGGCGATTTATATGATAAAGGACCGCTTAAGAAGTATCTTGTTGTGGCATCCAGCAAATCATTTGTAGACAATATCATGAAAGCTACGACTAAAGCCGGCTTTTTCCCGACGGCCTTGGAGCCCGTATCGGTGGCGCTTTTTAGGAGCGCCTTTGCTCAATTTAAGGACAAAGACGACGCTTCAGCCGTATCTAAGGATGAATGGCAGCTATGTTTTTTCCCTGGAGGGACAATATCATTGATAGCGCTCGGCTACAGAGGAAACGAGATATTTTTCAGGCCTGTAATGGTAGGCCGCCAAATGGCCTTCGAGGATTTGGTCCAAAACGCCGCAAAGGAGATCAACTTTACCGTGGATTACCTTAGCGGATGCTATCCCCATTTTGAGATAAATAAATTGTTTTTGGTCTCATCTGCCAAAAGAGACCTTATCTTGCTCGATGCCTTAAGGTCTGCCCTTAGATTTGAGGTATCCTTGCTCGATCCTTGGGGGACGTTTTCTTACCACGAGCGGCCCAAGGGAAGCGGCTGGGAGGCCTCGCTGGGCTTGGCCCTCAGAGATATTGTATAATTGCATGAAATACCGGTGAGGTGGCATTGTCGTGTCGAATGAGGACCTATATGCACTAAGGCAGAGGATAGAATCAGTGGACGAGGGGATGCTTCGCCTTCTGGAGGAGCGCGTGAAGTTGGCCAAGGAGATAGGCAAGGTCAAGGGCGGAGATTGCATCTACGATCCCGTGAGGGAGACCGAGGTGATAGAGCGGCTTTGCCGTTTGGCCGAAGGCCTGGACCCCAGGTTTGTGAGCTTGCTGTTCAGGGAAGTCATATCCTTTTGCAGGTCCGTACAAAAGCCGACCAGGGTGGCCTGCATGGGCCCTGAGGGCTCCTTTTCCCACGAGGCCGTGATCTCATTTTTGGGCAGGTTCGTGGACGTGGTTTTCGTCGAAAATCCTGCCGAGGTGTTTGACTATGTATCGAAGGATAAGGCCGGCATTGGGGTTGTCCCCGTGGAAAACACCACGGAGGGCACTGTCTATTCCACGCTGGACGCCTTTGCCGCGGCCGAGCCCGGCATTTCCGTGATGGGCGAGGGGCAGATCCCCATAAGGCTTGTCCTGGCAAGCATGGAAGAGGACATGGCAAATATCGAAGAAGTCTACTCCCATCCTCAGCCCTTCGGTCAATGCAGGAACTGGCTTTACAAAAACTTGCCCGGGGCGCGGCAAATACCCACGTCTAGCACCAGCTTTGCGGCGAACCTGGCAAGAACAACCAAGAAAAGCGCTGCCATATGCGGAAGGCTTGCGGCGGAGCTAAGCGGATTGAAGGTCTTAGAGGAGGGCATAGAAGACCAGCCCTACAACGCCACGAGGTTTTGGCTCATCGGGCACGCCGTTGCCAGGCCCTCCGAGAGGAGCAAGACATCGATACTTTTTAACGTCGCCCACAAGCCCGGCACACTGTTTCAGGCCTTGGAGCCGTTATACCTGGCAGGCCTTAACCTTACGCTCATACAGTCGCACCCGCTTCCCGGAAACCCCTTCGAGTACTTCTTCTTCGTGGACTTCGAGGGCGACATCGAAAGCCAAAACGTCAAAGAAGCCCTCAATATCATGAAGTCAAGGGTCGAGCGCCTGCGGGTGTTGGGCTCCTATCCGCAGATCAAAAGGGTGTAAGCTGCCCTCTTGGTTTAGCACGTCGTTGCGCGGTAGGCGTCCCCTAAAAGCTCTAACGAGGTTTGAAGGACCTTACATTTTCCGCCTTCAGTGGGAAGTACCATCGTGGGCCTTCCGCCCACGAATTTTTTGTCCTTCATCAGATAGGCGACGACTTCATCGAAGGGCCTGTCGGGCCTGACTGGCAGGCCGAAGAACTCGAGCAGTTCGAGCAGCTCGGCTAAGGTCTCGTCGCGGCATAGGTTGAGCATGACGGCCATGCGAGCGGCGACGACCAATCCGATGGCCACGGCGTCTCCGTGCTTTATTTCGCTGTAGCCCGAAGATGCCTCCAAGCCGTGGGCCACGGTATGGCCCAAGTTCAGGCGCGTCCTTGCACCGGATGTTTCCTTTTCGTCTTCTTTGACGATCGAGGCCTTGAGCTCGATACATCGTTTTACCATTTCAAGCAATGTATCCGGATCCCTTTCAAGGATCGATCTTCTGTTATCCGAAAGCCAGCGGAAAAACTCGCGGTCCTCTCCGAGGCCGTATTTTATGACTTCTGCCATCCCCTGCCTGAACTCCTCGTCGGGGAGGCTCAGGAGGCAATTGACGTCGACGATGACGCAGCAGGGCTGATGAAACGTGCCTACGAGGTTTTTGCCCTCAGGCAGGTTTACGGCCGTCTTTCCCCCGATGGAGCTGTCCACCTGCGCGATGAGGGTGGTGGGGATATGTACGATATCTATGCCCCGCATCCATGTGGAGGCGGCAAAGCCCGCCGCATCTCCCACGCAGCCTCCGCCTACGGCAAGAATTAAGCCCTTCCTGTCCACTCCGCACTGGCTCAACTTTTCGTAGATGGCCGAAACCTGGCGCAGGGTCTTTCCTTCCTCGCCTCGGGGGAGGAGGTGAAAGCCCGAAGCCTCTTTGATCTTCCTTGCAAACATCGTAAACGTAATGGGATCGCTTATTATGAAGGGCTTTCCGCTGTGAATGCCAAGGAATGCCTCAAGGGTGTCATTTAAGGCCTTATCCGAGGTGAGTATTCCTCTTCCAACGATCACGGGATAGCTCGCGCCCTTCGTCTTTACCTGCAAGGTCTCACATCTTGTCTTTGGCATGTCTTTGGCCACATCAAGGCCGAGGCCCTGTACTATGAGCGAAGCCACCTCGTCGACTAAGATCTCGTCGGTCGACACGCGAAAGTGCGCGTCCTTGTAGGCATCGCGCCGCTTGTTCAACAGCTCGGCTACGTTGTCTTCCCTTAAAAGCGGCCTTTTGCCCGGTTGGTTTGATGCGCGCTTTATTATGGTGTTCACGGCTGCATCCAGCATTATCAGGGTGCCGTTTGCCATTATCTTTGCCTTGTTCTCGGGGTTGACGAGCACGCCTCCGCCCAGGCCTACTATGACGTTTTTGAGCTTAAAGGTCTCGTCGAGCACGCGCCTTTCAAGCTCGCGAAAATGGCCTTCGCCGCAGGTGGCAAATATTTCTGCAATACTCATGCCTGCCATGGCCTCTATCAGGTCGTCGGTGTCCAGGAAGGGCAATCCCGTTAGCTCCGATAGCTTGCTTCCCACGGAGGTCTTGCCGGCGGCCATGAATCCCCCGAGGTACAACCTGAATGAAGTCCCCTTTAGATCCGGTTTATCTTTTTTTATCGTTTCAACCGTTTGGGTTGCCGTCACATTATGCATGAAGCATCCTCCTTGTCCGTTCTATATGTTCTTTGAGACGACCTTTCAGGTCTTCCATCCTGTCGCCGCCAAACTGCTCGCATATGGCTTGCGCAAGCGCCAGCGACGTCATGGCCTCTCCTACGACGCAGGCAGCCGGCACGACGCAGACATCTCCTCTTTCCACGTGGGCAGTGGCGCCCTGCTTGGTTTGGACGTCAAAGGTGTGAAGTGGCTTTTTAAGCGTGGGGATGGGCTTTAAGGCCACGCGAACTAGGATGTCCTGACCGTTTGTTACGCCACCTTCGATGCCGCCGGCGTTGTTCGTGCTTCGCCCCCATTGGTCCGATAAGAGGACAAATTCATCGTGCACCTCGCTTCCGGGCTTCTTTGAAAGCTCGAAACCTCCCCCGATCTCCACGCCCTTGGCCGAAGGGATTGCCATCAAAGCCTGGGTCAGCCGGCCGTCCAAGCGCCTGTCCCATTCGCCGTAGGAGCCTATGCCTGCCGGGACGTTTTTTACGACGACCGCAAAGGTTCCGCCAAGGGAGTCGCCGCTTTGTTCAGCCTCATCTATTGCCCTTCTAAGTCGGGCTTCCACATTGCGTCCTGCAACTCCCATGTCTGAGCTGTATGCCTCGGCCCATTTTTCGTCGCTTTCCGGCAAATCTGCGATTTCCGTTCCTATGGACGTAACGGCACTTCTTACGGTGATTCCAAGTTCGATTAAAAAGATTTTGCAGATCGCGCCTGCCACGGTCCAGGCAGCTGTCGCCCTTGCGCTTGCCCTCTCTAAGACATTTCTTGCCTCTTCAAATCCGAACTTTGCCATGCCCGCAAAGTCGGCATGTCCGGGCCTCGGTCGCGTCACGGCCTTTTGTGCCGCTTCTTCCTTGTCAACTTTGAAGGGGTCCATGGCGCCTATCCACTTTTCCCATTCGCTGTTTCGAAGGACGACCCCGATCGGGTTTCCCGTTGTATGTCCTCCCCTGACGCCTCCGAAAAATTCGAATTCGTCCTTTTCAAGCTTCATGCGCTCCCCGCGCCCATATCCGCGCCTCCTGCGGGCGAGGTCCTGCTCGATAAGCTCCTTTGATATTGCAAGGCCGCAGGGCATTCCCTCAAGGATGATGAGATATCCCTTCCCGTGAGATTCACCGCAGGTCAAGATGCGCAGGCTCATGATGAAACCTCCTTAAGGCATGTTTGCGTAAGTTCGGTCAGGTCGTCGAAGAAGCCCGGGTAGGATATGCTGACGCATTCCTCATCTTCGATGCAAACCGGTCCTGTCGCGACAAGGCCGGCGACGGCCATGGCCATTGCTACGCGATGATCGCCAAAGCTTTTTGCCCTGCCGCCCAAAAGGGCAGTTCTTCCTTTGATGATCCATCCGTCATCCGTCTCCTGTATCTGGGCTCCAAGGGCTTTTAGGTTTATGGCCATGGCATGTATCCTGTCGCTTTCCTTTACCCGCAGTTCCCTTGCTCCCCTTATCTCGGTTATCCCTTCGGCCTGGGTGGCGGCCACGGCCAGCACGGGAAGCTCGTCGATGAGAGAGGGGACCTCTTCGGGCGAGACGGTCGTGCCTTTAAGCCGGGAGGATCTTACGGCTACGGTGGCCGTCCTTTCCCCTCCGCTCAAGGTCTCGTCCTCGATGGCGTGATCAAGCCCCATCCTCTCAAGCACTTTCAGAAGCCCTGTCCTGGTGGGATTTACGTTGACCTCCTTTATGCGAAGCTCGCTTTCTGCAGTTATTGCGGCGGCGACTATCCAAAAGGCTGCCGCCGAGAAATCTCCCGGTATCCTCCAGCTTCCGCCCGGAATGGAGCTTGTAGGATACACCGTGACCTTGAGGCCGTCTTTAAGTACTGGGACACCTAAGTATTCAAGCATTATCTCGGTATGGTCCCTCGTGGGGGAAGGTTCAATGACTGTCGTTGCGCCCTGTGCGCCCAGACCGGCAAGCAGTATGGCCGTCTTTACCTGAGCGCTTGCCACCTGAAGGGCGTGAACGCCGCCGCTAAGCTTTCTTCCCCTGACCGCCAGGGGAAGCCTTTCGCCAAACTCGCGGCCGTCGATTTTTGCCCCCATGGCGACCAAAGGTTTTACCACTCTCCCCATGGGTCGTCTTTTCAGGCTTTCGTCTCCCGTCACGACGGCAAATAAATTCGGGATGCCCGACAGAAGGCCTAGCAAAAGGCGGGCCGTGGTGCCGGAATTTTTGGCGTCGAGCACGTCCTTCGGTTCCTTGAGACCTGCCGGTGCCTTTATTTTTACCGTGTTAAGTGCCTTGTCCTGCTCAACGGCGCATCCCATCGCCTCAAGGCATGCCAGCGTGCTGGCGCAGTCCTGTCCGGGGGAGAAATTGGATACCTCTACGCCGTCCCTCGTCAGGGCACCAAGGAAGGCCGCCCTGTGCGATATGGACTTGTCGCCGGGCACGTGAATTTCGCCATTGATTCGGCTGGTGGGGTTAATTTCTATCATTCATCTCACCTCGTTGCGCTAATAGCGCATCTCTCGACTCTTTTGCATTGGCTGCAAACTTAAGCAGTTCCTTTGGGTCCATCTTCGACATCTCCGACAAAATGTCCATGAAGTCCTTTATCGCCTGGCTTATAAAGCCTTTGTTCGTCTCCCATACGTCAGCGATGAGCCAGGGGGGACATGAAGCCACCCTGGTCGTGTCTCTGAAGCCGCCGGCTACGAATTTTGGAAGCTCTTCCTGTTGAGACGCCCTTGTGCCCGCAAGTGCCGCAAGGGCTGTGGCTAAAAACATGGGGAGGTGGCTCGTTACTGCCACTATCTCGTCGTGTTCCTCGGAGCTTACGATTACAGGATGCGAGCCTAAGGCGCAAATTAGGTCTTTAGCCAGCTCTACGGCTTTATTGCTTGACGAAGCGGTAGGCACCAATGCGCACACGGCGCCTGCAAAAAGATCCGCAGATGCGTTGTCTATGCCGCCCTTTTCCTTGCCTGCCATAGGATGAAGCCCTACGTATCTTTCCTTCCAGATGACGGATAATTCCCTTGACAACGAATGCTTGGTGCTCGCGGTATCAGTTACCGCTTTAAGCTTCTCATCAGCGCAGGGAGCGATCCTTTGGCTTAAATTGACCATTTGGCTTGGCGGCGTGGCAAGAATCAAAAGATCGACCTCTTGGACCATTTCCTCCGGCCTGCATGCTTCGGTGATCGCCCCGGAGGCAAGGGCGCGTCCTACGACATGTTCGTCCCTGTCCCAGCCAAGCACATGTTCTGCCCAGTCGCATTGATGAAGGCGTTTCCCAATTGAGCCTCCGATGAGGCCAAGGCCGATGATCCCTACGCTGCTACACTGCACTTTGAACACTCCAGAGATTTGCCCGAAATGGCAGAAAGCAGCCTCTTTATGGATCTCATGAGGTCGTCAAACTCCTCGAGGTCCAGCGATTGGTCTCCGTCGCTTACGGCCTCCTTGGGGTTGGGGTGTACCTCTACGATGAGGCCGTCTGCTCCTGCAGCCATTGCAGCCAGGCTCATGCTCGGGACCAAGGCCCTGTCGCCCGTGCCGTGGCTAGGGTCGACTATGATCGGAAGGTGGCTAAGGCTCTTTATCAAGGGCACGGCGTTTAAGTCCAGGGTGTTGCGCGTCCTTTTTTCAAAGCTCCTTATCCCGCGTTCGCACAGTATGACGTTGAAATTCCCGCCGGAGAGTATGTATTCTGCAGCCTGCAGCCATTCGTCCACGGTGGCCATCATCCCGCGCTTAAGGAGGACGGGCTTGTCGACCTTGCCCAGGGCCTTTAGCAGGGAGAAGTTCTGCATGTTGCGCGAGCCGACCTGCAGTATGTCGGCATGGGGAAGCATCAGGTCGATGTCCTCGGGGGTCATGACTTCCGTGACTATGGGAAGGCCCGTAATCCTTTTTGCCTCTGAAAGAAGGTTCAAACCTTCGACGCCCAGGCCCTGGAAGGAGTAGGGGTTAGTCCTCGGCTTGTAGGCGCCACCCCTGAGGGCCATCGCACCAGATTTCTTAATGGCCTGTGCCGTTTTAACGATCTGTTCCCTGTCTTCGACGGCACAGGGTCCCGCTATGACCAGGGCATTTCCGCCACCTATGACCACTCCGGGGGCTATTTCTACGGTGCTTTCTTCCTGCAGCCATTCGCGGCTTGCCAGCGGGAACTGGGATTTTGCTATGGTGAAATTGGCTACCTCCGGCATCTCCTGCAGCTTGCCTTCGTTTATCAAGCCCTCGGCCAGCACTATGGCTTCACAGCCATCTTTGATTATGCGCGCCCCGATGCCTGCCTCGTCTAATCTCATGAGCAGCCTTCCTGCGGATGCCCCTCTTTTCGTCGTTATGATCGCCCTTGTTGCTGTCATTTCTTTTCCCTCCTTCTTGAAATAAAAAATCCGGGGTTCGGCCTTGAGACCGAACCCCGGATTGTCTTGCTAATATGATACTTTACTATACTATATTACGATACTGCTTCCCGCCCGGCGGTCGGTCTCCATAAGAAAATTGGCCAGAAGCGTAATAATAACGCCACTGGCCGTCGCTAAAGTAATAACCGCCGGATATGGAGGCGCACATGCTACTGATGGCACTGACACATTGCCCTGATGCCGCTAGGAAACGTTCACCTATCATCATTTAGCGCCTCCTCCATTTCGCAAAGTTTTAGGTTGACAATTATGTTATACGACATGTCATAGTTTGTCAACAAGGATTTTGAAATGTCATGCATGTTTTGCAATTGAGATCGGCCTGTTAAGGGCCTTAATCAAATTTTGACCACCTGAACTCTAATGAAATTTTGCCGTAAAAGGCGAAGCTTGCCCCCTTTGACGCTGCCCAGTTCTGATTGCCGTAGTCATAATGCCACCATTCATCTGCATAGTTTATAAAGTTGGATTCTATCATGGCATTATACAAAATTCTCCTGTTGAACAGATATTCCCGCTCCTCGGGCATCAGCTCCTCATTTCTTAGCTTTTCTTCAAAGTAATGCGTGACGGAGCGCTTGGAAGTCTCGTCAAATTCGCTTCCCATGGGACATGAAAGCCCACATTCGTCGACAAGGCCAACGTCGACGGCTCCCCCCGTCATGTGGGGAGATACTTTATCGGGGTCGTTTTTTGGGGGAGAAACGAAGCGGGAGGCCATATCGAATATAGACTCGTCATCTGTATCGCTTGGGCATTCTTTCCTGAGCTCCTCGGAAAACTTAAGAAACAAGGATTGCTGGACCTTAAAGGGTCTCCAGGCATCGTAAATTACCAAACGATACCCCTTTGGCAATAGGGTTGCAGCTTTACGAAGGGCAGCGAAAGCTCCCTCCCTCATAAAGCATTCCGGTACTGCGCCATCTATGCCCTGAACGAAGTACTGGGGCCGGCATAAAATTTTCTCCGGGATGTAGCTGGCCGGGATCAATTTTTCCCCCGATTCCATTATGGGGATTTTCCATATCTCCTGCCATTTGATGCTATCAACGATTGGAATAGCAGCTTCGTGCATGTATCATCTTCTCCTTCGGAGCACCTAGTATCAAAGCCCCAGAGCTTTAGGTATATATATAGTTATAACGGGAAATAGTATGATTAAAACGAGGACAATGAGAGAGACAGCTATGAAGGGCCATATGAACTTCAATACCTCGCTTAAAGGCACCTTGCCCACGGCCGAGACTATGTAGTTGCACGCACCCATCGGAGGGGTTACCAGGGCGATGGTGACGTTTAGCGTCATGACGATGCCAAAATGCAGCGGGTCAATGCCTGCCTGCATGGCCAGCGGATAAAATATGGGCGTAAGAAGTGTCAGGGTTGCCACTTCTTCCATGAAGCAACCCACCACGAATATGATGGCGCTGAAGGTCAACATGAGTAAAATGGGACTCGAGGCAAGTCCGGCTCCGGCAAGTAGCCCGGCAAAATGCTGCGGTATTCTTTCCCATTTGAGCAGCCATCCTACCGCCTGGGCTGCGCCCATGATTAGAAATATGGAGCTGGTCGTGCGCACCGTCTCGTAAAGGGCCCCGAAAATTGCCCCTTTGTCGAGCTTTTTGGTATGAAACAGCCCTATCAGGAGGCAGTAAGCGGCGGCCAATGCCCCCGATTCCGTAGGGGTCACGACGCCTGTGACGATTCCGCCGATGATGATTATCGGCGCAAGTAGACCGGTTATGGATTGAGTTAATATATTCTTGGCCTGCGATCTTTCTTCGCCGCTCGAGACTGGGGCGCCATATCTGAAGGAATAAAAGTAATTCATGACCGCATAAGCCAAACCCAAGAGTAACCCCGGAACGATGCCGGCAGCAAATAAGCCGCCGATGGACGTGTTGGTCATGGAGGCGTAAATGATCATGAAGATCGAAGGAGGTATTATGGGGCCTATGAGAGAGCTTGCGGCGGTAAGGCCTGCAGCGTAACCTTGGTTGTAGCCTTCCTTTTTCATGGCCGGAATCAAGATCGAAGAGAGGGCAGAAGCATCTGCAGCTGCTGACCCGTTTACGCCTGCCAGTATTATGCCTGCAACTATGTTTACGTATCCCAGCCCGCCGCGTATGGAGCCCACCAGAAGCTTGGAAAAGTCTATGAGCTTATCTGTCAGGCCCGATCTGTTCATCAAAGATCCAGCCAGGACGAAAAAGGGGATGGCCATCAGGGTAAAGGAATCCATCCCGCCAAAGAGCTGCTGGCTTACTACGGGAAGAAGTGATGCGTCACCCAATACCGCTATCCCTGCAAAGGCGACCGACAGCAGCGCAAGGTAAAGAGGAAGGCCGATTAACATGAGAAAAAAGAAGAACAGCAGCAAAAGAAGCAGACTCATCTCTCGTCCCCTCCCACGACTTCTTTTCTATAGATGACAAACTCCACGAGCAGTATTCCAAGGCCCACCGGCAGGGAAAGAAGCGGTATGGTTTTGGGGATCTTTAAGCCCATCGTCCTCATGTTCCAGGTTCCAATTGCGTTATGGGCTCCGAAATAAACGATCAGCATCAGCACGATAACGCCTATGATGAACTTAAGCACGTTGAAGATGCGCTGCAGCTTCACGGGAAGCCTGGGCAGGATGAAATCTATGGCCATCATATCTCCTCGAACGTGTGCGCAGCTTGCCCCCACCATGACCATCCATATCAATGTGTATCGCGCCAACTCCTCCGTCCATATAAAGGAAGTGTGAAATAGGTACCTTGAGACGACGCCCATGAGGATGTCACATATATTTAAGGCCAAGAGCGAGCACGAGATGTAAGCGCATGCTCGCTCTATGGCCGCAGACAGCTTAGGCAAAATGTCCTTCGTCATATCCGCTGGATCCTTACTTTACGGCCTCATTTGCGGTCTTCGCGTCTTCCAGCGCCATATTTAGCCACTTTTCGTCCACGGTGGCCTTTAGCCATTCTATGTAAGCCGGCTGCCCCTTTGACCTAAAGGCGTTCATTTCCTTTTCGTTCGGGGCATAAACTTTCATTCCCTTTTCCTCGAGGAACTTTATCTGTTTAGCGTCTTGGGACTCGACCATTTGTCTGGTCATCACGTTGGCCTTATGGGCTGCTTCGGCTATCGCCTTTTGGTCGGCTTCGGGCAGTCCGTCAAAAAGATCGCCGTTTACCACCAAAAATTGGTCTGAATACTGAATGTTGGCCAAGGTCATGTATTTTTGCACCTCGTAAAGGCTTCCTATGATGATGTAGGTGGCGGGGTTCATCTGACCGTCGACTATGCCTGTTTTTAAGGCCATGTACAGCTCCGTCCAGGGGATGGGTATGCCGCTTGCGCCAAAGGCCTTATAAAGCGTCACTTGGCCTTCGTCCATTGCCCTGAACTTAAGCCCCTTGAAGTCGTCGGGGCTTTTAATCTCGCGCTTTGAGTTGGTAAAGGCAAGAAATCCTCCTTCTTCCACTGCCTCAAGCAGGACGGCGCCAGTGCGTTTTTTGAACTCCTCTTTTACCTTTGACCAATACTTGCCGGAGTCGAAGAATCGGTGGGCCGCCTTGTAGCTGTCGAACATGAAGGGAATCGATGCTGCGTAGGCTTCAGGCAATACGGGAGCTATGCCGGCGTATGACGCAACGTTTATGATGGGTTGGTTAAGCCCGCTCTTTGTCAAAAGCTGCATGCGTTCCTCTTCAGTGCCCAGCTGGCTGTCGGGGTAAAGCTCGATCTTGATCTTGCCCCCAAGCTTGTCCTCTACGAGCTTTTTGAAGTTGACTGCGTAATAGTGGACGGCGTTATTTACCTCGTCGGGCGGGCCGTTGTAAGACATCTTGATCGTCAGCGTCTTTGCCGTAGCAGACCCCGATATTGCTAACATAGACAGGACGGCGAGTAAACAGATAACAACACGCTTCATTTCTACCACTCCTCTTATGTATTTTTGTAACGTGAGCAAGTTTAAAATCATTATAATGAATTTATGCAATGCCGGTCAATGGAGGCCAAAACTTGCCACAAATTTTTTAAGGTTTCCCCCTTGTATTTTCCCTTTGGCACTGATATATTCTAAACTAACCGTTTGGCATAGTGTTCGAATTTAGGGTCAGGAGAATTTAGATGATTTTAGACAGTATGTGTCGTCATGTGGAAGTAAAAAGAATATTTGGAGATTGGTGGTGGCGTTAAAGCCGCCGCCGTAGCTCTTTTTGGGGCCACGGGGCGATAAAGTTCGCTTACGTGGCCCTTAGTTTATTTTAAGCTGACGTTAAGAGGGCCATGAAAATGGCCCTCTTAATTTTTTTTAAGGGGGGGAATGTAGCAATGGTCGATCTAAAGGTTGTCGTGGAAGAAGTCAGGGGCTTTTGCGATCTGCCGATGAAGCCCGGAGATTACTTCGAAGTAAGGGGAGGAGCGATAGTTATACCGGAAGGGGGAAAGGTTTGCCTGTGGGCGCTTCAAAGCCTTATGCCCCTTTTGCCGCTGAAACAAAGGAATATCGTCGAGGACAACGATTGGGTTCCCCATACGAACAAAATCATTTGCCCCGACCCCAAGGGGGGAGTGGTGTATCGCATTGAGCCGCTGGGGGCTAATTCGCATCCAAAGTCGGAAACACAAGATCTGCCCCTTCGCATAGTGGCTGATCCCTCAAAGTGTGTGGGATGCAGGGTCTGCGAACTGACATGCAGCTTTGTCCATGAAGGAGTTTATTGTCCCGACATGTCGCGCATAAGGGTGGAAAAGGACGAGTTGACGGGCAAAGACGAGCCCATAGCCTGTCATCAGTGCGGCACGGCACGGTGCGTACTGGCATGTCCCGTGGGAGCGCTTAAAAGAAACGCCGCTACAGGGGCGGTAGAGGTCGACGGCGATAAGTGCATAAGGTGCAAAGGCTGCGCCAAGGCGTGTCCCTTTGGGGCAATAAGGTTTCATCCCGAAAGCGGCCTTCCCATGATATGCGACCTTTGCGGAGGAGATCCCAAATGCGTCAAAGAGTGTGTGGCTAAAGCCCTGGAAGTACGGGAGAGGTAGGTGACGAACAGTGAAGGGTTCATACAGAAACAAAGTTTTGGACGTGGACCTTACTAGCGGAACGGCGAAGGTGGAGCCACTTTCGGAGATCTTGATCGAAACGTTTCTCGGGGGTAGGGGGTTTAACGTCAGGAGGTTTTTTGAGGAAGTGCCTCGCGATGTCGATCCCTTGGGCCCCGAAAACGCGCTTTATATCGGCATAGGTCCGTTGGAGGGGACTTCCTTTCCCGGAAGCTGCAGGGTTAACTTTACCGCGAGATCTCCCCAGACGGGGTTGCTAGGCGACTCAAACGCTGGCGGTTTCTTTGGGCCCGAGCTTAAGTATGCGGGCTTCGATCAGGTGGTATTGCGAGGCAGGGCTTCAAAGCCCGTGTATCTTTTCATCCACGATGAAGCTTGTGAGTTTCGTGACGCCTCAAACCTGTGGGGAAAGGATATCCCCGATACCCAAAAGGCCATCATAGAAGAGCTGGGCGACAGCCGCGTGCAGGTGGCAGCCGTAGGCCCCGCAGCCGAAAGGGGGGTTAAGTTCGCCGGAATCTTTTGCAATCTGGTGCGCGCTGCCGCCAGGACGGGCATGGGAACGGTGCTTGCGTCAAAAAACGTCAAGGCCATAGCCGTGCGGGGAACGATTCCGGTAGAGGTCGCCTTGCCCGACATGTTCGACGATCTGATTGCCGAAATAAAAAGGGAGATATTGGTTCATCCTCAGTACAAGGGCAGAATTTACCTGGGCACGACGGCATTGATGTCCTCATTGAACCAGCTGGGATGTTTGTGTACTCGCCATTATCGTACGGGAAGGTTTGAGGCCATCCATCAGGTCAGTGGGGAAAGGCTTGCCGATACCCTAAAAATCAAGGGAAAGGCCTGCTTTTCCTGCATCATTCCCTGCAGCAGATATGTTCGAATCGATGAAAAAGGCAAGACGATTCTGGCAAGCGAGGGCCCGGAATTCGAGGGGCTTGCTGCCTTTACGTCCAAGGTCGGGAACCCCGACCTCAAAGAAGGGCTTATCGCCGTAGATATGTGTAACCGCATGGGGATGGACGTGATCACCACGTCAGAGGCCATCGCCTTTTTGATGGAGCTCTATGAGAGGAGCGAAATATCAAGCTCCGATGTAGACGGCCTGGATCTTTCCTTTGGAAACATGCAAGCGGTATATGCATTGATCGAAAAGATCGCTCGCAGGGAAGGCATAGGAGATTTGCTGGGCGACGGTGCGGTCGAGGCGGCCCGAAAGTTGGGCGTGGGAGAAGAGCTGGTTATGCACGTGAAGGGCTTGGAGATATTCAAGGCAGACCCTAGAGGGCTTAAGGGTTACGCCCTTGGCCTTGCCGTGGCAAGCCGCGGGGGAGACCACTTGAGGTCTGAGCCGTCATTTGAGTTCAGCGAGGACGCGGAAGCCGCCAGAAAGTTGTACGGGACGGAAGATGCTGCCTTCAGGCTCAGGTACAAAGGCAAGGGCAGGGTGGTCAAGGACTACGAAGAACGTTGCGCCATCGCCGACTGCCTTAATGCATGCAAAAACACGCTGGTGAACATGGAGATACTGTCCTACGACAGGATGTCGACGCTTCTTCATGCGGCTACCGGGATAAAGCTAGATCCGGAAGAGATAAGGCTTATCGGCGAAAGGATCGTGAACCTTGAAAGGATGTATCTTGTCTCGCACGGCGTTACGCGTGCCGACGATACATTGCCTAAAAGGTTTACCGAAGAACCGCTGCCGGAAGAAAGCGGCCCTTCTGCGGGAAGCGTGGTAGAGCTCGATCCCATGCTTGACGAGTATTACGAATCAAGGGGATGGGACATAAATAGCGGCATCCCCAAGGAAAGCACCTTGAAGAGGCTGGGCATTCTGCATTTGGTCAACGGCGTCTTAGACGAAAGCTTGGTTTTAAGGAGGTAATTGACGTGGAAAACAGCAAAAAGGAAGTCTTGAACGGTTCGGGAGCGCTTGTTAGGGAGCTTGGCAAACTGCAGGGATACGCCACGTTGATAGGCGTATTGATAGGTTCGGGCATATTTGTGGTGATAGGTACGGCCGGAGGCATGACAGGGCCATCCGTGCCGCTGTCTTTTTTGGCCCTTTATCCTGTGATACTGTCGACGGCCATGGCCTACATGGTGTTTTTGAGCACGCCCTTGGGGGAAAGGCCGGGAGGCGCTTACCTGCACATACAGGAGACCTTCGGGAAGACCTATCCTGCCTTCATGGCCGTATGGTTTCAGTGGATTGCCTTTATGGGGGCTTTGGGGGTGCTGTCGCTGTCCTTTGGGGAATATGCCACGTTCTTCGTCAAGAAAGCAAACCCCGTTGCCGTAGCATGCGGAATACTGCTCTTGTTTTACCTGGTAAATTTGGTCGGAGTCAGGTACTACGGAAATGTTCAGACGATCATGTGCTTCGTCTTGCTCGTCTCCATCGTCATCCTGGTCGTGCCCGGGCTGTTTCACGTAAAAATTTCAAACTACAGGCCGCTTTTCCCCTTTGGGTTAAAGGGTTTTCTGGGCTCTTTGGCGCCGCTTTTCATGTCCTATGCGGGCTTTGAAGCGTTGGCCCAGGCTGCCGGAGAGACGAGGGAAGCAAGAAAAACCCTACCGATGGTGTTTTTCAAGGGCATAAGCCTGACCGTGGCGATATACGTGATAATGGCCTTCGTTGCCTTTGGGGTGCTGCCTTACGGTGAGCTTGCCAAATCTAAATCGGCAATGGCCGACGTGGCTGCCACATACCTTCCCTTTGGCGCGGCCGGCATAGTGGCCTTGGGGGCCCTCATGGCATTTACCACGTCCATTAATGCCACCCTCATGGCTCCGCCCAGGGTCCTCTTGGTGCTTGCCGAAGACGGCGTAATACCTCCTGTTTTATCCAGGGTGCACCCGAAGTTTCATACCCCCCACGTTGCCCTTACCATAAGCACGCTTGTCGCGCTGGCCCTCCTTTTGACCAAGACCTTGGACTACATCCTTGCCGTCACCCTGCAATCCATCTTCATACTTTACATCATTCATGGCGTGGCCTTGATAGCCCTTCCCTTCATAAACAAAAAACTTTACGATAGCGCCCTCTTCCGCCCAAGGAGACTTCTGATCGTGGTATGTGGTTTATTTTCCGTTTGTTGTATGATAGCTTTCAGCTATAAGATGCTCATCCAGACGTGGCCGTTGATCCTGCTTTGCGCCGTCGTCGGGACGGGAGTGTTCATATATGGCATGGCAAGGAATTTTCGCGGCGAAAGGGTTTTAAAGGGAGCCGAAAAGAGCTGATATCATAATGGCAAACGATAGGCTTGGCGTGAAATGGCTGACCTATTGGCATTGCGCGATAGTTGCAGTCGCCTTGCTTTTAAGCTTCTTATTCTGTCCTTCTGAGCTCGAAGGTCTTGAAGGTTTGTCGCCCAAGGTCTCGCAGAACCCCTTTTATTATCTAAACGACGACTTTGGTCAGCCCATATTGCCGAGCCTTGAGCAGGCAATGCGGGCTGACCGTGCAAGAGGCAGGTTTTTTCTTCCCTGGACGGAAGGAGGCTTTAGGCACTTAAAAGAAGACCTGCTTTGGCCCTTTAGAGCTTACCTGCCCGGAGGGGTTTACGATGAAGCCGGAATTTTGCGCCAAAAAGGGTGGTTTGACGAATTATACGACAAGGTCAAGGTCGAAGCCTTTGGCGGCGTAGACGCCCCAGGCATAACGCTTGCGGAGGTCGACCTTAGGCTATTTCCTACGTATGAGCCGATTTTCTTGTCGCCCGAGCTTCCCGGCGAAGGATATCCCTTCGACTATGGGCAGGTATCTCATGTAAACGGAGGAGAGCCGATCAGGATCTCGCATTTTTCCGCTGACAACTCCTGGGCATACGTTGAAACTTCCTTTGCCGCAGGTTGGGTCGACGCCGAAAAGATTGCTCTTGTAAGCAGGGAAGCAATCGAAGGGTGTTTGTCGATGCCGATGGCGGCAGTGGTAAAGGATAACGAAGCGGTAAGCGAAAACGGCCGTTTTCTTTTTAACGTCAAAATAGGTGCCCTTTTCCCGCTAAATAAGGAGTTGCTATATGAGCTTGAAGTGCTTGTGCCGACAGGCAGGGATGAAAGGGGATTTGCCAAGTTCGACTGCGTTCGCTTGCCAAGGGAAACAGTAAGGAGGTGGCCTCTGGAGTTTACGCAGTGGAACGCTGCCGCGATCATAAACGAGATGATCGGAGAAAGCTACGGCTGGGGTGGTTTGTCCGGCAAAAGGGACTGCTCGGCCACTACCAGAGATTTCTTCTTGCCCTTCGGCGTGTGGTTGCCCAGGAACTCAAAGGCGCAGGCAGAAAGCGGGGTGTTTATCTCCCTTGAGGGGTTGACGGCCCTTCAAAAGGAAAGGCTCATAATCGAGAGGGGGACCCCCTTTGCGAGCTTGCTCTACAAGCCTGGCCATATCATGCTTTATGTCGGCACCTACAGGGGAAAGGTCGTAGTTTTTCATAACCTTTGGGGGCTTAAGACGCAAGTCAAGGGCAAGGAGGGCCGTTACGTCATAGGCCGTTCTATATTCAGCACCCTGGATATCGGAAATGATTTTCCGGACATCAGATCGGAGGACCTCTTGATCAACAACATAACGGGATTGGCGGGTATACTGTAAGCGTTCATCTCTACTAGAAGAACAGATGCCGCGTTAGTATTATGATATGAAGTAAATCTTCGTAATTTTTAACGAATATCATCAGCTTCCAAAGAGTTGGCTCATGAAGAGCTCGCTGCTCCTGGAAGAATAACATTAAACCTTAAAGTTAAGATATTATTATAGCAACAGTATGAACTAATTGTTGTTGATTCTCCTTTTTGCTTGACATGGAGGATATTCAGATGTATGATTTCCGAGAACGGATATATATATCCGTTAATTTGGGGGTGTCCCTGCATGGAAATGCCGCTGTTGGACGTTAGGAACCTAAAGACCTATTTTTACATTGAAGATGTTGTCATTCCAGCGGTGGATTCTGTAAGTTTCGTCGTTCAGCCTGGCGAAACTTTAGGAATAGTGGGAGAATCAGGGTCAGGCAAGAGCGTTACAGCCCTTTCGATAATGCGTTTAATCCCCCAACCCCCTGCAAAGATAATCGATGGAGAGATTTTATTTAAAGGCGAAGACCTCATGCTTAAGAGTGAGGATGAGATGAGGAAGATCCGTGGAAACGAGATCTCCATGATTTTTCAGGAACCGATGACCTCCTTAAATCCCGTTCTTACAGTTGGAGCTCAGATTTCTGAAGCAATTATGCTTCATCAGGGAGCATCCAAGAAAGAAGCGTTAGAGAAAAGCGAACACCTGTTGCACCTTTGCAAAGTCTCTCTCCCCAGAAAGCGACTGCATCAATATCCACACGAGCTAAGCGGTGGCATGAGACAACGCGTCATGATCGCCATGGCCTTAGCCTGCAATCCAAGTTTATTGATAGCCGATGAACCTACAACTGCATTAGATGTAACGGTTCAAGCCCAAATTCTCGAACTCATACTGGACCTTCAAGAAAAAATGGGCACGGCCGTGTTGTTCATTACACACGACCTTGGGGTGATCAATGAAGTCGCCGATAACGTGGCCGTAATGTATTGTGGACGTATCGTAGAGTATGGGAAGACGAAAGATGTTCTAAGGCATCCGCTTCATCCCTATACAAAAGGGCTTTTGGCTTCTTTGCCCACCATCAGGGGACCCAGAAGGCCGCTCAAGCCAATTAAAGGTACAGTTCCGTCACCTCAAGAAATAGCTTCGGGTTGCAAGTTTGCCCCGCGTTGCGATTATGCAGGATGTGATTGCAAAAACGTCGAACCTCCCCTTGTAAATATTGATGATCGACTTGTGCGATGTCATAGCATCCCATGAAATGAGAAAGGGCTGATGTTATGCTCGATAGTTTGCTCAAGTTGCAAGATTTGAGAGTTTACTTCTCGGCATCAAGTGGCCTATTTGGAAAGAAGCAATATGTAAAAGCCGTCGATGGCATCAATTTGGAAATTATGGCAGGCGAGGTATTAGGCCTAGTTGGTGAGAGCGGCTGCGGCAAATCTACCCTGGGTCGGTCCATTGTGAGGCTGGTGGAAGCTGAAAGGGATAGCAAGATATTTTATCGTGGCGATAACATACTTTCCTACGATAAAAGGCAACTTAAGGGGTATCGTAAAAAGGCCCAGATGGTCTTTCAGGATCCCTTTGGTTCCCTTAACCCAAGGTTGACGGTTGGGGAAACGATAGAAGAGGTGTTAATCGTTCACGAAAAAGCGACCAAATCTGAAAGAAAGAATAAAGTCATCAGGCTTATGGATGCGGTTGGATTACCAGCCCATTTCCGATCTAGATACCCTCACGAATTAAGCGGAGGACAAAGACAGAGGGTTGTCATCGCCAGGGCTTTGGCCATAGATCCCGAGTTTCTCGTCTGTGACGAACCGGTTTCGGCGTTGGACGTCTCCATCAGGGCTCAAATTATAAACCTATTCGAGGATCTTCAAAGAAGGTTTAACTTGACCTATTTGTTCATATCTCATGACATGAGCGTTGTGAGACACATAAGCACACGAGTTGCCGTCATGTACCTTGGGAAAATTGTTGAAATCGCGGAGACCGATAGGTTGTTTGAAAGCCCTCTTCATCCATATACAGATGCATTACTGGATTCAATTCCAGATATCTTAACGGAGATGAGGGGTAGGCGCAAAATTCTTGAGGGAGATGTCCCAAGTCCTTTATCGCCTCCCGAGGGGTGTCGATTTCATCCTAGGTGTTTTAAGGCCAAGGAAAAATGCGCAATTGATGAGCCGCCTCTGATAGAGAAGGGAGATAATCATTTTGTAGCTTGTCATTATGCTTAACTTTTAGGGGCAAGTAAAACTGGTGTCAGAAAAGGAAGGAGGCAGGAGAATATGGGTAAGATGAAGGGGTTTTTAAGGGTACCTGTTTTTGTAGCTTCTATGTTGATCTTGCTTTTTGGGGTTTTTGGCATGATGCTCATGGGGCCACCCACGATGGCGGCTGAAAAAAAGGTGATCGTTCAAGCCATGGACCGAGATCCTGACATTCTGGATACTATAAAAGCGGCGTGGTATTCCGATGCATTGATCTATTTACACGATCGCCTTGTGTCGAGGGATTACAATTTTGGGTACCGTCCGGGCCTCGCGACAAGTTGGGATGTATCTGGGGATGGATTGGTATGGACCTTTCACCTGCGTCAAGGTGTCACTTTCCATGATGGGACTCCATTTACTGCCAAGGACGTGAAGTGGACGATCGATACAATAAAGGATCCCAAGACCGCATCTCCTTTCGCAGGCGATCTGAAGGCGATCGACAAGGTCAAAATTGTCGACGATTATACTGTGCAAGTCTTCTTAAAATATCCTTTCCCGAATTTGCTCTTCAATCTATCAAACACAGCATCAGGAATACAGAAGGCTGGTTGTTATGACAAGTACGGAGATGATTACGGCATAAAAGTAGTCATAGGAACGGGGCCCTTCATGTTCAAGGAGTGGGTGCGTGGGGACAGGATAGTTCTCGTTAAGAATCCTAACTACCATTGGGGTCCCGAATGGATGTCAAATCAAGGGCCACCTCTCTTCGATGAGCTGGTCATTCGAACGATCCCGGAAGAAAGTTCGCGCATCATGGAATTGGTGACCGGTGGCGTTCATGTCCTCCGCGATGTGCCTCCGCTCCAGGTTGATAAACTAAAAAACAATCCCGAGATAAATATTTTTACTGAACAGTCAACGAGGCTGGGATATCTTGCATATGCATGCGACAAGAAGCCCTTCGATAACGTCCTTGTGAGGAGGGCCATTAACCATGCTGTCGATAGGGATACGATAGTGAAATACATCTTCAATGGCCACGCAACGCCGGCATATGGCTATCTTCCCCCGGCCCTAAAGGACGAATATCTTGCTGAAAGCGAAAAATTGGGTTATAAATACGATCCCGCTAAGGCAAAAGCCCTGCTTGCAGAGGCAGGATTCTCTAAAGGCTTTGAGACGACCCTGTCTGCAGAGAATGACTCCACATCGAAAAGGCTCGCCGAGGTACTTCAGGCACAACTAGCCGATGTGGGCATCAAGGCCAAGATCCAGCTATATGACAGCGCAAGCTATGTGGCCATGTTGAAGGCAGGTCAACAGGATTTGTTCATTCGTCTATATAGTTGGCCTAATGCGGATATTCTAGACTGGTTCTTGTTGTCGTCGCAATTTCCATACCCGAACCACTCTCGCTGGTGCGACCCAAAGACGGATGAATTGATCAACTCTGCAGCGTCTGCTCCTACATGGGAAAAACGGGCGCAAGGGTATAAGGAAGTACAAAGACATCTCATCGAGCAGGCAGTATGGTGTCCCATCTATATCCCGGATATGATGTTGGCTGTGCGTAAAGAAGTGATAAACTTCAAGATTCATCCATGGATGATTCAATATAGCGACGGCATCGACATTAAGACGAAATAGACCTTGTTTTAAATTCGGTTCACTGGAGGAGGGAGATCACGTGCCATCTCCTTCCTCCAGTGAAAGCAACAGGAGTGGTCATAATGTTGCGCTATTTTGCTAGGCGTATGACGTTTCTTGTTTTAACCTTGTTGGGCATGACGATCATAATATTTTCCATGCTTCATCTGGCTCCTGGAGATCCGATAGATTTGATCGTCGGCCCCAATGTTACGCCAGAGGTTAGGGAAAATATACGTCACCAATATGGTTTGGATGAGCCCCTGGTAGTTCAGTATTTTGGCTTCATGAAATCCCTATTGCATGGAGATCTTGGAGAATCGATAATTCAGCATAAGCCGGTCTCAGAGCTGATAGCTGAGAGATTTTTTGTAACATTGGAATTAAGCATAACGGCTTTAGTGATATCCTTTTTGATCGCAATACCAATAGGTATCAAAGCCGCATTGAAGAGAAATACGATTACAGATTATTCGCTCATGGCAGTTTCTTTAATTGGCATTTCAATGCCAACATTTTGGTTTGGGCTCATGCTCCTTTATATAGTGGCTTTCAAGTTGAGGCTTTTCCCCATTTCTGGTTACGGGACGTGGAAGCATCTTATTTTGCCGGCGTTAACGATAGGTATAACTGATGCCGCTTTGGTTGCGCGAATGGTGCGATCGAGCATGCTCGAGGTCATTCGTCAGGATTATATACGTACTGCTCGAAGCAAAGGGCTAGCTGAAAGAGTAGTGATTAACAAACATGCCTTGAGAAACGCTCTCATTCCGATCATTACCCTGTTTGGGTTGCGCATCGGATGGGTAGTTGGCGGGTCCGTTGTAGTGGAGATCGTCTTTGCAAGACCAGGATTGGGAAGGTTGATGGTAGACTCCATATTGGCTCGCGATTACCCTGTCGTGCAGGGAACAATGATTGTTTTGACGACATGCATAATACTGGGGAACCTCTTCGCGGATGTTTTGTATGCTATCGTAGATCCCAGAATAAAGCTAAGATGAAGTCCCCATGAGGATTAAGGTGGCGATCATATGGCTGAAGAAATCGTAAATACCAGTAGACCTGCTGAGAACGATAGCGCCCTTTATGGCCTGATGAAGCGATTGTTTCGAAACAAAGCTGCTGTTTTTGGGCTCATTATCATAGCATTAATGTTTTTATGCGCTCTGTTTGCCCCAATGTTAGCTACATACGATTTTGCCAAGCAGGATCTTCCATCGATGTTACAGCCCCCATCGAAGGCCCATATATTTGGTACCGATGAATTCGGACGCGATATTTATAGCAGGATAGTTTATGGCTCCAGAGTATCCTTGGAAGTGGGTTTTTTGGCAGTTGGAATTTCGCTGCTGGCAGGTTTAGTATTGGGAAGCGTCGCCGGTTATTACGGTAGGACACTTGATAGCGTCATATGCGCATTGATCGATATAGCCCTGGCATTTCCCATGACATTGTTGGCCATTGCCATAATAGCGATACTTGGTCCGGGGCTGTTTAACGTCTGCTTGGCAATCGCGCTTTCGTCTTGGGGGTCCTTTGCCCGAATTGTCAGAGGTCAGTTCCTGTCTTTAAAAAACCAAGAATTTGTAGAGGCCGCCAAGATCCTGGGTTACTCGGATGTGCGAATTATATTCCGTCACATACTGCCCAATTCGTTGGCCCCATTGGTAGTTTTAACGACCCTTGAAGTGCCTAAGGCAATAATAGTTGAGGCAACGCTCAGCTTCCTTGGTTTAGGGATACAGCCCCCTCTGCCTAGTTGGGGTTCAATCATGAGTTCTGGTCGCTCTTTTCTTTTCGATGCCCCATGGATAACGGTATTCCCGGGAGTGATGATCATTTTGGTGGTTATGGGCTTTAATCTCTTTGGGGATGCCTTGCGAGATACGCTAGATCCAAGGCTTCGAAACTAGATATAGATAATAACTATAAGGAGTGTATAGATTAGATTGAAGCCTTTAATCGGAGTAAGCTGCGCATGGTCTGTAGAGACGTGGTCTTCCGACGAGAGCCAAGATGGTTACCTATACGTTGGAAAGGAATATGTCGATGCTGTTTTGGATTCTGGGGGCGTGCCTTTTGTTCTTCCCATCGTCAGCAATGAAGAAATCCTAAAAGCAGTGGCAATGGACATCGTATCAGTCATTGATGGGTTGTTGCTAAGCGGGGGAGGTAGCGTAGTGGGGATGCCCTCGAAACCAACGCGACCGACACTGATCGAACAGCAGCCAATACGATACCAATTTGAGAAAGAGTTATTGCTCCATGCCCGCGAGAAAGGGATGCCCATATTCGGGATATGTCGCGGTTGCCAGATGATCGCTGAAGTGTTCGGGGGAAAGATGAATTATTCTTGCTTTTTGCAGGGCCATCGGCAAAAAGAGCCTGGCGATCGCCCTACGCATAGCATAAAGATTATGGATAATACCAAAGCTAGACAAGTTGTACAGGTCGACAGCATGATGGTCAACAGCTTTCATGTCCAATGTATAGATTTTGTGCCTGAAGGGTTTGTAGCAAGCGGGATCTCAGATGACGGAGTGATCGAGATGATCGAATCGACTGTTGATCCCTTTGTTTGGGGGACTCAATTTCATCCCGAAGAAATGCGTTTATCCAGCGAGTTGGCAAAAAGGATCATCGATTTTTTCATAAAAAAAGCTCAAACTTATAAACAATCACGATAGCGTCGTAATTAGCAGACAAGCAACCTGTAGCATCGAACTAAATACATGAGTCAATATTTTGACTTTCTTGGGAAGGGATAAAATGCTCGATATAGTTATAAAAAACGGTACGATCATAGATGGAACGGGTAAAAAGGGGTACGTTGCCGATGTCGGGATTAAAGGCGAGTACATATGTAAAATTCATGACGAAATTAAAGATGAGGCCAAAGAATATATTGATGCTAAAGGATTTATAGTATCTCCAGGTTTTATTGATGCCCATGGCCACTCTGACTTTACTATTTTCATAAACAACTTCGGAGAGAGCAAAATAAGGCAGGGCATAACTACTGAGGTGGTTGGAAATTGCGGGTTTACCGCCGGGCCAATCACGGCAGAACATAAGGACGACCAACTCCAATATTTAGCGAATACCATAGTTTTGAGCGATGAGATGAGGGAAAAATGGAATTGGGAAAGTCAAAAAAGTTTTTTGGATTATTCCTCGAGAAATGGGATGTCCTTCAATTTAGCCCCCCTGGTGGGCCATGGAATGATTCGTGTCGGCGTAATGGGGTTTGAACAGAGAAGGCCAACGCATGACGAAATGGATAGGATGAAAGCCCTCCTCAAGCACGAGCTGGATAATGGCTTTTATGGTTTATCCACGGCATTTCAATATGAACCAGGAAATTTCATGGAAATGGATGAAATAGCAGAGTTGTGCAAGTTGGTTAAGGAGTATGATGGTATATATACCATTCACATGCGAGATGAAGGCAAAGATTTAATCCCCTGCGTCAAACATGCCATAGCAATAGCCAGAAAAACCCGGGCGAGGATTCAGATATCCCACTTGAAAGCCACCTATAAACCCAATTGGGGCAAAGTTAACGAAGCAATAGCATTGATTGACGATGCCTACAACGATGGTTTGGATGTGGGATTTGACGTCTACCCCTATACGGCCTTTGGCAGTGGGCTGATCGACTTAGTCCCGCCGTGGGCGAAAAAAGATGGCCCCAAGGAAATGGTGAACTTGCTCAAGGACGAAAAGGCGAGGCGAAGGGCCGTTATGGATATGAAAGACGGGATAAAAGATTGGGAAACGATAATGATCTGCGACGATTGGGATGAATGTGTCAAAATTGCGTTGTTAAAGAGCGAGAAGAATAAAAAGTATGAAGGTATGACCATAAAAGAGATTGCCAAAGACATGCAATGCTCTCCTTACGAAGCCGTAATCCAACTGTTGATCGATGAAGATGCGGCCGTAAAGTGCATATATTTCGCCATGTGCGAAGAGGATTTGATTAACATCATGCGACACTGTAGGGCATGCTTTGGAACCGACGGAAGGGCATGCGCAACCTATGGCGAATTGAGCAAGGGTTCTGTGCATCCGCGTTATTACGGCACATATCCGAGGATATTTGGGCGCTACGTAAGAGAAAAGAAAGTGCTAACTTTGGAAGAGGCCGTTAAAAAATCCACCTCACTACCGGCTGAAAGATTTCACATACACAGGCGCGGAGCGGTTAAAGAGGGTTATTTTGCCGACATAACCATATTTGACCAGGACAAAATTATCGATACCGCTACCTTTAAAAACCCTCACCAGTACCCTCAGGGCATCGAGCATGTCATCGTAAACGGCAAAGTAGTCATAAATCGAGATGCTCATACCGGACGATTGCCGGGTGTGGTCCTTCAGAAAAAAACAGGTTGAAGCGTGGGATGCCTGGAATTGAGGCACGACTTATCGTAAGAAGCATGGCGGTGCCACGAGTCCGGAAAGAGCAATTATTTTATGGCTGAATTCCTTGACATCATCGCCTCGAAATCGATGGCCCTTTTAAAGCTCAAGTTTAAGGTTAAAAGTGGAGCAAAATAAAGAAAAATACTTAATAAATCAAAGTTAATGTAAAAAGCCTTTTAAGTATAGATTTATAGGGGTAAAATTCATTATTGCTTCTGAGCTTTCCAGTCCATGGTCAAGGAAGCTTCATCTTTCGCATATACGACGAATACCGTATCTTTGCGCTATCTTCACTGCCCTTTGAAACTCAGCGCGATTGATGGACTTTGAAAGCTCGGGATACTGTCTAGCCATGTATAAAGGGCGGTACTGGTCCATTATGTTTACGAAGGTTTCGGTAGAAATTTCGGTGGCCAAAAATTCCATCACCTTTTCCGTGCCGGCAAGGTCGCCTGGAAGCACCAAGTGCCTCGCCAAAAGCCCTTTTACGGCAATTCCACTATCGTCCGTCTTTAAATCTCCCACCTGTCGGTGCATTTCCTTGACAGCTTTCTTCGCAACTGTGAAGTAATTGGGGACCTGGGAGTACCGATTGCCCGTCTCGTCGTCGCCGTATTTTATGTCCGGCATGTATATGTTGACGATCCCATCGAGCAACTTCAAAGTATCGACGGAATCGTAGCCGCCCGTGTTGTAGACGATGGGAATTTTCAAACCCTCCTCGAAGGCGATAAGAAGGGCTTCCAATATTTGGGCGACGCAGTGCGTGGGAGATACCAAGTTAATGTTATATATGGTTTTATAGTATAAAGCCTTAAGCGAAAATGAATAGGACTGTATAATAAGGTTAAGGCTTTATATCGCCCGAAGCGTAAAAACGCAATAGGAAGAATAAAATTTTTGCCGGGGATAGGCCAGCCTTGCAAACTGGCTGACAAGCGAAGTCTCCCCGCTTCCCCGGCAACAATTTCAAAAATAGGGAGACAGAAAGGGAGACGAAATATGAAATCTATGAAAGGGAAAGTCATTCGGGACATTAGGAACCAGGAAGCAAAAAGAAAGCAACTCCAAAAGGAGGTGTTCAACCAGCGGTACAATGCTACGAAAGAGGCGAAGTTCATAGACAAGGAGGATATAAATATGAATAGCTTCCGGGCTATTCCTAAAAGCGTGATACAAGAGCTAGGCTTATCGAAAGCGGCCCTGGCTGTTTATCCGGTGCTCTGCTGTGAGGCCGATTTTGAGAAGGATGAAGCCTTCCAAATATCGCAGAAAAATATTGCCCGCTTTGCAGGAGTGAGCGAGAACAGCGTCCGCAATGCCTTGAAGGAATTGGAGAACGCCGGACTGCTAACAAAAGAAAAGGTTACAGATGGCCCCCGCCACTTCTACGTCTATAAAGTGACCTTTTATCGTAGGCCTGAGCTAGAAGCAAACGAACAACGTGGGGATGCAATCTATTTTTATAACTGCATTATTGATAACGGAATATGGGCTGAGCTAAAACCAAGGGCGAAGGTTCTTTATTTGACCCTGCGTGCTGTCGCGAAGCAGGATCTTGAACTATATTCTGTTATCGAAGGGGAGAATTACGGTGGGGATTGGAACGGGGTTAACTACGATGATTATATCCGCAACCGTAAATGGGACGTCTGCGATATTTCCCTTTCTAAACTCTGTAAGCTAGTTAAAATTGAACGTACGAATCTAACCCCAATATTGGAGGAACTAGAACGATATAAATTGATTGAGAGGGTTGGAGAATGGACGAAAGTTTATCTAAAACCTGGACGTCTGTTAAGACACAAAACCTTAACGTCTAAAATCGCCTATTAAAACTTAACGGTTGCCTTATTAAAAATTACGGGTTGCCCTATTAAAATTTTAGGGTTGCCCTATTAAAATTTAAGGGTTGCCCTATTAAAACTTAACCATATATATAGAATATTTATTTAGAATTAAATTAGAATTTATTAGAATTATTAGGCTTTGAACTTGGAAAGTTCAAAGAATGTGAGATTCTTCTATTAAAGAAAAGATAGTATTCCTCCATTAAAGAAAAGATAGTATTCCTTCACTAAAGATTTACAAAGTTTATTTAGAATTAAATTAGAATTTATTTATGCATTGAACTAAAATTCAATGGATGATTAATTAAATCAAATTCCTCCAATTAAAGATTTACAAAGTTTCCTCCAATAAAGATTTATATAGGTTCCTCCAATAAATAAATGTATTCAGCCATTACTGCTTTTAGCAGTTCGGCCCATTACAAACAAAAATATTCTTTCCATGAAAAATATTAGTGGGTTCCGCCATCCTGCTTTCAGCAGCCCGGCCAGTCCCATATAAAGGCTCCGACAGTCCTGCGCCGGCCTAGCTATGCATTGACCCCGGCCCGGCTATGCATCGCCCCCGCCTATGCACCGATTTACTGCCAATTTTTTGCCATTTTAAGCCGCTGAAAAGCCTTCCCCATATAAAAGGTATTCCCCACAGCCTATAGAGCAAAATAGAGCAAATTTGATGGCTTATTTTTGTGTTAACCTGGTTATCACGAATCCTAAGCTATACGATGCTCTCATCGAATACTTCAAGTCTAAAGCGGATAAGCAGCCGGCTACCTACAACCGACCTTATTCTAACCTCCATGCGTTCTTTGAATTCTGTGTCGCACAGTCGTATTTAAGATCCAACCCACTCAAAGACCTTGGCCTCAAAAAACGCAAAGACGATGGTGAAACTGTACGCCATGTGGATGAGTCTACCCTCGAAAAACTGCTTAAAGCTATAGACAAGAAGACCTATACAGGGTTGCGTGATTATGCCCTTATTCTTCTTACTCTCGATACGGGTATACGACCCAAGGAAGCACTTAGCCTCACGGTTGATGACGTAGATCTGGATAAGTTGATTGTGCACGTCCGCAAAGAGTATTCCAAAGTGAAGAAAGCGAGGATTCTTCCAATATCCCCTGTTACGGCTGCTGCCATAGGCGAAGTGATTAACATGACTCCCGAAGAATGGGGCAATATGATATTCTACTTCACTACCGGCCTTCCAATGACAACCCATATGTGGACTAAACGGTTATACATGTACAGCAAAAAGATAGGCGTTAAAGTGACACCATATTCTCTACGCCATACATTTGCCATCATGTTTCTTAGAAACGGCGGTAACCAGTTTGCCCTAAAGTACGAAATGGGACATAGTACGATGGCTATGACGTCGCGTTATGTAAAACTAGCACAAATGGATATAGAAAACCAGCATAAGATTGCTTCACCTGTAATCAAACTGGTCAGACGAAGTATAAGGCCTGGCAAAAGAGGCTCAACCAAAAAGTCATAAGCATTAATCTCCACTTAATAGTAAAAGGCCCAGGGAGTATTTCCCAAGGGCCTTTTATACTACCGATATCTGTCTAAGTACGCTTTAAGAAGAGCTTTGAATAACAGGTTATGGTTTGGCACTTTAAGGTGCAGCAGTTCATGCACAATTACTTCAGCCCTGAAATCTGCTGGTTGATGCAATAGCCATGGAAGATCTTACGGAGATAGTCGTAGTCCTGATTCCGTTCCTGGAACAAGATATGATGTTGGGCAAACTTGTCTCTGTCCCAACTACCATCATCGTAGCGCTTGTATAAGTCATCGTAGGGCGTAGCTGAGATAATGAATGAATCTAGCGTAATATCCTGTCGACCGCTTCTTCGCCCTACCTCCTTTCCTAGCTCGCGTAAGCGCTCCCACAGACTGGCTTTTTCATCGTGCTCGTAAGCCTTAGCGTGTAACATGCCGTGCGGCTCGATAAAGACGATGCGCTGTTTTTTCTCATCCACAATCCACAAGATAAAGTCAGGGTAGAAACCGCTCTCTTCAAAGAAACCCACGCCCTTTCCTCTGCTCAAGTTTCGCAGGAGGAAGATTTCCTTTCCCGCCAGCGACTTATCCTTTTCAGCCTCCCAGTAGTCCTTCAGGTCACGGACGAAGCGTTCTTCACTCTCTTCCAGCAGCGGTGGGTCAGCGGTGAGCACACTGCCTTTTTTGAGAAGCAGAGGCAGATAGATGCTCCGGTCGAAGTAGAGGCGTGGCAAGCCACTGTTTTCTTCTTTAATAAGTTTATCCATATCTTCGCATAGTCTTTCGATGGCGGTAACTATGTCTCTGTGTGAATGGGGTACGCGCACGATGTAGGCGGCTCTTTTTTCCTGCACACTCGGACGTTTGAGAGCCAAGTTGGGATCATCAAGGTCAAGGGGGCGATAGATCAAGTTTTGGCTGTCCCAGCGCTCGTGAGCTCGGCGGTAGAAGGTGTCCAGGTACTTGCGCAGAATGGCTGTGACCGCTTCTTGCAAACGGGTGCGGTCAGTGAAGGTACGAGGACGGAACACGGCTTCACTTGCCTTCAGAGTATAGGGAACTTTTTCTAGGATAGCGCGCAGGGTTTCGGGACGAATGACCAGGTTGCTCCAGCCCTTGCGCGCCTTGTAGTCTAGCAGCTCGAGGTAGGCCTGTTCCCAATCCACCAATGTCAGACTTTCTGACGGGATAGTGGTCGCCTTATATTCGCTTTGGGCGCGAGCGTCCTGCAGGCCCACCGCGCCGCTTTCCAGTACCTGCACTTTGACCGATAAATCCACCCTCAGGCGGATGTTTTCATCAGGGGTGAGCAGGAGTATCGTCTCGGTAGCAAAGTCACGGCCGCTCTCAGGACGCGGTAGCACCAGCCCGCGCTGAAGCATCTGTTCGTTGGTCCATATAGGGAGCGGTAGTTCAACCAGCGGCTCGGTCTCTACCCCTTCTCGTTCAAGATAATCACGGAATTGAGCCATATAATTAGCGCGCACAGCAAAGATGTTGAGTGTCTCCAGCAGTTTGATATACGGTGGATGATTGCCCGGAAGGGCAGCACTACGCTTTAGAGAATGGTTTTTCCCGCGCAAGCGTACACCGCGCCCGAAGAGTTGGATGATTTGTGAACCTTCCCGTCGTCCAATGTTGAGAAGTCCCATGTTGGAGACGCGCCAGGAATTCCAGCCTTCCATGAATTTCTTGGCACCAATAAGAATATTAACCGGCGTGTCGGGGTGGTTGATATCCGTAAAGAGCGAGGAGGCGATAGCGTCTTCCTCCAGTGTGATGCCGGCGCCATCGGCTTCCACCAGTTTTTTGAATTCCGCGGTGTCGCCAATGTAGATGAGACCGAAATACTCCTCGGCGCCGGATGCCCTTAACCCCAGCTCGCCAGCGGCACTTTTAATGTCGCACACGTGCAGACCGCCACCGGCCGGGGAGTGAAAGACCCGCCGCAGGATGTCATCGTATAGGGCTTCGGCGGTAAGGCCAGTTTCACGCACGTACGGGAAGCGCCCGGCGAACAGGTCTATCCCATCTGGCGTAACGAGACCGCTTTTTCCCGCCAGGAGTTCTTCGATGCCTTTGACCGCCCAGTCGCGGTTTGCCAGCACTCGATGGAGAAAACGCACCACAGTTAGCACATCGCTGCGCTTCTGTTTGTTCTCGCTATAGACAGCGTTGACCGTGCTACCGACAAACACCCAGAGCGGCTTTTCCAAATTGTATGGACGCAGGATCTCGGCTTGTTCATCAAACAGGCACTGTTGCTCATAGAAGGAGAGCAGGTTGCCCAGAAGGAGCAGATCGGTTTTGGCCTCGTCGGTCTCATCCTGCAGGTTGAGGATACGAAAGTCCTTGCCGTAGCCATCCCCGTAAAAGTACCGGTAGGAGTAATCAAAGACGATGGCCTTGCCGTATTCGGCAGTAAGCGGATCGTTGCGCGCCGCCGAGAGAGCTTGCCCAAAGGTTGCGCTGTATTCAAAGGTGAAACCTGTTTCGCCAAGTGCATCGCGGTACTTGCGCCAAGCTTCGCCGCCGGAGCCTTTGTGCCCTTCGTCCACAAAGATCAGATTACGGCCCTCGAATGCCTCTACCGGCACGCTAACCCCACCACCGCGCTTTTCTTCAACAAGTTTAGTGATTTCGATAACCTGCACGGTGTGTTTACTGTCGCTCCACAAGCCGCCGTGGTTGAGATCGAAGCGGCGGGCGGGAATACCGGAAGCGGCAAGTTCGGCCAGGTGCTGCTCACTCAGGCCCTCGTTGGGCGTGACCAGAAGGATGTTATCGAGCGGCTCCTTGTTGTAGTGCAGGAATTGATAGTAGTTAAGATGCAGAATCAGCGTCTTGCCGCTACCTGTAGCCATCCAGTAAGCCAGCTTGGTCAGGTCGGTTTCGGTGAAGGGCTCGTCCTGCGGCTCGCTGGGCAATTTCTTTGCGTTGCGCTGGCACACAAAGGCGTTCAGATCAGCCAGGAGTTGCGCTTTGTGGTTGAACAGGCGGTCGAGGACGATTTCCGTGTACAGCGCTGCCAGGTATTGAAAATAGCGGAGGGTAATGGGCTGGGTGCGGCAGGCGTTAATGACTGCTAGGTGCGCGCGAATATTGTCGTCATAGCGTGCAAGGTCATCGGCAGAGATTTTGAGCTTGCTGCCGCGCGAGATGAGGCGGTAGTAAATATGGCTGCGCCCCTGCGCATCAAAACCTTCCTCAGCCTGTTTCATGTCCTCCAGCAGTTCACGGTTTTTCTCATAACCCAACAGGCTGTTGAGCCAGGAAAGCAGGAGGAGGCGGTTTTCGAGTTTTTGGTATTGGGTTGACCCGTTGCTCATGCGCCAACCACCAACCTCTCAAAACCGAATTTTATAATAAGAGCAATTCGTCTCCTTCGTTCCTTAAGGAAATCCTCGTAATCAAGTTCGTACCAGTTTGAAGGCAATCCATGCCAATCATACATCTGTTGAAGTTCATCGGAAGCGAAGCGTTTTTCTAGTTCCGGCACATAGTCCCTGGGAGCTCTGTCGGAAATCTTGATATTGTCGCTCCATTCCACCAAAGCATAGTTTGCTACCTGGTTAATGAGACGCTTTTCTCGAACCCCTATTCGTTGCAAGTATTTGCGGGGGAAGAGATGATGACGTTCCAAAGCAGTCTTTTTGGCCTTCGTGGTAGGATCTAGCAACTCGGACACCTTCATCTTCGAATACAAGACCCGCGCTTCCAACAGACAAAGCGCGGCATAGTAGGCAAATTGCGCAGTATTCCTGGCAGCAGCGGTTTCCAATTCGTTGGGCAAGGTTACTTCCCAATAGTCTTTTGTCAAGACGGCGCTAATCTGCTCATCTAGAATGCGGACAAAGTCGTCGGCTGTGTTTGCGCTGCGCAGTAAGGCCATATCCTGTTCAAACCGCGCTTCGGGCGAACTTGTATAACGCCCCGTGAGCGTTGCCATAAAGAACCAGCGTGCCATCACTTCACGCAAACGGTACAAATCTACTTTGAAGTCCCGCTTCCCTATAAGCCACAATGCGTAAGTGTAAAGAACAGCCATTTGCGAGGAGATGAGTTGATCGGAGGGGTATCCTGCCCTTTTCAGCACCTTGAAAAACTCATGCCAGTTTTGAAGGTCCAAAACATATGCCTGAGCCTCTTGCAATAAGGCAAACTGCTTTACGCGCTGTTCATCGGAGAATTGCCGCGTTTCCAGGTCCTTCCCTCGAAGCAGGGAATAAACATGCTCTAAGCGAGCGCGGCGAAACCCCAGTGCCACGCTTACGCGCAGCAGCTGGTCAGGATTTGGGCGTAAATAATGATTAAAAGGTGAAGGACTGCCATCCGGGGAGGGTGCTTTGCTGCGCCGACAAAATTCTTCCAGCTCTTTGCGACCCTCGTCCCAGAATACGGACATCAAGGTAAGAATAAAATTGGCCTGATTTAGAGGTGTCCCTTTACTATTGATACGCACAAAGATCTCTGAAACCTTGTCTTCGTCAACGGAAGAGGAGATCTCCAGCGCGGTGAGTGGATATTCTTCCAGTTTGATCAGTCGGTCAATTCTCTCATGAATTATATCTTCTTCTTCGACGGTCAAGGGGCGCCGTTTTCCTAATTTCTCAAGGAATTTTCTCTTGAAAGCATGCGGTTTCGTATCGGGTTGCCATAAAATGCTAATGTCAGGAATCCACTCTACATCCTTCTCAATCGCTGCATTAGAGACTTCAAATTTCTCACTCAGCGGATGAAAAGCTATTTTTATCCGCTGGGACTTGAAGTCTTTTGTAATCACGGGTACGGCTTTCATAACTGCGTATAATGAGGTCAACCTTTGCTGGCCATCTACGATGAGCAGACGCGCCACCTTTTGTTTTGGAGCAGCACCAATCGTTCGGTGGGTATCAGAACAACCATTTTCCCAGAAGAGAAGATAACCAATGGGAAAGCCGCGATACATCGAGTCAAACAAATCGCGTACCTGGGTCATCGGCCAAACAAAGGGACGCTGAATATCAGGAAGCCCGATTTCTCCCATAGATATATCTTCAACCAGTTTCTTAAGGATATAATCAACCTTCTTGAAGAGTACTTCTGCCATACCTATCCCTCCACGCCTGCAAACATTTTTGCCTTGAACACACCTTCCAGCGCCTGAGCACCGGGGATGAGCGAATCGCCGTTGACATAGATAACGTCCGCACCCTCGGTAAATTTGTGCTTGGCCACAAAGTCACGGTCGCGTTTGTAATCTTCCTCTGTCCAACCTGCGGTTTCGCGCCAGATGACCACGGTGCGCTTGCCCTCGCGCGTCGCGCCGCGATAAATCAGGTAGTAACGGCCGTTATTGTCCAGCAACTGCCGCTTTGCCACGTCCAGCCCGATGAGATAGTTGAAGGTCTCGGGAAGGTCCACTTTCTGGACACGAGTCTCGCCATCGCGGTATATGTGCAAGCAGTAGTCAAAGGGCTTGCTAATTTTTTCCACATTCAGCAGGGTTTCGCTTTTGCGTGCCTCCCAACGAAGCATGTACTTCAGCAGGTAGTCCTCGAATCGCATTGCCACCTGCCCACCGCTTTCGTCGAAGGATAGATTGTTGAGGGCGTCTTCGTAAGATTCCAGGCGTATTACCTTGATGATACGCGGACCCCGCTCGGCTTCTTCTGCCGTAGCCACGCGTTTGGGCTTGCCGTCCTTCCATTCCGGCGAGAAGGTGACTTTCTTTAAGCGCGGCAGTAGAACGGTATCAAAGTAATCCGCCATCTCCACCAGGATGAACTTGCGCCGCCCGCCGTCCTCGCGGTTAAGATTGATGACCGCGTGGCCGGTGGTGCCGGAGCCGGCGAAGTAGTCGAGGATTAGGTCACTATCTTCAGGGGCTGCTGCAGCTACCAGTTCTTCATAAAGAGAGACAGGATGGCAATAAGGGAAATCTAGCCCCAGGGGTTCCAAGTCTCCTTTTCCTCTCTTTGCATCCTGTATAACCGAGCGCATCTGCATCTGGGAATCCTGAGTTAAGAAGCGTTTTTGTCGAGGCTGGGTTGTCTCATCCGGGCCAAAGAGTATTTCTCCTCGTTCGACCATTGCCCGGAGGGTTTCTGGTGTGCGGGAGAACCCATTGGGAGGAACCGGACACGGCTTACCTGTAATTGGATGAATTAGTGGTTGAAAAAACTTAGGGTCTGTACGAGGCTCTGGTGCTCTCAAGCTTACACTTTGGTAAATCCTTCCCTGCTCATCAAGGTAGCAATAGGCTTTTTCACCACCAGTAAGTCTTGGATTCTTCCGCACCCACTCTGTATATTCCCGGCGAGCTTCGTCTGTGACTCCACCATGCTTCGCGATGATTGATTGTGCTGTGCGCAGCATTGCTTGGATGCTGACATTTCGCTGATAAATGGATCTATTGATTGCGGATCTCCAGATAATGTATTCATGTTGAGTAGCAATGCCACGTCCTGCAGTCATCGGATTGCGTTTGTCCCAAATAACCGTACCAGCGTCAGGAATTCCAGAACAATCAAAGAGAAGCCCAAGCCGTTCAAACTCATTTTCATCAATATGGCAGAGAAAATGACCTTCATCCGTCAACAGCGTGCTAGCAATTGATAGCCGATCCCACATCATTGCCAACCAACTTGAGTGCTGATAATCATTCTTGTAGAGGAATCCACTCGTCGCGGTATTGTACGGTGGATCAATATGAATACACTTCACCTGCTCACGATACTTCTCCTGGAGCAGGTTGAGCGCCTGCCAGTTTTCGGAGTGTACCAAGAGACCATCAGTCATCTCATCCAAATCGTCAAAACTCGCCAACAGGCGGTTGGTGAAATCTGGAGTAAAGTGACGGGTATCCAGCGGCAGGGAAGGATGGGTCTTCAGGAACACCACTCTGCCCTCCGGTGTTACCCGGTCCCCTGAAAACATGTCCTGGGGCAGGGCATCCAACCGCAGCATCTCCTCCCATTCCTTCCACTGGGCGTCACAGACGGCAATCTCTTCATAGAACGCTTCCGGAATATTGCCCACGGCGACGACGCAAAAAGTCTCGGTGATGAATTTCTTCTTTTCCCAGAGCATTTTCTGGAAGTTTTCTATCTGTGCCAGGAACTCAATGATGATTAGGCCGATGCGCTTGATCAGACGCATGAGTTGGAACCAACCCTCGGCCAGCCCCTCGCCCGCGGCTTCCATCTCCTCCAAGTTGAGCACCTCGTTTTTCAGGTAAAAGTCCAGTTCCCGCGATAAGAAGCCTTTTAAATCCTTGTGGATGAAAAAGTCGCTGGTGTTGCGCCGGGTGTACTGGCGCAGGTGGTGTTCCAGCAGGGTTACTGCCGTCCCGTCGGTGCGGTGCTTTTCGGCAATCAATGCTGCCAAAGCCTCAGGGGCGTTCTTGAGCAGACGCTTTGAAATCTTTTCCAGCGCTTCGGCAATAATGGCCTCCTGCTGGTTCCTCTTGCCGTAGGTATTCTGCTCTTCCTGGTTAAGCGGGCGGAACTCGAAGGGAATGGTAAGGGTGCTTGCGCTGGCGTCCCAGGTGATTTCGTCCAATCTCGGTAGAAAGAAGCGCTTTTCACCCTTGATGTTATTCTGTTCCACGTCGGCAGTCTTTAGCTTGAAGTGTACAGTCACGCCATTGGGAGCCTTCCATGTATAATCTGTGAAGTGCTCACCGGTCTTGACGTAATACTGGTCGTGGTTGGCCCAGTAGAGATAGACTTCCTCACCATTGTAGGGAATGGCATAGCGTTCCTTTTTGGAGTAACGGCGCTTGGAAATGAAGTCGCCGTCCTGCCAGTAGCGGCTGAAAAAGGAATAAAGATGGTTGTAGATAGCCGTCTCCAGAGCATGACGGCCCTTTGCGTATCTAGCCCGTTCCTGCGCAACAAGATATTCTCTTCCTGCCTTTGTCTCACGGTATTTCTCGGCTAAGTTGCCATCAGCATCGAGGGCATCTTCGCCCAGCGCTTCCAGCACCTTTTTCCGGGCAGCATCCAGCTCTTGTGTAGCTTGACTTTGCGCAGCCAGTGCCCCCTTGTTTAGCTCATCGTTCACCAAGCGCGGCAGGTCCTCGGAGATAAAGCGCTCGATGATTGCCCGCTTGAAGTTCATGATGCGATAGATGCCAAAATCCAGGTCAGCGCAATCAAATTGAAATAGCTCACGCAGAAGTTGTTGGAATTTTGTCTGAGGAGTGCTCATCGCTGTTCACCTTGCCTTTCCTTCTTCCTTTTCTTGACTTCTCCCGGCCTTTCTCCACCAGGCCCGGGATGATGGGCACAACGAAAACCTATTTAGACGATTTTCAAAGCATCCTGCCCGTAGCCTTACCCTCAATAGTCATTATCAAGACCAATAGGATGGCTGCATTACCAATACGTGTCTTACTTACCCCCCTATGTTTTTCCCCTTACTCTCTCGGGGAAGAAACCGCATCAGGCCTTTAACTATTACCATTTCCATTTATAGCTGTAACATCGTCGTTACCAATATGCTCGTTATAATATTCTACATCGATATTCAATTTCATTCCAAAGAATAGAATGAAGAGCAGCAGCATGTGCAATCCCTTGTCTAACTTTGTCGTTAGCGTAAAGTTTTGGTAGGCGGTGGCAGGAAAAACGCGTGTGGAGATAAAAATAGAGACCTCGCACCAACAGATAGACAGAAAGGAGCGAGGTCTCATGAAGAGCGAGGCGTAGACATCGCCCTCAACCCTAGTGTACTGGATTTTGTAGAGGATATCAAGACTTTGGAGCAAGCCTGTTTGGCTGTAGCACGCCATTTGTTTGTTGCATTGATAGAGGCCCTTGATGACGCCTTATTGGCGCAAAAACCCAAACACTACAAATGCGTGGGTAAGAGGCGTAGGACGCTTTCCACACTGATAGGAGACATTGTGATACACCGTCGCCTATACGTTCATGCCTCAAAGAAGCGAGGCAAGAAGAAAGGCAGTAAAGCTCGTTTTCTGCTGAACGAGAGACTGAATATCCAACCTCGCCGGCGTGTAACCCACGGATTATTGCGACTTATAGTGTCGGCTGCTACGCGCCTAAGTTTTCGAGAAGTATCGGAGATGCTCGAGGAAGCCGGTTTCCCAAGGATTAGCCATACCACCATTCACAATGAGGTTCGCCGATATGGTGAATTACAAAGCCAAGTGCTGCAGCAATCAAAAGAGCTGTTATTTGTAGCTGGTCAGAGAGTGGAGAACGTCGAGCTAAGAAAGGTGCCCGTGCTGTTCATTGAAGCAGATGGCATTATAGTTAACTGTCAGGGCGCAGACACCACGAAACTAGAACTGAAACTGGCTGCGATTCATGAGGGCTGGGAAGAATTGGGTAAGCGGCGCAAGTTAAAGAAAGCGACAACTGTGATAGGCCTGTTTAATGGTGGAGACGATTTTTGGGAGACGGTTACAGCACAGCTGATGAAAACATACGACCTAACGGATACTCAGATTGTTATTAACGGAGATGGAGCGGACTGGATACAGAAGACAGCTAAGGATTATTTTGCTGATGCTATAGTCCAACTTGATAGGTACCATCTCATCAGGGACCTTCGTCTTGCGGTAGGTCAAAAGGCTGCTAATGATTTGTTGGCACAACTAGATAGGGGAGATGTAACCGTATTCGTAGATACTCTTGAGGCGATGGCTCCGAGGATTCCGGAAAAACGTCGAGAGGTTTACGGGAAACTACTCAATCTATTTAAGAAGTATCCAGAGCATTTGTTGGACTACCGTCACCGCCTAGGCAATGAGTATGAGGGAATAAGGCTTCACGGGATGGGTGCAGCAGAAACAATGGTTGACAAGAAGGTAGCAAACCGCATGAAGAAACGAGGCATGCTGTGGAGCCGTATTGGCGCTTGTGCAATGGCATCGCTGCTAATGCTTCGCAGCAACGATCAACTATTCCAATGGCTAGACCGTCATCCCGAGAATGATGTTCTTAATCCTGTTCCCAGGTTGCGCCAGCAAGTGATAACTAGCGGCCATGAAGCACCAGGTGAATGGCTGAGAGTAGCAATGCCTAGCTTAGGGTACTCTACGAAACCCTGGGTGATAGCTCTACGGAACCTCAGCGGCTTCAGCACAGCTTTATGAACACCAATTGTGGCGAGGTCTCTCGCCTACTAAAGCTTGACGCGTACGCATAGCGTGGAAGAGTGGCTAAACCTTTGCCGGCAGGGTAAAGTAAAAACCTACATTCGGGGAAATGACCCTAACCTTGACGATGCCTGGCGGCAGTATGAGGAAGAAAAAGAGATAATCCAGGATTGGGCAAAGAAATCCGCTACACGGAAGAAGGTTTGTGGCGAAACGTTACCCTTACCGGAAGTTGCAAAACATTACAGCCAGGCCCGGCTACGGGAAATAGTTTCAGCTGCCCACCCGGAGGCGGCAAATGCAGTATTTGGACATTAATGAAATGAAAGAGTGTGAATAGCATGGAAAAAGCACCTACTCCACCTGGAGTAGGTGCCTCCATTAAAGGAGGCGGACAAGAAAAGGTATAATATAGTTAGAAAGCGAAAAGTTGAACGAGGTGATACAATGCCCGAGGATAAATTCAGATGGAAGAAAGGCGAGGTCATAGCTGAAATGTCGCAGTGTGCGTATTGCAAGAACGCCTTGGATTATGCTACCTGCGCAGAATTCGGGACAAAACCTAAAAAATACCGCTACAACGAAGAACCTTGTCCAAAACGAATACCCGAATGAAAGGAAGGAGGGCAATGGAAGAGAAACAAAATCAAAACCAGCCAATTCAGGTTTACGAAAATCCTACCTCAAAGCGAATTGAGATTCATTCCAGACATCACAAGTTAGTCGTGAGAGATATGAAAACTGGGAGAAATGAATTGGAAAGAACCTTGCCCCTATTTATACTACCAAATTGTACTTTGTACTAGCCGAAAACGTTTTGAACAAAACGATCATATAAATTATTGAATCTATTACTGAAAAAAGGCTTGACTTTCTCTTTCTTTTCCTTTATAATTAAATTAAAAAATCCTAATTATGTCAAAAAAGGAAGATGAAAGGGGGGTTAATATGCCTACTACCAAGATTAAGACGAAGGCTCACCCGAGGCTAAGGCAATTTAGAATTTACGGCTACTTAAGAGTTTCAACGATTGACCAGGACACGGAAAAAAATAAGGCTGATATATTATCCTTTGCCAATTCAAAGGGATTCTTGGGGCAGGTTGAATTTGTGGAGGAGAAAATCTCAGGCTTAAAATCCTGGAAAAAAAGAAAGTTGAAAGATTTGGTAGAATCAATGTCAGAGGGTGACATCCTTATTGTCCCTGAATTGTCCAGGCTAGGACGTTCCCTAGTTGAGGTTTTAGAAGTCTTAAACGAATTAAAGGATAAAGGAGTTAAAGTTTTTTCTGTCAAAGAAAACTTCCAGCTAAACGGGGACGATATACAATCAAAAGTTATGCGGACAATGTTAGGTCTGTTTGCTGAAATAGAAAGGGATTTAATATCTGCAAGGACAAAGGAAGGACTGGCCGCAGCTAAAGCATCTGGAAAACGGCTAGGCAGGCCCAAAGGCCCTGGCAAGTCAAAGCTGGATAAGTTCAAGCCGGAAATCGTTGCATTGCTAAAGAACGGCTCAAAAAAGATTTTCATAGCAGAACGCTATGGCGTTACCCCGGCTACCCTGACTAACTGGCTGAAGAGGCACGGCCTGGACAAATTGACGCCTACACCGTAAGGAAGGAGGGAAAATAACGGTGCAACCACGGGCTTTCAGTTATATCCGTTTCTCCTCTCCAGAGCAAGAAAAAGGTGATTCCTTACGGCGTCAAATTCAGTTATCCGAAGAATACTGCAAACAGCATGGCCTTATCCTAGACGATACATTAAAACTAACTGATAAAGGACTATCTGCTTATAAAGGGCATCATCGCACTAAAGGGGCATTAGGGGAATTCCTCAGATTGGTGGAAGAAGGGAAAATCCCTCCAGGTTCGGTTCTGCTAGTAGAAAACCTGGACAGGCTTTCTAGGGAGCAAATCCTTGATGCACTTAATCAGTTTACAAGTATCATTAAAGCAGGAATTAAAATCGTAACACTGCAAGACGGGATGGAATATGACCAGGAAAGCATTAATCAGAACTGGGCACAGCTTATAATTTCTATCACTTATATGGCCCGGGCACACGATGAATCAGAAACCAAGTCTAAACGTATATCAGCCGTTTGGGAGAACAAAAGGAGTAAAGCCGGCAATGGAGGCAAAAAGCTGACCGCAAAAGCCCCAGCGTGGCTAAAACTTTCTCAAGACAGAACTAAATTTATCTTAATCCCTGAAGCAGCCAAAGCAGTTGAATTGATTTACCGTAAGAAACTGGCCGGTAAAGGGACGGGAAGAATTGAGAGAGAGCTTAACGAAGACCCAAATGTCTGGAAACCACCGAAAACAGGCCGTAATAAAACCGGGGGCTGGAGAAAAAGCTACATCACTAAAATTCTAAGGACCAAGGCTGTTATTGGGGAATTCCAGCCACATAAATTAGTTGATGGCAAGAGGCAACCCATAGGCGACCCAATACCGGATTATTTTCCACCAGTCATTGATAAGGAATTGTTTTACCAGGTGCAGGCTCAATTACAAGCTAATGCAGAGAAAAAAGGCAATGCTGGAGGCAGGACGGGTAAAGTCTCAAACCTTTTCACCCATGTCATTAAATGCGGTTTATGCGGTTATCCCATGCATTTTATAAACAAAGGCAAACCGCCAAAAAGCAGGAAATACCTAGTCTGTGATGCTTCTAGGCGGTTGAAAACCTGTACTGCTAAACCTATTCGATATGAGGAATTTGAGCAATTATTTTTTGATAACTTCGAGGAACTGGACATCAGCCAGCTAATACCGGGGGAAGATGAAACCCAGGCCAGAATAAATGAGTTAGAAAAACTTCTAACAGTTAATAGGCAGAGGCTGCTTGAAATTGACAGTAAAGTGGAGAACTTCTCCGACACCATCGGACGAACAAAGGACAGCAGAATCAGGGAACAGCTTGAAAAGAAGCTATCCCAGGCCTTTGATGATAAAGAAAGGTTAGAGAGCGAGAATAAGAAATTTGAACGGGAAATAACGGAATTACGGCAACAAAAGGCCGGGCTGGAAAAAGACATTGAACAGGCTAAAGAAATATATCAGTTATTAAATTCCGCCCAAGGTGAGACAGAGCGAATTGAACTACGCTTGCGCTTGCGCCAGCAGATTCAGAAATCTATTGAATGGATTAAAATTTATCCGCTTCAGGAACCTTATCAGGAAATACAGGAAACCGAAGAACCCGGCATTGTTAAGATTATGAAAAGCAAATATATTGACAAGGTGCGAATTAAGTTTCGGGGAAGCCGAGACCTCCGGGTGCTATACCTAAAGAACCATGCAGAACTGAGCGAATAGCATAAAACCGTTTATGCTTAAAACCGTTTATAATATTTTAATATTGTGGCAACCCGTCCCTTGAAGCTCAAGCATGATGTCAGCCAATTCTTGGGCGGAGACCTCATTGCCCTTGCCAAGTTGACTGATGTCGTAATTTTGACAAAACACGCATGCCATGTTGCAGTGTGTGAAAAATATCGTGCCTGAGCCAAATCTTCCTACTAAAACTTTTTCTTCGCCGAAATGAGGTCCGTAGCTGCTTACGACGGCATTTCTTCCCGTCTTGCAAAAGCCCTTATCGCTTTTTAAGCGATTTACGTGGCACTTCCTGGGGCACAGTTCACAGTTCGACAAAATTTCCAAAGCCATTTCCAAGCGTTCCGGTAGCTCTTTTAGAAATTTTTTGTCCTGCTTCATGCAAAGCACCTCAAATAAAGGAGCTAAATTTCTGCTCCTTGTATGCTATAGTTGGTCAAATTATACTAAATGAATATTTAAGCGTTGCGGTCTTTCCGTATAAGCTTTTGTGCCGAAGGACAGCATGCAAGCCCGCCCCGGGACGTGCAGCGCAGTTCTGCAGGAAGCATTTCTCCAACACTGTGGACGGCGTCGATGGTCTCGTCCAAAGGAATGAAGTTCTCGTAACCTCCAAGTATCAGGTCGGCACACAAAAGAGCTTGTGAGGCAAGGGCTGCGTTTCTGGTGTGGCAGGGGATTTCCACGATGCCCTGGACCAAATCGCAGACAGAGCCCATGATGTTTTGAAACACTATTGCGGCGGCATCGCAGGCTTGCTTGGCCGTGCCGCCTGCTGCTTCGATTACTGCTGCAGCGCCCATGGCACCTGCTGCGCCGATCTCCACCTGACAACCGGCAACCTCAGCAGCAAACGTGCTGCGCCTGGCCAAAGCCAACCCCACCGCTCCGGCAGCCCAAAGCGCATCTAAAACTTTCTTTTTGTCTAATCCAAAGTCTTCTATGAGAGTTGATAATATTGCCGGTATTACGCCTGCCGAGCCACCTGTCGGACATGCGCACACTACGCCTCCGGATGAGTTAACGTGCATGGCGGCGAGAGCCCTTGTGGCAGCGTGGGAATGGATTCCACCGACAAAAAGTTTGCCCTCCTTTTCCGATTCGTACACCTTCCACGCCGTTGGAGTCAGCAGCTTCATCGGCAAATCCTTGCTGGTAAGCCCAACTTGCGCTGACTCTAGCATCACCCTTAGCCTCGCATCCATTTCTTCGTTTAGTAGGGTTGCCGGCATTTGCAAGAGCGACTCCTCGTAAAAAAGAGCTGCTTCCCCTAAGGTCAATTTTTCTCGTTCTGCCAGGTTTAAAAGTTCGAAGGTGTCTTTAAATGCCTCTTTGCCCTTTAAGGGGAAAAGAATAGGTTTGGCAAGGTATGAAGAAATTACGCCAGTATTGTCGGATATGCCGGCAGGAGGCTCAAGGGGTGAGCTTGCATAAAGCGCTATATTGGAGGCCGCGACGATCTTTTTTGCCTCTTTGTCCCAAGATTTTAGAGCAGTTACAAGTTTTTCTTCGTCCTCCCCTTTGATGGAAAGGCCTAGTATCAATATCATCTCGTAGCGATCTCCGGTGATCTTTACGGGTATCCCGTTTATAGAAGCTATTTCTATTGAGCCTCCTCCTATTGAACGGGCATGCGCAGTTAACTTCTTTCCATTCTCCCCTGTTGCCTCGATCAGGGTGCTGTTGGGGTGGTCTGCTTCAGGAAAGGCTTTGAGCTTAAAAGAAACTTTTATGTTTTCCGATTGAGCTATTTCAAGCATGCGCGGAAAGTCTGGATCAGTTAAATCGCGGTTCAATATGCCGGCTATGAAAGCCAAATCGCTGCCTTGGTCGTGGTAGCATACGGCCATTGAGCTTGCTGGATGAAAGCAGAAAATGACTTCACCAGGATTTTCCCCCAATAAGTCTCTTACTATCCTGCCGATCCTCCAGGGCCCTGCCGTGTGCGAGCTGGACGGCCCCCTCATTATCGGGCCAATTACGTCATTAAGGATGCTTACGCGCTTCTTCATTTGATTGCCTCCGATTTGAATCATATTTCGGACATAAGCCTTATGTTAGGAAGAAATCTATTACATCCACTTTTTTCTTTTAAAATACACCACCATCCCTATGCCGATGACCAACATCGCGATTAGCACCATGGGATAACCGTATCTCCATTCCAGCTCCGGCATGTATTTGAAGTTCATGCCGTAAATGCCCGCAATCAGGGTCAAAGGGATGAATATCGTGGCTATTATGGTCAAAACCTTCATGATCTCGTTAGTTTTATTGCTTATGCTCGAAAGATATATGTCAAGCAAACTGCTTGTCATATCCCGAAACATTTCAACGGTGTCTATTGCCTGAATGGTATGGTCGTATACATCTCTAAAGTATATGAGTGCTTCAGTGATTAAATGTGAATCTCCCTTCGACAGCTGGCTTAAAACCTCCCTCAAGGGCCATGCAGACCTTCTCATGTTAATTAAATTACTTTTAAACTTATGTATTGCCTGTACGGTATCTTGGGAGGGGTTTGTGATCACTTCGCTTTCCAGGCCTTCAATCTCTTCTCCCAGCTTTTCGAGGATTATATAGTAGTGATCGACGATGATATCGATTAAGGCATGGAGGAGATAATCGGCGCCCCTCTTTCTGATAGCTCCCTTGTCGTTTTCTATCCTTTCGCGTATAGGGTCAAAGATGTCCAGTTTTCTTTCCCGAAAGGTAAAGACAAAGCTGTCTCCCAACACCATGCTGACCTGCTCGCTTTCGATCTCGTGCGATTTGTCGTCGTAGTTCAACATCTTGAGGACAATGAAGATGTAATCTTCGAAGTACTCTATTTTGGATCGCTGATGAATATTTAGGATATCCTCTAACACAAGGGGATGCAGGTTGTAAATTTTGCCGATCTTTTCTACGGCATCTACCCTGTGCAGCCCCACAACATCTATCCATGTGACAGTAGAAGGATCTTTAAATGATGCACACTCGTCTATATCCTTGACCTTTATTTTTCTGTATCCACTGGCATTGTAGTCTATCGCAGTTATCTCGAACTCTTCCCTTTTGTCGCCAGTGTATATGAGCGTTCCCGGTGGAGTCCCGACCTTTTTGCCGATCTCCTTTTTGGATCTTTTCACATCGATACCTCCATTTGTTACAATAAAATGATGCAATATATAAGTTCATCATACTGCTATTCTAAGACAAGAGCTGGTGATGCGGTTGTCGGCAAATACTCTACGCCCTTTATTTTAACCCACAACGAACCTGTAATTTTATATTGACACAGGACGATAGGTGACTGTAATATAATACACAGTATACATGATGTACTAAATGATTGGGGGGCATGGAGTCAAAATGGATGATGCGGGAAAGAAGAAGAGATTTCTGGGTTGGTACTTCAGGGTACCGGTGGTGTGGAGGATTTTAGCCGGCTTTGCGTTGGGCATTTTTGCGGGGCTGATCATAGGGCCGAGCATCACCGTGGTTGAACCCTTGGGAAACCTGATGCTTAAGTTGCTGCAGATGGTCGTGCTTCCTCTGATCTTTTTTGCAATCGTTGTAGGTTTCGGGTCTACGTCTATCTTTGAGATAGGCAATATAGCGAAAAAGATCTTTTGTTATTATCTGTTTACCACTTTACTTGCAGCGACATTTGGCCTGCTCCTGGCTCATGTCTTTAAGCCGGGGTTGGGCATGACCTTTGCAGTTGGTGAGTCTGTAGCAAATAACAGCACAAAACTTGGGGATACGTCGATAAGTGATGTGTTTTTAAATTTATTTCCCGATAATGTAATAGCTTCTTTTGCGAAAGGGTCATATTTGCAAGTTTTGATCTTCGCCATTTTCTTTGGCCTTGCGATCTCATGCCTCAGGGATAGCAAGGACACCAGGGTGAGGGATGCCGTGAGGGCAGTCTACACCTTTTGTGAAGGCGGAGCCGAGATCATGATTAAAATTACGCAAGGTGTTCTGGAGTATACCCCAGTAGGCGTCTTTGCCTTAATAGCCGTTCTATTTGCACAAAGGGGCCTAAATATCATAGGTGGCCTTGGGAAGTTGATCACTGCCTGTTACTCTGGCTACCTCTTTCAGGTTCTCGTAGTTTATGGTTTCTTCTTGATGTTGTTTAAAGTGGACTTGCGCAAATTCTTTGCCAAGGTTAAGGACCCCATGCTAATGGCATTCGCCACGCGAAGCAGCAGTGCAACTTTGCCGCTATCGATAAAGACGGCAGAAGAAAAGATGGGAATATCCAGATCAGTGTGTGGTTTTACCCTGCCTTTGGGATCGCAGATAAATCTTGACGGGGAAGCTTACTACCAGGTGCTTTCCATATTTTTCGTGGCCAATGCGATGGGAATTCATTTTACATTGGCGCAGCAAGTATTGCTTGCTATAGTAGTAACTATTGGTACAACAGGTACGGCAGGGATTGCAGGATCAGGCCCTGTAATGTTGTTGGCGGCGATGAATATGTTGGGAATTAATCCTGAGCCGGGTACGGTAGCTGCAGCAGCTTTTGCCCTAGTTCTTGGGATAGACGTGATTCTAGACATGGGCAGGACCTGCATAAACGTCACAGGCGACCTTGCTGGAACCACAATAGTCGCCAAAAGCGAAGGTCTGATCGATTGGGAAAAGTGGAAGTAGGGGTTAAGGGGGCGTATAATATAACCAAATTAGAAATGATTATAAAATTTACAAATTACTATATAATTAGTTCATTTTATAGATAATCAGGAGGCATGTAAAATGTCCGAAGTAAGAGTGGAAATGGAAATGGCAAAAAGAAGGGCAGCGATAAGGCCTATAAGCGAGCGCATTGCGAAGCTCAGGGAAGAAAGCGTCAGCGCTCCTGTAAAGATATCAAGCGAACGGGCCAGGCTTGTTACCGAGTTTTACAAAAGCGGTCAAGCTGACGGCAAGTCCGAACCCGTTAGACGCGCCCTAGCCTTCAAGTATCTGATGGAGCGAGTAAGCCTTCCCGTGGAAGACGGGCAGCTCATAGTAGGCCTTCGTGGCACAGGACCTCAGGAGGTGCCGACATACCCAGAGATATGTACCCACGACCTCGAGGATCTGGAAGTTTTGGACACAAGGGAAAACATGCCCTACAGGGTCGACGAGGATACAAAAAAGATATATGAGGAGGAGATCATACCTTTTTGGAAGGGCAAGACGACCAGAGAGATAATCTTTAGCAGCCTCCCCAAGGAATGGATCGAAGCTTACGAGGCTGGCATATGGACCGAGTTCATGGAACAGAGGGCGCCCGGTCACAGCGCCGGCGGAGAAAAGATATTCACGTCGGGCGTCTTGGACATAAAAGAAGATATAAAAAGACAGATGAACGCACTAAACCCAGCAGACCCAGCTTACTACGATAAAATGGAAGAGCTAAAGGCCATGGACATCGCAGCTGACGCCATATTGATCTATGCTAAAAGGTATGCCGAAAGACTACGAGAGTTGGCCAAATTAGAAAGAGACGCCAAAAGAAAGGCCGAGCTTGAGAAGATGGCCCAAATTTGCGATCACGTGCCTGCCCATGCGCCAAGGACCTTTTGGGAGGCCTTGCAGCATTATTGGTTCGTCCATGTGGGCATAGTGTACGAGACAAATCCCTGGGATTCCTTCAACCCCGGAAGGCTGGATCAGCACCTATATCCCTTTTATGAGAGGGAAGTTGCCGATGGGACGCTTACCAGGGATCAGGCAAAGGAGCTGCTCGAGGCATTCTGGATAAAGATCAACAATCAGCCGGCAGTGCCAAAGGTGCGCGTCACGGCAGAGGAAAGCTTTACCTATAACGACTTCACGAAGATAAACATAGGAGGTCTTAAAGAGGACGGCTCCGACGGCGTCAACGAAGTTTCCTATTTATTGCTTGAAGTTTTAGACGAGATGAGGACGTTGCAGCCAAATACCGCTGTCCAGGTGAGCGTCAGAAATCCGGAACGTTTCGTCACAAAGGCGCTAAAGGTGGTGGGGCCTGGATTTGGCGAACCTCCATTTTTCAACTTCGATGGCGTCATCGTTAAGATGTTAAGGCAGGGCAAATCCTTGGAGGATGCCCGCACAGCAGGCGTAAGCGGATGCGTGGAGACCGGAGCCTTCGGAAAGGAATCGTACATTTTAACCGGATACTTCAACTTGCCCAAAATACTTGAGATCACCCTAAACGACGGCATCGATCCCCGAACGGGCAAAAGGCTGGGCTTAAGCACTGGAGATCCCCGAAACTTTAAGACCTTTGATGATCTGTGGGATGCCTTCATGAAGCAGGTTAAGTATTTTATGGACATCAAGATGAAGGGAAATGACATCATAGAGTCCATATTTGCCAAGCATTTTCCCGTTCCCTTCATGTCCCTTTGGATCTGCGATTGCGTGGAAAAGGCAAAGGACTACAACTGCGGCGGCACACGCTACAATACCCAGTACCTCCAGGTGGTGGGCCTCGGCACCATTGCTTATAGCCTGACCTCTGTCAAATATCACGTCTTCGACAAAGGGGCTGTGCAGATGGGCGAACTGCTCGACGCCTTGAAGTCCGACTTTGCCGGCAGATACGAGATGTTGCGACAGGTCATATTGAACAAAACTCCCAAATACGGCGAAGATGACGATTATGCCGACAAGATAGCCAAAGACCTGGTGGACCAGGTCGTCAGCATGATCGAAAGCTATCCTCCCTCGCCCATGAGGAGGGCGTCAAAGAGGGCGTACTTTCTGCCTACCACTGCTCACGTCTATTTTGGCAAAGTCACAGGCGCTACCCCTGACGGCAGAAAGGCAGGCTTCCCGGTGTCTGAAGGCATATCGCCCGTACAGGGAAGCGACAGGAAGGGCATTGCAGCCGTTTTCAGGTCCGTCTCAAAATGCGATTGGGATAAGACAGGCGGTGCCTTGCTGAACCAACGGCTTAGCCCCGATCTGCTCGAAGGGGAAGAAAACGTTAAGAAGCTGGCCCAGTTGATCAGGACCTTTTTCATGATGGGCGGACACCACGTGCAGTTTAACGTCGTAAGCACCGAACTGCTCAAGGAAGCACAAAGAAGGCCCAAGGACTTCCAGGACCTCATGGTGAGAGTCGCCGGCTACAGCGATTACTTCGTCAATTTGCCCAAGGGCTTGCAGGAAGAGATAATAGCGAGGACTGAATACGAGCAGGTTTAAACAAAGGAGAAAACTACGACAAATGAATGAAGTAAAGAACAGTTGTCTTGGATTGATATTCGACGTTCAAAGGTACTCCATACACGATGGACCCGGCATAAGGACGACAGTGTTCTTCAAGGGATGTCCTTTGAAGTGCTGGTGGTGTCATAATCCTGAGGGAATAGACTCTGGCAAGGAGTTGATGTACTTCGAGTATAAGTGCATGCACTGTGGCACCTGTGCTGAAGTGTGTCCTATGGGGGCAATCGAGTTCGACGAAAGCCCCAGAGTTAGCAGACATCTATGCATAGCGTGCGGTAACTGCTCTGCTGCTTGCCCGAGTGACGCCCTAAGGCTTGTGGGAAGGGAGTACACCGTGGGCGAGCTCATGAAGGAGATAGAAAGAGACGTCCTCTACTTTGATAATTCAAGCGGTGGAGTTACCTTTTCTGGCGGCGAGCCGTTGTATCAGCATGAGTTTTTGCTTGAGGTGTTGAAGGAATGCAAGAAAATGGGCATTCATAGGACGCTTGATACGTCTGGATTTGCGCCGCAGGAAGTTTTAGCTTTGGTCATGGATTACGTGGACCTTTTTCTGTATGACCTTAAGCTAATCGACGAAAAGGAACATATCAAATACACGGGCGTATCGAACGCTCAGATCAAGGAAAACTTGCGCTTTTTGGTGAACTACGGCAGGGCAAAGGACATAATACTCCGTTTTCCTGTGATCCCAGGGATAAACGACACGCCTGACAATGTAGAGGATATGGTCGAATTTATCTCGACTCTAAAGGGCTTAAGGGAAGTAGACCTCCTTCCCTACCATGACGTAAGCGAAAAGTACAACAGGCTCGATAAGGACTACAAGATGACGGTTCACAAATCCCCTTCGCGGGAAAGGTTAATGGAGATCAAAAGGAAGTTCGAGGACATAGGTCTGTACGTTAAGCTTTAAATTTAAAGATTAAAGAAAATAAGGCCTCAAAGCTGTTAACCGGCATTGAGGCCTTATTTTTAACGGTTTGCACGATCTGTCTATCGCAAGGTAAACCCATATTTTAGTGGATCTTCGTCGTCTATCATGTAATGGCTTACGCCGGTCACAAAGGCCCTACCTGTGATTTCAGGGATCACTGCATCTAGGCCTGCGACCTTTGTCGTTCCCTTTAACCTTCCTATGAATTGTGTGCCCAGTATGCTTTCGTTTATGAATTCCTGGCCAATTTTGAGTTCCCCGCGGGCAAAAAGGGAGGCCATCTTAGCACAGGTTCCCGTACCGCAGGGGGAGCGGTCGAGCGACTTCTCGCCAAAAATTACGGCGTTCCTGTAATGCACGCCTTCTTGTGGCACTTTTTCGAATATCTCTACCAGATCGATCGTGTTTATATGCGGTTTTTCAGGGTGCCCGACTTGGATGGAATTATTTACACATTCCAGTATCTCCATCCCAGCATCGATCAGCCTTTGGGCATATGGCTTTTCGATCTTCAGGCCTAACCGTTCGGCTGAGATCAGGGCAAAAAAGTTTCCTCCAAACGCGATATCCATCTTTATTTCGCCAAATGACGGTGTATTTACTAATACGTCCTTTTTGTATAAGAATGCAGGGACATTTTCAAAGGTCACTCCCTTTGTCCTGCCATTTGAGACTGCAACCCCGGCTTTGACGATACCTGCAGGTGTATCTAATGTTATGTTTGTAATGGGCTCAATTGGCGTTACCATTCCCATCTCGACTGCGACCGTACATACACCTATGGTTCCATGTCCGCACATATTCACGTATCCGCCGCTTTCCATGAATATCACACCGAAATCCGCATCAGGTGTCGTTGGAGAGGTCATTATCGCTCCGAACATATCGCTATGACCCCTCGGTTCAAGGAGCAAGGCGGTCCTCAAATAGTCCAGGTTGGATGCCATGTATTCCCTTTTTTCGGACATGGTTTTACCGGGAATGTTTGGAATGCCTCCGATGATCACCCTTGTCGGTTCTCCCATGGTGTGGGAATCGACCGCAATTATTGAACGGGAAATCTTCATCAGCTCAATCCTCCTCTAATTGGGTTTTCTCTCGGTCCTCTATTGGTCTTGACAGTTGGATTGGGCAGGATTATATTGAGCAATAAATACATTATAGTATATTTTTTATTGTGCGATTAGTATGAATATTCCGACCTATTTTGGACAGCGTCAATCGGAAGTCGAAGATTTTCCCCATGTACCTAGAATATGTATCACTCATTGCAACCCTGACAGATGAATAAGAGCTTGCTCTATAGTTATTCAATTTAACTCCTTATCTCGTCGAAATAACATTACAAAGCAACGGCCAATAAAGTATGCTGACATTCAAGCTTTTATTAGAAGAGCGAATAAAGGGGGGATAGATCGAGGTAAGTTCGCTGGGATATCGCTAGGCATATTTATGGGGGAAGGCATTATTTAGCCGAAGAGACAAGAGAGGGGGATGCTAAATGAGCGATAAGGATGCCTTTATGACGAGGTTGGGATTTGTCACGGCGGCCATGGGGCAAGCCATAGGGACAGGCAATATATGGCGATTTCCAAGGGTTGCTACAGCTAATGGCGGTGGACCTTTCATGGTGGCCTATGTGATTGCAGTCTTTGTGTGGGCCGTGCCTTTGCTCATGGCGGAAATGAGCCTTGGAATGCACACTAGAAAAGGATCTGTAGGCGCCTTTCGGGATTTCATGGGCAAGAAGTACACATGGATGGGCGGATGGCATGCATTTGTATGTCTTGCCCTGGGGGCTTATTATTCCGTCACGATGGGATGGGCAATTAAATACTTCGTATTGAGCATAACGACCCTGAGGCCTGGCGTGGATACGGAATTGGTGTGGAATAGCTTTATCTCTTCTCCTTGGCAGGGCATTTTTTACCATGCCATATCTGTAGCTATTGCTGCGGTGGTAGTTTTTAGAGGCGTCAACAAGGGCATAGAATTGGCCTCCAAGCTTATGATACCGACTTTATTTGTATTGTTGATAATAGCAATGATAAGGGCTTTGACACTTCCTGGTGCTGCTGGTGGCTTAAATTACCTGTTTAACCCAAACTTTAGCAAGTTATTAAACGGTAGGGTGTGGCTTGAGGCATTTACGCAAGCGGCCTGGTCCACCGGAGCCGGATGGGGTTTCATGACTACCTATGCTGCTTACAGCCGTGAAAAGGAAGACATTGCCTGCAATGCATTTATGGTAGGCTTGGCTGATACATCTGCTGCTTTATTGGCCGGCATGACGGTGATACCCACCATATATGCCCTTGCTCCTGAAAATCTATATGAAGCCATAGGTGCAGGCAATACCGGCCTTACGTTTATATGGTTGGCGAGGCTTCTTCCCACGATGCCTGCCGGAACATTAGTGTCTGCCTTATTTTTCCTCGCCATGACCTTTGCTGCGGTAACCTCGCTTTATGCTATGTACGAAGTTGGCATAAAAAGCTACTTTATAGATGCAGGATGGTCCAGGAGAAAGGCTGCATCTGTGGTAGTGGCCTTATGTTTTTTGGGAGGCTTGCCGTCGGCCATAAATGTGGAGTTCCTGAATAACCAAGACCAGGTGTGGGGAGTTGGACTTCTGGTAAGCGGTCTTTTTGTCGCCATAGCCATGATGAAATATGGAGTAGAAAAGGTCAGGAAGGAAATCATCAACCCCGTTTCAGAGCTGTACGTGGGGAAATGGTGGAATTGGTGCATCCTTTGCTTCCCAGCGATGTTTACCATCGTATGCGGTTGGTGGACGTATCAGCAATTTACTTGGTATCCTGCGACGTGGTGGAACCCCTTTGAGACCTATAGCCCAGGAACGATGTTCCTGCAGTGGGCATTGGTAATAGTGATTTTTATGCTGTTCAACAATACTTTAGCGAAAGCCATTATAAATAATGATGAGGTCGTTAAAGTGGAGGTCATGGGAGAGCCTATTAAAGGGGGAGCAAGATCATGAGCACGGGCAGCCTTATTACCATGATAGTGATATTGGGATTGGTATGGGGAGGAACTTTGTATTTTATGAATGTGGCTTTTTCCAGCGAGCGCAAGAAGGCTCAAACTAAATGATATATTGGTGTATATTTATATAAAACAAGGCGACCAAACGAATTAATTTATAAATGCTTCGTATAATCAGGAGGTGGCAAGCTTGGAACTGATCAGGGAACACCCGGTACTGGAGTTTCGCCATGGCAGGTTGGTCAGGTTTACCTTCGAGGGCAAGGAGATGGAGGGGTTCGAGGGAGAGCCTATAGCCATGGCCCTTCATGCCAACGGGATTAAGGTATACCGCGAGACGCCCGAGATGAAGAGGCCTCGCGGCTTTTTTTGCGCCATAGGCAAGTGCTCTTCCTGCTTTATGGTCGTGGACGGAGTGCCTAACGTGCGAACCTGCATAACGCCCCTTAAAGAGGGCATGCGAATCGAAGTGCAGCGGGGGAAGGGCAAGATTAAGCTCAATCACGAAGGTGATCTGAAGTGAAAAACACCGAGGTTTTAGTGATAGGCGGGGGACCTGCTGGGTTATCGGCAGCTGCCGAGGCGGCATCCTACGGCGCTCATGTCATGATCGTAGATAGCGATCTAAGGCTTGGAGGCCAACTGATAAAACAGACGCACAAGTTCTTCGGTTCCGCATTCGAGCGAGCAGGCACACGGGGGTTTGTCATATCCGATATACTGCTAGACGAACTTAAAGGATACGGCAATAGGGTCGAGACTTACTCCAATTGCACGGCCCTGGGCTACTACAAGGACGATGGCGTGGTCAACTGCATGGAGGGCGAGGAAAATTACTTTAAGGTTTTGCCCAAGAAGATCTTGGTGGCCACGGGAGCACAAGAACGCCTGATACCCTTCCCAAACAATGACCTCCCCGGCGTGTACGGTGCGGGGGCGGTGCAGACCTTAATGAACGTCTACGGTGTGGTGCCGGGCAAAAGGGTGCTCATGGTTGGAGCGGGAAACATAGGACTCATAGTAAGTTACCAGCTGCTTCAAGCGGGGGTAGAGGTAGCGGCCATAGTCGAAGCGATGCCAAGGATAGGGGGATACTGGGTGCATGCGGCCAAGGTCAGAAGGCTTGGCGTTCCCATCCTACTGGAGCACTCCATCAAAGAGGCCTTGGGTAAAGACGTAGTAGAAGGTGCCATAATACAGCAGATAAGCCCAGGATGTGGCTTTATAGGGGAGGAAATTCACGTCGATTGCGACGTCATATGCATGGCAGTCGGTTTAAATCCCACATGCGAGCTTTTGTGGCAAGCGGGATGCGAGATGAAATACGTCCCTCAGCTTTGCGGGCACGTGGCTCTTCGAGATAGATCCATGCGCACGAGCAACCCAAACGTATGGGTGGCGGGCGACGCCGCTGGAATAGAAGAGGCCTCAAGCGCCATGGTGGAAGGTCGCATCGCGGGCCTCAGCATGGCTTACGACCTTGGTTACGCTAAGGAAGAAGAATACCTGGAGAAACTTGACGTTTACTGGGAAAGGCTAAATGCCTTAAGAAACGGCGAGACTGGCGTCAAGATTAGAGAAGGCATCGCTCAAGTTTTAACGGATGATTTCGGAGGTAATGAAAGATGAACCAGGGTGAAAGGCTTTTCAACAGCGGAGTGCTTCCTCCGGAGATGTATGGCAAACACCAGCCTCCTAAGGATCTATGGGAGAAGAAGAAAAACGGCCTAGTTATCGTGGAATGCCCCCAAAGGATTCCCTGCAACCCCTGCCATACGGGATGTCCCACCGGTGCGATAAAGGAGTTTGCCGACATAAACGATACGCCGCAGATTGACTACGAAAAGTGCACAGGATGCGCTATGTGCGTCGCTAAATGTCCCGGACTTGCCTGTTTCGTCGCAGATCTTACTTACGGTGGCGATGAAGAGGCCCTACTTAAGCTGCCCTATGAGATGTTGCCGTTGCCTGACGAAGGGGAAGAGGTCGAATGCCTAAACCGCGAGGGCAAGGTCGTTTCTAAGGGGAAGGTCTTGAAGATCATGGAGCCCTGGAAGGATAAGACCAAGGTCGTACACGTGGCAGTGCCCAAATCCCTTGTGATGGAGATAAGGGCCATAAGGGTGGTGAGGAGCAGATGACAGAAGAAGAAAAGGAAAGAAACGTAATCGTATGCAGATGCGAAGAGATAACCATGGGGGAAATACGGGACTGGATCGCAAGAGGATACGACACCTTCGACGAGCTCAAACACATCCTGCGTGTAGGTATGGGTCCCTGTCAGGGCAGAGGATGCAGGGAGATAATCTTGAGGGAGATAGCCAAGATGAAAAACGTCCCGGTAAGTCAGGTTGATCCCGGAACCTTTCGTCCGCCTTCCAAGCCGGTTAAACTTGAGCTTTTAGCCGAGGAGGTGGACAAATAAGATGCCCGAAGAATGGAAGAACACGGCAAATGTCGTAGTGATTGGCGCCGGAATTCAGGGGTGTTCAATAGCTTACAACTTGGCCAAGTTGGGCATGAAAGATGTCGTGGTTCTCGAAAAGGATACTCCAACGGCAGGTTCGACGGGAAGGTGTGCTGCCGGCATTAGGGCTCAGTGGGGAACGAAGATGAACTGTCAGTTGGGATTAGCCTCCCTCGAGATATTAGAAAACCTCCATGAAGAGCTCGGAATGGACATAGGCCTTCATCAGGGTGGCTACCTCATGGTTGCCTATAAAGAAAGCGAATTTGAGCAGTTAAAGAAAAATGTGGCACTTCAAAACAGCTTAGGCATCACCTCAAGGGTTGTGAGCAAAGAAGAGGCATACGAGATATGCCCGACCCTCTCGGCAGAAGATGCCGTTGGGTTTACCTATCACCACAGAGACGGCCATGCCGATCCCTTCCTTACGACCATAGCCTACCACAAGGCTGCAAGCGAGAGAGGTGTGAGGTTTTATAAGTTCACCGAATGTACGGGCATAAAGGTGAAAGACGGTGAGGTCAAAGGTGTCGTTACGACAAGGGGAGAGATAGATGCCCCGGTAGTCGTGGATGCGGCCGGCCCTTACTCGCAGCATATCGCTGCCATGGCAGGCATTAAGCTTCCCTTCTATTCCGAAAGACATGAGATATTGGTCACGGAGCCCGTTGAATTCGGAGTTTGCCCCTGCATGCTCATGAGCTTTTCCGGCAATTATTACATACAACAAAGGCCTATAGGTTCAATAATAGGCGGCTGCAGCCCTGAGGGGCACCCTGAGGATTACTCCCTTGGAAACACGTGGAACTTCCTGGAGCATATGTCGAGGGTGATAGTCAAACTGCTGCCAAAGCTTGGAGGAGTAAGGGTCGTAAGGCAGTGGTCCGGCATGTACAACATGTCGCCTGACAAGCAGCCCGTCATTGGGGAATCCAAAGAAGTGAAGGGATTTTACATCTCAGCGGGCTTTTCGGGGCATGGGTTCATGTTCGGTCCCATTTCAGGCAAGCTCCTTGCCGAGCTTATCGTCACGGGAACGACCTCCATACCGATCGATGTATTGAATTATGATCGCTTCGAGAAGGGCGAATTGATAGAGGAGCCCGCCGTAGTGTAAGGGCGTAAAATAAGGGGATATCATGAAAATCTAAATCATGATATCCCTAAATTTTATACGCAGAAAGGATGACTTGAAATAGCCGACGAAAAGCTTGTGCACGACAGGTTTACGTTGAACATTGGAGAAGGCGTAAATATCACCTTGATAGATCTGCCCATCGACAACCTAGCGGGATTTCATCATTTCTTAAGCAGCTGGCTCATCGTGGACAAAACTTTGGATAGAGTCTCGTTAGTCGACGTTGGTCCGGCTTCGACTGTGCCTGTTTTGATGAAGAATATCGAGGGACTCGGCATATCGAAGCTGGATTTGATTTTACTGACGCACGTGCATCTCGATCACTCGGGAGGGCTAGGACAGCTGCTTGAAGTTTTTGGCTCTGCCAGGGTTTTGGTACATCCAAAAGGAAAGAAGCACTTGGTAAACCCCGATCGTCTTTGGAAATCAAGCGTTGATGTGTTAGGTGACGTAGCTTTGGCTTACGGAAGGCCCATTGCCGTAAACGAGTCCTGCTTTTTGCCGGAAGATGTCGGATTGGATCGCATAACTAAGATTGAAACGTCAGGTCATGCATCCCATCACTATTCGTTTCTTTGCGATCTTGGATTAAAGGTCCTCTTCGCAGGAGAAGCCGCAGGAACGTATTACAAAAGGGGATTCGCCTACCCTGGAGTTAGCGACGGCACGTTTATATTGCGCCCGGCGACGCCGCCGAAATTTTACCTTGACAGCGCTCTTTCAAGCATAAAGGAGTTAAAGGCTTTGGACGCAGGCATTATGTGCTATGCTCACTTTGGTTATACTGATGAGGTAAATAAGTTCCTCGATTTGGAGGAAAGGCAACTCCTGCATTGGAACGATTTGATTTGCGACTACTTATCCGACCATCAGGGATTGCCTGTCGACCCGGAGGATGTGGCGTGTTATTTAATTGAACGGGATCCTCTTTTGAGCGATTTCTCACATTTGCCTGAGGACATCAAAATTCGAGAAATGGGCAACATCCTTTCTTCAATCAATGGCTTTTTGGATTATCTGTCCAAAACAATATAAGGGGAGGGAATTGGGTTGAGGTCTTTAATGCTATCTAGGAGTTCCCTTGAGGAGCTGAACATAAGGATGGCCGATATCATAGAAGCCGTGGAGCGCGGGTTTAGGCTGAAGGGAGAAGGCAAGGTGAGCATGCCTGCGAAGATAGGCATACATCCCAGAAAGGATTGTTTTATCCATGCCATGCCGTGCTACATAGGAGGGGAGGTAGATGCTTCAGGCATCAAGTGGGTAGCAGGCTATCCGTCCAACCAAGAGAAGGGGCTTCCCTATATAAGCGGCATCATGTGCTTGAACGAAAGCGATACGGGGCTGGTAAAGGCCATAATGGACGCGTCTTGGATAACAGCCTATCGCACAGGGGCCGCCTCTGCCGTGTGTGCTAAATACCTGGGCGACCCCGACTCAAAGGTGATCGCGGTGATAGGTCTAGGTGTGCAGGGAAGGATGAACCTCATGGCCTTGATGGAGGTGTTTAAAGAAGTAAGGCAGGTCAGGGTATATGACGTGTTTCCCTCGCAAATAGAACGTTATATCAAGGACATGTCCCCATTGTTTAAGCAATGCCAATTCGTCGCCTGCGACAGTCCCAAAGAAGCAGTTGCGGATGCCGACGTGGTCGTCACCTGTACCCCGATCGTCGAATGCCCCAAGAGATACATTCGCGCCGAATGTCTCAAGGAAGATGTGCTGGCCATTGCCGTGGACTACGACTCGTCCTTTTGCGCTCCCGTAATGGCGGAGGCAGACGTATTCGTGTGCGACGATACCGGCCAATACCTTTGGACACAGGAGCAGGGAGTTTACTTCCAGGACGGCTATCCGACAAAGGATAAGATCTACGCGGACATGGGCGAGCTTTGTGCCGGCTTGAAAACTCCGGTGAGAAAAGGCCGTCGCGGCGCCGTGCTCATGGGCATCGCAAGTCACGACGTGATGACAGCCCAATTGGCCTATGAAAAGGCTTTAGACAAGGGCATCGGCCAGTGGATTGAGATATAGTAAAATATTAAATTATAATTTACGTGCGGCGAGGGCTAAAATATATGTTAAGCCTTCGCCGCGGCTTATTGACTAGACGATCAGATCTACGAACTTGAAGTTCAAGGTATCGACCAATCCCCTGTTGGTTATTCGAAGCTCAGGAATTACGGGAAGCGAAAGCAGAGCCATGGTCATGAAGGGTGACACCATGGTGCATCCTAGTTTGCGCCATGCCTCATCCAAGGCCTTGACATGGGCATCCACCTCTTCCACGGGTTTGTCTGACATCAAGCCTGCTATGGGAAGTTCGACCAAGGCCAGCACTTTGCCGTCGCATACGGCGACCATACCGCCGCCGCACTTGCGCAGGACGTTTCCCGCAAAGGCCATGTCGGCGTCGTTTGTGCCCATGATCAAAAGGTTATGGCTGTCATGTGCCACGGTGGAAGCCACTGCCCCCCGCTTCAAGCTAAACCCGCTGACGAAGCCAATCCCCATGTTGCCGGGTCCGCCGTGACGCTCTACAACGGCGACCTTGGCCAGGTCTTGGGAAGGATCGGCTTCTATCCTTTGGTCATGAACCTTAAGCTTCGTAGTTCTGTGAAAGGTATTTACCCTTGCCTCGACCACTTGGATTACCCTGACAGTTACTTCCTTTTCAGGCCCACCGTATTTGATCTCGAAGTCGCTTGCTGAAAGCTCATATTTTAGATGTACCGAGTTAAGCGCCCAATCGGGATAGTTTGGAGCTTTTAGTTCCGTCGTCAACTTGCCCTCCCGGGCAACAATCTCTCCGTCCGTCATGACTATCTCTGGGTTAAAATCGGCCAAGTCTCTAAGGAAAAGAATATCTGCACATCTTCCTGGAGCTATTGCTCCTATTTCGTGGCTTACGCGGAAGCACTCGGCGGTGTTTATAGTGGCCATCTGTATGGCGCTAATGGGGTTCATGCCCTCTTCGATGGCCCTTTTTACTACGTGGTTCATGTGGCCAAGCGTCAGTATGGTGTGAGGGTGAGTGTCGTCGGTGACGAGCAATGCCCTTCTGTCGTCTACGAAGGTCTCGGTCAAGCTCTTGATAGTGGCCTTTATGTCCTGCCAGGCCGATCCCTCTCGCATCTTGTTATACATGCCCAGGCGCATCCTGGCCAAGGCATCTTCTTTCCTTGTCCCTTCATGGCAAGATGCCACGCCGGAGGCCGCGTAAGCCTGTAAGCCTATTTCCGTTTCGGGTATGGAGTAATGCCCGGTTACGATCTTTCCTGACTGCATCGTTATTTTAAGCATCTCGTGCACATTTTCGTCGCCCGCTAACACGCCGGGAAAGTTCATCATCTCGCCCAAGCCTATTATCTCGTCCCACTTCATGGCCTCGGCTATCTCCCTTGGCGTGATGACGGCTCCGGCATCCTCGAATCCGGGAGCGGACGGCACGCACGATGGCATGGTGGCAAACACCTTTAGCGGCAAATTTTTGCCCTCGTCCACCATCAGCTTGACGCCCCTTAATCCCAAGACGTTTGCTATCTCGTGGGGATCCATGAAGATGGTGGTAGTCCCGCAAGGAAGCGCTGCCCTGGCAAACTGCGTCACCGTGACCATGCTGGACTCTACATGCATATGGCCGTCAAGAAGTCCCGGCGTCAAATAAAATCCAGAAGCATCTATAATGTTCGTATTTGGGCCGATCGTGTGATCCGCGTTCCCGACGAGGACGATGCGCCCTTTGTATATGGCTACGTCTGCAGGCAATATCTCCTTTGTGAAGACATTTACCACAAGTCCTCCCTTTATCACGGTATCTGCCTTTATTTTGCCTTGGGCTGCAAGCGTTAGGTCGCGTGTAACCTCGTAAAGAGCATTTCTTCCCAAAAACCTCGGCATATTGTCACCCCTTTTCGGTTCCTTAGTTTAAAATAATTAATACTATTATAAGACAAGCAGAAGGCACGGTGATTTTTGTTGAGATGGGAAGATGTCTTAGAAAGGGCCAGGGAATCGTTGAAGGGGATATGTCATCTGTGTCCCGTCTGTGATATGAAGGCCTGTGCCGGAAAAGTGCCGGGCATAGGCGGCATAGGCACTGGAAGCAGCGCGAAGAACAATTACGAGGCACTTCGAGGGCTAAAGTTTAAGATGAAGCTGCTTCATGACGTTGACAAGCCCGATATGGGAGTTGAGCTTTTTGGACAAAAATTGGCGTTGCCGGTCATTGGGGCGGCCGTCGCCGGCGCCAAGGTCAACTTCGCCGCCAAGATAGCCGAAAAGGAGTTCGCGCAGGCTCAACTGGTTGGTGCCATGGAGGCGGGCACGATCGCCATGATAGGAGACGGCCCGGGAGATCTTTATGACGATACCATAGCGGCCTTAAGGGAAGCAGGTAAAGGCATTGCCATAATAAAGCCAAGGGAATTTGACGAAATAATGAGACGAATCAAGATGGCTGAAGAAGCGGGAGCTTTGGCCGTGGGCATCGATGTAGATGCAGCCGGGTTGGTCAACATGAGGAGATCGGGCGAGTTGGTTCGTCCTTTAAATCCGAACATCCTTAAAAGGATATGCGAAAGTTCAAATCTGCCGGTGATAGTTAAGGGCATAATGGCCGAAGAGGAAGCTGTGATGGCTTGCGATGCAGGTGCCAGCGCCATAGTGGTGTCCAACCATGGCGGAAGGGTATTAGACGACCTGCCGGGCACGATATCCGTTCTTCCCGGAATAGCCTCAAGGGTTAGGGGTCGATGTATCGTATTGGCCGATGGAGGCGTAAGGACTGGGTCCGATGTGTTGAAATTTTTGGCCTGTGGGGCCAGCGCAGTGTTGGTGGGACGCCCAGTCGTTTGGGGTGTCTTTGGAGGTGGCAAGGAAGGAGTCAGGCTCCTTTACGAGAGATTGGCACAGGAGCTGTCCGTCGCGATGATGCTAACATCCTGTCCAAGCGTAAGGGAAGTCTCTCATTGTATATCGGGAAACTGAAGATTAAAACTGGAGGACTGATGCCGTCATGGTTATGAAGCGTTGGTGCTTTTTTATGAGATTTGCCCTGTTCGCGGTCATTATGGCCCTTGTGGCAAATTGCCCGTATATGGCCCAGGCCGCAGAGGAGGGAGACTACGATGTCATAGTGGTAGGCGCAGGTACCGGGGGTGTAGCAGCAGCGGTTCAGGCGGGTCGATTGGGGGCAAGGGTGGCCTTGTTTGAGGAAACGAACGTCCTTGGCGGCCAAATGGTGGCCTCCGCTGTCTCCACTATGGATGACATGTACGGCGTTAGGTGGGGAATTTACGGCGAGTTTCTGGATGCCATATTAAAACATTACGCTTCCTTGGGCAAATCGGTGGGTACGTGCTACTGGACGCCCATAACTGTGGCCTTCGAGCCCACAGTTGCAGACTACGTCTTAGCTCAGATGATAAAAGATGTTCGAGATGGCAAGACAACCCGCGACGGCAAGCCGGGCCGGTTAGATGTGTTCTTCAAGGCAAAGGTACAAAAAGTGCTCAAATCAAGCGACGGCAAAAGCGTTACGGGCATTGTGGCTGACGTCAATGGCAAAAAGGTTGTGTGCAACAGTAAGATATTGATAGATGCGACCGAATACGGCGATCTGCTTCCCCTTGCAGGCGCTGGCTACAGGGTTGGCCGTAACGTCGTCGACGGTGAGTTTAGCAAACTTGACGAAGACGCCAGGGTGCAGGACATCACATGGGTAGCCGTGATCAAACACTACCCCGGTGGCGTTCCGGATGAGCTTAAAGTAAAGACCCCTCCTCCAGGCTACAATGACATGAGGGAGACCTTCAAGTCCTACGTGGCAAGGGACGGCTTTACGTTCAAGAAATACCCCCTCAAGTTTCCGGTAGATCTGCCCACACATCATGCCTATAGAGGTTTGCCCGACAGTTCGGCACCGGGAAACGCAGATGCATCAAGCCCATTTAGTTGGTTATTACTCACTAAGACCGAGGTCAATTGGGCCAACGACTATCCCGGAAAGGCAGGTTACAAGGGAAAAAGCGGCCTTCCGGTTGCATATCTTGAAGACCCTACTTTCAGGAAACAAGCCGATGCCAAGGCGATGCTGGTGACGATTGGCTTCATTTACTACCTACAAAATGAGCTTGGTTGCGATTGGTCCGTGGCATCGGACATCTTTGAGTCAGACGAAACATATCAGGGGCTAAAGGACTACGTTCCCTTGGAATATGCTTCTATCGTCAGGCATTTTCCGCCTCGCCCTTACGTGCGGGAAAGCAGAAGGCTCATAGGAGTTAAGACTTTGACATCTCGGGAGTTGCGGGAAAACTCCGAGAGCTACATAAGAAACGAGGGCAGGGAGTTGCGCAACTCTGTGGCGGTGGGCCGTTACGTGTTGGATCTACATGGAGCAGACGAAACGGAACAGTTTGAGGCCGAATTTGGCGAGACCAAGGAATCAATAGCAAAAAATAAACCCCTGGGCCCCTTTCAGGTGCCTTTTGAAATTTTCATACCTCAAAAGCTGGACGGATTTTTAGTGGCCGAAAAGAACCTGTCGATGAGCCGTTTGGCCTCAGGTGCGCTTAGGCTGCAGCCGATAACCATGCTTACAGGGCAGGCCGTGGGCACGATAGCGGCCCTGGCCGTCAAGGAAGGCGTCCAACCCAGGGATGTGAGCGTATTAAAGGTGCAGAGATTGCTTCTGGAATCGGGGGACAGGTTGGCCTTATGCGTTTACAAAGACGTCCCGTCCGATCACCCCTTTTGGGCTGCCGTTCAGTTGGCAACTATAAGGGGTTGGATGGAGCCAAAAAATTTGCCCACCTTTGCCGCGCAAAGGGTCGATAACTACAATGATATGCTGCAGGCCTCAAAGAAAGGCAGGACCAAGGGCATATTTGGAGTGGATGAACCCTTGAGCTGGAGAGTTGCAAACGGAATGATTAGTGATATACTGGATGACCTAGGCAGTCAGCGCAAGGTCGTTTTACACAGTGGTATGAGCGATGAACCGATCCCCAGAGGAAAGTTTATACTTGCTTTGTCCGAAGCCCTTTATCCCTCGGAAGCTCCCAAACCCATCACCACCGATAAGGAAAAGATAGCTTGGGCTTACAGGAAGCTATCCCCGTTTTTGAAGGACCCGTGTGGTGATCCGACCGGAGCGATTACAAGGGGAGAGGCCTTAGAGATAGCGATGAGGGCTTTGACGGGCTGGTAAGAGTGGTAAGGTAGTTAAAGGAGCGGGATAGACGATGGCTTCTAAGGTGGCGCCCACCAGGGGCGTTTTGATGAGAATGGTTCGTGCCGCAGCCTTGGCAGAGAAGGGGCACGATCTGCTTGAAAGAAAAAGGCAAATCCTCATGATGGAGTTGGTCAAACACATCGACGATGCCAAGGAACTGCAAAAGGAGATGGCATCAGTGTTTTCCGATGCCTATAAGGCCCTGGGGAAGGCGAACATATCCATGGGCATAGATGTCGTCGAGGATATTGCCATGGCCGTGCCCGAGGAGAAGGACTTCATAATAAGGCTCAAATCGATCATGGGGGTAGAGATTCCCGAAATCGATCCCATCAACGCCGGCTTAAAACCAAGCTATTCATTCTACGGCACGACCGGGTCGCTGGACATCGCCTATAGTGCCTTTAGAAGGGTGCTGGAGCTCATCTCCCGCCTGGCTGCCGTGGAGACAAGCGTGTACAGGTTGGCGGTGCAAATCAAAAAGACCCACAAGAGGGTGAACGCCCTGGAAAAGGTGGCCATACCCTTCTACAAATCCTCCATCGCGTATATAGAAAATGTGTTGGAGGAAGGGGAAAGGGAAGATATTGTACGAATGAAAAAGGCAAAGGAAAACTTGGGAGAGAAACGGTGAGGGAAGGGAGCATGAAAGATGGCTTCTATACAGGAAGCTTTGGCGATACTTTTAGGCGCAGACGCTGAGGCGAAAAACGTAATAGAGGAAGCTAAAAAAAGGGCTGAAGAAATAGTGGGCGAGGCCAAGCGAAAAGGGGCTTCCGAGAGGGAGACAAGGTTAAAGGCAGCTAAGGAGCAGGCAAAGGCCATAGTCGATTCCGCCAGAGCATCCGCTCAAGCGGAAGCCCAACAGATCGAGGCTTTGGGACGTCAGGAGCTGGAACGTATGGAAAGCAGATTTAACGAGAACGCTCCGGCCATAATACAGGGCCTCGTGGCTGAATTGGTGAATAAATACCTGCAGAAGGCGACCGGTAAATGAGCTACTCCCCCATATCCGCTGGCGAATGCGTATCCACCGGAGCGAAGGCCCATGTGTTGTTTGGCAGGATGTTGGATGACAACGATTTTTGGGCTTTGCTTGAGTGTGATTCTCCACAGGAGATAGCGGGGTACCTCAAGAGGACGGAAGGGTATGCCAAGTATCTCGAGGCAGTTATGGCTGCCACCGTGCATAGGGCAGAGCTTGAGCATGCCTTACTTGCCGTTCCTCTCTACGCTGTAGCTTCATTTTTGCCCTACTATGGGGGCGCAAGAAAAAGATTTCTGAGGGCATGGGTGGAGAGGTTTCAGGCAGGTTTGTTAAAGCAGGTCATGCGATGGCTCTTTGCCGGTCGAGGCGAGAGGGAATCGCTCAGATCCGGCTATGAGGGGTTACCCTTCGTGACCTTGCCCTTTGAGGCCTTGATCTCCTGCAAGGATTTCGAGGAATTCATAAAGACGTTAAGGGGCACGAAGTATTATGCGGTCTTGAGGGAGCCCGTAGACTGGCTGCTAAAGGGAAGAGGAAACCTATATTCATGCGAGACGGCCATAGATGCTTACGTTATATCTAACATCTATCGCTCGGCCTTAAGCTTGCCGATGCTCGAGCGGCCGGAGGTCTTAAATTTGCTTGGAAGCATGGTCGATGTGCTTAACGTTTACTTTTGTTACAGGGCTAAGCGCTTTTACGCCATGAGTCGCGAGGAGATCGTAAACCGTTTGCTGCCGGTGCGCTTCAAGGTTAAGGGGCCGACCATAAACAGGCTTGCTTCCTGCGACGACATGGAGGCCTTTTGGTCCGTCTTATCTACTACTAATTACTTGCGAGCGTTCGGCACGGAGCCGCCCAACGACGAGCTTGCCTTGGAAAGGGATATGAAGAGGTTCTTGCGCGAAAGGGCTTTATCCACCTTTCGCAAGGGATCTCCTTCTTTTCATACCGTGATCGCCTATTTGATGTTGCTGGAATTTGAGGTGAGGGATATCATCACCATCATCGAGGACGTGAGATACGATTATAACAGGCGAATTGCTGCAGCCTTTTTAACGCGCCCTCTGATACCGGGAGGTGCTTTGTCTTGGCGATAATGAAGATGTTGGCCGTGACTCTCATCGGTCCCAAGGACGAAATGGAGTATGTAGCCAACCAGATGATCTTACTAGGCGGTTTTCAGCCCCTGTCGCTTGACCTCATTTTGGGCGATAGGACCCTGAGGTCCAAGGTCAAGACAGCTACCGACAATCCCTACGACGAGCTGCTGTCAGAGATGGGATACGTCTGGCAAGCTGCCGGCGAAAGCTTGCCTGAACCGTATCCTGTTCCCGTGACTAAGGAACAGACATACGAGAAGATGAGGGCAGAAGTGCGCAGGGTAACCGAAAAGCTGCGCCTCTGGGCAGAGCGCAAATCTTCCCTTCAGGAGGAAGTGGACAAGCTCAGGGCAATATTGGTCTGTGCCGATGCTTTGGTCAAGAACAAGATGGACCCCAAAGAGCTTCTGGATACGGAAAATTTAATCATGTATTTTGGCAAGTTGTCCGACGACAACTTCAAGCGCCTTGAAGAAAGCATACAATCCGTTCCCATGTTAGTCATGAAGCTTGACAGTTGGCACCAGGAGACGTGGATGTTGGCCTTCGCCATACCCGAATACAGGGAAGGGGCCGAAAAGCTCTTGGACTCCGTATACTTCAAGGGTTATTCCATCGAGGAAGTGCTAAAGACTATTTCGGACAACCCAATGGAGGCCCTGCAAAGAAGGATAGGAAACAAGCTCAAGGCCATAGAAGGTTTATCGATGGCAGCAAAAAAATTCCTGGACGAACAGAGGAAGGAGCTCGAAAGGCTTTACTCCTCCGTTTATACCATGCAGCGTATATATGACCTATGTAGGGGAAGGGGAGAGATAGGCGATATTTACGTGCTCTCGGGATGGATTCCCGAGGACATGTTAGCGCAGCTTAAAGGCTTGATCGAGCATCAGGCTCCGAAGACGACGATAATGATCGAGGAGGAAAAGAACCTTCCCTATAGCGAGATCAGGGTCCCTACGTATCTGCGAAACCTGCCCTTGGTAAGGGCCTTTCAGCACGTTGTGGCCATGTACAGTTTGCCCTCCTACGGCGAGATCGACCCCTCCTTCTTCGTTGCCGTTACCTTCTGTTTGTTTTTCGGCTTCATGTTCGGGGATGTGGGCCATGGCTTGGTGCTGGGTTTGGTTGCCCATCTGCTTCAAAAGAAGCGCAAGATGAGCAAGTCCTTGGCTACCGTGCTCAAGGCTGCCGGCTGCAGTTCGGTGTTGTTCGGCTTCCTTTACGGAAGCATTTTTGGCTTCGAGGACATAATACCGGCCATCTGGATGTCTCCAATGAAGGATATGGGGAAGATGCTTTCGCTTTCTTTGATAATAGGGGTTTCAATAGTTACCTTCGGGATGATATTAAACATGATAGTTTGTTACAGACAGCGCGACTTTGGCCGAATGCTCTTCGACGGAAGGGGCATGGCGGGGTTGTTTTTTTATTTGACCGCTGCCTGGGCCATATATGCGGTGATGACTCATAAGCCATTGCCGGTTCCCGGCTGGTTGTTAGCGCTTCTTCTTTGCATCTTGCTTGGATGTATGGTATTGAGAGATTTGCTGGCAAGGATCCTGCTCAAGGAAAGGGTATCGGCTTCGGAGAACGAGCGCGGGGGGTTGTACATATTCGAGGTATTTCACAACTTGCTCAGTTTTTTGAGCAATACCATTTCCTTTTTGCGTTTGGCCGCCTTTGCCTTGAACCACGTGGGGTTGTCGCTGGCCGTGTTCATGCTGTCCGATATGGTTACTGCATTGCCGGGAGGATTCTTTGCAAAGATAGCCATATTGGTTATAGGCAACGTCGTGATAATTGGCCTGGAAGGACTTATCGTGTTCATTCAGACTTTGAGGTTGGAATACTACGAGTTCTTCAGCAAGTTCTATAAGGGTGGCGGCGTTTCTTTCAAGCCCGTCAGATGGGAAAAGACCGGCGAGTCTGTCAGCCGTAGTCAAATGTAATCTTTCAAGAAGGGGATGAACGTTATGGGAGTTAAGTTGGTCGTTATGGCGGTTGTCCTTTTGGTCTGCACAGGAGCAATCATGGGCAAAAGAAAGGCAAGGAATAGCAAAGGGCTTTTGAGGGCTTTCGTATTTTTGACGGCATTGGCCATGGGCATTGGCTTTTGTTTGACCATATTTCCGGCGGTAAGCTACGCCCAGGGTGATGCAGCGAGCGTTTCAGGGTGGGGGTATCTTGGAGCTGCTCTGTCAGCCGGCCTTGGATGTCTGGGGGCAGGCATTGCAGTGGCCATCGTGGGCTCCTCGGCCTTGGGCGTGGTCGGCGAGAAGCCGGAAATGCTTGGCTCAACCTTGATCTTCTTGGGACTGGCAGAAGGGATTGCCATTTACGGGCTTATCATCGCCCTGCTCATATTGGGAAGGATGTGAAATGAGGGCGCATTTGATCAGCGACAATCACGACTCCCTCGTCGGGATGCGCTTGGCCGGAGTGGCAGGTGAGGAAGCTCACGGGCCCGAAGAGACTGCAAGGGCAGTACAGGAAGCGCTGCAGATGGAAGATGTGGGCATACTTCTCATCACCGAAAAGGCAGCGGCGACCATACCCGATCTGATAAGAGACCTAAGGGAAAAGGCAAAGCTTCCGCTTGTGGTCGAGATCCCCGATAGGCACGGAACGACGAGAGAGGCCGATTTTCTAACCAAATACCTCCATGAGGCGATCGGGGTGAAGATAGAGTGAGCGAAGTCGACACGCAAAAGTTGAGCGCTTTAAGGGACCTCATCTTGGACAAAGCTGAAGCCGAGGCCATGAAGATCACACAAAAGGCCCAGCAGGAAGCTGACGAGTGGCTTTCCCAAGAGCTGGTCAAGATAGAGCAGGAAGTAGATCTGATAATAAACGACGCACGCCGTAGGGCCGAAGAGATAAGGCGTCGCGAGTTGTTGGCTGCCGAAAGGGAGGTCTCCAGAGAAAGGCTGCGCCTTCAAAACAGGTTGATAACTCAGGCCAGGGCCATGTTCTTGGACGAGCTTGTGGCTTTAAGGTCCAGGGAGGATCATTGGATGATACTTTTAGGCCTCCTTTTTGAGGCACAGGAGGCGATTGTCGATCTCAAACAAGGCTCCCTAAAGCTTGCAGCGATCGACTCTCCGCTTGGAGAGACGATCGTGGCAAAAAGCCATGAGCTTCGACCTCACATCGACATGAAGTTCGATCCTGCGCCGGCTCCCATCCTGGGAGGACTTTGGTTGATCGACGATATAGGAAAAAGGCAGGTCAACTCCGACTGGCAAACGAAGGTCGCGGAGCTAAGCGATACGTTGACCGAAAGGCTGATGGCAATTTGGCAATAGGGGAGGAACAAAATTGGAAAAACAGGGCGTAATTACCTTAATAAACGGTCCTGTGGTTACGGCCAGGGGCATGCGAGAGTTCGCCATGCACGAGATGGTTTACGTCGGCGACTTGCGATTGATGGGCGAGATCATACGCATAGATGAAGACGAAGCGACCATACAGGTTTACGAGGATACTCAGGGACTTAAGGTGGCTGAACCGGTATTTGGCAGGGGAGAACCGCTTTCCATCGCCTTGGGGCCGGGATTGCTCGGCAATATCTTTGATGGAGTGGGAAGGCCACTGGGAGCCGTTTATGAAAAGGGCGGCATTTTTATCCCCAGGGGGATAAAGGTGCCCCAAATAGATCCGGATAAATTATGGGAGTTGGAACCTGCCGTCAAGATAGGAGATGTAGCAACGCCGGGTACGGTCGTGGCTACCGTTAAGGAAACGCCTTTGGTCGTCCACAAGATCATGGTACCGCCTGCCGTCGAGGGGGAATTTACCTTTGTGTTGCCCAAGGGCACCTATAAGGCCGATGTTGTCGTGGCCAAGGTCAGGGATAACCGAGGTCAGGAGATCGAGATCACAATGGTTCAGCGTTGGCCCGTCAGGGTCCCACGGCCCTGCAGGGAGCACTTGACGCCTAAGGAGCCTTTGATAACCGGACAGCGCGTCATAGACGGATTTTTCCCGATCGCAAAGGGCGGCGTTGCCGCGATTCCCGGAGGCTTTGGCACGGGAAAGACCGTTACCCAGCACCAATTGGCCAAGTGGAGCGAGGCTACGGTCGTGGTGTACATAGGTTGCGGAGAACGGGGCAACGAGATGACCGAAGTCCTGGAGGAATTTCCGGAGCTGGAGGACCCTCGCTCGGGCAGGCCATTGATGGAGAGGACCATCTTGGTGGCAAATACGTCCAACATGCCTGTGGCAGCCAGGGAAGCGTCGATCTACACGGGAATTACCTTGGCTGAATATTACAGGGACATGGGCTATGACGTCGCAGTCATGGCCGATTCTACTTCCAGATGGGCAGAAGCCCTGAGGGAGATCTCCGGAAGGATGGAAGAAATACCGGCAGAGGAGGGGTTTCCGGCCTATTTACCCAGCCGACTTGCCGAATTTTATGAGCGTGCCGGTAGGGTCGTGACATTGAACGGTGACATGGGAAGCGTAACTATAATTGGTGCCGTATCGCCTCCTGGAGGCGACTTCACTGAGCCCGTTACCAGGCACACGAAGAGATTCGTAAGATGCTTCTGGGCATTGGATAAGAGTTTGGCAAACGCCAGGCATTTCCCAGCGATCAACTGGGTGGATTCCTATAGCGAATACGTAGGCGAAGTCGAGGATTGGTTTTCGTTGAACGTGGATTCCGGTTGGGGCGCGCTTCGAAACAGGGCAAAGGAGCTGTTGGCAGAGGACGAAAGGATCCAGCAGGTGGTGCGCCTCGTGGGAGAAGACGTCCTGCCGGACGGCGAAAGGCTCATAACCTTTACGGCCTATTTGATAAAAAACGGCTACCTGCAGCAGGGCGCCTTTGGTCCTGATTCCTATTCACCGCCCTCCAAGGGCTTTGCCATCCTTTCCTTGATCATGTACTTCTACGATAAGGCCTTGGCTTTGGTGAGGCAGGGAGTTCCCTTCTCGCTATTGCGAAGCGGAGATGTGGTCACCAACCTCGTGCACCTCAAGGAACTGTCTGCGGAGGAGCTGGAAGTTCAGTTGCCCAAGATACGACAGGACCTGGATACATTTTTGGAAAAGACCGGCAGCGAACGTCTTGCAGCGAGGGGAAGGTGATACAGATGCCCTTTATAGATCATATAGGAGTGGACCAAATATACGGGCCATTTGTCCTGCTAAAAGGGGCGACAGACGTGGGCTTCGGGGAGCTGGCCCAAATCAGGATGGGAAACGGCAGCTTTAGGTTGGGCCAGGTCGTCTTGACCAGCGAAGATGCGACCCTCGTGCAGGTCTTCAGCGGCACTTCTGACCTTGTGCCAGAAAGCACGGCCGTGCGCTTCTTGGGGATGCCGCTTGAGATGAAGCTGTCTCCCTCTATCATCGGGAGGGTTTTTTCGGGACTTGGGGAGCCCAGGGACGGTTGCGGGCCCGTTTATTCTTCCCTTAGCAGAGATGTGAACGGCTCTCCCCTAAACCCCATGGCAAGGATATATCCCAGAAACTTCATCCAGACGGGCATATCGGCCATAGACGTATTGGCCACCTTGATCAGAGGCCAAAAGCTTCCCATCTTTTCCGGAAACGGGTTGCCGCACAACAGGCTTGCCGTGCAGATTGCAAACCAGTCCCAACTGGTGGGCGAGGAGAATTTCGCCGTCGTCTTTGCGGGAATAGGGGTGAAACGAGACGATGCCGCCTACTTCATGGAGGAGCTCTTCGAGAAGGGCCGCGCCAAAAACATGGTGGTCTTCTTGAACTTGGCCGACGACCCCGTCATAGAGCGAATAGCCACGCCGCGCTTTGCCCTGACAGTGGGAGAGTATCTGGCCTTTGAGCTCAATATGCACGTATTGGTGATAATGACCGACATCACGAATTACTGTGAGGCCTTAAGGGAGGTAGGCGTCGCCAAAGGCGAGGTGCCAAGCCGTAAGGGCTATCCTGGCTACATGTATAGCGACCTGGCATCGCTCTATGAAAGGGCCGGAGTCCTGCGTGGGATCCAGGGAAGCCTGACACAAATTCCGATCCTCACGATGCCCAACGACGACATCACGCACCCCATACCGGACCTCACGGGCTTCATAACGGAAGGTCAGATAGTTTTGTCGAGGGAGCTCGATTCCAGGGGCATATATCCGCCAATAGACGTCTTAGCCAGCCTTTCGCGGCTCATGAAGGACGGCATAGGAAAGGGCTACACCAGGGAAGATCACCCCAACCTTGCAAGCCAGCTGTATGCTTCCTACAGCAGGGTCCAAGACGTCAGGGCCTTGGCAAGCGTCATCGGGGAAGATGAGCTTAGCCAAATAGACATCTCCTACATGGACTTTGGGAAGTCCTTCGAGAATACCTTTATAAAACAAAGCTACGATGAGGACAGGGATATAGGCGAATCTCTGGATATAGGATGGAAGCTGCTCAAGATGCTTCCTCGAAGCGAGCTGACGAGGGTAACCGTAAAGGAAGTCGAGGAAAGATTGTCGCGGTAAGGGTTTGCCATCCCTTATTATATGCCCGTTGTTGGTGCCGTAAGGCGAGGAATCTCTGTGTAGTCGTTAAAAATGTGATTTTGCTTTGTTATAATAATTAAGAGATCTTCAAATGATGCAGGAACTGGGGAAGGCCAAATATGGAGGGTAGGAGGGGAACGGAAAAATGAGAAAGACGCCTCTTTATGATAAGCATGTCGCACTGGGCGGTCGAATCGTCGATTTCTCCGGCTGGGCTCTTCCGGTGCAGTACAGCGGAATAGTCGAGGAACATCTGGCCACCAGAAACGCCGCCGGCCTATTTGATGTATCCCACATGGGCGAAATAACGGTCGAGGGCAAAGATGCCTTGAAGTTCATCGATTACCTGGTTACCAACGATGTGACTAAGTTAGTGCCACAGAAGGTCATGTATTCCCCCATGTGCTACGAACATGGGGGAGCAGTAGACGACTTGCTGATATACATGCACGACGAAAGCCACTTTCTATTGGTGGTGAACGCAGCCAACAAGGACAAGGATTATCAGTGGATCTTGGACAAATCGAAGAAGTTCGACGTAAAGGTCGAAGACGTATCGGACAGCTACGCTCAAATTGCCCTGCAGGGGCCCAAGGCAGAAGCCATTTTACAAAAGCTGACGGATGTTCCTTTGAGCGACATGAAGTTTTACACCTTTAAGGATAACGCCTCAGTCGGTGGCGCAAGGCTTTTGCTTTCGCGAACCGGGTACACGGGCGAGGACGGATTTGAGCTTTATCTCTCTCCAGCCGATGCCTGCAGCATTTGGGACAAGTTGCTTGAGGCGGGCAAGGACGAAGGCCTGCTTCCGGCGGGACTTGGCGCCAGGGATACGTTGCGCTTTGAGGCCTGCCTGCCGCTTTACGGGCAGGAGTTGTCCGAGGAGATAACGCCGCTTGAAGCCGGGCTGGGCTTTTTCGTCAAATTGACAAAGGAGGATTTCATAGGGAAGGCCAAGCTGCTTGAGCAGAAGGAAAAGGGCTTGAAGCGCAAGATTGCAGGCCTTGAGATGGTCGAAAAGGGAGTACCAAGGCATGGTTACGAGGTGAGATTGCAGGGTAAAAGGATAGGCACCATCACTTCCGGATCGTTTGCTCCTTACCTCGAAAAATATCTGGCCTTGGCCTTACTTGACATGGGCTATACGGAGATCGGCCAAGAGGTTTATGTGGATATAAGGGGAAAGGAAAAGCTTGCCAAAGTAGTGGAAACTCCTTTCTATAAGAGACGCTACAAACGCTAGCAAAATTTAAACAGGAGGTGTCATGGGAAATGAACATTCCGAAGGATCTGAAGTATACGAAGACGCACGAGTGGGTTAGGGTAGAGGGCAAAAACGCTTACGTCGGCATAACCGATTTCGCCCAAAGGCACTTGGGAGACATAGTTTACGTCGAGCTTCCCGAGGTCGGCTCGGATGTGGAAGTCGGAGACGCGCTGTGTTCCATCGAGTCAGTCAAGGCAGCCTCTGACGTTTATTCGCCGGTCTCTGGCAAGGTGGTAGATGCCAACGAGTCCTTGGAAGAGGAACCGGGATTGCTCAACCAGGACCCCTACAAAAACTGGATCGCCTTAATCGAAATGGCCAACCCCGAGGAGGTGGACGCACTTCTTGACGCCGAAAGCTACGCCAAGCATTGCGAGCAAGAGAAGGAGGCGATGGCCTAATGTGGAATTACATTCCCCATACGCCGGAAGATAAACAAAAGATGCTCGAGGCATTGGGCGTCAAGTCCGTTGACGAGCTCTTTGAAGATATACCCAAGGAAGTACGGATGAAGGGCATCTACGACATTCCCGGCCCCATGTCAGAAGATGAGCTGGTAAAGCACATGGAGGGTTTGGCCGGCAAGAATTTGAACCTCGACAGCTGCGCCTGTTTTTTGGGAGCGGGCGTCTACGATCACTTCGTTCCGTCAGTGGTCGATGCCGTAGCGTCAAGGGGAGAGTTCTACACGGCCTACACCCCCTACCAGCCCGAGATTAGCCAAGGAACCTTGCAGGCCATCTTCGAATATCAATCCATGATATGCGAGCTCACGGGCATGTACGTCACAAACGCCTCCATGTACGACGGAGCTTCGGCATTTGCAGAGTCGGCCTTCATGGCCTGCACTGCCACCAAGAGAGAAAAGGTGCTTTGCTCTAAGGCGGTGAATCCGGAATACAGGGCGGTGCTAAGGACTTACACCCGCTTTAGGGGCGTCCAAGTAGAAGAGTTCGGCTACGAAGACGGACAGGTAGACATTAAGGACCTCGAAGGCAAATTGGGCGACGAAATAGCTGCCGTCATGATACAAAGCCCCAACTTCTTTGGAGTAATCGAGGACATAGCCCGCATAGCCGAGGCAGCCCACTCCAAAGGTGCCATGATGATCGTGAGCGCAGACCCCATTTCCCTTGCCATGCTTGAGGCTCCTGGCCATTTAGGTGCCGACATCGTCACCGGCGAAGGCCAGGCCCTGGGCAACCAGCCGTCCTTTGGAGGGCCCCATTTCGGCTTTTTGGCTGCGACGGAAAAGCTGCTTCGCAGGATGCCGGGAAGAATCGTCGGGCAGACCGTGGACACCCAGGGTCGCCGCGGCTTCGTTTTGACCTTGCAGGCGAGGGAACAGCACATACGCCGCGAGAAGGCGACTTCTAACATATGCACCAACCAGAGCCTGTGTGCCCTCATGGGCGCCGTCTACATGGTGGCGATGGGCAAAGAGGGCCTGAAGGAAGTGGCAAGCCTTTGCTACAATAAAGCCCACTACACCATGGAAGGGCTTGTCAAGCGCGGGTTTAAGCGAGCCTTTAGCGCGCCGTTTTTTAAGGAATTCGTCGTCCTTTCGCCTAAGCCCGTGAAGGAGCTTAACGACGCGCTCCTAAAGCAGGGGTTCATCGGAGGTTACGACCTGTCGTGTCATTACCCGGAGATCGGTCAAGGATGGCTTATCGCGGTTACGGAGCGCAGGACGAAGGAAGAGATAGACAGGTTTGTGGATATCGCAGGGGGTGAAGCGCTATGAAAAAGCCCGTAGAGCTCATATTCGAACTCTCCAAAGCAGGCAGAAAGGCCTACTCTCTTCCCGCTTGCGATGTGCCTGAAGCCGACGAAAAGATCCCGGAAAAGTTTGCGAGGAAGGTCGACGCGAGGTTGCCCGAAGTATTTGAGGTAGACGTGGTTCGACATTTCACCAGGCTGTCTCAGCTCAACTACGCCGTCGACTTAGGCTTTTACCCGCTCGGGTCGTGTACGATGAAGTATAACCCGAAGGTGAACGAATCCGTCTCGCGCCTGCCGGGTTTCCTCAAGCTACATCCTTATCAGCCTGAAGAAAGCGTCCAGGGGGCCCTGAAGCTCATCTACGACCTGGAAGGGATGTTGTGCGAGATCACCGGAATGGATAGGGCCACGCTGCAGCCCGCCGCCGGTGCGCACGGCGAGATGACGGGCTTGATGATCATAAAGGCTGCCCTCGAGCACAGAGGCGAGGGCAAGAGAAACAAGATCATAATACCTGATTCCGCCCACGGCACGAACCCGGCTTCAGCCAGCATGGTCGGCTTCGAGGTGCTGGAAGTCAAGTCCGACGAGCGCGGCAACGTCGACGTGGAGGACTTGAAGAAGCTCATGAGCGACGAAGTAGCCGGCATCATGTTGACGAACCCCAACACCCTGGGGTTGTTCGAGGAAAGGATAACGGAGATCGCAAGGATAATACATGACGCAGGCGGGCTTTTGTACTACGATGGCGCCAACCTCAACGCAAATCTGGGCAAGGCGCGTCCGGGCGACATGGGATTTGACGTGGTGCACTTGAACCTCCATAAGACCTTCAGCACCCCTCACGGAGGCGGAGGCCCGGGGTCTGGCCCCATCGCCGTCAAGAAAGAGCTTGTACCCTTCCTGCCCGTCCCCGTGGTAGAACGGGATGGCGATCGCTACTACCTGGATTACGATAGGCCACTTTCCATAGGAAAGGTGAGGTCCTTCTACGGAAACTTCAACGTGATGGTAAAGGCCTACGCCTACATACTGACCATGGGTCCCGAGGGCTTGAAAGAAGCGGCAGAATGCGCCGTGCTTAACGCCAATTACCTAATGAAACGCCTTCGCGATTACTTCGACTTACCCTTCGATCGCTGGTGCAAGCATGAGTTCGTCATCTCCGGCAATAAACAGAAGAAGGCCACAGGCGTCACTACGCTTGACATGGTCAAGAGGCTGATAGATTACGGCTTCCATCCGCCTACTGTGTACTTCCCGCTCATCGTCCCCGAGGCGATGATGGTGGAACCCACGGAGACGGAAAGCCTTGAGACACTGGATGCCTTCGCGGAGTGCATGATCAAGATAGCGAAGGAAGCAGAAGAAGCTCCTGAGGTCGTAAAGGATTCGCCGAAGACCACGCCCATCAGCCGCCTGGACGAGGTCACGGCGGCAAAGAGGCCCATCGTAAAGTGGGATTTCGATAAGTAATAATACGTAACTATTTGCAAAGCGTTCGCCGTTTCTTGGTTTTACGGGCGAACGCTTTGCGTTTTTAAATGAAAGGAGATTATCTCAATGGCAGAAAACGATCTCATCGTGATCGGAAGCGGCCCCGGGGGGTATGTGGCGGCCATCAGGGCCGCTCAGCTTGGAGCAAGGGTTACCGTCATCGAGGAAGACAAAGTTGGCGGTACCTGTCTTAATTACGGCTGCATTCCCACGAAGGCATTGTATCAAAGCGCTGCCACCGCGCTTTTGGCGGCCAGAATGGAGGACTTTGGCGTAGTTGCGGGCAAGCCTGCAATAGACATGGCAAAGGTACATTCCTGGAAGCGCAGGGCTGTCGACAAGCTTACCGGCGGGGTCAGCCAACTGCTTAAAGGCTACAAGATAAACGTCGTAAACGGCAGGGCAAGGCTTGCGGGCAATGGTAAGGTCATCGTGAAGCGCAATGACGGAGAGTCGCTTGAGCTTGAGTCCAAAAACGTCCTAATAGCTACAGGTTCGAAGCAAGCCGTTCCTGAAGTTTGCGGTATAAACTTGAAGGGCGTCATGACCAGCAAGGAGTTATTGGGCTACGAGGGCCTCCCCGGCAGGCTTTTGGTATACGGCGGTGGTTACATAGCCATGGAATTTGCAAGCATTTACAATGCCCTGGGGTCTAAAGTTACGGTCATGGTAAGAAGCAAGGTGCTTCGCCTCATGGACGGCGAGATATCGAAGCGCTTGACGCTGCTTTTGAAGAAAAGGGGCATAACCTTCTACGAGGGAACCCTCCTCGATCGCATCGAGGAGGGCGAAAAGGGCTTGACGGTCCACGCCTTGAAAGGCGAGGAGGCCGTGACCTTAGATGCCGACCTTGTGCTCGTCGCCACGGGAAACGTCCCGAATACGGACGGCCTTGGCTTGGAAGAGGCAGGAGTCAAGACTGGGCCCAAGGGCATAGTCGTCGATGAGTTCTACAGGACCTCGGCTGAAGGGGTGTATGCCATAGGTGACGTAATTGGGCCGCCCTACCTCGCCCATGTGGCCTCGGAGGAGGGCAAGGCTGCCGTTGAGGCCATCTTTGGCAGGCCAGGCAAGGTCAACTACGGCGTTATACCGGCGGCAGTGTTTACCATCCCTGAAGTGGCCACAGCAGGAAAGACCGAGGAGGAGCTTCAAGGGGAAAAGGTTAGCTATAAGGTCAGCAAGTTTCTCTTTGGAGGTAACGGCAAGGCTGTCGCCATGGGCGAGGAGGAGGGCTTGGTCAAAGTGCTGGCTTATGACGATGGACATTTGGCCGGCGTTCACATCGTTGGCCCTCACGCAAGCGATTTAATTCACGAGGCTGCCATTGCTATGCATGCCGGCGTTTCGGTGGAGGAGCTTATCTCCTGCATTCATGCCCACCCCACTTTGGCGGAGGTCTTTCACGAAGCGGTCATGGCATTAAACGAAGAGGCCATTCATCAGTTGCCCAAGAAGCGTTAAAGGGCAGTTAATCCCTCCTCACATGAAGTCGAGGAGGGATTAACTGTAAAGCGCTATCCGACCTCCACGGGATATGCGTTGTTGAAGGAGTCGTAAAAGATGGCCGTGATCTTGTCGTTTTCGCCTCGCCTCAGCGTTATGAAATGAGTGCAATTGGTCTTCACGTAATATTGATGTGCTCCCATGGTGGCGCAGGCCTCGATGTTCTCACTGCAAATAGGACACGTAAATTTATAGCAAGCTTGGCCTACGTCGTCGAGCCTTACCGGGATTTCCTCCCCAAGATCGTTGTAGTAAATGACGAGCGACTGCTCAGGCACAAATCTGCCAAAGTGGGAACATTCGACTTTGAGCCCTTCCTCCTTTGAGGACATGGTCTCGGCTCCGCAAACCGGACATTTGATCTTCCAGTAGTGTCCCATATCCCTCACCTCTTTTGCACTCGAAGTTACATATAATATAACATTTATCGATTATCCCTGCAATAAAATAAAGGCTCTAGCGACAGCAATATGACGGCAATGCATATGAAGATGCCGCCAAAAATGGCGCTTTTTTCTGGCCTCTCGCCTAGCAATATAAAGGCCCACATCATGGACAGCGGGACCTCGCTCATGGATATGACAGACGCTATGGAGCTGGACATGTACTTAAGGGCCCTTGAGACCATCCCGAAGGCCAGCGTTGAGGTGCAAAGCGCCATGTACAGAAGGCCAATGTAGGCCTTTAAGGGGGCTTTAAACAATGTCGATACCTCTCCTGAGCAGATCGCTGCGATCCAGCAAATTACGGAAGCCCACATGAAGTTTTGCAAATAGGCCTTAAAGGGCGACACTTTTCCCAATCCGAACCTGCCGTTGAGCAAGTACAGGGCATACCCCGCTCCGGCTGCAAGGGCACAGGCTATACCCATGAGGTCGAATCTCAATCCCTCCCCAGGGTCCCAGACGGCGAAGCAGACTCCCGATAAAGATGTGATTAAGGCCAGAATTTGGACCACGGTGGGACGTTCCCGAGCTATGATCCAGGCTCCTATCATGGCCCAAATTGGGGCAGTATAGTATAGGATCAAAGTTAAGCCGACGGATATCCTTAAGAAAGCCATGCTCAAGCCAAGATTTGAGCTGATCAGTCCCAGAGAGCTCAGCCAAAACAGGGGCTTGGTGATCTCCTCCCTGCGCGGAATTATAAGCTGGGCACGCGGCCTGGGGCAGATCGACATGATTATGCAAGTGCTTACGGTGATGCGAAAAAGCGTGATCAAAAGGGGACCAACCCCGAAGCTGTTAATGAAACGAATGACGGGGCCGTTCGTTCCCCATATGAGCGTTGCACCAAGGACCAAAAGTACTCCATGCATGGGGCTTGATGTGTTCTTCATGGCATTAACGTGTTTTATTGAATATCAAAGATGCCCACGAGGAAGGTATGATCCGACGGCCTTTCCCAACCGCGTGGTTCCCTGTCTATGTAGCAGTCTACCGATCGCTCGGCAACGGGATTTGTGGCCAATATGTGATCTACGCGCCATCCTATGTTTCGCTCCAGGGCATTTTTAACGCGATAGTCCCAGAAGGTGAACTGTCCTTCCTCGGGATGATGTTTCCTAAATACGTCTACGAAACCCCATGATTTGACAGTGTCGAAGAGGTCTCTGATCTCCTCGTGGAAACAGACGTGATTTCTCTTGGTCTCGGGGTTGGTCACGTCCTTGTCCTCGGGAGCTACGTTCATATCGCCTACCCAAAGTATCTTGTCGTCGTCCTTGAAACCGGATTCTAACATGTCCAGGAATCGCCTGAAGAAATTTTTTTTGTACTGATAATCGGGGTGGTCTATGGATTTCCCCTGCGGAACGTAGGTGTTTATGACCCACAGGTCATCGAAGCGGGCCATGATCAGCCGATCGTCGTCTTTGCCGTCGTGGCCATCGGGAAAGCCGTAGATAACCTCGCTGGGCTCGTCCTGGCATGCTATGGCAACGCCTGCATATGCCTTCCTGCCCCTAAAAAACACGTTGTATCCCCAAGAATCGAAGGCCCCTACGGGAAATTGATCGTCGGTCACCTTGGTTTCCTGAAGGCAAAGCACGTTTACCGGATTTTTTTGAAGCCACCTTTCCAATATGTGAAGCCTGCTTCTGATGGAATTCACATTAAACGTAGCAATCGTAAAAAAGGACATCTTATTACCTCCTTATCTAGTTTTTACCGGTCCCTTAGGCCGAACTTCAAGTTTAGCAATATGATTTCCGGCACGGATCCCAGGCGCACTGGAGGTCCCCATGTACCATAACCGCATGATACATAAAAAATGGTGTTGCCTTTACGTAAAATACCCCAACTTTTTTCAAATACCAATCCCGTGATGAGGTTAAAGGGCCAAATCTGGCCATTGTGCGTATGGCCCGAAAGCTGCAGGGCCACATTTAAAGAGGCCGCCTCATCTAAGCCAACGGGGGTGTGGTCCAAGACGATTACGGGATAATCCTTTGGGGCGTTTTTTAGGATGCTCGAAAGCGGCTGGCGCGTGCTGCCGTCAAATCTGCTCGCCGTGGCATCTTCGCGGCCCACGAGCAAAAACGCATTTCCCACTACGGAAAATTCATCCCTGAGCATTCTTGCTCCTGCTTGTCCTAGCGCCTTTTCTACGGCATCAATTCCGGCGTAATGGTCGTGATTGCCGGCAGAAGCGTAAACTCCCAAGGGAGCTTTTATATTTCTAAGCTCATCGGCGAGCCCCTCCTCAATGGCTGCCGATACGCTTTCGTCCACTATGTCTCCCACAAAAAAGACCACGTCGGGGGACAGCGAATTTATCCTGTCCACCAGTTCCCTGATCCTGGAATTTCTCATGAAGGGCCCCACATGCATGTCGGATACCGCCACTGCGCGAAGAGATCTTGAGCTTGTGCCGTTACATGGCATTTCGATATCTAGCGTGACGACCCTTGGCCTTTTGGCATTTATGCCGCCAAAGACCACGAGTGTAATTATTATGCAGATGCCAAACTTCCAAAGGGCGGCCCTTGACGTACTGTCCAGCAAGGGAAGAAATGAGAATAGCGATGCAAAGAATCTGTAGATATCCTCAAATAAGGCCAGGAAGAAGGCATAGGTCATGAAGGCGAGGTAGTAGGAGCCGATCGCCGTAAGTCCTGCAGATATCTCAGTCAAAGCCCCCGTCGATCCTATAGCCTGAAGTATGCGGCTACAAGGATATGCGATAATATGCAAAATCAATAGCACGGCAACCGCCTTGCCGGCAGGAGTATGGCATAAAGGGGCGATATGGATGAAAATATAGTAGTTCGTTAAAGAGTAAATCGAAAGCACCACAGTGATAAAAAATATTAAACCAAGCCCCATGTAACTCCCCCTTTACGTGATAGTATAATGCCAATAAGAAAGATAAGCAGCGGCATTAAAACTATTAAGCATCTGCTTTAGTCAACGAATGGAGGTTTTGAAATGTATGACGTGGTGATAAAGGGGGGTCTAATAGTAGGAGGGCCGATGGGGACATCCAAGGCAGACCTAGCCATAAGCGGCGAAAGGGTTGCAGCAATAGGGCAGGACTTAAAGGGCAAGCGCGTGATCGACGCCTCGGGAATGCTCGTCCTGCCGGGTGCCATAGATGCCCATGTTCACATGGAGCTTCCCGTCTCCGGTACCCGTTCAAGCGACACCTTTGCCTCGGGCACCAAGGCCGCAGCCTGCGGCGGCGTGACCACTGTCATTGATTTCACCGTCGGCAGCAGTCAGTCTTCCATACCGGAGGATATAGAAAGAAGGCTCGTCGATGCAAAGAGATCTTACATAGATTATGCCCTTCATGCCGAGGTCATCGGTTGGCGAAAGTCGAGGGCATGGGAGATGCTCAAGGCGATCCAATTGGGCGTCACGAGCTTCAAGTTTTTCACCGCCTACGGCTCTTCCGGCAGGAGGACCGACAGAGGGGCGCTCTTTGAGGCATTTCAGGTGATCGGAGAGCTTGGTGCTTTGGCCATCGTGCACGCCGAGGACGAAGAGATCATCAACTGCATCATGAGCTCCCTCCGGGACGATGAATTTAGCGATATGGCTACTCTGGCGAAGGCGAGGCCACCTCTTTGTGAGGCGACGGCCGTAAGCGACGTGGTCTATTTGGCCGAAAAGGCGGGGGCAAGGGTACATATCGTGCACCTTTCTTCAGCTCTAGGCTTGGAAGCCCTTAGGAGGGCAAAAAGCTTTTATCGAAATGCGACGGCAGAAACTTGCCCCCAATATCTGCTGCTCACCAAGGACGTCTATGACGGTGTTGACGGCTACCTCTATTCTGCCTCTCCGGCCTTGAGATCATCGCACGACACGCAGGTCCTTTGGGATGCCTTGATAGAGGAAGAAATTTCCATGATAGCGACGGACCACTGCCCGTTCACCAGGGAGCAAAAGGCCTGGAAGGGTAGATTTACCGATTTGCCCTACGGGTTGCCCGGAGTGGAGACGGCGTTGCCCCTGATCTTTAGCGAGGGGGTATCGAAAAGGGGCCTTTCGGTCGATGCCTTAGTCAGGCTTTTTGCAGAAAACCCGGCCAAGATATACGGGCTTTTCCCTCAGAAGGGAGCGCTTCATATAGGTTCCGACGCGGATGTAGTCATATTTGATCCCGACGAGGAGTGGACCATGAGCGTTGACAACCTCCACATGAACGTCGATTTTTGTCCCTACGAGGGCATGGCCGTAAAGGGCAAGGTGCGCACGACCCTGTCGCGTGGAGAGGTAATCTACAACGACGGCGTTTTTACCGGAACCGAAGGAAGGGGAAGGTTTTTGGCAAGGCGCGTTTGAAACGTAAATTGCAAAGGGGCAGTTCGTGATCGAGGGCTTCAAAGAAGTACCCAAAAGGCCCTTTCCCCAAAGCAGGCGCGTCAGTAGATTGCTTGCGCAACAATCGCGATTCTGCCCCTATTTGCTCTTCCATTCATGGTTTTATCTGGGCGGCTCCCATTTCTTCGCGATGGACTGAGTCACCCTATCGATGACTATAGCCATAACGACAACTGATAGTCCCGCTTCAAATCCTCTGCCTATGTCTATCCTGTTTATGGAGAGTAACACCTCCTGCCCCAATCCCCTGGCTCCAATCATCGAGGCAACGACAACCATGGCTAAAGCCATCATCGTTGTTTGGTTAACTCCAGTTAGTATGGAGGGCATGGCCAATGGAATTCTCACTTCCTTGAGCAGTTGCCACTTCGTTGCGCCATAAGCCAACGCAGCCTCTTCAATGTTTTTAGGTACGTGCCTCAAACCCATATTCGTCAGCCTTATGACCGGTGGAAGCGAATATATCAAGGTGGCCAATACCGCAGGCACCTTGCCAAGGCCAAAGAGCATCATGGCCGGTATTAAGTACACAAAGCTTGGCATAGTCTGCATGCCGTCCAAGATCGGCCTGAGAATAACTGCAAAGCAGTCGATCTCCGCCATCAGTATCCCCACGGGGACGCCTATCAGCAGTGAAATTATGACCGCCGTCAGCACGACGGACAGAGATTCCATCGCCAATGCCCATAATCCGAAGGCACCAATCAACAAAGGCAAGATGGCCAGGGTCAACGAAGCAACAACCTTTCTTGTGGCCGTAAAGAGCACCACGAAAACTATGACCATGTACAGCCACCAAGGGACCATCAGCAGTATTTCGTTTATCCTTAGCAACATAGTGAGGATACCGGTAGAAATGGCGTCAAAGACAGGTGCGTATGAGTCTAACAGCCAATCTACGAAATTATTGACCTGTTCCGCTACATGAAAAGTAAAATGCTCAGGAAACATATTATCTTCACCTCCTCGTCACGAGCTTGCAGGCGCACTTGCCAATTTGCTTCCCAGGCTCAATTTAGTCTTTTCCAGCGTCCGTCTTTCGTCGGCAACGAAGGCAGCTACGTAATCATCAGCCGGATTTGAAACGATCTCATCGGGCGTCCCGATTTGAACTATGCTTCCCTTTCTCATGATGGCCATTCTGTTGCCCAACCTCAAAGCTTCGGACAAATCATGGGTAACAAACATTATGCTTTTTTTCATTTCCTCCTGCAGCCTCAACAGTTCGTCCTGCAATTGCCTGCTGATAAGAGGATCTAAACCGCTAAAGGGCTCGTCCATCAGCAGGACAGGGGCATCCATGACCAGTGCGCGGGCTATTCCTACCCTTTGCTGCATTCCTCCAGACAATGCGGCAGGATAATAATTCTCCCATCCCTCCAAGCCCACTCTTTCTATTGCAGCTTTGGCCTTTCGATATCTCTCCTCTTTCAGTTCGCCTCGAAGCTTTAAGCCGAAGGCAACGTTATCCAGCACTGTCTTGTGGGGAAGCAAACCGTAGTGCTGAAAAACCATGGCGGCTTGATACCTTCTGTGTTTCACCAGTTCTTTTTTGCTTAAGGAAGTTACATCCAGGCCATTAATTTTAACTGTACCTGCCGTGACTTCTATCAATCTCATTAGGCAGCGTATGAGGGTTGACTTTCCGCTGCCGGACAACCCCATGACGATGAAAATCTCTCCAGGATATATTTCGAAAGAGACATCCCTCACGGCCACCACAAGTTTGCCGTCTTTTTCCATCTGCGAAATCGTAACGTGATCGTGAACGTCGATGTTTAATGTCTTCTTCCCCTTTGAACGTTGTCCTTTGGGAAACACCTTCCACAGGTTTTTTACTTCAAGGACCGGAGAAATGGCATTTATAGATTTAATCTTGTTCATCCACATCCCTCCCATTTTCGTGGACTTTCAAAAAAACAAATAGGGATAAAATTTGATCAAAATAACCGATCAAACTTTATCCCACCCAAACCACCCAAGTATCTTTATAATATTTTCATATTGTATTGAGCTATCAAATCCGCCTCTTACGACGGGAATTTAAGTTCATAAACTAAAATCTAGCTCGATCAACGAATTTTAAGATCTATTCCTTAACGATCTCTTTGTCCAATGCCTCTTTCAGCTTGTCTATATGAGGATCACCAGAAATCGGAAACCACTGCTCCCATTGCTCGGGAAACTTTTTCAAAAACCATATGGCAGCATCCTTAGGTTGCAGCTCATTCTGCCACATGTAGGCAAGTGCTTCGTTTGTCTGTTCGATCGTCGCTTCATAATTTGCTAAAAACGATATGACGAAGGGATCTTTCTGCAATAATTTTGCACTCGCTCCTACATGTACTTTCGATTGGGGAAAGTCGCATCTGTAGCCGTTTTTTTCGTTCCATAACTTGATATCATATGGCGGTTCCTCGATTTTAGTCATGTCAAAAAGGCCAAGGATCGGAGTAGGCTCCCAATAGTAGAAGAATATGGGCTCACCTTTTCTATAGGCGCTTAATATTGCAGTGGAGAGAGCTGCGTCGGAGCCTGGCTCAAAAGATTGATAATACTTGTCCAATCCATATGATTGCAGTTTTTTTATATTTATAGAGCTAACCACCCAACCTGTGGGGCCATTGTAAAACCTACCTTTATCAGGATTTTCCGGATCCTTGAAAAGTTCCCAATATTTCGAAAGATCCTCAATGCTTTTTAGGTCCGGTGCCATTGGCTCTATGCCTCTTTCGGGATCGCCCTTAATGACATATGTGGGCACATACCAACCCTGGCCGGCATCCGGATAGGTCGGACCTAAATCCAAACATTCGCCGCTTTCCACATATTTGCCCCATGCCTCAATATTGTCCGACCATATTTCCATGGATACATCCACATCGCCTCGTGCCATTCCAAGCAACAGGGGAAGACTTTCGCCAAAGCTATAGGAAACGCGGTATCCATAGGCCTTTTCCAATACATAACCGGCAATGCGATTATGAATTTGCACGCTATCCCAGCTAAAATCGCCAAAGGTAATGCTCTTCGTTTTGGCAGGCGATGTTGCCGGAAAAGAGAGAACAAAGAAAAAGCACATCGCCACTAGAGCTAGTACGGCAACGGCCTTTTTTGACATGCAAATACCCCCTTAATTCATGACAAAAGTTTATGTTCTTTAATTAAGAAGTGACGGATAAAAAATTGCCGATAATTGGATTTTTATTACGTTCACTGTAATATATGCGGTTTATGACTGACCAGATTCAATTGAAAGTGGATTTGATTGTGATCACACATTTTAAAATACAATAATATCAATATTTGTCAAGTTAATCGTACACAATAGGTGGCCTTCTATTCAGAGGCCACCTATTGTAAGAAGTATGCTACGTAACCTCGCGCTTTTTACTTTGCATTTACGACGTTAACGTTCTTATTGGGCTTTAACAAGCTTACAAGCAAGGCCGTTACGATCGAGCCGGCAAGTATGGCTATGATGTAAAACCCGAGGTTTTCGACGGCGTTAGGGATGGGAAGGACGAATATACCCCCGTGGGGAGCCCTCAAGGCGCAGTGAAAGGACATGGACAAAGCTCCCGCTACGGTCGAGCCGGCTATTATGGAAGGTATTACCCTCAAGGGGTCGGCTGCCGCAAAGGGAATGGCACCCTCAGTTATGAAGGACATCCCCAAGACCAATGCGGCCTTGCCTGCCTCTCTTTCCTCCTTTGTGTATTTGTTCTTCGCGATGAAGGTGGATAAGGCTATCCCCAAGGGAGGCGTCATGCCTGCAGCCATTACGGCGGCCATGGGCTCAAAGGTGTTGCTTCCAAGCAATCCAACGGCGAAGGCGTAAGCCACCTTGTTGACCGGCCCTCCCATGTCAACGGCCATCATCGCTCCCAATGCCAACCCCAATATCGCGGCGTTGGTCGTGCTCATGGTGTTTAACCTAAAGGTCAGCCAGTCCATGATGCCCTTTACGGGAGTTCCTATCACGTAAATCATCAAAAGTCCGGTTATTAAGGAAGAAATAAGCGGCAGGACTAAGACGGGCATCAACCCTTCGAGGCTTTTTGGAAGCTTTATGGATTTCTTCAGGCCAAGCGCTACGTAACCTGCTATGAATCCAGCAATGATCCCGCCCAAAAACCCGGCTCCTATCTGGCTTGCGAGCATACCGCCTATGAGGCCCGGAGTAAGACCTGGCCTATCGGCTATGGAGTAGGCGATATAACCGGCAAGGACCGGGACCATGAGGGCAAACGCCGCTCCGCCGCCTATCCTCATGAGCGCAGCTGCCAAGCTGCCTTCCTGCTCTGCGGCATGTATTCCAAAGGCAAACGACAAGGCGATGCACAAACCTCCCGCCACCACGACGGGTATTATGTAGGAAACGCCCGTCATGAGGTGCTTGTACACGCCTGACCTTTGCGCCGATCTTTGGGCCTTTATCTCCTCTATCTTGGCTACTTCCTTTGCTACGGTAACCTTAGCTTTGCTTAAGGCCTCGTTGATGACGGCGCCGCCGTCCTTTATGGCCAATCCCGTAGACGTCATATATATGGGCTTTCCTGCGAACCTATCCGTATCCACGTTCGTGTCTGCCGCTATGATGACAACATCTGCCTGGCTTATGTCGTCATCGGTCAGCCTGTTTTCGACGCCCGCAGAGCCCATCGTCTCGATCTTTATCTCGTGTCCCAACTTTTGCGCTCCCACCTTCAGCGATTCGGCCGCCATGTAGGTATGGGCAATCCCCGTGGGGCAAGCCGTCACGGCTACTATCTTTGCCATGTCATGTCCCTCCTTTGGGCTAACTTATTTTTTCTTCCATCTTTTCGATGGTGTCGATTACTTCCCCGGAGTCCTGGGCCTTCCTTAAAGATTCCCTGAACTCTTCGTGCATAAGCAGCCTTGCTAGCTTTGAAAGCGTCTGAAGGTAAATTTTGTCGGCGTCCTTTGGGGCAGCGATCAGGAAAAATACATCGGCAAGCGTTCCGTCCAAAGACCCGACGTCTATGCCCTTTGTCGTCCTTGCCATCGCAAGACCTGCTTGCCTTACGGCATCAGATTTTGCATGGGGGATGGCCACGCCAAAGCCAACGCCGGTTGTCCCCTGCTTTTCCCTTGAGGCCACATCATCCAGGTAAGCCTGCACGTCCTCCACTATGCCTTCTTCGTGCATCCTTTCGGCCATAGCCTTCCAGACCTCTTCCTTCGTGCCGGCATTTAAACCAAGCAATATCCTTTTTTCTGACAATAAATCCTTTATGTTCATATCCTTACCTCCTCTATCGTTATGTCCTTCATGATCGAGCTGACCCGTTCCCGCGTGGTGCGCCCGGGTCCCATTTTGGTCAGCGCGCAGGCGGAAAAGGCCGTAGACAGCTTTGCCCGTTCCGTCAAGGATTGCCCCGACAGCGCTCCTGCTATGAGGCCTGCCACCATGGCATCTCCTGCCCCTACGGTGCTTAAGACGTCAATCTTTGGCGGCCTTGCCAAAATGACTTTGCCGTCTTCAGCAAAAAGCGCACCCCTTTCTCCGGCGGACAGGCAGACCGTCTTGATGCCCGAAGATGCCAATGCCATTAATCCTTGAACTATCTCGTCGAAGGAAGGATTTTGTAAGCCCAAAATCTCGCAAAATTCTGAAATGTTGGGCTTTATGAGATCAGGCTTTGCCTCGATGGCCTCCTTTAAGGCCTGGCCGCTGGTATCCAGAGCCACAAATTTGCCCATGGATTTAAGCATGCTTACAGTGTGGGCAAAGTAGTCGTCTGGAAGGCCTGGCGGAAGGCTGCCGCACAAGACGAACCATTGATTGGTGAGAGCAAGCTTTCCAAGCATGCGCTTTAGGGCATCGCCGCTTTGTCTGTTGCAAAATAGGCCAGGGAAATTGATGTCGGTTATCTCCTGCTTTTCTTCGTCCACGATCTTGATGTTGGTGCGCGTCTTCCCGTCGAGGTACACAAAATCTGCCTCGATCTGCCTTTCCGCTAGGAATCCTTCGAAGAAATCACTGTTTTCCTTTCCCAAGAAGCCTGTGGCTACCACGTCGTCGATGCCGTAGTCCTTGAGGAAGGAGGCCACGTTAAATCCCTTGCCTCCGACGTCCATTCGTTCATTCTTGACCCTGTTGACCTTCCCGGCAGTGAAGTTGGGGATGAATATCGTATGGTCTATGGCCGGATTCGGGGTAACCGTTACAATCGATGTCACCTCCTGTCACCTCCTTCGAAAGCGATCATTACCCTTACCTTTTTCTTGAGTTGCTCTATTTGCCTTTCCTCTGCCCCTGCATCGGTTATGAGCAGGTCAAGCTCGTTTAAGTCGCATATCTTACACAGGCCCTGCATGTCTAGTTTTGAGTGATCTACCACAAGGATCTTTTCCTTGCCGGCAAGTAGCATCTGTCGTTTTGTCTCGGCTTCTGTCATGTTGGGCGTGGTCACGCCGAACTCGATGTCAACGGCGTTTGCGGCCAGAAAGGCCTTGTCGAAGCGCAACTTGTGCAGCGACTCATTCGTCAAAAAACCTACAAGGGAACGAGGTCCCTTTCGAAGTATTCCCCCAAGCAGCCAGACCTCTACGTGTGGGTCGTCTAAAAATACATTTGCCACGTCTATGCAGTTGGTGGCCACGGTTATCCTTCGTCCGCGAAGGTTTGAGGCGAGCTGCAGGGTGGTGGTGCCAGCATCAAGCAATATGGTTTCTCCGTCTTTCACCAGGGAAGCGGCCAGCTTGCCGATGGCGGCCTTAAGATTGAGGTTTTGTATTTCCTTCTCTTGAAAGGTGGGTTCAAGGCTGTAATTGGGAGGAGCGGCCCCGCCGTGAGTTCGCTTGAGCAGGTTCATCTTCTCGAGCACTGCCAGGTCCCTGCGTATCGTGGCCTCGGAGACGCCGAACTCTTGAACCAGGTCTGCCACGTATATTGGAGCACCCGATTTGATCTTGCTTACTATGGCGGCCCTTCTTTCCTCTGCGAACATCGCCATCACCTTGATTGTTTTTGATTATTTATGATCGTTTGTGATCATTATATTACGCCTCTTTCAAAAAGGCAATACCCTTTTATAGAAAGTTGATGAAAAATAAAAAGCAGGACAGATGTCTTAAGTATCGTCTGTCCTGCTTTTAGCGTTTTAATTAATGGTAGTTTCGTTATTGCTCGATTACGATCGTTGCTCACATGTGATGAGCATCCAACCTCCATACAGGTCCTTTACGGTAACGGGTATTCCCGATCGCCTCAATGCATCCGATACCAAGTCTACATTGTCTGCCCGAAGCAACACTGCCGGCGTTTTGCCATTGCGAAACGCTGCAATGACCTTTTCTGACAGCTGCTCCGACATGCCGGGGTTTATGTGATCCAATATCTCATCTCTATAGAAGGCAAGGCCGTTCAGTTTTTTATCGTAGACTACAAGAAGCTGAAAACTCCTGGCGGCGACGGCTTCATCAATGCACGCGCTAAGCCTTTTCATGTCGTGGGGTGAGGAGACGACGGAAGTGCCCGAAAGGGCCTTGAGCGCCACGATGAAGATGCAACCGGATATGGCAAGGATTCGTATTGTGCTTCTTTTTTTTATCACGTTGAGATCTAAAAAAGCCGCCAGTGCCCGTCCCATGGTCAAGGACAGGGGAAGAAAAAGCGGCAATATGTAAAGCTGAAGCTTGGACTTAGCCATGAAAAACAGGACCAGCGACAGCAGCGGGTAAGAAAAAAGAAACAGGTTTTGAGGATTTTTGAACAATGCATTTTTCGACAGTGCCGATTTAACGATGTCCTTTGTGGCCTTAAATTTACATGCTAACAACGCGCTCCATGGCAAAGTGCCGAATATCAACGTGGGAATGTATATCTCAAAGGCCTGGTAAAAGTGAGGATTATGAAATTCACTTTCTTCGGAAAAACGACCGACCACTTCGTAGCCCAACCAATAGGGCACCAGGTATGGGTGCTTTATGGCTTCAAAGATATACCATCCTAACCCAACCGCTATGAAAGTGAGCATTCCACTTGCGATCAGAAGACGAGGGACTTGGGCGCCCCTAGTCTTCCTAAGGTAAATTTGTGTAGGAATCATTCCCAAAAGCGGAAGAAGTCCCGGATAACCCTTGGTCATAAAGGACATTCCCAAAAAAAGCCATACCAGGACGGTCCATCTTTTGCTTTGAGTCCTAACGGCCTTCCAAAAGGCGAAGATCGCTAAAGCTTCCCACAGGGCAAGCAGCGTATCCGTAGAGACGACGTTTGAGGAGACCAGGGGCATTAAGCTGCTTGTATATACCAGTGCGCTCAAGTAAGCGCTTTTTTTATCCCACAAGGTTTGCGCTATCTTCCATACGCATATAACAGTCAATACGAATGAGATGACCAGGTAAAAGCGCGCGCCCCAGGTATTGACGCCAAAGATCTTCAACCCGAGAGCTATGGCCCAATAGGTCAGCGGAGGCTTACTCCAGTGCGGAAGGCCAAGCAGTGTCGGCTCAAGGTAATTTCCGCTGCGCAACATCTCGCGGGCCACTTCAGCGTACCTTCCTTCGGTGGTCTCGTATAAGCCTCTGCTTCCCTGAAAGGCTATGGAGGCAAGCAATGCCAAAAGGACTACGAAGAGGAATTGCCTGCGTGAGGAAGTTTTACTTTGCGTGGACAATTTCTTTACGTTCTCTTAGGATGAAGTATATGTTTCGTATGTAGATGAATACCCCACTGGCCTGCCCAACCATGAAAACGGGGTCATGCCTTGCTGCAGCATATATGAAAAGCAATATCCCCCCTACGAGGCTCAATATCCAAAAGGAAAAGGGAACGACGCTTCGTTTTTCCTTCTCGCTTGCAAGCCACTGCACGAAAAACCTTGCCCCGAAAAGCCCCTGGGCGACGAAGCCCAGGATCAACAGACCGTTCATGTGCATTAACTATCACCTTACTTGTCTTCTCGTAATTTAACCCTAAATGCGCGCTTTCTTATCCACAAAATCCCAAAAGTGTCGAATATCCCCACCCATAACCTGTTCCATATGGAGTACTTCGTCTTTCCCCTCGTCCTGGGGCGATGATTTACCGGCACTTCGGCGATAGTAAAACCATAAATCATCGCAAGGGTGGGTATAAAACGATGCATCCCCTTGAAGGGGAGGAAATACGGAACACACTCTTTTCTGAACGCCCTCGTAGAGCAGCCGACGTCTCTTACGGTCTTTCCCGTCATTGCATTTCGAAAGCCGTTGGCTATGCGGGACGATATGCGCCTGACCCAATTGTCCTTCCTGTTTTGCCTGTAGCCGTTTGCCATGTCGCATTTGCCGCTTGCCACTAACGCCACCAACTTTGGTATGTCGTGGGGATCGTTTTGTCCGTCGCCGTCTAAGGTGGCTATTATGTCTCCCTTTGCTGCACGGCATCCGCACCAAAGGGCAGCAGATTGTCCAGCATTTGCTGCGAAGGATATGACGCGATGGCGCGGCCTGTCGTTGGACAATTTTCTTAAGACTTGAACACTTCCATCCACCGAGCCGTCATCTACCCACAGGCATTCCCAGTTCCACTTTACGTCGCTAAACACCTCTTCGATCTCATCGGCCAGGGGCAGGATGTTAGGCTCCTCGTCCTTTATGGGGATGACGATCGATATTAAATTACCCCAAACTTTCTTGTCGTTTGTCACAGCACATCTATCTCCTGATACCAATTATAGTTGGAGCACTTTTAAGGAAAAACATTATATACCGAATATACTAAATGTACCAACAAATTTGAGGAGAGCTTAACCATGGTTCCCTTAATGTGCAAGCACAGGCTTTAATTTGTTGCTGTCAAGGCCCGCCTGTAGCTTTTGGCGCCAATACTGAAGCATATCCCTTACAGTGGCGGCAAGGTCATGTTTGGGCCTCCAGCCTGTGGCTAATATGAGCTTTGACGAATCCCCCAGTATTATGGGTTCGTCTTTAGGCCGCAGCAGCGTCGAGTCTATTTGCACATCGAAGGAAGCATTCAGCTCTTTCTCAATGATTTCTATAATCTCATCAACTCCATATGCTTTCTGGGCACTGATGTTGTAAGCTTCGCCGGGCATGCCCCTTTGGGCAAGCAGGATAAGGGCGGAAACCAAGTCCCTGACGTCAAGTATGGCCCTGCGGCTTTTTGTGTTTCCTGCCCGAAGCATGGGTGGGATGCTGCCCTTTTCTATTTGGACTGCTCTAAAGGTAAGATCTGAACATACGTCGCCTGTCTTTCTCGGACCCGTTGTGTTAAATATCCTGGCCCTTATGCCTTTGATGCCATATGTGGCCCAATATTGATATGTAAGGAGATCTTGGGCGGCCTTGCTTACTCCGTACGGATGCAGGGGAAGTAAGGCGTGATCTTCCTTTATTGGGACTTCTTGCTCGCTTACGTAGCCGTAAGCGGCGCTGGAGCATGCCACGACCACAGTAGGGTCGTAGAAATCTTTGGCTCGTATGAGCTTTATCGCCTCGAATAAATTTGCAGTGCCTATGACGTTTGTCTCCAAGGTCTCTTGCGGCCTGTCCCACGAGAGGGCAGGGAAGCTTTGGGCTGCCAGATGATATATGAAATTTGGCCTATATCGTTCGACAATTCTGTAGAGATCCTCGAAGTAGCGTACGTCCGTCTCCACAAATATGGCCTTACCCTCGATTTCTTTCATATCAATCGTAGGTTTGTAATAAGAAGCTATGATATTGTCTTTTCCCACAAGGCAAGAGAGCCTGTCTATGAGATGACTTCCTATCATTCCGCCGGCTCCTGTTATTAAGATCAAGATCATCGCACCTCCCAGCTGTATAATCCCATATCAGTGAAGGAATAATTGACTGTTTTTACCCCTTCATCCTGAAGCGCTTTAGTTATTGCATATCTCTTGTCCGGTTTGGCGAAAAAGAACATGAACCCGCCGCCACCAGCTCCCGAGACTTTTCCTCCCAAAGCACCGGCCGATTTGGCCTTTTCGTAGATGGCGTCGATCTTCGGGGTCGTTATGCCTGCGGTAAAACGTTTCTTTGATTCCCATGCCTCATCTAAGAGAAGGCCGAAATCGTCGAGATTATCAGTGAGCAGCGCAGCCTTCATGGCTATGGCAAGCTCTTTGGCTCTGTCAAGTGATTTTAATGTCTCCTCGTTGCCCGAGGCCATATCCTTTATCTGAGAACTCAGGATCTTCGACGAATCGTGAGAGCCTCCCACGTAGGCCAGGATCAGCCTATGATTGAGCTCGCAGACCACGTCATTTCGCAGCCTCAAGGGGTTGACTATCGTCTTCGTGCCGTTGAACTCTATGAAGTTAAAGCCGCCGAAGGCAGCAGCGTATTGGTCCTGCCTGCCGCCTTTAATGCCCAGTTCATGTCTTTCGATTTGGTAAGCCATCTCAGCTACCTCGTAGGGCGTCATGGGAAGGTTGAGCCAATGTCTAAATGCCCCGACGACTGCGACGCAAACAGCAGAAGATGATCCCAAACCTGAACCGGGAGGAGCATCGTTATGTATCCTTAACCTAAAACCATGGCTGACGTTGTAAGCTTTTCTCATGAAGTTAACTACGCCCTTTATCAAGTCGAGATGTCCGTCGTAAGCCAAAAATTGATCCACGTCGTATTTCAGGGCCGCATCGTAATCTATGCTTTCTATCTCTATGGTCTTATCGACGAGCGGAGACAGGCTCACGGTAGCGTATCGATCGATAGTGGCATTCATGACAACGCCTCCGCGTCTCTCGCAGTACGGGGAGACGTCAGTCCCTCCGCCGCCAAAGCTTATCCTCAAAGGAACCCTTGATCTTATCAACATGTCTTCCAGCCTCACTTTAAAGCACCTATAAAATTAGCGCTCGTCGATCGTGCTATGGCATAGTAGTACCATCCAGCAGGAATGCCGTTTTTTCGTACGATCAGCTCTTTTACGCTTCCTACGTTCCAGCCATCTTCGACCAATTCATCCAAACATAGACTCTTGGGATCCGGACCGACCAGCACAATCACGTCACTATAAGCACGTAAACCTTTGTCTTTGGGAAACCAGTATTTGAACATCAGGCTTTCGTGCCCGAAGAAGTTGGGACCGGCCGTGTATCTTACGCCCTCACCGCGGTCACGGCTTTTGCCTGCCAACTTCGTCCTGTAAAAGGAAAGTTCGCTTGCAATCTTGTGCTTGTCCATGCCCAACACCAGGGGCTCGTGTCCCGTAGACAGCTCAAGCTCGTCTTCTATGGCCTCAACCTGCCTGGCCAGATCGCTCCATCCAAGTAAGGGCAGATCACGGGGGTAAGCAGCAAAGGGTAGACCTAAAACGAAGTAGTGCAAAGCTGCTCCAAAGATAAGGTAGACAACTACGATGGTAGGGATCCAGGCCTTTCTTAGAAAATTAATAATTCGAGATGGAGTATCACTTTCCATAATCTGGTATGCCATTAAAGGAATTAGGCAAATCCAGGCAGGTCCCGTCCAGTTCAGCCTGACTTCTCGAAACAAACTGAAGGTCAAAAAGAAACATGAAGGAAAGAGCGCCATTATCATGCAAAACCGAGATCTTCGGTCGCCCTTTTTGCCCAAAAAGGTGCCAGAAACAGCGACCAAACCGACAGGCGTAAGGAGCGCGGCTACGTAACCCAGAAATTGGAGCAGACAGAACCTAAAGGAACCGTTAAACCTGCCAGATCCCTGATAGACGAAAGATGCCCATCCATGTTTGGCGTTCCAGACGATGACAGGCGAAAAGATCAAAAGAGCAAGGATGGCAGCTAAATACGGCTCCTTTTTCTTTAACCATTGGCGAGACATCGGGTCTATGGCCATGAACAACAAACTTGCCGGTGCCAGAAGGACGATGGTGTATTTGGAAAGCAGTCCCAGCCCGCCACAAATGCCGACGCCCCACCAGGATGAACGTCGTTTGTCAAAAAATGCCTTGGCCAAGAAGTAAAGCGTCCCCGCCCAGCAGGCAGCAAGGGGAGCGTCAGGCGTCATAAGCATGCCTATCCCAAAGAAAAAGGGGAGTCCTGCCACTAAGAAGAGAGAGACGAAGGCAATTCCCCTACCGTAGAGTTTTCGCGTGAGGGCAAAGACGAACGTCCCCATGACTGCCCAGGAAAGGAGTGCTCCTATCCTTACGGCAAATTCAGCGTTGCCGAAGACGGACGTAAAAAGGGCTATGATCCAGGCCACCATGGGAGGGTGGTCGAGGTAGCCTATGTCCAGGTGCTGAGCGTAATTCCAGTAGTATGCTTCCTCATAAATCAGCTCCATCACTCCCATATAAAACAGGCGCAACACTATGGCATAAATCAGAAATATGACAGATACAGCCCGCCAGCGAAGCCCTTTATGTTTAGGTTTCAGAGGAAACACGAAGAAGGCATTCCCCACGCAATTTGAGACGGCGGCAGCAAAGATCCCTCCAATCACGGCTAATAAGGGTGGCCATCCCAACAATTGATTTAAGGTAGCAAGCACTCCTCCCCGCAAAAACAGAGACGCCAAGGCCAAAAGCAGGAAACGTCCGAAGCCGGCGAAAGAAAGCCTTTGTGTATTGTCTTGCGCAAAGGACCATCTGGCGTTGCACGTGAAGTTAAATACAGTCGAGGCAAAAAAGCTAATCACGTGAGATTGTCCAATGGGAAATTTTAAGGCGATAAGAACAGAAAATACAAAAAGATCGAGGACCATGGCAAGAAGGCCTACAATCCCAAAGCGAATGCCGCTTTTTGCCGACATGTTGCCTCCGGCTAAGGCAGTCAGCCGACACAGATAAGACCATCCCATCTTTATGAGATTGATCTTTGAATATCCGCTTGCCCTGTCCTTGAAAGTTATGGGAACCTCAATTACCCTTAAGGATGGACCTCCTGCTATGAGCGCCTCCATGCACACCTTAAAGCAAGCTTTCTCAGGATCGAGCGAGCGAAGCAGTTGGGGACGTACGGCAAAAAAGCCGGACATGGGGTCACATACGTCGACGAAGATCCTTGCTATGGCAGTGGCGATAAAGGACGCCAGCCTCCTGCAGAAGGGCCATCCGGGCGTGGATCCTCCCTTTATGTAACGGCTTGCTATGGTCATATCGCATGTGCCTTCCAATAAGGGCTTGACCAGGTCGGGTATGGCCTCTGGCGGATGGCTCAAGTCGGCGTCCATGACCACCAGGATATCACCGGTGGCTGCACGGGCTCCCGCTATTACCGATTTGGCCACGCCTTTGTCGTCGTCGCGGGCAATGAGGCGTACGGGGCGATGTTCTTGCCATTTCAGGACGTGTTCGCGCGTGCCGTCGGTAGAACCGTCGTCTACTACCAATATTTCAAGGTCGTATGAAATCTTATCCTTAAGCGCGAAAATGCGGCAAAGGAGATCATCGATATTTCCGACCTCATTTATGGTGGGAACGATGACCGATACCTTAGACAAATTCAATCCCTCCAAATATTTATTCCAAAAAATACGAAGCTGATTTTAACTGCCCGATGATGAAGTTTTCGTGAAGATTGCCTTTGAGGGATCGCAAAACGGTTATCTTGACGCCTTGAGCCCATGAAAATTCCTGTGTCAGGGTGCTTTCGTTGCATTGCGCGCTTCGTTCAATCGGGTTGCCGTTGATATAAATATGGAAGGATGGCTCCCCTTGTCATTTTTTCGGTAACCCTCATAACGATGCGGATGCTAAAAGGCCGACCGATAAGATCGAATTTTATGAAGTTGCGGTTGCGAATTGGGCAAAATTACCTGGCAAGTCGTTGGTATATAATTAACGTTAACATTACTCCAGGAGAGTGACATGATGAGGGTTTTGATAGCAGACGACGATACCTCTCTCCTCGAACAACTTCGAGAGATCTTGGCCAGCGAGCGCTACACGGTAGATACTGCAAGCAACGGAATCGAGGCCATGGATAAGCTTTATGATGCCGTCTTCGATTTGGTGATACTGGACGTCATGATGCCCCATATAGATGGGTTGAGTTTGCTTGAGCAAATGCGAAAAGGTGGGATCAATATTCCGGTGTTAATGCTTACGGCAAAGGGGGACGTGGAGGACAAGGTCAAAGGGCTTAATCTCGGAGCTGATGACTATCTGGCAAAACCTTTTTCTATCGACGAATTGCTTGCGCGCGTTCGCGCTTTATTGAGGAGATCCGAAGGCCGGCATAGTGCGATTTTGGATGCCAAAGGACTGAGGTTAGACACGGTAAGCCGTAAGGTCACGAAAGATGGAGAGCCGATAGATCTCACCCAAAAAGAGTTTTTAATCTTAGAATTTTTGCTTTACAACAAAAATAGGGTCGTATCACGTTTCAGTTTGGCTGAACATGTATGGGGGGACGCCTTTGATCCCTTTACCATGTCTAATTTCATAGATGTTCATATTAAAAATTTGCGCCGTAAACTCGGTGATGCCGGGAACGATAAAATCATTCAGACCGTACGCAGCGTTGGTTATATGATCGAAGATGGTGAACAATGACCGTAAGAAGAAGGATTATGCTTCTCATCGTCGGAACAGGTTTGGTGTCAGGCTTTCTCTTCTCCGGCGTGGTGTTTTATGAGCTTGTAGAGCAATCGTTCAGGCTTTTAGATTCCATGCTTGAGGAGGAAGCTTATAAGGTTATAGAGTTGTTGAAACACGAAAAAGGACAGCCCAATTTGCATATAGATGACGGGTACTGGATCGTGATTTACGACCGACAAAGCAGCAAAGTCATCTTTCGCTCAAACCTGGCAGACTTCGTCAGGCTTCCTTCGGTAAAACCAAACTCTGCTGTCACCATAAGAGATGTAGTCGTAAACGATGCCTACGGTAAAAGCAAGGTCGAAGCGTTCAGGCTTAGGGCCTTTCCGATTTTCTTAGGCGATAAAGATTACATCGTTCAAGTCGGTCGTTCCTTGGGAAAGGTTGAGGAAGAGATAAGAGAGCTGGTTTGGGGTATCCCACTTGGCCTCATTTTTTCTGTTTTAATTTTGATCCTCATCAGTCACTTTGTAACGGGCAAAATACTAAAACCCATAGGTCAAATGAAAGATTTGGCACGAGATATAAGCGAGAAGAATCTAGAACAGCGGCTTCCCGTAAATGAGCAAGGGGATGAGTTTAACGAACTGGCGCTGACGATAAATCAGATGCTTGACCGATTGCAGTATTCTTTCATGAGACAGAGAAACTTTCTTTTCGATACATCTCATGAGCTTAAAACCCCGCTTGCTACCATAAGATTGGCCATCGGCGAAATCTGCTCTTCGGATATTGACAGCCTTTCTCCTTCGATAAGGGATAACCTTCTCAGATTGAACCATCAAGTGTTGCGAATGGAGCGGTTAGTCAAGGATCTTCTTGACATGTCATCACTGGAAACCCTTTCCGGCCTCGATCTAAAGCCGGTACATTTAACCGAATTGCTTTCGGCTTTAATAGAGGATTACCAACTTTTATCTGACGCACGCAGCATCACGATGGAGGTCAATCTCCCGGAAAATCTGTGGGTCAAAGGCGACGAGGAAAAATTACGTCGTGCCTTCTCAAATCTTTTAGACAACGCAATTAAATATAACGAGGATGGCGGACAGATAGCGATAAGGGCTGAACGGGAGGTCGCAGAGACGGTAGTAATTATTGAAAATACCGGGCCGGGAGTGCCGGAAGAAGATCTGCCCAAGGTGTTTGATCAGTTTTACAGGGTCGAGAAATCGAGATCCTTAGATTATGGAGGATCTGGTTTGGGATTGCCCATTGTAAAAAGGATCGTTGAGCTTCATAGGGGAAAGGTCGATATTGAAAGCAAACCAGGTGTAAGGACGCGCGTTATTGTTCGACTGCCCGGATATAATGCGAGATAATGGTTACTGATTGCTTTGCTTGATGTGATGTCAAGGCGCGAAGATAAAGACCAAGGTTCGAGTTTTTCAATGGAAAGAATTTAGACCTTAAATAGGATCGAGGAGGCGTTTCTATGAAACGGTTGATGGCCTTGGGGATTTTAATTGTTGCAATCTTTACCGGCATGTCAGCGGCACAGGAGATAACGGATTGGTCAGAGCTTACGGATAAGGCGTTGCCTGCAATCGTAACTGTCATGTCCGCCGGCGAAGAGGGGGCAGAAAACACGCCTCTAAGCTCAGGTTTCATCATAAGCGGAGACGGCAAGGTAGTGACCAGCTTTAATGCTATCGCCGGCAAAAGGAATCTGTTGGTACGACGCAGCGACGGGTCCTTTTTGACCGTTAAAGGCTTTATTGCAGCCGATGCCGACAAGGGTTTGATAATACTTCAGGCAGAGGGGAACAATTTGCCCTTTATATCCCTTGGCGATTCCGATAAGGTCAAGTTGGGAGAGGCAATTTGTGTCATCTCTTCAATGCCGTCTGCGGCAGGCCAGATAAGCACCGGAGTCGTAAGTGCCTTTCGAGAGTTAAAGAGCGGACTTAAAACGTTACAAATCACCACACCCGTTACCAAAGAAAGCATCGGTGCACCGGTCTTTAACAAGAAGGCAGAGATCATAGGTATCGCCTCCTTTTGCCCCCTAGAGGGAGGGCAGGTCGTAAGCATAGCCATTCCTTCTAACGTCGCAAAGGAGCTTTTAAAAGGAGCCAAGGCAGAGGTGCAACCCTTGTCAGGGGATTCCTTTGCGCCCTTTGCGCTTGCCACCGCCCAGACCGAGCTGTATAAGACTTACAAAGAGGCCATCCAAACGCCTCAACCTGGTGAAGACAATCTAGTGATAGCACTTTTGAGGATTGCTGAGGCGATGGCAAGGGCGGGACAGACCGATAGTGCCCTCGGAACTTTCAGCAAAGCTATGGATTTTTCTCAAAAAATTGGCGACAAGGAATCCCAGTCATGGGCGGTAATGGAGATTGCCAAAAGCTTAGCGAGGGCAGGGCAGTTCGACAAGGCCTTGCAGGTTGCCAAAGGAATTTCGATCTCACCTCATGTTGATCGTCGTTCCTATGCAATGGCTGAAATTGGCATATCGATGGCTAAAGCTGGGCAGCTTGACCAAGGGTTACAGGTTGTCCAGGAGGTCAGCGACTTACTCTATCGCTGTTATGGCCTTGTGGGCATCGCTGGAGTCATGGTTGAAGCCGGACAAAGGGAGCGCGCCAAGCATATTGCAGATCAAGCCCTGCAGGTGGCCAAAAGCCTAAAAGATAAAGATGAACGTTCGGGGTGGATCGGCGAAGTTGCCAGAGTCATGGCAAAATCAGGCGATTTTGATAAGGCATTGCAAGTAGCCAAAGGCGGTGATAACAAGTACCTTGCCTGGATTGCCGAGGAAATGGCAAAGGACGGACAGTTCGACAGAGCTCTGCAAACTGCCAAGGGGACCAAGGACGTGCGTTGGCGTGAATCAGCGCTTTTGAACATTATCAAGGAGATGGCGAAAGCAGGGCAATTCGACCAAGCCATAAAGGTTTCCCAGGAAATCAAAGACCCGTACAAACGTTGCCAAGGGCTTTCGTGCGTTGCGGCAGCCATGGCAATGGCCGGACAGCGGGAACCTGCAGAACAAATATATACCCTGGCCTTGCAAACGGCACAGGGCATAAAAGCCGGATATGAACGCAATTTTTCGTTTTCCATTGCTGCTCAGGCCTTTGCACAGGCCAAACAGTTCGACAAGGCCTTACAAATAGCAGAAGGTATCGTTAACGAAAACAAAAGCGAACAATCCGGGAATTATGTGTTTTTCCTCCTTGCAGAAGCGATGGCATCGGCCGGGCAGTACGATCAGGCGCTGCAAGCAGCTCAAAGGATTGCAGACGCCAGCGTTAGGTCAAATACGTTATCCGAGGTAGCAATGACTATGGCCCGGGCAGGACAGTTTGACGCGAGCCTAAAGGTCGCTCAAACGATACAAGACCCTCTGGCTCGCCTCGATGCCTTGGCAGGGATAATAAATGTCATAAAAGCGCAGAAACAACAATAAATTGCGCCTAATCAGGCTGCCATCACCGAAGGGACAAGAACAACTTCGCACGTTATGGATTTAACAATTCCGTAGCGATGAGAAAATTTTGGGGTTGACTGATAAAGTCGGGTGGTTATTTGATTACATAGATACACCATCAGTCATTATGCGAGGTGGACCGAAAAGCCATAAAAATATTTGGCAGGAACAGATCCCACTGCACGCACAAGATAAAATTCAATTCTAATGTTCAGTTATTGCTTTTTTCTATCATCTTGACATTGGATGTAGGTGATTGTAAATTACAATCAAGTGTGTATAGCAGTGCAAGGAATTATTGAAGGAAGATTTGTTTGCATTCAGGGAAATTATGCAGTTTCTGGATATTGTGAACTTAGCTCGCTAACTATAGGCGCCTACAACAATATGTAATAACGTATGCTATAAAGGAGTGAAGGGCGATAGAATCAATAACGAGTCAAATCCTATCAAAGATTGACGAAGTTCATCAGCTCTATTATCGCTTAATCCTATTAGTAGGTCCCGCAGGTAGTGGCAAGACAAATATTATGAAACAAATTTCTATAAATAAATCCTCCCCGCTTATAAATGTAAACTTTAGCCTATCTCGCCGGTTACTTGATCTCTCCGAACGAAAGCGTATCCTCAAATTACCGGATTTTATTAGTGAAATAATAGATCTAACTAACGGAGATTTAGTTTTGCTTGATAATATAGAGCTTCTCTTTGATGTTCACTTGAAGCATGACCCTCTACGTTTACTTCAAGGGATATCTCGAAATGTCACTGTTGTGTCCACATGGAATGGATCGATTACAAGTGGTCATCTGATTTATGCTAGCCCTGGCCATCCGGAATATCATCGTTATCCTATTGAAAGCTTTCTAGTAGTCAATATGAGATAACATGATGTAATTAAAAATAAAAACGAGTTTTAGGGGGCAATTGGAAATGAAATATAGAGACCTAATTCAATTTGAGCCCATCGAAACTGTGATTCAGTTGCGTGATGCCAACGAATTTACGAAGGCCCGGCAATTAGTCAGTACGTACGTCATATCAGATGAGATGGCAGAAAAGCTTACGAACATTGTGTTTCCCCAACTACAATTCGATAGCCCTTCGGATAACAAAGCTTTGTTGATTGTAGGCAATTACGGTACTGGCAAATCTCATTTGATGTCAGTAATATCCAGTATTGCCGAGCATGAAACCCTTCTTTCTGCTTTAAACAACGAAAAAGTTGCGACATCGGCGCAAACCATAGCCGGTAAATTCAAAGTGGTTCGCAGAGAGATAGGATCGACCAAGATGTCTTTGCGAGATATTGTCACATTCTATTTAGAGGACGCTCTAAAGGATATGGGCATTACATATACATTCCCAGATGCTAGCCAAATACCAACCAACAAACAAGCTTTCGAGGAAATGATGGCTTCGTTCCAAACGGTGTTTCCGGACCATGGCCTTCTTTTAGTTGTAGATGAGCTTTTAGATTATTTACGTACCAGAAGGGACCAAGAATTGATTTCAGATCTGAGCTTTTTACGCGAAATTGGCGAGGTATGCAAATATTTGCGTTTTCGTTTTATAGCTGGCGTGCAGGAAGCAATTTTTGATAACCCTCGTTTCGCTAATGTGGCTGAACAACTTAGTTGGGTAAAGAGTCGTTTTGAACAAATAGTCATATTTCGAAAGGATATTAAGTTTGTCGTGGCTGAACGATTACTTAAAAAAACGGCAGAACAGCAGGTACGGATACGCAGTTATCTTACACCTTTCGCAAAATTTTATGGCCGCATGAACGAGCGGATGGATGAATTCGTGCGCCTTTTCCCTATTCATCCGGATTATATAGATGTATTTGAACAAATTAGGATAATAGAGAAGCGGCAAATCCTTAAGACTTTGTCTTATACCATAAAGAATCTTATTGCAGAAGAAGTACCTACGGACCGACCGGGAATTATAGCGTACGACAGCTATTGGGCTACCATTAAAAGCGATCCGTCCTTTCGTGCTATACCAGATGTTAGGGAAGTTATCGATGTTAGTCAAACTTTGGAGTCCAGGGTAGAACAGGCCTTCACGCGCCCACAATATAGACCATTGGCCATTAAGATAATCCACGCTCTTTCCGTTCATCGACTAACGACTGGCGACATTTACGCACCTTTGGGTGCCACCGCCGAGGAACTGCGCGATACGCTTTGCCTCTATCAGCCAGGTATAGAAGAACTAGGAGGAGAGCCAGCGGACGACTTATTAACTCACATTAAAATGATACTTAACGAAATTAAAAAGACTGTCAGCGGTCAGTTCATCTCATTTAACAAAGATAACAATCAATGGTATCTCGACCTTAAGAAATCAGAGGACTACGATGCGATCATTGAAAGGAGATCTGAGAGCATAGATGATAATGCTTTGGATCGGGGCTACTACGATGCCCTTAAGAACTTGATGGAGAAGACAGACAATCCTACCTACGTGACTGGGTATAAAATATGGGAACATGAGCTGTTGTGGCCCGAGCGAAATGTCGCGAGGAAGGGTTATCTTTTCTTTGGAGCTCCCAATGAACGCTCGACTGCTGTGCCGCCGCGTGATTTTTACATTTACTTCATTCAACCATTTGATCCGCCATACTTTAAAGACGAAAAGAAGGCAGACGAAATATTTTTCCGTTTGACTAACGTGGATGAAAACTTTAAGGTAATGTTAGCTAGATATGCTGCAGCTTTGGATCTGGCCTCCATATCCAGCGGCAATGCCGTAAATATCTATAAATCCAAGGCCTTAGGATTTTGGAAAGAGATTGTCATGTGGCTACAAAAAAATGCCATCAATGTCTTCAGCGTAGTTTACCGCGGTAGTACCAAAAGCTTTGATGAGGCATTACGCTATGTCTCCAATGCCTCAAGCGAATTAGGGGCGAGAGCTCACCAGGTTGCACATTATTTGCAAACGCCTGATACCTCCAGTTTTGGCTTTCGCGACTTGGTTAATGTCGTTGCTGGCACTATGTTATCTGCGCATTTTCTAGATCAAGCCCCAGAGTATCCAAGATTTAGCGTACCGATCACAAGTCAAAACCGAGAACGGGCGGTACAAGACGCTCTGCGCGCGATAGCTGGGCAACGCACCAAGCAAGCAACTGCGGTGCTAGATGCCCTAGAGTTGTTAGATGGCGAAAGGCTTGATCCGGCCAAATCCAGATATGCAAAGCACATCTTGGATATCCTTGGTAAAAAAGGCCATGGCCAGGTGGTAAACCGTTCAGAGCTTATCCAGAGTTTTAACGATGTGGAGTATTTTGCCCTGGATAAAGGTTATCGCTTAGAACCCGAATGGGTCGTAGTGCTTTTGGCCGCTTTGGTTTACTCCGGAGATATTGTCCTTTCGATCCCCGGCAGGAAATTTGATGCGACAGCTTTGTCCGAATTGGCCGCTGAACCAATAAGCGAACTGGTCAATTTTAAACACATAGAAAGACCAAAGGAGTGGAACTTGCCGGCCCTTGGAGCCTTATTTGAATTGCTAGATCTGACGCCGGGCATGGTTCGACTCATCGCTCTGGGCAAAGATGATCCGGTTGTCGAAATGCAAAAAAAGGTAAACGAGTATTTGGAGCGGATTGTTTTAGCCCAACAAACATTACGTCAAGGCATTACCTTTTGGGGTGAATATATTTTAGACGAATCGGCACAACGGGAATACTCCTCGGCACTTGAACAAATGAAAAGTTTTTTGGAAAGCTTACGAGCTTTTAATACGTCTGGCAAGCTCAAAAACTTTCATTACGACGAAGTGCAAGAAATTAAACGTTACGAGGATAATTTAAAATCTCTTTTGCAGGTCGAATTTTTGCGGGATTTACTAAACGATCTGAAAGATATAGTTTCATATCTATCTAATGCCGAAAAGCTTATGCCAAAGGACCACGAATGGAACAAGAAGGCAAGAGAAATTCGAGCCCAAACAATAACTTCGATTAAGAGTAAATGGATGGATGCAGTAGGCGATAGGCTGAATTGTGGGAGTGGTGATTTATTGCCAAAGCTATGGCGAGATTTGACCAACCTTAAAGAATCCTACATCAATGCTTATCTAGATATGCACACCAAGGCTAGATTGGGCGTGAACGAGGACAGAAGAAAAAAAGAGCTGATGAATAATGACGAGCGGTTAAAAGCACTACGTGACTTAGCCAGCATAGATCTCATGCCACAATCTCAACTGATAGAGCTTGAAGGACGTTTGATCAGCTTAAAAAGCTGCTTTAAGCTTACCGAACATGATCTTGTCGTAAAGCCGGAATGTCCATATTGTTCCTTCCGGCCGGCGGTAGAGACGCCCCTCAGATCTGCAGCTATTGAGCTTGAATCCCTAGATGAGAGACTAGATAATTTGTTTAACGAATGGACTGTTACGTTGCTAACCAACCTAGAAGACCCAACAGTTCAGAATAACCTCGATTTGCTGAAACCGGAGGATCGAAAACAAATTGAGAAATTTATGGAAGAAAGACGATTGCCCGACGTGCTGGGCAAGGATTTTATTCGCGCCATACAGGAAGTTTTGTCAGGTCTTGTGAAAATCGAAGTCAAGATAGAAGATTTGCACCAAGCCCTCCTTGCAGGCGGTTCGCCGGTGACGTTGGATGAAATGAAGAAACGTTTTGAAGCCTATTTGACAGAGCTCGCCAGGGGTAAAGAGCCCAACAAGGTTAGGATAGTATTAGAGTAAAGTCTATAAGTTATATGACTTTTCATGGAAGGTGGCATGATTTAAGTGAGCGAAAAAACAAGACAACATCGTCAACAGATCTTGTTTGATTTAGAATCTATGCCCTCTGGCAAGGTGGACTTAGGTGCCTCTATAAGTTGCCTGGGTATTACATTTGAAAATGACGAAAAGCGGCGGGAATACTTCCTTGATCTGCTTCACAAAGGACTGGAAGAATTAAATGCCAAGCTTAAAGGCGTTCCTTTTACTACGTTAGATGACACCATATCTCGTTTGAAGTCGCTCGAACATTGGTCCGTTGGCGACGATGATTGCATAAATAAACTTGCCCTTTGCATGGCCGAAGCGGCACGAATTTCCCGCCGCGGAAGCCGGGATGTGGATCTTTTAACGCTTTATAAAGACGAGGTTGGCTTCCCTCGCGGCAAGATCGAGGATATCTTGCGCCTTTCCGACCCGCCTTATTATACGGCCTGCCCTAATCCATTCATCGAGGATTTCATCAGATGTCATGGCAAATCATATGATCCGCAAAGCAGTAATTACCATCGCGAGCCCTTCGCAGCCGATGTAAGCGAGGGCAAAAATGACCCGATCTATAACGCTCACTCCTATCACACAAAGGTGCCACATAAAGCAATCATGCGATATATACTGCACTACACTGAACCGGGCGATATTGTCTTTGATGGTTTTTGCGGCACGGGAATGACCGGCGTGGCGGCTCAACTTTGCGGTGACCGCAACACAGTGGAATCTCTTGGTTATATGGTGGACGATCAGGGGATAGTGTACCAACAGGAAACAGAGGATAACGGAAAAAGCGCGTGGAAACCTTTTTCTAAACTTGGCGCTAGATACGCAGTGTTAAATGATCTGTCGCCAGCTGCTACATTCATAGCTTATAACTATAACACTCCGGTAGACGTCAAAGCCTTTGAGCGTGAAGCTAAACGTATTCTACGTGAAGTTGAAGAAGAATGCGGCTGGATGTACGCTACATTGCCTCAGGGGGAGACTGACAAAGCAGAAATTTGGGCTGATGAGCTTAAAATGTGTAAAACCGCCGATGAAGCCAGAAAACTAATTCGTGCAATCCCAAACCTGGGACAGATCAACTATACGGTTTGGTCTGACGTGTTTATATGTCCAGAATGTACAAAGGAAGTCGTTTTCTGGGAATCTGCCGTGGACAAAAATGCCGGCAAAGTCTACAATGAGTTTCCTTGTCCACATTGCGGTGCTTTGCTCACCAAGCGCAACATGGATCGTGCCTGGGTGACCAAATATGATAGCGCCATTGGCAAGACCATCCGCCAGGCAAAGCAAGTTCCGGTGCTCATAAATTATAGGGTGGGCAAAAAGCGCTACGAGAAAGCGCCCGATGACTTTGATATAGCGCTTATTGACAAGATCGAACAGCTCGATATTCCCTATTGGTTCCCTACAGACCCAATCCCTAAAGGCGACAAAACTGGCGAGCCACTTCGTATTGGTATTACCCACGTGCATCATTTCTATACGAAGCGAAATTTGTGGGTGCTGGGGGCCTTACGGCATCGAGTTAATATGATTAGTACCTTATCTTTACATTATTGGCTTAATTCTCTTGATCATGGGTTAGGTAAACGTGTGAAACATGGTAATTGGTCTTTTCCAATGAGCGTATTGTCAGGCACTTTATATATTCCTGCACTATCTAGAGAAAATAACCCTCTTTATTTTTTTGAAGCAAAAAGAAGGAAGCAAGCATGTGCCCTATCTGAAACAAAAGCACATATTAATATTTTGGCAACTCATTCATCTTCAACTTTGATAATAAAAGATCAATATATAGATTATATTTTCACTGACCCTCCTTTTGGTGGAAATTTGATGTATTCAGAGCTTAATTTCTTGTGGGAAGCATGGCTCAGAGTTTTCACCAACAACAAACCAGAGGCCATCGAAAATAAGGTTCAAGGAAAGGGACTACCGGAATACCAACGACTTATGACGGAGTGCTTCAAAGAATATTATCGGGTGCTTAAGCCTGGTCGTTGGATGACGGTGGAATTTCATAACTCTAAAAACAGCGTATGGAACGCCATTCAAGAAGCCTTACAAGTGGCTGGGTTTGTGGTTGCAGATGTTCGCACACTTGACAAAAAACAAGGCTCTTTTAATCAGGTAACGCAAACAGGTTCAGTGAAGCAAGATATCATAATTTCATGTTATAAACCTAACGAAGGTTTGGAAGAACGTTTCAAAATTGAGGCTGGCAGCGAAGAAGGTGTCTGGGACTTCGTCCGCATGCATTTAAAAAAGCTTCCGGTATTCATCTCCAAGGACGGCAAGGCAGAGGTCATTGCCGAGCGTCAAAACTATTTACTCTTCGACAGAATGGTGGCTTTTCATGTCCAGCGTGGAGTTACTGTACCACTTTCTGCAGCCGAGTTTTACGAAGGCCTTGCCCAACGATTTCCGGAACGTGATGGCATGTATTTCTTGCCTGACCAGGTAGTGGAATATGACAAAAAACGCATGAAAATCAAAGAGGTTATGCAGCTTGAGCTTGCCGTTACCGATGAATCCTCTGCAATTCAATGGCTTAAGATAAATCTCAACAGAAAGCCGCAAAGTTTCCAGGAACTACATCCGCAGTTCATAAAGGAGATTGGCGGCTGGCAAAAACACGAAAAACCGCTTGAACTTTTGGAAATTTTGGAACAGAACTTTCTTCGCTATGACGGGAAAGGGCCAATTCCTGCGCAAATAGTTTCTTGGATGAAACAAAGCGCTGATTTGCGCAAAATCATACAAGAAGAGCTAGCAAGAGGTAGTTCGAGGGAAGAAAATGGCCAATTATACACTGAAAACCAAGAGCTTATAAAACGTGCAAAGGATCGTTGGTATGTCCCCGATCCAAATAAAGCGAGCGATTTAGAGAGGCTTCGTGAGCGTGCCTTATTGCGCGAATTTGAGGAATACAGAGATTCCAAACAGAAACGACTTAGGGTATTTAGACTCGAAGCTGTTCGTGCCGGCTTCAAGAAGGCTTGGCAAGAACGCGATTACGCAACCATCATCGCCATAGCGCGCAAAATCCCAGAAAGTGCACTTCAAGAAGACCCAAAATTGTTGATGTGGTACGATCAAGCGCGCATGCGCTTTGGAGTTGAATGATTGATGAACACTAACATACCAACACTAGAACCTGCGTATGATTTTAACGCTGATGTGCATAGCATACAGTTATATTGTGGGCGGGTTGAGATATGTATTGATGGGAATATCTATGTAGGTGATGGTGAAGTTCGTTTGGACTTTTTGCCGAAAGCTAGCGTTAACTTCTATGGCCATTTTCATAATGTACCATTTGAAGATAGATTAAAAGAAATTTCATTTTTTACCATTAATAACATCAAAGTTGAGTGTTTAAAGCTTTCAGGAGATTTAAATTTAACATCTGATGAATTCAACGTAAAGTGTTGTCCGAAGTTAGAGCCCATAAACTGTATCGGAAATGACTCGACCCAAATAAAATGGATTTTATTTCATTTATTTAATTTTGTTGACTTAATTGGTAACAGGAAAACCGTAGAACAAAGCGAAGAAAAAGGTTACTTGATTCAACGTATGGATTTATTTTGTGATGATTGGAAAGTTGAATTGAAATCTCTTATTTCTACAAATGAGAACATTAAGTTGCTTAGAGAAGGAGGGGGATATCGTTTAACTCACATTGGCTGCATTACGAGAACCAATGATGCTCAATTTACGGGAAAAATGGCAAAAGAGTTTTTATATGCACTTCGATTTTTTCTTTCCTTTGCTAAGGGGGGATGGTGCGAGCCTATATGTGCTGTAGGATTTGACAATGCTGGGAATCGAGTTTGGGAATTGTGGTCTTCCCCCAAAGAGCCGTGGGTTGTACCAGTGACTTGGTTTGATCCATATAATTCTTATCAGTTGGTCGAGTTGTTTCCTAATTTTATGAAAAGATGGGCTGATGACAGCTGGCAAGAAGCATTACGCGAAGTTGTTTATTGGTACCTGAACGCCAATAACCCATCTCGAGGAGTGGATGCAGGTATCATTTTAACCCAAGCAGCTCTTGAAAGGCTATCCTATGAATATGTGGTGAAGGACAAAAAACTTCTGTCAGTAGATGGTTTTAAAAATATTTGGGCATCGGATAAGTTGCGCTTGTTGTTTTCGAGTTTAAGGATACCTCTTGATATACCAGTTGAAGCTCATAATTTGCAATGTTTTTCTCTTTCAAAACAGATAAAATGGTTAGACGCTCCTCATGCTCTTACGGAGATTAGGAACTCACTTGTTCATCCAGAACATAAACATCGAGGCCGTTATGATACTGCTTACTATGAAGCGTGGAATTTAGGCTTGTGGTACCTAGAGATGAGCATTTTGGCAATTTGTAATTATACAAGCACCTATGGAAACAGATTAAAACAACGTTGGGTTGGAGAAATTGAGGATGTGCCATGGAAATAAACAATACAGAATGGTACTACAACTCGGATTATAACGGCCTTTGCCGTGTAATTGAAACCCAGACGCTTTGGGGCGAGACTATTTGCCGTGTCTGGATGCCTAATAAAAATGCTGTTGTTCGTATATCAGCTTCACAGCTTAAACCGTTAAGTGAAATTACAATCGATAATAAACACCGGATAGCCTATCTTGCTTTCGCAGCGAAGGTTGTCGATGCTTTGACTCAAGATGTTTTGCTTGCGCCAATAGAATCACAGGTCATCCCATTGCCTCACCAAGTTAAAGCCCTGTCTAAAGCTGTTTCCTCGAATTGGGTTCGCTACCTTTTGGCGGACGAAGTTGGGCTTGGCAAGACCATTGAAGCAGGGCTCATAATGCGTGAGTTAAAGCTCCGTGGCTTAGTTAAGCGCACTTTGGTTGTTGTACCTAAAGGGTTAGTAGCCCAATGGATAGCCGAGATGCGCTTTCATTTTAAAGAAGAGTTTCGTTTTATCATACCAAGCGACTTTTCTGCTTATCGACGAATAGCTAGTCAAGAAAACCTGTGGCAAATTCATCCTCAAGTGATCTGTTCAATGGATTCAGTGAAACCCTTAGATAACCGACGCGGATGGTCGATGGAACAGGTTGCTGAGTATAATAAAGAACGCTTCGAGAATCTGATCTCTGCCGGATGGGATCTGGTCATAGTAGACGAGGCACACCGTTTAAGCGGCAGCACGGATCAGGTGGCTCGTTATAAACTTGGTTTGGGACTTTCGAAAGCTGCTCCTTATTTGCTTTTGCTCTCCGCTACGCCGCATCAAGGTAAGACGGATGCTTTCCATAGGCTGCTTTCGCTCCTAGATGCCCAAGCATTTCCCGATGTAAATAGCGTATCTAAAGATCGGGTGCAGCCGTATGTAATTCGAACGGAGAAGCGTAAAGCCATAGATGTGCAAGGTCAGCCGCTATTCAAGCCGCGATATACACATTTAGTGTCAGTTTCTTGGGAAAATTGTCACAGGCAGCAAAAATTGCTTTATGAAGAAGTAACTAAATATGTCCGCAAAGGCTATAACAGAGCGAAGCTTGAAAAGCGCAATTATATTGGATTTCTAATGATTTTAATGCAACGATTGGTAGTATCGAGTACGCGAGCTATTCGCACGTCGCTTGAAAGGCGTCTCGAAGTGCTTGAAGAGCCGCTTGAACAGTTATCATTATCCCCAGTTATTATAGAGGAAGATTGGGCCGATTTGGATGGTCAGGAGCAAATAGATATAGCCATTAGACTTCGGTCCGAAGCTTTAAAGGATGAAAAGACGGAGGTAAGCCGTCTTTTAGATTTAGCCAAAGATTGTGAAAGCCAAAGTTACGATGCTAAGGCTGAAGCGCTTGTTAGCTGGATTTACCGACTTCAGGCTGATGAAGGTGATCCTGGTCTTAAAGTGCTGGTTTTTACAGAGTTTGTGCCAACTCAGGAGATGCTTTACGAGTTTTTAACGGAGAGGGGCATCTCTGCGGCCTGCCTTAATGGCTCTATGGATATGGACGAGCGTGTTCGAGTGCAAAAAGCTTTTGCGGAAGATGTGCGTGTTCTAATTTCGACGGACGCTGGTGGCGAGGGCCTTAATCTCCAATTTTGTCACGTGGTGATAAATTACGATATCCCCTGGAACCCAATGCGCTTGGAACAGCGTATTGGCAGGGTAGATCGCATCGGCCAGTCGCGTATGGTTAGAGCTTTTAATTTTGTATTTGATGACTCCGTGGAAAAGCGAGTTCGGGAGGTGTTGGAAGAAAAGCTGGATGTCATATTTCAAGAATTTGGCATAGACAAGACTGCTGATGTACTTGATTCTGCCCAAGCAGGCCAGATGTTCGATGATCTTTACGTCGAAGCCATACTGAATCCAGAAAATGTGGAGACCAAGGTTGACGAGGTGGTAAAAAGCATTCGACAACAGGCTATGGAGTCAAAACAGAGTGCCTCTTTGCTTGGATCTGCTGAAGATTTAAACCCTCGGGAGGCACAACAGTTGTTGGCTCATCCCTTTCCATATTGGGTAGAACAAATGACGATAAACTATATTTTGGCCAATGGTGGCATGGCTGAGAAAAAAGATGGCGCATGGGATCTAACTTGGCCAGACAATGAGAAAATGGCTAATGTTGTATTTGACAAAGAAGAAATGATAAAAAATCCGTCAAAATACTATCTCACCTTTGAGGACCCCAAGATAAGAGCTCTGACCATGAATCTTCCGCCATTTGTGCCAGGGCAACCAATACCGATAATTGCTGTTCAAGGCCTTCCATTGGAGATAGTTGGTTTTTGGTCGCTATGGCGAATTTCAATCTCTACTGCTGACTGGAATCGTTATAGGGTCATGCCCTTATTCTTAGCTGATGGTGGTCAGATATTTATTCCCACCGCCAGGCATATTTGGGATCAATTATTAAGCACATATCCCCGGATAATTTGTCACATGGATGTTGACAGTTCTCGCCTGGTTTTTGAGCAACTTTGGAAGGCAGGAGAACAACAAGGCAAGTTTATCTATGATGAACTGCTCCAGGCCCATAAAAGACATCTTATCTGGGAGCAAGAAAAGGGCGAGTATGCCTTTGATGCACGACGTAGGATAATAATGCGAATTGGTCTAAAACAGGTACGTAATCACCGCCTGAAGATCTTGGAACGAGAGGAACGATATTTCCATGAGGAGCTTAAACTTAAAGCAAAGGTTATGCCGGAAATGGTTCCTGTGCTAATGGCTCGCATAGAAGGAGAAACCGCCGATGGCTAGTTGGCGTGATATAATCCTTAGTGAGTTTCAGCCTCAAATCGCACGCCTAACATTAGTTGCAGATCCTGATGATTTGTTGCTTGAAGAGGACATCTTTGAAGAAATGCGCGCAAGGGGTTTTGATCTGATACCTTTTGATGATAATGTTGCATTTAGGTACATTTATGAATCCAAGTTCCGTTCTCGTTGGGACAATGGTGAAGAGACCGATTCAATGGCTGTTCTTAGGTTGACTTCAAATGAACTAGATTTATTGCCATATGACTTACTACAAGCTGGACGCAAGGTTTCGATTTCCTTGGCTGATATTTTCCCAAATTTAAGCTATCCAGTTGTTGCGACACTTGATTTCATTTACCTTGATGCTTTATTCCAAGCTCAAGATAAGTTTTCGCCAGGACGATTGGGGGATAACGCTACTAAAAGTTTCATACTTCGCTACGTATTTGAAATAATCCCGGAGTTTATTAAAGAGCCTAAGGATCTGCTTTTGGTGTTGCTTCGTCGACATTACCTCGGCATGAGAATTCCGCCGATCGTTGATGAGTACCTTATTCAGTTTCTTCAGCAGAATGAGATGTTCAAAGATTGGCCTTTAGATATTATCGTTTCGGATAGGCAGGCCTTTTTTGCATTTCTTCAAGAACGATGGCCTATATTTTTAAATACACTAGCATTAAAAGGCAATGAAGTTTGTGAAGATCCTTCAAGATATGGATTAAGGTTTTCGGGCCCGGCCCTTTTGCCATTTGATCATGAGGAAATTCGCGTTTATATTGATGACCTATTTCTTGAAGGCTTACTTCATCCTGTTCCTTGCAGAGAAGCGCAATTACCTAAAGAACACTGGATAAAATTTGGCGTAACAATTGACCCTGAAGAAAGCTATTATCGTCGCATTGTTGGATTGATGGATTCCGTCGAAGAAAACTTAAAGGATAATATGCGGCATGAGATGTGGCTTCACTTTGCCTATAAATGGGCTGAACTTTTAGCCTTAGAATTTACATCAGACTTTGGTTTACCTGATACGTGTAAAGAACGCATGGATGCACTAAAATCAAAGATCGATGGAATGTTTCAAGATTGGATTTTGAAGCGTTATGCGAGCCTTATAAATCTTTCGCCGGCATCTCCAGTAATGTTACATCATATTCCTAGATTCCTTGCGCGAAATCTAGCAGGGGATAAGCGCACTAAAATAGCCCTTTTGTTAATTGATGGCCTTGCTTTAGATCAATGGATAACATTACGTAATGTCTTAAAAGAGTTGGATTCAAGATTGCAGTTTAGAGAGTCTGCGGTTTTTGCGTGGATACCAACTTTAACGTCAGTATCTCGACAAGCGGCATTTGCTGGGAAACCTCCCATGTTCTTTCCGACAAACATTCGAACGACTGATAGGGAATCGAATCTTTGGGCTCAATTCTGGGCAGAGCAAGGACTTAGTGCCAATGATACAGCTTACATCAGAGGGTTAGGTAATGAAATATCTAATAAACATTATGAGGTTCTAAAACAAGATCGATTACGAATAGCTGGTTTGGTCGTAGATAAGATTGATCGTATAATGCATGGAATGGAGTTAGGTACTGCTGGCATGCATAATCAGATTTGGCAATGGACTAAGCAGGGATTCATGAGAGACCTTTTAAGCATTTTAATAGATAATGATTTTAAAGTATATATTACATCAGATCATGGGAACATCGAGGCCAAGGGAATTGGTTGTCCTAATGAAGGGGTAACTGCAGAATTGCGGGGAGAGCGTGTTCGTATATATTCCGATCTAAGTTTAAGAACAAAGTGCAAAATGTCATTTCCCGATTCACTGGAATGGCCGTCTATTGGCCTCCCAGAAGATTATTATGCTTTAATTGCACCAAGCAGGGCGGCCTTTATTCGTAAAGACGATGTGATTGTAAGTCATGGCGGCATTAGCATCGAGGAAGTTATAGCCCCATTTATCGAGGTTGAACGAGCATAAAACGAGCGGATCCTTTCATGGGGGTGAGTTTGTGCCACATAACGGCCAGCTAACGTCACAAAAAAGATTTTCACAAATTGGTTTTAGTAGGCTGATACGCCTAGAGTGGCTGGAAAGAACAGCTAATTTAGTCCTTGCCGGAAACGACGAGTCATCCATTTATGATGCCCTTCAAAGGTTACTAGACAATAAGCTCTATGGTGGTAAAAACGTTAAAGGTGGCAGTAGGGAAAAAACAATTGCTATTTTAAGGAAAGTATGGGTTCGTCCTCCCATCCATCTGATTTGTCTTAGAGACGATGGCCTGGAAATTTTATCGCATATCCCACGTGAAGAGCATGTAATAATTCATTGGGGTATGACCATGGCAGCATATCCTTTTTGGAGTGCTGTGGCAATGCATATAGGAAGGCAGCTGAGACTTCAAGGTACAACGTCAGTCGGCCAAGTGCAACGTCGCATTAGCGAGCAATATGGAGAACGAGGTGCAGTATCTCTGGCTGTACAAAAGATATTTCTTAGCCTTGCCGATTGGGGTCTGCTTAGTAGAACTGCAAATAGGGGGATTTATGTCCCAGGACTTTCATTTGCCATTAATGACATAAGGGTTATTGCTTGGCTGGTCGAGGCTTTTTTGCATGTCCACCAAGGGGGCCCGTTGATGTTGGATACCATACTTAACTCACCAAGTTTATTTCCCTTTCTTATTAACCCAGTGTCAGCTGGTCAATTGGTCAAGGCCTCAGGGCGCCTCGATGCTTTCTCAGTTGGAATTGGTCAAGATTTTTTGGTAATAGGCAAGGCTAACTAGCAAAATTAATAAATAAAGGATGTGTCAATATGCCGGATGTTGTTTTTAAAAAGGTCGATTATACCCTCAAGAAGCTTGTGGAGGATATTGATATAGGAGAGATTGGGCTACCCGATATCCAAAGACCGTTTGTTTGGCCAAGCAGCAAAGTGCGGGACTTGTTTGACTCAATGTATCGTGGTTATCCGATAGGTTATTTTTTATTTTGGGAGAATGGCTTCCCCGGTGAGCATAAGGTCATAGGGACTGGCCAAAAGCAAAAAGCCCCTCGTTTGTTAATAGTAGACGGCCAACAACGATTGGCTTCATTATACACAGTAACTAAGGCAGTTCCTATTGTAAGTAAAGATTTTCGTCATGCTCGTATTCGTATTGCCTTTAACCCCATAGAAGAAAGATTTGAAGTTACAAACCCTGTCATTGAAAGTGATGTGAAATGGATTTCCGATATAAGCGAGATATGGAAACCGGAAATGAGCAGTTATACGTTTATAAATAAATTCTTTTATCGTCTTGGAGCAAATCGTGAAATTGCCGATGAAGAAAGAACAAAAATAGCAAATTCAATCACACGGTTAGAAAAGCTCTTAGATTATCCCCTTACTGCGTTGGAAATATCTTCTTCTGTTGATGAAGATAGAGTTGCAGAAATATTTGTTCGCATCAATAGCAAGGGTACACCGCTTAATCAGGCTGATTTTATTCTTACACTTATGTCGGTGTTTTGGGATGATGGTCGAAAACAGTTGGAGGAGTTTTGCCGTCAGGCTAAAAAACCACCAGTTGATAATCGTCCATCACCATATAACCATTACCTTACTCCTAGCCCTGATCAGTTGTTAAGGCCTAGTGTTGCCCTTGGTTTTCGTCGAGCAAGGTTAGAGCACGTATATTCGCTACTGCGCGGGAAGGATTTGCAAACTCAGCAGTTTTCTGTAGAGCAGAGAGAAAAACAATTTGATACATTGAGAGAAGCTCAGGATTGTGTTTTGAACCTCCAAAATTGGCACGATTTCTTTAAGGTGCTAAAGCGTGCCGGTTATCAAAGCGGTAAGCTCATCTCCTCCGAAATGGCAATAGTCTATACATATGCAATGTGGTTGATCGGTAAGATGGATTATTGCGTAGACCCTTATTACCTGAGAGAAGTTATGGCTCGCTGGTTTTTTATGGTAGCTCTTACGGGACGTTACACCGGCTCTCCAGAAAGTCGTATGGAGCAGGATTTAGCGCTCTTACGGGCGATCGATACAGCTGAAGGGTTTGTGAAAGTGCTGGATCAACAAATAAATGCCATTTTTACAAGAGACTATTGGGAAGTGACCCTGCCTAACGAATTAGAGACAGCTGCCGCTCGCAGTACTGGCCAATTTGCCTTTTATGCAGCGCTTTGCCTTCTTGATGCCAATGTGTTGTACTCTAAGATGAAGGTCTCTGAATTGTTGGATCCAACCATTAAAAGTAAAAAGAAAGCCCTGGAACGTCATCATCTGTTTCCTCGGCGATATTTGCAGAAAATTGGCATTCGAGAGAAGCGTCTTATTTATCAGACGGCTAACTACGCCTTGGTGGAATGGCGTGACAATATAGCCATATCGGATAAAGCACCCAAGGATTATGTGCCTCAAATTGAGGCCAGATTTACCGGTGAAGAACTGCAAAAAATGTATACGTTGCATGCGCTGCCCGAAAGATGGTATGAAATGGAACATACGACCTTCTTAAATGAGCGTAGAAAATTAATGGCTGATATCATTCGCAGGGGATTTATGAAATTGAAAGAAAATATATAAGCAATGCTCTAGAGGGGCTTTTTACTCTATAGGGGATGCCATAAAATGGATACAAGACAATGAATTTGGCGATATCTCATGCTAATTTAAATGCATACCTACATGCCCGTCTAATAGGTAATCATCCATGAGAATCTGGTCGCTGCATCCTCGTTATCTTGACAGCAAAGGGCTGGTGGCGCTGTGGCGGGAGGGGCTGCTCGCCAAGGCGGTATTGGAAGGAAAGACTCGCGGTTACGTCCATCATCCCCAGCTTGCACGTTTTCGCGCTCAACCGGATCCTGTGGGCGCTATAAATGCCTATTTACATTTCGTGCTCCTTGAGGGTCGTGCGCGAAACTATTGCTTCGACGAGAATAAGCTGTTGCCCGTCGAAAGATGTCAGCTAATTTCCGTGACCGACGGGCAGATTTGCTACGAATGGAAGCATTTGTTGGCCAAGCTCAAGACAAGAGTTATAAGTCGGTATAGCTTGCTTTGTTCAATAAAAGTTCCTGACGTTCACCCTTTGATGAAGGTCGTTCCCGGTCCCGTTGAACCCTGGGAAGCGATAAGGTGAATTGGCAAAATGTGTGACCTATTGAGTCATCCTGTGACAATTATAAGTAAGACAATATGATAAGCTATTTTCTAACCAATTTTCTTACCTCTTCAGGCATTATAAGTCTTACATCTAAGCCTTTTCGATTAAATTGATTATCTGCAAAAAAGTCATATATTTTCCTTTTGCGTTCGCTGTCAGCAAGGTGTTTCTTTTCAGATGCCATTAAAACTTCTTTTAATTTAATCCTTGGTATTGCTACGACGCCATCACAATCTCCCACCAAGACGTCGCCCGGGGCCACGTCAATGCCGCCGCATGATATGGCAGCATTAATCTCGCCATCATCGAACTTCGATGGTTTGCATGGCATAAATCCTCTGCAGAACACTGTGTAATCCATTTGCATAATCGCATCAGAATCTCTTATGAAACCGTCTATCACTACGGCGACAAGGCCAATGTTTTTTGCAACGGTGGCCATAAGTTCACCCAGATAAGGACCATCTCGATATTCCCCCGTATCCACTAATAGTACATATCCAGGTTTGCCATTATAAATGGCATATTGCACTGGAAATGTGTTTCCGCCAACGGCTCTTACCGTATAAGCAACGCCAACGAAGTGTCTATTCTTGCTGACAGGTGTAATACCTGCGTCTATACTTCCGCAACGAGTCACATTAAATTCAGACATTCCATCGCAAATTTCAGCAGTAGAGAGTATGTTTAATCGATTTAATATATCATGCTCTAACGGTTCACCGAAATTTTTTACCTTTAACATTATATATCTGCCTCCTACAGAAAAATTTTATAAACCCCTAACAGGGCAAGGATGACCAGAACCACAAGCGCTACAACAGACCATGCAAATAGTTCGATAAAAAGCTTCATATTATCGAATTTGCCGACCTTTTCATCAAGCGCCAGCATCATAGCAATGATAAGGGCTCCTGTTGTTGACAAAGGGCTTACCCCTGTTACTGTACCCCCAATTACCACCATAGAGGCCAGCTCAATGGGATTAACATTGCCTACTACTTGTGCTACGTTGGTGACCGTTGGAATAAGTGTTGGGAAAACGACACCTAATCCTGAAGAAAACCACGACATGATTCCCGCTGTAGCTCCCATAATTGCAGGAGATGTGTTTGGGGTCATTATGGCAGCCAAAGCTGTTGTTAGAGTCTTAATTCCGCCAGTTTCTACAACCATACCCATCATCGAACTAACCCCCGAAATCATAAGAAGGGTGCCCCAGGGAATACCACCTACGCTTTCTTTTTCGCCACCAGCTTTTAAGGTAAGTAGCACCGCAGAAACTGCAAATGAAGTTAGTCCCGCGTTCCACTTTCCAAAAATTACCAGAATAACCATTACTATTAGTCCAACCAATGATAAAAATTGTTGTTTATTAAGCTTTTGTTCTTGTTCTTTATCATTGTCCTCACGCAAAATTTTTACACTAAATCCTTTGTAGTAAATAAAAGCTATTATGTATAAAACAATACCAGTAATAATCATGTTCATATACATCGGCTTTATTGCCTGTGTAATGTCTATGCCTTGACTTGAAAGCAAATTATATACCAAAATGCCTTCAGGAGTGATTGTAGACATGCGGCCGCTGAATATGCCAAATGAGCCGATCAGCGCAAGCATTACCGGGTTATACCCCTTAGCGATGGCTATGGGAATGGAAAAAGCTGGCATAATGGCCAACATGGGAATGGCGCCTGGACCTATGGTTGTAAGTATAAAACCCACCAAGTAGACCATAACTGGGATTAAATATTTGTTATTACCAGCAAGCGATACGATCTTTTTAGCCATTATGTCGATAGTTCCGTTTGTCTTGAGTATGCTAAATAGTAAAGTCAGGCCCATCAATGTGATAAATAAGTTGACATTAAACCCTTGAATTACTGTTTTTTCTGGTATGCCGGCATATTTGCTTAAGGCTAAGGCAAATAGTAACGCAACCAACCCGATGTTAACTTTACGAACGAAGCCAATAACAATAGCCGCACACAGCAAAACTATCGAAAGCAATCCCACATTCATAAACAACTCCTCCTTCATTGCGGTATTATTCTATTTAAAAACGATACACGTAGGGCTTCCGGTGGCAATTGAATGGCCAGTGTAAACTAGTTCCCCTGTTTTTGAGTTAACATCGAATATCCTGATCGTATCGCTGTCCTCATTTGCAACAAGCAATTTGTTGCCGTCCTCGTTGAAGGTCATGAAGCGCGGTGTCTTGCCTAGGGTGGGTGTGAAATGAATAGTTGCAAGAAACCCAGTCTGTCTGTTGATTCTGTAACATACAACGCTGTCGTGAATCCTGTTGGAAGCGTAAAGAAATTTTCCGTTAGGATGAACCAATATAGCACTTGCCTGTCCTTCTCCGGTGTATGTTTCCGGCAGTGATGTAATAATTTGTAGTGGCTCGATTTTCCTTGATTTGTCGTCGAAATCGTAGTAAGTGACTGAGTTTCCTTTTTCATTGATTAGATAAACTTTTGTATTATCAGAGTGGATAGCAACATGTCTGGGTTCCGAGAACTTTCTGGCATCTATAAAGCAAACAGGAGATAATCTTCCAGTTTCATCATTTACTTCAAAAACCCAAAGCCGTTCGAACCCAACATTACGCCCCTGGGTAGGTACGAAAAGAAATCTCTCGCTTTTATCTAATAAACACTGATGAGCATGCGAAACGCTCGTTTCGGTAAGGCCTTGCAAATGTTCTACGTATACAGCCTCTCCCAAGCTACCATCACTGTTTATCGGTAAGCTAGTCACTGTGCCACCTTGGAGGGTAGCTACAAAAAGAAATTTGTTTGTTCTGTTCGGCGTTATGAATACGGGATTCTTGCCTTGAGAGCTAACTGTATTAATGTATTGTAATTTACCTTCATTGTCTATTTTAAAGGCACTTACTGCATTAAGGTCTCCATGGACCGTGTAAAGATAATTTTTAGTCTTATCCATAGTTAAATAGGAAGGATTTTCCAAAATTGGAGTGATCTCTACCAGCTTCCAGGTCTTGTTATCTTGAACTTGATATAGCGAAATGCCCCTTCCTCTGGCATTACGAGTCTTAGTAGTCCTGCAACCGACATACACATATTTCATGGAATTACTCCCCCTCGCGCAATTGAGCCTTTATGAACAACAGTAAGCCACCGTGTAGCAAAATATCTACATAATAATCTGATATATCTAAATTTACAGCAAAATTCCTTCTCTTTGTCAGATTGTTAATTGTAATTTTTTTATTTTTTATCTGTTGTAGCAAATTTTCAATATTTAATTCATCTTCTTGGTCTATAAAATCATAATCACTTGGATCTTCAAAAACAGTCGGAATAACGCCATGATTTATGAGATTGCTTTTATGAATTCGCGCGAAGGATTTTGCAATGACCATCTTGACACCCAAAAACATACAGGTGATGGCAGCGTGTTCACGCGACGATCCCTGTCCGTAGTTGACGCCACCGACTATAATGCTTTGTCCATAAGCTTTAGCGCGTGATACAAAGTCAGGAGCATATCTGTTAAAGGCGAACTCTGCCAGGGCCGGTATGTTTGAGCGCATTGACGAAAACTCGGCACTTGCTGGGGTTATGTCATCCGTGGAGACATTATCGCCAGCTTTTAGGCTAACCTTGCAGGTAAGGTTATTGCTGGGTGGGGTATTGACCGGAAGAGGCTTAATGTTTGGACCGCGCGTAATTTCAACTTCACTTCCATCTTTCGCAAAAGGAATCAGCAAATTATCGTTAACGGGGTATTCGTTCGGTTCATGTACATATGCAAGAACAGAAAGATCTCCCATAACCTCGTCCGGGGTAGCAAGTGTTCCCTTAATAGCTGTAGCTGCAGCCACCTCCGGGCTTACCAAATATAGCTCTGCGTCGGAGGTGCCACTTCGACCCTTGAAGTTACGATTACATGTCCTGACGGAGATTCCCTTGGATGGAGGCGCTATGCCTATACCGCAACAGGGGCCACAGGCAAATTCTGTGAAACGAGCCCCTGCGTTCAGCAATTCTGATATGTATCCATCCTCCAGCAACTTTAAGTAAATCTGACGGGAAGTTATGCCGAAGACCAGGCTGACGTTTTCGTCGACCTTTTCCTCTCTCAATACCAGTGCAGCTTTCTTGAAGTCACTATATGAGCCATTCGTACAACTCCCTATAAATACCTGTTGAACGGGTTTTTTCTCCGCTTCGCGGACAGTTTTTACATTATCTGGAAGATGAGGGCAGGCCACAAGGGGTACAAGGGCCCTTAAATCGATGGTTATCTCCTCATCGTACTTGCAACCACTATCGGGCAATATTTCTTTATAGTCGGTTTCCCTTTTCTGTGCTTTCAGGAATTCCCTTACTGTTTCGTCTGCCGGGAAAATGGCTGTGGTTGCGCCCAATTCTGCACTCATGTTGGCTATGGTCACGCGCTCCGGGACGGAAAGTGTTTTGACGCCGTCGCCAGTAAACTCAAATATCTTACCTATTCCGCCTTTGACGGTAAGCCTTCTGAGCATTTCTAAAATTACATCCTTAGCCGAAACGCCTGGATTAAGGTTGCCCTCTAGGTTAACCTTAACTATTGCCGGCATCTCTAGTCTAAAAGGGAACCCTGCCATGGCTGTGGTGATGTCCATCCCCCCTACGCCTATAGCCAACATTCCTAAAGCCCCACAGCTAGGAGTGTGACTATCTCCTCCTAAAAGAAACTCACCAGGTTTGCCAAGTCGGGTGTAATGGATAGTATGGCAAATGCCATTACCTGCCTTCGAAAGGTATACTCCAAACTTTTTGGCGACAGATTGTAAATAGATGTGATCATCCGGGGTCTTATTATCGATTTGAAGTAAGTTATGATCGATGTAGCTGACGGATAGTTTAGTTCGCACCCTTGGCAAATCCAGGGATTCAAAAGCCAGATAGGTCATGACGGCATTTATATCGTGCGTAAGCGTTTGGTCAACTTTCAGCAATAGCTCCTGTCCAATAATCAAATCTGCTGGTCTGCACAGATGTGAAGTAATTAACTTTTGTGCCATGTTCTGTTTCATGTTAGCTATCATCCTCCTTGTTTGTTTGGTCTTTTGCATCTTAACAGGAAATATTGTTTTTTTATAATATTAAGTTATAATTATCTTATAAGAAAATGTTATTATTGAAGGAGCAATATCAATATATTGTAATTGCAGTACGATAAAGAGGGTTAAATAACAAAGATGGATGAGAAAGTGCTTCAATATGTTTTGGCCATTGCAAAAACAAAGAGTTTCACCCAGGCTGCCGAACAGCTTTATGTCAGCCAACCCGCCCTTAGTCAAGCCATAAAAAGATTGGAATGTGAACTTGAGGTGGAACTGTTTTATAGGGATCGCACAAAGGTCGTGCTCACGCCTGCCGGAGTCATCTTCGTGGAAGGGGCCAGGGAGATACTAAAACAGGTGGATAATTTGAAACGCCAAATAAAACATTTTAGAGCAAACCCACAAGATACAATTAGCATAGGTGTTTCCCAATTTTACGGCAAGCATTTCCTTTATTTCCTTATAGATGGTTTAAAGCAAAACTTACCATCTTATCGAATTAAAATTATTGAAGGTGAGTCAAAATTTCTTGAAAACCTTATTGATCAAGGAAAATTAGATTTTGGGATATTTCCAGCTCCTATTTACAATAAATCAGTTCATTTTACTCCTATATACATAGAAAAAATATTATTTACTTTTAATAAGAGAAATAAAGATGCATTTTCCTTGTTACCTAATGCTTTTGATGGGAAATATATTAATTTATTTTTATATAAAGAATTTCCATTTATATTACTTAAGGAAGGTCTAAAGTTGAGGGTATTGGCGGATAAAATTTGTACATCGTATGGTTTTAAGCCAAAAGCTATCTTAGAGTCCGAAAACCTGGATACTATCTATTCGTTGGTAACACATAATTATGGGGTTGCTTTTTTGCCTAGCACTATATTCCAAAGCATTAATATCGAAAAATCAGAAGTTAGTTTCTATCCGCTGAAATCTAAACTTAGTAAACGAGACATCGGCATTGCCTATAAGGAAGGATACCTTGACAAGAATCTTGTAAGTAAAGTTGTTCAAAGCATAGGCAATAAGGTTAGCACGAATAAGAACTTGAAATGACGGAGGTCAAAAAATAACTGTGAGTGAAAGACTTTCATGACCTAGTTTACGGGCTTTAGTTTTCTTGCCACCCTTTACTATATGTACTACTATAAATCGCCTCATACAGCCTTTCTCCCAGCCGAATTATTTCATCGACTTTGGCGATCTTCTCTATCCATTCCTTGGGGATGCCTTCATAGCCGTAGTATATTCCGGCCAATCCGCCGGCAAGGGCGCCAATGGTGTCCGTATCTCCACCGAGATTTACTGCCGTTATGACAGTGTCTCTGTAGGAATCGTTATTTAGGAAGCACCATAGACAGGCCTCCAGTGAATCTACGACATAACCGCTTGATTTTATGGAATCAATCGGCAGAGATGAAATATCGGATGCAAGGATTCTGCTAAAATGACTCAACTCCTCAATGTATGGCTCTTTAGAATAATATTTCAAAACGGCATCTTTCATCTTCTCGTAAGCTGCTTCAGGAGCGTCGCCATTAAACAAATTGATCCCGAATTGAACGTATATTCCGCATGCCATTTGCGATCTTATATGTCCGTGTGTTATGCGCGAGACCTGGTGAGTGATTTCAAATTGCTCTTCTTCATCCATTTTCTCTACATAAAATATCAACGGCAAAATTCTCATGAGCGACCCGTTGCCGTTGCTGCGTTCATCCGTAGGTCCAGCTTCTAGGGGATCAACTCCTTTCTTTAAGCGTGAGATGGCGATTTGAGTTGTACCTCCAATATCAAAGGCCTCGCCCCATGGTGTCCAGTAACCTTCATACATCCATTTGACGAATTTGTCAGCGATATCTCGAAGGTCAAAGCCATTGCAAAGCGATTCGGCCAAACAAAAGGTAAGAGAGCTGTCGTCTGACCACGTGCCCGGCGGCTGGTTGTGAGTTCCGTATCCCATCATGTCTTTGACGGGATTTCTTCTAAGCTTTTCCCTTGATTGAAACTCCACGGGCACGCCTAAAGCATCTCCGATGCATAATCCAAGCAAACCGCCTATGACCTTATCTTTTTTCATGGATGCTCACTTCCTAATTTATGATAAAGGCCAGGGTAGTCTTCGAGGTGGAAGACTTAACCTGGCCTAGTGTTGTTTATTGATCTAAAGGAACGGGCATTCTGGCTTAGAGGTGTTAAGGGACTGATCTTTCTTTTCCTCCATCCACTGATGCCTCCGTTCCTCCCTCTTGAGTACTTGCGGCTCAAGCTGCAGCCTGCTTCCTTCGAGCAACTCCGAGACGCCTCCGCCTGAAGACATCGACTGCCTCATGCATATCTCCTTGCAGCCATGGCAGTGGGAGCTGGCGTCTTCCGGCTCGGTATATACCGTGATGGTCCCTTCGAAGTTCCTGAGCACAACCCTTCGCTCGCCCTGGGCCAGCAGGTAGTTTGGCATGAGCGGTATCTTGCCGCCTCCCCCGGGGGCATCTACAACGAAGGTGGGAACGGCCATGCCTGTCGTATGTCCGCGCAGGAATTCTATGATCTCGATGCCCTTGCCGACGGAGGTGCGAAAATGAGATATTCCTCGAGACAAATCGCATTGGTAAATGTAGTATGGACGAACCCTGTTCACCAAAAGCTTGTGAAACAGCTCCTTGAAGATGTATGGGCAGTCGTTGATGCCACGAAGCAGCACGGATTGGTTGCCAAGCGGTATACCTGCGTCGGCGAGCATGTTTAAGGCTCTGGTCGAATAGGGCGTAATTTCCTTAGGATGGTTGAAGTGGACGTTGATCCACAGCGGATGAAACTGCCTTAACATGGAGACCAAAGACCTCGTGATCCTCTGGGGCATCACTGCCGGAACACGCGTCCCTATCCTTATGATCTCGACGTGAGGTATTCGGCGCAAGCTCATCAAAAGCCACTCCAGGTTTTCGTCTTCCATGGTCAGAGGATCTCCGCCGGTGATCAGTATATCTCTAAGCACGGGGGTCCTTTCGATGTAATCTATGGCTGCCTGAATTTCCTCCCGGCTTTTCGGCCTGTCCACCTCGCCCGCAAATCGCCTCCTGGTGCAGAACCTGCAGTACATGGAGCACTGGTCGGTCACCAAAAGTATTCCCCTATCAGGATATCTGTGCACGAACCCAGGGACCGGCGCGTATCTGTCTTCCGCCAAGGGGTCGTAGAAGTCCTCTTCCGCGGTGTATCTTTCCTTGGAAGTCGGGACGGCCTGCATGCGGATGGGGCAGTTGACGTCGTTTGGATCCATCAGGGTGGCATAGTAGGGGGTGATCGCCATTCGCAGTTCCAAAAGGTCGTCGTTTAGGGCCTTTTTCTCCTCAGGTGTAAGGGTGATGATCTCGCTTAAAGCCTCAATATCGGTGATGCGGTTGGAGAGCTGCCAATGCCAATCGTTCCACTCTTCCGGCGTTACGTTCTTCCACAGGGATATTTCCCTATAGTCTCTCATTGCCTTCTTTGCCTCCCGAAGGATTATTTTTTGATATAAATTTATAGAAAGTTACTAAATCATCGCCTTCCCTGTAAAAGGAAGGGATGCGACCGCATACGCGGAAACCCAAGGCCTCATAAAAGGACCTTTGGCCGCTATAAGCCTTGCTGCCCGAGGTCTCCAGCCTTATGTTTGCCTTCTCCCTTTTTGCCAGGATCAGAGATTCCATTCTGTTCACCAAGCGTCTGCCGATTCCCTTGCCCTGATATGAAGGGGATACGACGATCCAATAAAGGTCATAAGTGAACTCGGTCATAGGCGTTTTGCCGTATATCAAAAAGGCGACGTCTTCCCCCTTATCCTGTTCGGCAAGCAGTATATAGCCTTCCTCGCTTTGCTCGACGAGGCAGTCTTGAAGCACCTCTTCTAGCACTCCTATCTCTGCCTCGTTGAATGCCTTAGTAGCCCGCGCTATCTCTAAGTACTTCGCATACCGTCTCTCTTGCGAGTCCATGATTATCCTCCCTTAATGCTATATCGACTATGTAGGAGACGAGGGCGTCGTAAGGCAAGCCGCTTCTTTTGCATTGATTCGCAAGGCCACTGTCGATGTTTAAATCGGGGTTGGGGTTTACGTCGATGATGCAAATGCGCCCGTCCTTTTCCCTCATGTCGACCCTGAAATAGCCCTTGCATGAAAGCGCAATACCTGCACGCCTGGCGATCCAAATCAGATGCTGCCTCATCTCTTCTGTGATGAACTTCGGGTTTTCAGGGGTGATCTTGTAGCTTTGGCTTGACTCATCCCACTTGGATCTGTAGTCCAAAAAAGGCATGATTCCCGGATAGTCCTTGTAATCTATCATCGATATGCCCAGCACTTCGTATGGCGGGTGTCCTACCAATCCAACGTTAAATTCGCGTCCTTCCAAAAACTCTTCGACTATCACGCCGGCAGGAAAGGCCGACAATTTGTGCGGCAGGACCTCAGCAAACTGTTCCCTGGAGACGATCAGCGAATTGTCGTCAATGCCAACGCTACCGTCTTCAAAGCGCGGCTTAACAAAAGCAGGGCAGGGCAACTTATCTAAGTCGTAAAGGATTGACTTTATGCACTTGCCTCGCGGTACGGGCACGCCTTCGCTTGCCAAGAGCTGCTTTGCCAGGAATTTGTCCAAGGACGAATAAAGGGCGGTCGAGCCGTTGCCGGTAAAGGGAATGTTTAAAGATTCCAAAAACATGGCAAAGGAGACTTCCTTCATGCTGTCGTCGGAAAATCCTTCAAACAGGTTGAATATGCAGTCCGGGCCATGGCGTAATATCTTTCTTTCAAGTTTGTCCGGATCGCCAAAATCTTCTTTGGTGATCTCCAGAGTATCGACGATGTAGCCGTTGGATGCTAAAGCACCAGCCACCGAGTCCCTACACCTGAGCGTATCCAACACATCTGGCCTGTCTGTATCTTCTTTGGCCGTAACAATCAACACTCTCATCACACCTCACGCTCCCTCATGAAAGAGTCGGTAGCGCTTAAAAGCAGCCTCCAGGATTTTCGATACGAGGTCGTGATAGTTGCCCCCGCTTAACGAATAAAGTATGGGTAGGTCGCTGTAGTAGGGGGAAAGGCCCGGCAAAGGATTGATATCGATGACTCGAAGGATGCCTGATTCATCCATGCGCATGTCTATGCGAGCGACATCCCGAAGCTCCAGTGCGCGAAATGCATCGATCGCGACGGAAGCAGCCTGTTTGCGGACGTTCTCGTCGATGGCCTCCGGTCCTTCGTAGAGTATCTTTTCCTGCCAATCCCTTTTGTGCTCCAGCGAATACAGAAAAATACCATCATTTGAAGGCTTGCGTTCGGTTATCTTCATCATGCCGATGGCACGGGCATCGCTACCGTTACCGATAACTCCAACGGTTATCTCAACGCCGGGTAGAAAGGCCTCAGCGACAGCTGGCTGTTTGTATCGCTCAAATATCCTTAAGACGTTTTTGCGTAGCTCCTCTGTGTTCCTGCACAGAGAGTCCTTGAACACGCCTTTGGATGAGCCTTCCCATCGCGGCTTCGCTATGTAGATTTGGCCATCCCTTTGAAATAAGTGATCTGCCTTATCCAGATCGGCTTCGTCGCGGAAAAGCGCCACAGATGGCACGGGAACGCCCTCGTGCTTCAATACGAGGTTTGTAAGGTATTTGTCGAGCGATATGCCAAGGGATACGGGGTCTGATCCGCTGTAGGGAATGCCAAGGGATTCAAGGAGACAGGGAATCTGAGATTCTCTTCCTCTGCCGACACCGGTTCCTTCGGCGATGTTGAAGACAAAATCAGGCCTATTTGTAGTTAGCTTACGAAACAATTCTTCATTTTGCTCAAAGAGGGTCGTCTTAAAACCAAAGCTCTCAATTTCGCTAGCCAGGGCATCTACGGTGCTCTGAGAGTCGTACTCTTCGTATAGATCATCGGGATCACCTTCGGAGGTAGGTTTTCTTAAATTGAAGATAATGCCGATGACCCTAACTGGTAGGGGTACCTCTTGACTCGATTCTTTATCATCCATCCTTTAAATTCACCTCTTCTTGAGGTTTAAGGTACAGCCCCTTAAAGGGACTGCTAAAAAGCTTGAGATCTCATTATTGTAAAGTTTTATGAAACTGTTCCTTTTTAAGATCGCCTCCTTCGTCGGTTTTATGAATAATTTCTTTGAAACGAAATTATAATAAAAGATGTTAAAATATACAAGGCGAATCTCAAGTAAAAAATTCCCTCGCTTTTGAGGGAACATGCCGTATTTAGCGATATATTTGTTTTTCAGCGAGAATTATAGAACCTATCTTCAAAATTTGCAACGGGTTTATGGGAGGATTTTATGGAAGAATCGAGGATAATAAAGGTAAGATCGTTCTTCGATGTGGCAGTTGCGACGAAGGCCTTTGCCATAGCTTCGTCAAAACCTGTCGCCTTGTTGCCCATAGGTCCTCAGGGGTGTGGAAAGACCACCCTTGGGCTGTATCTGGCTTGCAGGCTTCGCGATTATGAGGTAATTTCCCAAGACGAGATTAGAAAGGCCATGTTTCGCGAGCTGTACCCGCAAGTGGGCGACGTTGGCTTCGATAAGATATACGAAGCCCTTAAGCCGAAGGAACCTCATGTTCGAAGTAAGGCCATAGAGATGTTAAAGTCAAGCACCAAGCACGTAGTTTACGTGGATAGGATGAACTTAACGAGCCTGTCCAGGGCCGACTTCATCCTGCCTTCAAGGTTCAACGTGGCCATATTTTTTGCGCTGCCGTTGGAAGAGATCTTACATAGACATAAAAACAGGCCGGATAAGGCCTTAGCCATCCCTGACCACGTGGTCATAAGCTGCTTCAGCAAGGTCGAATTTCCAAGACGAGACGAGTTTGACGCCATCGTGATCATAAGACAGAAAGTGCCAAAAGCAGGCGACCAGGCCTTTCAAAGGTCTTGAACAACGCGATAAAGCATAATGTAGAATCAGGTTTGGGGCCCATCATAGCCAAAAGGTAGTTGACCTTTACAAAGAAAAGGTAAAGCTTGAGAGTTTGCGGGGCAAATACATGCCTGCCTCATGGTGTAGTTTTTCAGATCTTAGCTTTTTCTGTTTTTTGCCCTGTATCTTAATGCATATATTACTATTATTGTGCTGCAGAATAATATCAAACCAATCGAGACTGAATGAAGCGCCTCGTTTAATACCTCCTTGTTGTTGCCTATGTAGTATCCTAGAAGCGCAAGGATTATCACCCATATGCCGGCCCCTAGTGACGTATAAAGGCAAAACACGTCTATCCTCATTCTCGCTATGCCGGCAGGAAGGGATATATATTGCCTGATGCCGGGCAGTAACCTCCCGACAAAGGTGCTAATGGCTCCGTGTCGCTTGAAGAAGCGTTCGGCTTTGGACAAGCTTTTTTCGCTCACGAAGAAGTACTTGCCGTATTTTATGAAGAAATACCTTCCCACCTTAAGGGCAAAATAGTAGTTGAAGATCGCCCCCAGCAAGCTTCCAAGGATGCCACATGCGATCACTGCTATAAGCGACATCTTCCCTTCCGCGGCTAGATATCCTGCCGGCGGTATCACGACCTCGCTTGGAAAGGGGAAAAAGGATGACTCCAAGAACATCAGGGCTATTATTCCGGGATAGCCGAGATGACCTATGGTATTTACCAAGAAGTTGACGATGGACTCAAGCATTCCCCTTACCTCATTCGAGGTAATCCTCGATCCTTTGGGCGTAAAGATGTTGTAGGTATTGGCTAATGGGCCCGTTCACCTGGGATATTCGCTGGCTGCCGATCCTTCTTACGGGAAGTATTTCCTTGATGCTGCCCGTTATGAACGCCTCCTGAGCCATTGGGACCTCCGAAAGCAGCGGGCAACGCATCTCGACGGCTAATCCCGCTTCCCTGGCAAGCTTTATTACGATTTGGCGCATCACACCGTCTAAAACCCTTTCTGTCGGAGCGGTGACTATCTTGCCGTCGATCACCATGAAAAAGCTGCTGCTTGAGGACTCCGTTATTTCTCCCGCGGGGCAGTATAAGGCCTCCATGGCATCCTTGTCCTGTCTTCGTCCTATGTAGGCGGGCAGGTAGAATATGCTTTTAATGTGCGGGAACGGCCTTTCCATGTCGATAGGATGTAACACCACTCCATTGACGTAATCTTCCTTTGGGGCTTTCTCCAAGGGCTCAAATATTATGAAATACCTTGGGTGCGGGAATATGCCGTCAGCAAAGACATCTCCGCCGGTGACATACACCCGCATTTGAACCTCGCCTTCCATCCTGTCTATGCCCTCGCGGATAATCTCGGCAAGTCGCTTCTTGCCCACGGGCAGTTCGATACCTATGGATTTGGCGGACTCCTCTAACCTTTTCAAGTGGATCGACAAGGCATGCGGCCTTTTTCTGTATGTCCTTATTGTGTCGAAAACTCCGACTCCCCTCTGTATCATCAAGTCGCTCACTGGCAAACTCATTTCTTCAATGGATTTAAATTCGTCATTGTAATAACACAGCTTCAATTCGATTCCCCTCTTTTGCATGCGATATAATTAGGTTATCCTTGCCAAAGGCTATTGTAGCTAATAACGGCCCTTTTGAACATCGCCAAAAGGTCATGATTTGGAGCATCTGGCGACTTTTTTAGCAAACTTTATTATAATATATAGATCGTAGTTCCTTTGATTCTACCAAATTTGAAGGAGGGAGCAGAGAAATGACCGTAGTTTATGTAAATGGCGAGTTTTTGCCCAAAGAAGAAGCCAAGGTATCCGTATTTGACCATGGATTTTTGTATGGTGATGGAGTGTTTGAGGGCATAAGGGCTTATGCCGGTCGGATATTCAGGCTGGAGGAACACATCGACAGGTTGTACGATTCGGCAAAGGCAATATGGTTGGACATCCCCATATCAAAAAAGGAAATGATGGAAGTCTGTGCCGAGACCTGCAGGAGAAACCAGCTCAAGGATGCCTATATAAGGCTAGTCGTGAGCAGGGGCGTAGGAGACCTGGGACTGGATCCTAGAAATTGTAAAAAGACCACTATAGTATGCATAGCCGATCAGATTGCCCTTTATCCCGAGGAGTTTTACAAGAAAGGCCTCAAAGCCGCGACAGCCGCGACTAGAAAAAACTATGGCGAGGTGCTTCCTCCTCAAGTTAAGACCTGCAACTACCTGCCTAACATAATGGCCAAGATAGAGTCCGTAGTTGCCGGCGCACAGGAGTGCTTCTGCATGAGCCGCGAAGGATATTTGACAGAAGGCTCCGGCGACAACGTCTTTTTGGTCAAAAAGGGCGTTGTAAAGACGCCTCATCCGGCGACGGGAATATTGATAGGCGTCACGAGGAATGCCATCATAGAGCTGGCGAAGAAGTTGGGCTATCCCGTCGAAGAGACCTTCCTTACGAGATATGACGTCTACACTGCCGACGAGGCCTTTGTGACCGGAACCGCTGCAGAAATGGTCGCCGTAGTCGAGGTTGACGGCAGAAAGATCGGCGACGGCAAACCCGGGCCTGTTACCGAAAAGCTCAGAGAGGAATTTCGCAAACTGGTGCTCTCGGAAGGATATCCCATATACAAATAAACCGTAGGCGCTTAAAGCAGGCAAGGCTCCCCGCCGGGTGGCCTTGCCTTTTTGGCGAGAGAGGGGGATGGTTTTGGCCTTCAATATATTAGTAATAAATCCTGGGTCCACTAGCACGAAGATAGCCTGGTATGAGGATGATTTGGAAGTATGGAGAAAGAGCATATCCCACCGTCCCGAAGAGCTATCCCGCTTTGAGAATGTGATACAACAGCTGGATTATAGGTTGGATGCCGTTGAAAAGGCCGTCACAGAAATGGGGTATTCCTACGACAATCTCGATGCCGTGATAGGGCGTGGAGGCATAGTGGATCCACCCATGCCGGGAGGAGTTTACGAGGTTGACGATGTATTGATAGAGTACTTGAGGCGGTGTAAGCCCTGGGAACACGCCTCCAACCTTGGCGGCCTTATGGCGAGCGCTATAGCGCGGCCAAGGAAAATTCCTGCCTTCATAGCGGATTCCGTGGCGACCGATGAACTTGACGATATCGCCCGGATTACCGGCTTGCCTGAGCTTCCCAAGTATTCGTTGGCTCATACCTTGAATGTCAAGTCCGTTGCGCGCAAGGCGGCCAAGGAATTGGGCGGCGATTGGCGAAAATTTCGATTTATAGTTGCCCATTTGGGCGGAGGCTTTACCATATGCGCCCATAAGGACGGCAGGATGGTTGACTTGAATAATGCAAACGAAAACGGACCCTTTTCACCTGAACGTGCCGGAACGGTACCGACAGGTGATCTGGTAAGGCTGTGCTATAGCGGCAAGTACAACGTGAAGGAGCTTCGCAGAAAATTAGCCGGAGGCTCGGGATTTGTGGGGTATTTAGGGACCAACGATGTCCGAGAGGTCAAAAAATTCATCGCCCAAGGCGACGAAAGGGCCAGCCTAATTTTTCGGGCCATGGCATGGCAGGTCTCCAAGGAGATCGCTTCTTATTCTGCTGTGCTTGAGGGCAAGGTGGACGCCATCATCCTGACCGGGGGCGTAGCTTACGATGAGGACTTCGTAGCCATGGTCACCGAAAGAGTTCAGTGGATAGCGCCAGTACTGGTATACCCGGGGGAAAACGAGATGAAGTCATTGGCTGAAAATGCCCTAAGGGTCTTAAGGGGCGAAGAAAAAGCTGCCTCCTACGCTCAAGTTGTGGAAAATTACAGCAAGAAGGAGGTGGTCTAATGTCGTTTAAAGATCTGAACTTTTTGTTCGAAAGGGCTCAAAGTGGCAAGGTGATGAAGATTGTCATCGCTGCTGCCGAAGACGGTGAGGTGTTGGAGGCCGTCAAGCAGGCCAGCAGCGAAGGAATCGTCGACGCGGTATTGGTCGGTGATCCCAATAAAATATCCGAAGTTGCCAAAAGCAGGAACATCGACGTCTCCTCCTTTGAGGTCATTCCGGCTACAAACGATGAAGAAGCGGCGATGAAAGCAGTTCAGGCCGTATCCTCCGGCAAGGGAGATCTATTGATGAAGGGATTCATAAAGACGTCTACCCTTCTTAAAGCGGTCTTGAACAAGGAGTGGGGCCTTAGGACCGGCAATTTGCTGTCTCACCTGTTCTTGTTTGAGGTACCAAGGCTAGGCAAAGTTATAGGATTGACGGATGGTGGGCTAAACACTTATCCGGGGCTTCAGGAAAAGCTAGCCATAGTGAACAACGCGGTTTCCTGTTATCATGCCTTGGGGGTTGACACTCCCAAGGTCGCGGCATTGGCCGCCGTCGAAGTGGTCAACCCCGACATGCCCTGCACCTTGGACGCCGCAGCGTTGGTTCAGATGAACAGGCGAAACCAGATAAAGGGATGCATCATAGACGGTCCTTTGGCGCTGGATAATGCCTTGAGCGTAGAGGCGGCGAAGCACAAGGGTATTGTCTCGGAGGTGGCAGGCTCCCCAGACATACTGCTTGTTCCGGATATAGAGGCCGGCAATCTCCTTGGAAAGGTAATCTTGTTCATGGCAAACGGTGCGGGTGCGGGCGTCGTGTTGGGCGCAAAGGTTCCGGTGGTGCTGACCAGCCGTGGAGATACTGCCAGGACGAAGGCGCTGTCAATAGCCTTGGGTGCGGTCTTGGCTAAAAATTAAGCATAAATAGGGGGTTTGTCGAGTTGAAACAGTTACGTTCTCTAACAGAGCTTTTGTCCTATGCGAGGGAAGTAGGTCCCAAAAGGGTAAGTGTTGCTTTGGCCGAGGACAGCGAGGTCTTGGAGGCTGTCGATCATGCCCGCAAAGAGGGCATCGCGGATTGCATACTTGTCGGAAATACCGACAAGATGAAGAGCATTGCCGAAGAGATTGGGGTCGACCTTTCTAAGTTCCAGCTGGAAGACGTTCGCGGCAGCGAAGAAAGTGTTGCCCTTGCGGCAGTGGAGATAGTTTCATCAGGCAAGGCCGATATACTCATGAAGGGCATGATATCGACTGCCAATTTCTTAAGAGGCGTGTTGAACAAGGAAAAGGGATTGAGGACCGGCTCACTGCTTTCGCACGTTTATATCCATGAGGTTGAAGGTCTGGATCGCATTCTTTTTGTTTGCGACCCGGCATTCAACATAGCTCCCGACCTTAACGCCAAGGTCAAGATCGTCGAAAACACCGTGGAGTTGGCCAAGTCCTTTGGAGTAGAAACTCCCAAGGTCGCGGCATTGGCCGCCGTCGAGGTGGTCAACCCCGACATGCCCTGCACCTTGGACGCTGCAGCGTTGGTTCAGATGAACAGGCGAAACCAGATAAAGGGATGCATCATAGACGGTCCTTTGGCGCTCGATAATGCCTTGAGCGTAGAGGCGGCGAAGCACAAGGGTATTGTCTCGGAGGTGGCAGGGCATGCCGAAGTCTTATTGGTTCCCGACATCGAGGCGGGCAATATCTTCGCAAAGGGGATAGTTTACCTGACGAAGAACAGGACGGCAGGCTTGGTCCTGGGAGCCAAAGCGCCGATAGTGCTTACAAGCCGTGCCGACAGCGCTGAGACGAAGCTGTTGTCCATAGCCTCTGCTGTGGCATTGGCTGCCTATAAAGGTCGAAAATAGGGGGACGTGACGTGATGGGATTGCCTAGGATATTGGCCATCAACCCGGGGTCGACGAGCACTAAAATTGCATACTTCGAAGGAGATAGGGAGTGCTGGCGTGATACCCAGAGATATGACATAGATGTGTTGAAAAATTTTAGCAACATAATAGAGCAGGAAGGCTTTAGGTTAGAGGAGATAAAGAGAGCGCTTCGTGCGCACGGCACCAAGCTCGAGGATATAGACGCCTTTGTGGGGCGTGGCGGCCTGCTACACCCCATTCCTGCGGGGACGTATCGCATTAACGATCTCATGCTAGAGGAGATGCGCGCCTGCAAATACGGCGTCCATGCCAGTAACTTAGGGGCAATACTTGCCCACAGGTTAGCCAAAGAAGCCGGTGGAAAGCCCTGCTTCATAGTTGACCCTGTCGTGGTCGATGAGCTGTGCGATGAGGCCAGGATATCGGGTTTTCCCGAGATAGAGAGGAAATCCATATTCCATGCCCTGAACCAAAAGGCTACCGCCAGAAGGGTAGCCAAGGAGCTGGGGAAAAAGTACGAGGAGCTTAGGCTTGTAGTCGCCCATATGGGCGGTGGCATCTCTGTAGGTGCACACCTGTACGGCAAAGTGGTCGATGTAAATAACGCCTTAGATGGCGAGGGTCCTTTTTCGCCCGAGCGCTCTGGAACGCTGCCTGCCGGTCAGTTGGTGAATTACTGTTACAGCGGCAAGGTAACGTTGGATGAGATGCTGAAGAAATTGGTGGGCCAGGGGGGCATGGTCGCTCATCTCGGCACTAACGACGTGCGCGAGGTGGAAAAAAGGATAGCTGCCGGAGACAAAAAGGCCGAGTTGGTCTATAATGCCATGGCATACCAAGTTGCTAAGGCTATAGCAGAGTACTCAGCAGTGCTCTCGGGGCAGGTAGACGCGATAGTCATAACCGGAAGCATCGCCTACAGCGATCGCTTCGTGGACCTGGTAACCAGGCGCGTGAGCTTTATAGCTCCTATATTCGTGTATCCGGGCGAGGACGAGATGCTCGCCTTGGCACAAGGAGCTTTAAGGGTATTGACGGGCGAGGAAGAAGCGAAAGAGTATGCCTACTAGTGCTGAAAATACTTAGGAGGGCTGGGCCATGCCAGCCATGGTGAAGTTTTTGGCCGTGATGTTGATGTATTCCTTTATATTTCCAAAGGCCTACGTTGCCGTGATCCCACGAAGCGTCCTTTGGCTTAAAAAGCACTTTTATGACGAAGTGCCTGCGGATGTAAAGTGGGCTGTGACGTATCAAAAGTTCTTGCTGGGGTTGCTGTTTGTATTTGAGGTGTTCATTCAATCTTCCTGGTCTGCATGGGTTGCATATAAGATCTTCGAATACTCGACGCAATCGGAGCTGCATGGATGGGCTTATATGGGGTTGGGCTTCATCTGTGGAGAGGGAGCGCTTGGCTATATTGCCAGAAAAGAAGAAGCGATAGACCTTTGGGTTGCCTTAAGGTCGATAATTCCGATGGGGTTACTTGCGGAATTCATCATTAACCCGCGATTTTTGGATACACTTTTTGGCTGGCTGGTACGGATTACCCTTTAAACTAGAAAGCGACGTAAGCTCCACATTTGATCCGTGGGCTTACGTCGCTCTTTTATCGCTGTTTGTTTGTCGCAAAAATGTTTATTTTATCAAGCTTTTTAGGACGTTTAAGGCAGCATCGTAGTCCGGCTGATGTGTCGCTTCTGGCACTATCTGTAGGTAGCGTATGGTATCGTCCTTGTCCACTATGAACACGGCCCTTGCGAGGAGCCTGAGCTCTTTCATCAAAACCCCCCAATTGGTCCCAAAGGAGGCATCCCGATGATCGGATAGCGCGATGACCTTCTTTATGTTGCCGCTGGTGCAGAACCTCTTTATCGCAAAGGGTAAGTCCATGGATATGTTTAATACCACTACGTCTTCTGGCAGTGACGTGGCCTCGTCTTCAAACTTGTGGGCCTGCATGTCGCATACCGGAGTATCCAACGAAGGCGTGACGGATATGACCTTGATCTTGTTTGCAAAGTCCGATTTTTTGACCTCTCGCATGTCTTGATCCAAGACAACAAAATCCGGGGCTTTATCCCCAACCTTTAATTCGGGACCTATCAAGGTCACGGGATTGCCGTGCATGGTGACTATTCCCCTTCTCTCCAATTGAATCACCTCCACGTTATGTGAATTCCAATTCAAGTTAAATTATAAAGGTTTTTAATTAAATGGTCCAGGCAAATTTCTTGCATACCCACTTGACGAAAGCGCAGGACTTAAGTTAAATTTAAACTCAGAATTAAGCTTAGGAGCAAGGGAGATAGAAATGGGTAAGAATAGCTTGTTTTTCGGCGTTTGTTGTTGTCGGTGGATCGCTTCCTGATCTACCGCGGCGTGGTGGCCGCGGCAATATGAGCGCTGTGGCCAAAGCCGAAGACAAGCTTTAATTATATTACAAAGATAGATAGACCTGTATAAGAGGGCTTTCGCGCCATAGCGAAAGCCCTCTTAATTTTTGAGTTTGCAGGAGGTATTGATAGACGATGGGGAAGATATGGCAAACCGTAAAATCTGATTTTCAGGCTGTTAAGGATAGAGACCCCGCCATACCCGACGGACTTAGAGGATTCTTTGAGGTTATCTTGTGCACGCCGGGCTTTCAGGCGATACTTGCGCATAGGTTAATACATTTTTTACATACAAGGCTTCGCATACCCATCTTGCCCAGGTTTTTGGGGTTGATCGTTCGCTGGTGGACCGGAATAGAGATACATCCGGGAGCACAAATAGGTAAAGGGGTATTTATAGACCATGGCATGGGAGTGGTGATAGGCGAGACCGCCATCGTGAAGGACAACGTAACGTTATTTCATGGAGTAACGCTGGGCGGTACCGGCAAGGAAAAGGGGAAACGCCACCCCACCGTCGAGGAGGGAGCCTTCATAGGTGCGGGAGCTAAAATACTTGGGAATATAACTATCGGCAAAAATTCCAAGATCGGTGCCGGCAGCGTGGTCGTAAAGGATGTTCCGCCGGACAGCACTGTCGTTGGAATTCCTGCCTTCATGGTCAAGCATAAGGGATTTAAGCTGCGCGAAGCCACGGCTAATGTCCAGTTGGCGAATACCATTTTGAGGCGAATAGAGGAGATGGAACAGGAGCTGAAGCTGTTGAAAGAGGAGCTTAGAAATGTGCAAGATCAGCTCAGCATACAAAATAAACAGGAGGTTGCATGATGATATCAGTGGATGATGTTTTCTTTAGAAAGTTAATCGGCCGCACCCCTTCAGTTAAATTATCACACGTCAAGGGGAATGTACTTTTGAAGCTTGAGGGCAGCAACGTGGGAGGGTCCATAAAGGACAGGGCTGTATGGGGAATGCTCAAGCATTTTGAGCGTTCCGGGAAACTGAAAGAAAATGCCGTCATCGTTGAACCAACCTCGGGCAATACAGGTATCGCCCTGGCTATGTTTGGAGCTGCCTTGAACCTCCAAGTCATACTGACCATGCCTGAATCCATGTCCCTGGAAAGGAGGGCAACTTTAGCCGCCTACGGAGCAAAACTAGAGCTGACGCCTGCGTCAGAGGGCATGGCAGGAGCCATAAGGAGGGCCGAAGAGATAGTGAAAGAACTTCCCGGCGCAGTCATGCTCGACCAGTTCTCAAATCCCGGCAATCCCTGGGCCCACATGGTTACGACCGCGCCGGAAATAATCATGGAAACGGAGGGCCGGGAGATAGCGGCCTTTGTCGCTGGAGTAGGGACGGGAGGCACTTTGACGGGTATCGGCAAGGTACTAAAGAAGGTATTTCCTGACATGCAGGTCATTGCCGTAGAACCCGCCGGATCCTCTGTACTAAGCGGAGGTTGCAGCGGTCCTCACTTAATACAGGGCATAGGAGCCGGCTTCGTGCCTAAAAATCTGGACCTCTCTCTAGTTGATAGGGTCATAAAGGTTTCAGATGAGGATGCCTTGGAGATGACGAGATATTTAGCGCGAAGCAAAGGCCTGTTTTTGGGCATCTCCAGCGGTGCAAATGTCTGGGCGGCAATGGAGGTCTTAAAAGGTCTGAAGGAAGGTTCTATTGTGGCGACCGTTGCACCCGATAGAGGCGACAAGTATTTGAGCACTCCCGCGTATAGGGGATGAAATAATTAGGTTGCACTAAAATATGCGTTTCACTTGCACGGGGAATATATATTTGTTATATTGAGTGCAGTATGCATGTATATACAATTCATGCCTTTCGGTCAATTGAAATTAATTTTTCTACAAGGGGGTCTTATGGTAAATGGAGAGAATCAAAATGAGAGACGTAATCGTGACCGGCTTTGCCTTGTTTGCCATGTTTTTTGGGGCGGGTAACCTCATCTTTCCGCCGTATCTCGGGTCTTTATACGGGACAAAGTGGATGATTGCGATGTTGGGCTTCTGCATCACTGGCATAGGTCTTCCCTTATTGGGAGTCATGGTCATGTCGCAATACGATGGTTCCTTCGAAAAGTTTGCGGGCAAAGGCGGCAAGATGTTTAGTCTCTTGCTGGGAAGCTTGGTGGTCCTCTGCATCGGCCCGCTTCTTGCCATTCCACGTACCGGCGCGACTACCTTTGAGATCGCCATAAAACCATTTTTCCCCGGCATAAATCCCTATATTCCGATCATTGGTTATTTTGCATTGACGTTTTATTTCTCCATGAGGCAGTCCTCGGTTATAGATGTAATAGGAAAGATACTGACACCTGGCCTGCTCATTTTATTGCTTTTCATCATAATTGCAGGAGTTCTTCACCCCATAAGCGCACCTTTGTCTCCTAAAGTTTTGAATAACCCGTTCACCTCTTGTTTCGTCGAAGGATACCAAACTATGGACGCCCTGGCAGCTGTCATATTTGCGGGAATCATAGTACAAAGCATAAAGGCAAAAGGCTATGGCGTCGGTTCATCCACCAAGATCACTATCTTATCGGGCATGATAGCAGCTTTGGGACTTTTAGTAGTATATGGCGGATTGATGTACCTTGGAGCGACTGTGTCCTTTATGCCCAAGGATGTATCCAGGACTACCTTACTTATCACGATAGTGGCTGAAATTGCGGGCGATTTTGGGCTGGTGGCTTTGGGCATAGTTGTAGCTCTTGCCTGCTTGACGACGGCCGTGGGGTTGACTGCTGCAACTGGCGAGTTTTTCAGCAAGCTGTCGGGAAATAGGGTAACCTACCTTCAGGTGGTAATCATGTCTACAATTTTTAGTGCTTTATTTGCCGGCATAGGAGTAGACGGGATAATAAAGTTCGCTGTGCCAATTCTAGTGGTTGTATATCCCATCGTCATAGTATTGTTGTTCATGAACCTGCTTTCTCCAGTGTTTAACGACTCCTGCAGATATGCCTATATCGCTGCCCTGGCTGGCACCTTGCTGGTAAGCCTGCATGACGGCCTTTCTGCGATAGGCGTTAACTTCTCCTTCTGGGAAGACATGATTTCCCTGATACCTCTTGTGGGTGATGGATTCGGTTGGTTGGTATCCGCTACGTTAGGATTTTCGATAGGCTTGATCATAGACAGGATTGTCTTGGCCATAAAAGGTTCCGAAAGCTGTGCCTAAAATGCCGAAAAATTGAATAGCCACTCACAAACAAACTCCCAAGGATAGAATCTTTGGGGGTTTGTTTGTGAGTGGAGATAAGTATCTCTAAAGTAAGGAGTGAGTTTTTTGGCTGAAAGGGAGCAGTTGGCAACAAGGTTGGGTTTCATCCTCGTGTCTGCTGGTTGTGCGGTTGGCTTGGGTAACGTATGGAGGTTTCCCTACATTACGGGTCGTTACGGCGGGGCGATATTCGTGCTTTTTTACGTCATCTTTCTCATGGTCATGGGGCTTCCAATCATGGTGTGCGAGTATTCAATGGGACGGGCAAGCAGAAGGAACTTGGCTGGAGCAATGCTGACACTTGAGCCTGCAGGTACAAAGTGGCATATCTATGGCTACGTGGGCGTTTTGGGCAATTTAATCTTGATGATGTTTTATACGACTGTTTCGGGATGGGGTATGGCTTATATCTATTATTCAGCCGCAGGCCGTCTTTCAGGGCTCACACCGCAGGAGGTAGGAGCCTTCTTTAATTCCTTTATCTCAAATGTCCCGGAAGTGACCATCTGGATGGCCTTGACGGTGGTATTGGGTTTTATGGTGTGTTCGATAGGATTGCAGGCAGGAGTAGAGCGGGCAAGCAAAGTATTGATGTCAGGCCTTTTCCTGCTCTTGATAGTTCTCATTGTGCGTTCTGTTACGCTGCCAGGCGCAGAAAAAGGACTGGCTTTTTATCTTAAGCCGGATTTTTCCAAGCTGAATTGGGAAGCGGTCTATGCAGCGATGAGCCAGGCGTTCTTCTCCCTGAGCTTAGGGATAGGAAGCATGACGATTTTCGGAAGTTATCTGAGCAAGGATCGTGCCCTTATGGGCGAATCGATATACGTCATATTTTTTGGAGCCCTATCGGCCCTGATGTCTGGCTTAGTGATCTTTCCTGCCTGTTTTGCCTTTGGAGTGGACGCCGGGGCAGGGCCTGGATTGATATTCGTGACACTTCCCAACGTGTTCAACTCGATGGTGGGAGGAAGGTTGTGGGGGACGCTCTTTTTCATCTTCTTATCCTTTGCCTCGTTGACCACTGTGATAGCAGTATTTGAGCACCTCATAGCCTTCGCCATGGACGAGTGGAAGTGGAGCAGGAAGAAGGCCTCTTACGTGGGCATCGTGGTCCTGTTCATCGCCTCATTGCCTTGCGTCTTGGGATTCGGGCCTTGGAGCGGATTTCACCCACTTGGCGGCAATACGGGAATACTTGATCTGGAGGACTTCATTGTCGGTTTCAACCTGCTTCCGTTGGGGTCCCTCATATTTGTATTGTTTTGCACACTTAAGCGAGGATGGGGATGGCATAACTTTATTAGGGAGGCCAACATTGGCATAGGGCCAAAGTTTCCAGAGACTCTTAGGGGCTACATGACCCATGTATTGCCCTTCGCGATCCTTTTTATATTCGTGATGGGTTATTATCAATTTTTCAGGGTGGGCTAAGGCCGGACTTATTTCCGCTATTGATGATATTTGCCGTGTGGGATATTATATAACTATATCATAAATGAAATAATTTTCCATGTGGAGGAATCTAAATGCCTGGCGTTGTCAACATACGAGTCTTGGACCGAGCAGTGGATGTCATGAACTGTCTTGCCGATATCGGACAACCTGTCGGCCTGTCGGATATTGTCGATAGGATCTCCCTGCCTAAGACCACCGTCTTTCGGATCTTGAACACCTTGGAAGGACATTCCTTGGTGGTTCGCTACAACGGCCAATACGCAATCGGGCCTGCCGTGCTCTTTTGGGCGAGCGCCTATAAGGCGCAAAATGTGCTGCTTGAGATGGCTAAGCCTTATTTAGTGGAACTTTGGGACTTCACGAGGGAGACGGTGCATCTTATATCCTTCGACGGAGAAGAGGCTTACTACATAGAAAAATTGGATACGCCTCATCCTGTCAGAATGCATTCTCGCATAGGGGCTCACTTAATCCTTTATAGCACCGCAGCAGGCAAGGCAATTTTGTCCGCCTTGACCAAGGAAGAGATTGACGAATATTTGAATAAAGTAACTCTCGTTCCTAGAACTCCCAATACCATTGTCGACAAGGAAAGGTTGCTCGAGGAGTTGTCTAAGATCCGGCAGGAAGGATTTGCCAAGGACCTGCAGGAAAATGAAGAGGGGATTTGTTGCGTTGGTGCAGCCGTATTACAAAACGGGCGCCCAGTGGGAGCCATAAGCGTTTCCGCCCCGGCTTACAGATTCACCGCGGAAAAGATGCTTGAAGCCGGAAGGAAGGTCCAGGAAGTGGCGGCAAAGGTCTCGGAGGCGTTGAGCTCGATCCCAAGCATTCGTTAAAAGGTGGATGACAATGTCAGTATTGCGAATCACTGGAAATGATAATGTCGCAGTTGCATTGAAAGGGTTGAACATCGATGACGTCGTCGAGATCGACGGGCAAAGCCTCCTTATCAAAGATGAGATACCCCCTGCTCATAAGGTGGCCATCAAGCTCATAAGGCAGGGCGAAGACGTCATCAAGTACGGATTTTCCATTGGAAGGGCGACGCAGGAGATCCAGCCGGGGAAACATGTTCATACCCATAATCTTAAGACCAACCTGGAAGGCGTAGAAGAATATGTCTATGAACCAAAACAATATTTACATTGTCCCGACTCTTTTGCTACACCAAATTTTAAAGCTTTCATTCGTAAAAACGGTTGTATAGGAATAAGAAACGAGATATGTATAGTACCAACGGTCGGTTGCATAAATGAAGTAGGTCATCTCATCCTGAACGAAGCCAAACGCCGTCTTAAAGGGAGCCCCTATGCAAGCTTGCTCGATGATTTTAATGTAATGGCTCATCCCTTTGGTTGTTCGCAGCTGGGTGGAGATTTAGAAAAAACGCAAAAGATACTTTCATCAATTGTTAAGCATCCAAATGCAGGCGGAGTTTTGGTATTAGGATTGGGATGTGAGAACAATACCCTGGAGTCCTTTTCGGAACACCTAAATGGTATTGACGAGGAACGAGTTCGTTTCCTTATAGCACAGGAAGTAGACGATGAAGTTGATGCTGGCGCTGCGATCATTTGTGAGCTTGTCGAGAAGGCGTATTCAGACAAGCGTGAAGATGTACCACTTTCGTCTTTAGTTGTAGGATTAAAATGTGGTGGCTCTGACGGATTTTCGGGCATAACCGCCAACCCTTTGCTTGGAGCGTTTTCTGATCTCCTCATCTGCTCAGGCGGTAGCTCTGTCCTTACGGAAGTTCCGGAGATGTTTGGCGCCGAAAGGCTTTTGATGGAAAGGGCGGAAAGCGAGGAGGTCTTTCAAAAGATCGTCAAGCTGATCAACGGATTTAAAGAATATTTCATCTCCCATGGGCAGCCTGTTTACGAAAACCCATCTCCCGGCAATAAAGCAGGAGGCATAACGACCTTGGAAGAAAAATCCTTGGGTTGCGTCCAAAAGGGCGGCAGAGCGCCTGTCGTGGACGTACTATTTTATGGTGATCGCGTTAAAAAGAATGGATTAAACCTGCTTGAAAGTCCTGGAAATGACCTTGTATCTTCAACGGCTCTTGGCGCTGCAGGATGTCATATGATCCTTTTTTCGACAGGCAGAGGTACGCCTTTCGGTACATTTGTGCCTACCGTCAAGGTATCCACCAACAGCGATCTATACCGCAGAAAAGAAAGATGGATAGACTTTAACGCGGGATCACTTTTGGAAGGGGTTGCGATGGAGGAACTTTTGCGCGATTTTCTTCGTAAGGTGATAGATATTGCAAGTGGAGAGAGGACAAAAAGCGAAGAAAATGGCTTCAAGCAAATAGCCATTTGGAAGGATGGAGTAACGTTATAGTTGGGGAGAAAATGGAAGGCGGGAGATGCAATATTCTCCCGCCTCTAGTTTTAATCAATATCGAGGATCGTGCTTATTGCCCCTTTAGTTAAAAGGTTGTGTAGATATGTGGCGATTTTCTCAGCAGCCGAGGGTATTTCCAGCAAATGTTGAGCTTCTAGTTTTGGATGGGACAAAGCTTCTTTTGTGAGAGAGAGGCACTGATCTAAAGTTAACGATCCATCATATTTGCCCCATGTATTCTTCATATGCTCCAGTATCTCACGATCGTCCCTGATGGGATACTCCTCGCCGTTGTCGCGCCTGCCGAAAAAGGCCTTTCCGTCCGCCCTGGTTATTTTATAAAAGCGCAAATACCCAGCAATTGACAAGAGAAGGCGGTTGGGTAATTTTTTGCGCATGGAGTAAAAATCGATGATGCTCGGTAGAATTCTAACGGTTAGCTTGCTAGTAGAGTTTAGGGTAATGTCGATCAAGGCATGCTTTATGAAGGGATTTTTAAACCTTTCTAGCACTTCGTGTGTGAATTCCATGATCTCCGATCTATCGCCGGGTATCGTGGGTACAACCTCTTCGAAAAGCAGGTCTTTCAAATATTTGCCTATAATGGGATGTTCTACCATTTCCTTTACGTAGTTTAATCCGGCAAGATAGGCTAAAGTAACGGTGGATGTGTGTCCCCCATTTAAGATTCGGACTTTCCTCGTTCTGTAGGGAGCAATATCGTCGGTGAAGACGACGTTTAACCCTACCCTATCTAAGGGAAGAATTTCCTTTAGATAACTTGGCCCTTCTATGACCCAAAGGTGAAATAATTCGGATACCACAAGGTTCTTGTCCTCATACCCTAGTCGTTTTTCGAGGTCCTCTATCTCATCCTTTGGATAACCCGTTACAATCCTGTCTACCAGCGAACAGCAGAAAATGCATTCAGTGCTGACCCAATCGATAAACTCTCTTTCTAATCCGAAGATGTGACACAACTTCAATACGCATTGTTTTAGGATGTCGCCATTGCGGTCTATAAGCTCGCAGGGGATAAAAATAAGTTTAGCCTTATCTTTTCCTAACGCCTTATATCGTTCATAAAGTAACCTTGTTACCTTGGCGGGGAATGAACAGGGCGGATCATCGTCAAAGCGATCATCGGGCGATATGCTTATGCCAGCTTCGGTGGTATTTGATACCACAATGCCGATGTTGGGATCCTTAATTACATGAAGGACTTTGTCCCATTCGTCATTTGATTTGAGGACCTTGTCGATAGTTCCTACGATCCTTATCTCCTCTTTTGGTTGTCCCTTATATATGCCGCGGGCTATGTGTGTAAAAAGGCCATTTGCCTCATTTAACAGATCCGCCCTGCCTTCAGATGTGGATTGAATTACGACAACACGGCCGTTGAATAAGCCTTTGTTGTTTGCAATTTGTAGAAGCGAATCGACAAATGCCCTTAAGAAATTGCCTGTGCCGAATTGTAAGACCTTTACTGGCAAATTGAGAGTTTTTTCATCGGGTAAAATTATTTCATCAGAATGTATGCTTTTTAATAGGTTACGTGTAAGCTTATGCATCTTTATCCTCCGTATAAATTATGGCAATTATGGCATGAGCAGGTTTGGGATAAACATGCTCATGGCCGGCATAAATGTGACGAACATTAAAACCACAATCATGCCTAAATAAAAGGGCAGCATCGCTATTGTGGCCCGTTCAATGGGGATTTTACCAATGGCGCAACCGACAAAAAGAGCAGAGCCCACCGGTGGAGTACAAAGGCCTATTGCCAAGTTAAGCATCATCATTATCCCGAATTGCACCGGATCCATCCCCAAACTATTTACCACTATTGGATATAAAATTGGAGTTGTAATTAATATAAGAGGAGCCATATCCATTATGCATCCTAATAGCAACAGCAGTCCATTGATAAGTAGCAATAGTAGAATTGGATTGGAAGTTATGTTCAATAGAGATGCGGTAACAAGGGCTGGAATTTTTAAATATGCCAGCAACCATCCAAAGGCTTTTGCTGAAGCAATAAGGCTCATAACCATGGCAAGCGTTCTCAAGGAAGAGTAAAGTATTTTGCTCATTCGCGATATGGGTATTTCCCTATATACGAAGAATGTGATTATAAAGGCATATACGCAGGCGATAGCTGCCGATTCCGTCGCCGTGAAGATGCCAGAAATGACGCCGCCAAGTATGATAACAGCCGTAAATATGCCAAGCAAAGCATCCTTGGTGACTAAAATCGCTTCCTTAAAGGAATAGGTTCTTCCGGTAGGATAATTGCGTCTGACAGCTATTATGTAACTTAGAATCATCAGAACTATCCCTAATGTTATTCCAGGGATAAATCCACCTAAAAATAGACGCCCTACAGACACGCCGCCAGCAGCAAGTGAATATATTATCATATTATGGCTTGGTGGGATTAGAATGCCCTGGCATGCTCCAGTGACTGTGACCGCGACAGAGTAGTCGGAGTCATATCCTTCTTTTTTCATCATTGGTATGAGAATAGCTCCTATAGAGGATACATCGGCTACAGCTGATCCAGAAATTCCACCAAAGAACATACTCGCTAATACATTGACCAGCGCCAGTCCTCCCCGAAATCTTCCAACAATGAGATTTGCAAAGTTGATCAAGCGTTGAGAGATACCGCCTTCACCCATGATCTCTCCCGATATTATGAAAAATGGAATTGCAAGGAGCGAAAAGGAGTTAACACCTTGTACCATCTGTTGGATAATTGCCATAAGGGGGATCTTAAGATATATAGCTGTAAAGATAGATGATGCAGCAAGGGCAAATGTAATAGGAACTCTGAGGATCAACAATAATGCGAAGGACCCGAGTAAAATCCACGCGGCTATTGTCAATTCTGGCATTAGTTGCGACCTCCCTCTGGTTTATTAAGGCCTAAAATATCGAGTAGGCAGTTCAGGATAACTAATATCCCAGATATGATTAATGGGAAATAAAGTATCGCTGCAGGCAAATTTGACGCAGGAAGTATTGAATGGGAAGTGACTTCTACCAACTTTATCCCATAATAAAGCATCACATATCCTACAAATAAAATTACAATGTCAGTGAACTTGTTGAGAAGTGCTTCATATTTTTTTGCTATGCGAGAAGGCAGCAAATTCATGTTAATATGCAGTTTTTCTTTAACGCCATGAGCCAAAGCGATAAAAGTAAACCAGACCACGGAAACTAATGATATTTCCTCTGTCCACCTTATTCCTGTATTTAAGGCATACCGCATAAAAACATTTATGGAGACGATTACAACCATGAAGGCAAGCAGGATCTTAGCTAATAATATTAATATGTTATCAACAAACCCGAATATCTTACTGACTTTATCCATTTATCGATGCTAACCTCCCTGATTTTGACATGGTGTCCATAAAACCCTCTTGATGGTTGCATCATTCACTTTATGTGACTACTTGTCCGGCACTCCAGAGCAAATCTCTCGTCTATCATGACAAGAGATTTGCTCTGGAAGTCTTTCGTTTATTCGGTTATTTAACGTTCTTGATCTGGGATATTACTTCTTTTACCTCGGGGCTTAATTTATCATACATTGGTTGTACGGCCTTCTGAAATCCCGCAAGGGCTTCAGGGGTCAATACAGTGTAGATGCTTCCTGCTTTCTTTGTCTTTTCTTGTGCCGTCTTCTCAAATTCCTTCCATAGCTTGATTTGATATTGAGTGGAATCCTTAGCAGCCTGTCGGATTATCTCCTGGTCTTCTTTCGAAAGCTTATTCCAGGAGGATTTGCTCGCTATTATTATTTCCGGAATTCGGCTGTGACCGTCTAAAGTTATATATTTTGCAACTTCGTAATGGCTGGTGGAATAGTAGCTCGGTATATTGTTCTCGGCACCGTCTATTACCCCTGTTTGCAACGCACTATATACCTCACCGAATGGCATAGGCGTAGGGACGGCCCCAAGGAAGGAAACCAGATCGGTCATCAACTTACTTTCCTGAACGCGAATCTTCATTCCCTTCAAATCTGACACAGACTTAATCTCTTTCTTGGAGTTGTAGAAATGTCTTGTGCCTCCGTCATACCATCCAAGCCCGATTAAATTGAATGCATCTAATGATTTCAAGAAATTCTCTCCAATTGGCCCGTTGAGAACTTTCCACATATGCTCGTCATCTCTGTACAGGTAGGGCATTTGAAGAGCGATTAAATTTGGAGCAAAAGCTGAAAGGGGTGATATGCTAGTGCGATTGAAATCTATGGCGCCAAATTGTACTGCCTCTATTGCGGCCTTTTCCTCACCTAGCTGAGCACTTGGATAAACCTCGATCTTGATCCTGCCTCCAGTCCTTTCTTCAACTAAGCGAGCAAATTCATAGTCGGCCTTTGTGGTGGGATAATCAGGGGCGTGTGTTTCTGCAAGGCGCATTACGATCTGCTTTTGAGCTGCCAATGCTGGACTGCAACTGAATACAAGGGCCACTATCGCTATTGCGACACCAAATATAACAAACTTTTTCATCATAACAATCCCTCCTATCTTATATTTTTTTATTTTTTTATGGTATTATATGCTTCATGCAACTGAAAATATCTTTTTGCATTGAAATAACATATATCTTGTACTATACTCCCAATATGTTCATAGTCCTCCGGCAGTTCACCTGAAGTCATCTCTTTCCCCAAAATATTACACAATATTCGCCTGAAATATTCATGCCTTGGATATGACAAAAAACTACGGGAGTCGGTCAGCATTCCAACAAAGGTTGACAAGACGCCGATAGAGGAGAGGGCTTCTATCTGCTTGGTCATGCCATCTTTGTGATCATTGAACCACCATGCTGATCCCATTTGAATTTTGCCTGGCGTGATGCCATCTTGAAAACATCCGATTATCGATGCAATGAGATCGTTATCCCTCGGGTTCAAGCAGTAGATTATGGTTTTGCCAAGATGGCCCGATTTCTCAAGCTTGTCTAATAGGCGAACCAGAGGCGTCCCCTGTTCGAAATCCCCAATAGAATCGTATCCACTATCAGGGCCAAGCAGGGTCATCATTTTCGAGTTATTATTTCGCATTGCTCCAAGGTGAAGTTGTTGTACCCATCCTTGTTCATAATCCATCAAAAGAAGCTCATAGAGCACCGCGGAACGAAATTTCAGAAGAGTCTCTCCCTCTAACGGGTGACCAGATCGAACGTGGGTGAAGGCTTTATTTACCTCATCCTGGGTCCAATTAGCAGAGTACACTGTTTCTATGCCGTAATCGGATATTCGACAGCCATTCTCGTGGAAAAATTGGTGCCTCTTCCAAAGCGATTCGATAAAACTTTCGAAGGAGTTGATGGAAAGGTTTGTCAATCTCTCTAAGGAGTCCACGAGATCATTGAACTCCTTTGGACAATCGGCGTTTAAGGCCTTGTCAGGTCTAAAGCATGGAAGCACCATAGTCTTACAATGAGTATCTCGAATGGTCTTATGGTGTTTCAAATCCTCGGTTGGAAAATTTGTAGTACACAGTGCTTCAACTCTGAACCTTTCCAGGATAGACCGCGTTGAAAAAACTTTTTGGCGTAATAATTCGTTGCACTGCCTGTAGATGTTGGGAGCTGTATCTGGATTGAGCAATTCGTCGATGCCAAATATTCGTTTTAATTCGAGATGGGTCCAATGATATAGTGGATTGCGTATGAGCTTGGGAACCACTGTAGCCCAGGCTTTAAACTTTTCCTCGTCAGAGGCATCTCCCGTTATATATTTTTCATTGATGCCGCACGTTCTCATCGCTCGCCACTTATAGTGATCGCCGCCTAACCATACATGAGTGATGCTTTCAAATGTTCTGTCAGTTGCGATGTCCTCGGCTGGGAGGTGGCAGTGATAATCGATGATCGGCATTGACTCTGCATACTCATGATAAAGCTTTCGTGCCGCCTTTGTTTCCAGCAAGAAATCTTCGTTAATGAAAATTTTGCTTGTCATGTCAGCCTTCTACCTCTTTTCTTATCTTTGCACCCTTCCGCTAACGTCTCCGCCCATGAGGCTGAATACTTCTTCCTTGGTAACCCTGTTGAAATCGCCAGGTATGGTATGCTTCAGGGCTGAAGCTGCCACCGCAAATTCCAGGGCATCCTTAGGTTCCTTGAAATGTCTTAGCCCGTATATGAGCCCAGCGCCAAAGGAGTCACCGCCTCCAACTCTATCTACGATGTCCGTGATTTGGTATTTGCGGCTCACCAGGAAGGAATTTTTTGTCGCAAGGATCGCAGACCAGTTGTTATGGTCAGCACTTACGCTTTCGCGTAGTGTCGTAGCCATGTAGCTGAGTTGAGGGTATAGCTCGAAGACCGTATTTATTATCCCCTTGTAGGCCTCGGGATCCAGAGCACCTTTTGTGACATCGATATGGGCATCGAGCCCAAGGGCCAGTTGACAGTCCTCCTCGTTAGCTATCATGACGTCAAGGTACTTAGACAACTCCCTCATGACTTCGGGTGCCTGTTTGCCCCATTTCCATAGTTTTTTCCTGTAGTTTAGATCGCATGAAACAGTTATGCCCATTTCCTTTGCCTTTTTTACGGCATCCAATGTGGCTTGGGCTGCGCCTTCTGAGACGGCTGGAGTGATGCCCGTAACGTGAAACCAGTCGGCATCTTTGAATATAACATCCCAATTCAGGTCTTCGCTCTTGATTTCGGAAAATGCGGAATGGGCGCGATCGTAGATGACTTGCGACGGTCTAAAGCATGATCCCTTTTGTGCGTAATATATGCCTATCCTTTCGCCCTTGAATATTATGTGAGACGTGTCGACACCGAAGGAGCGCAAATTCATGACGGCGGCCCGTCCGATGGGGTTACTCGGCAATGCCGTTACAAAGCTCGTACATTCGCCGTAGTTAGCTAAGGATACTGCAACGTTTGCCTCTGCTCCGCCAAAGGTAGCTTCTAAAACGGGACTTTGCAGCAAAACTTCATGATCTGGAGGTGATAGGCGAAGCATTATCTCGCCGAAGGTGACTATTTTTTTCATAATATGTGCTGCCCTCCTTAAGATTTATTTTTTTTCTTTCTGATCTCGGCTATTTTTTCCACAACTTCCTTTGCCACTCGCTTTACGGCTTCATAATCGCCCTCGACCCCAAAAGGCTTGGTAATGCCTGATCCCATGCCAACCGCAAAAGCACCAGCGCTAAACCATTTTTCTAAATTGTCGATGCTTACGCCGCCGGTCGGCATAATTTTGGCGTTGGGGATTGGTCCCAATACAGCCTTTATAAAATCTGGCCCCAGCACTTCTCCCGGGAACAGTTTTACTACGTCTACCCCAAGCTCCATGGCTCTTAACATTTCCGTGACGCTTCCCACGCCGGGCATGCAGGGCACAGAATAGCGGTTGCAAAGCTTTATGAGATCTTCATTGAGGTTGGGAGCCACGATGTACTCGGCTCCAGCTAGTATGCAGGCGCGAGCTGTTTCGGGATCCAGGACAGTACCTGCACCCAATATTAGCCCCTTCGTGCCATATTCTTTGGCGAGGTCCCGCATGATATCGATGGCGTTTGGGACTGTCATTGTTATCTCTATTGCAGGGATACCTGCTTCAAATATGGCGTTGGCTAGTTTCAAGCCCTCTTCGCCATTCCTTGCACGCACAATGGCCACTATGCCCTTCTCATGAATTTTTTCCAAAATAGTATATTTCTTGATGAACAATTTAAATACCTCCTTAATTTTTTACGATATTTCATACTATGGTACATAAAACCTTATCATGAAACAACATCATGATAAATAAATTTACTATATATGTCAAGCTAAATAGGGTATTAGATAAATGATCCCAAATAGAAGTTATGTGGAGCCATTGAGCGATGAGGCATAGGAGCTGAGATGTCGCAAAATGCTTTGGGGAGGTTGGTCGACGAAATCATCGCCATTTATTTTGCTTTTATTGTGTTTCTTGAGTTAATATAAACAATAATGTTAGTTATCATTAAGTTTCGAGTGCAGGGGGTGCGTGCTTTGCTTTGGAAGATCGGGATCATAGGATTTGGAAACGTGGGCCAAGGTTTGGCTCATATATTGAATCGCAAGAAAGAGATCCTTAAACGACGATACGACTTCGAATTCATCGTAAGTTTCATAGCCGATCCCGTTCGAGGTTCGCTATACAATGAAGAGGGGTTAGACTTAGATGCCATCTTGAAAGAAATGGCCCAAAAGGGGTCATTGAAGAATAGACCCGAGTTTACAGACAAGGGCACCTTGGAATTGATAGAGTTGGCAAAAGCGGATATTGTTGCCGAGGCGACAATCACCAATCTTGAGACGGGAGAACCAGGATTATCTCATATACGAAAGGCGTTATCCGTCGGGTCCCACGTCGTGACGTCAAACAAGGGCCCAATAGCGTTGGCAGTAGATGAGTTGGAGCAGATTGCCAAAAACAATAACGTTTACCTAAGGTACGAAGCCGTAGTGCTTTCCGGGACGCCTTGCATAAATATGGTCATGGAATGCATGAGTGGATGTGATGTAAAATCGGTTGCCGGGATAGTAAACGGTACGACAAATTTCATCCTGAGCAAGATGGAAGAGGGATACGATTATCCCGAAGCCCTGGTGGAGGCGCAAAAGCTTGGATATGCTGAAGCCGATCCTACTTCCGATGTGGAGGGGTGGGATTCTGCCGTAAAAGCAGCCATAATGGCCAATCTCTTTTTTGGAGCCAAGATTAAGATCACGGATGTCTCAAGACAGGGCATAACCAAGATCACGAGGGAAGACGTATTGAAAGCGAAAAATGAGGGCAAGAGAATTAAGTTGATTGCAGAAGTGAAAAGACAAGGTAACGATGTCATAGCCAGCGTTTCTCCGCACCTTATTCCCATGACGCATCCGTTGGGCAACGTAATGGGGCCTACAAATGCCTTGACGATAGCCACTGACCATTTGGGGGAAGTGACGATAATCGGTCCCGGAGCGGGAAGGATCGAGACGGGGCAAGCCCTTTTATCCGATATGCTGGCAATACACAGGTTTAAAAATGCGTAGTACTTAAATACGTTATCATATAACGGCAGGCAATCCATTAAGTATTTTTACCAGGTAGGGTATACCGCATAATGCTGAGGCCTCCCGAGACACAGTTGCTATCATATAAGCGGACAATTAAAGATCGATTAAACGGAGGTGTTGGATCGTGAAGAGATTTTGGATTCCCGTGATGGGGGCTTTGCTTCTGGTATTGGTTGGAAGCTCGGCTTTCGCTTTCTATGGTTCTGGGCCAAGGCATATGTGGGGTGCCGGTTGGGGAGGACCGATGATGTGGGATGGCTGGTGCGCCGGGCCGGGTTACATGTTTGAAGGTCCCGGTTGGTATGGGGATGGCAATGTGGGTCCTAAAGGCGAATTTAGGAAGTTTCCATCGAGGGTAGAAGTTCCGGCGGAGATTGCTCAGAAGATGCGCGACCTTGAGCGTGCTCAACTGGAGCTGAGGATGCTCTTCTTGGAAGACAAGGTCGACCAAAAGAAAGCCAAGGAGCTCCACGAGAAGATGATTTCCCTTAGGACGGACATTTCAAGGTGGCAATTTGAACAGTGGCTAAAACAAATAGATGAATGGCAGAAGAAATCGACTTCAAGCGGTAGCAAAGCTCAATAAAGGATTATAATTAAGGTACTTGGATAATTTCCGAATCTAGGTTACTATATTGTCAGAGGTTACCTTAGGAGGCGTTTGAATGAAGGAGGCGTTACTGACGTTTAAAAAAGCTTTTAACGCATCCAAGAGGAGCGGATGCAAGGGCGTTGGTAGCGCCTTAGGAAATACAAAGGTAGATGTGTGTGCATGGAGAGGGCAGACGATTGCCCTCTCCAATTTTTTATCATGAAGGAGGGGTTAAAGGTGGAGAATTTAACGCTCAAGGAAAAAATGGACGTAAATGAGGTCAAAATATCGGGGTATTTGCATTTCCTCAGCGGCGAATCAATCAAAGAAAATCGGTGTGGCAGGTATTTTCAATGTTCCATCAGAAGGGATTTCATCGACATTAACGGCGAGCCTAGACATGACTACCTTCTTCTTCGCACTTATGATCCGAGGATAGAAGAAATTTTATGCTCTCTTGAGGATGGTGCTCCAATTTATGTTGAGGGGGAGGCACGATCTTCCCTTGGAAGCGGAAAGATGTACATATTAATAAAAAACGTAGAGCCTCTTTCTTAAGGTTTTCTCAAGGAAGGCAAGCTTGAAAGAGATCCAAGCTTGCCTTAAAATCTGATGAATAGTTAGGCATATCTAATAATGTTAAACTATCCTATAAACTTTAAATACTAATTGGAGGTATCTTTCGATGATATCGACAACATCGACCGAAGAAAAAAAGAGGAGCTTCCGCATAACTGGCATGACCTGCGCCACATGCGCGATGATAGTCGAAAGGGCGCTGATGAAGGTCGACGGTGTCAAATTTGCCGCCGTCAACCTTGCTACTGAGACGGCGTTCGTGATCCTTGAAAAAGATGTACCTCAGGTAATTTTAGAGGAAGCCGTCAAGAAAGCAGGTTACGGCGTTTCCTACGAATCTCGGGAGGACTTTGAAGTTCGCCGTTTTTTAGCCTTTAAACGAAGCGTAATCTTGGCTTGGTCGCTGACAGCGCCATTGATGATGCTCATGTTTTTGCACATGGCCGGCCACCACATGCCATGGTTTTCCTTCATTGAGGTGTTGGCTTCGGCTTTGGTGGTATTCGTTGCCGGGCGGAGAACCATCAAGGGAGCATGGATCGCCTTGACTCATTTTCATGCCAACATGGACGTGCTTGTATTTTTGGGATCCGTCATGTCTTTTCTAACTGCATTGCTAGCTATGGCAGGGCTGTTTGAAGTCTCCTTTGGAAGCGTAGGTGCAATGATCATGTCCATTCATCTTACGGGACGTTACATAGAATCGCGCCTGAGGGACAGGGCGACTAAGGAAATAAAGTCATTGCTCAAGCTTAAGGCACAGGAAGCACTGTTGTTGACCGACGATGGAAGCGAAATTACAGTTCCGATTGAGGCGGTTAAAGAGGGGTCTTTCGTATTGGTGAAACCTGGCGAACGCGTACCTGTGGATGGGGAGATTGTAGACGGCATCTCTTCGGTCGATGAGTCAATGATAACCGGGGAACCCGTCCCCGCATTAAAAAGGTCTGGCGACAGGTTGATTTCGGGATCGCTTAACCTTTCGGGCTTGCTTAAGGTACGAGTTGATCGGGTAGGAGAAGACACTTTTTTGTCGCAGATGATATCGCTGATTCAGGAGGCACAGGGTTCTAAAGTCCCGATTCAAGCCTTTGCGGACAGGGTCACAAATGTGTTTGTACCGGTAGTGGTGATGCTTGCCGTCATATCCAGCGTATTATGGGCATTTAATATGGATAAGTGGGCTGGCTTTTTGGATATGGCACGTCAAATTTTGCCCTGGGTTACCAGGGTAGATGATCCTTTATCCTTTGGCGTATTCGTATTCGTTACGACGATAGTAATTGCCTGCCCTTGCGCCCTGGGACTTGCCACTCCTATGGCATTGGTAACGGGCACCAGCAAGGCCATGCGTCATGGCCTTGTAATACGCAATGGTGAGGCCATACAGACGACTAAAGACATCGGCATAGTCATGTTCGATAAGACGGGCACTCTCACGTTGGGGTCCCCGAAGGTGGTAGACCATAACCTAGAGGATGAAGCGGCCAACATCGCAGGAGCTTTGGAGTCCTTGTCCAACCATCCTCTGGGCAAGGCCATTTCGGAACTTAAAAAGTTCGACGTAAAAATTGAGGAATTTGAAGAGATAGTTGGCGAGGGCGTAAAAGGCAAGGTTGACGGTCGTGTTTACGAAGTGGGCAGGCCCGCAGATGCAAGCGTCTATGAGGCTTTGCTCGAAAAGGGCTATATTGTCGTCGAGGTTAAAAGGGATGGCTTTATAATGGGATATATAGCTATTTTCGATCCCATTAGGGAGGATTCCTTCGAGGCGGTAAAATGTCTAAAGGACATGGGCATCGAAGTGGTCCTGGTGACGGGGGATAATGAGATCACCGCCAAAACGGTGGCAAAGGCGTTGGGCATAGATGAGGTCCATTGGGGCGTTCGCCCCGAAGATAAGATGAGCATCGTAAGAGATTATCAGGCAACCGGCAAGAAGGTCATGATGACAGGAGATGGCATGAACGACGCTGCAGCTTTGAAGGCTGCGGATGTCGGCGTGGCCATGGGAAGCGGGACCGACCTTGCCATCGATAGTGCCGACGTAGTGATATTGCAGGGCGGTGCAGCCAAAGTCGTGAGCCTTATCGAGATCTCTAAGGAGACGTTTAGGGTTATCAGGCAAAACCTTAAATGGGCCTTTGGATATAATGTAGTGGCTATACCTTTAGCCATGTCGGGCTTGCTTCATCCGATAATTGCCGAAGGAGCTATGGCTTTAAGTTCCATATCCGTGATAATTAATTCCCTGAGGATTAAGTAGCATCGAAGGAAAGGGGCATAGCAATGAGCGAGAAAAGAAGCGTTACGGTACCGGAAAGAAATGAGATAGAAGAAAAGTACAAGTGGAGATTGGAAGATTTATATCCCGATAATGATGCATGGGGCGAGGAGGCGCGTTGTCTAGAAAGTGCTATCGAAAATTTAAAGGAGATGGGTACAGCCTTGACGTCTTCTGCGCAATCCCTTTTGAGAGGATTGCAAACGAGGGATGAAATAGCTGAAAGGCTTGGTAGGCTTTATGCCTATGCTTCCTTTAAAAGCCATGAAGACGCACGGAATCTCGAGGCCCAGGCCATGGTGCAGCGGGCATCGACTGTGTACCTTCATTTTGCGGAGGCAGTCTCGTCATTTGTGCCCAGCATATTGGAGTTGGGCAAAGAGGGAATAGACGAGTTTATGAAGGAAGAAAGCGGACTCGAGCTTTACAGGGTCGAGATTGAGAGGATAATGCGGTTAAAGGAACACATCCTGTCATACGAGGGTGAAAAGCTTCTTGCAATGTCGGTGGACGTTGGCGAAGTGCCGGAAAAGGTATTTTCATTGCTCACTAATGCCGATATGAAGTTTCCTAAGATCAAGGATGAAAAGGGCGAAGAAGTGGAGCTGTCCGAGGAAAGATATTCTTACTTTTTGCACAGCAGCGACAGGCGCGTTCGTCGCGACGCCTTTAAAGGCCTTTTTTCAAGTTACGGGAATGTTAAAAACACATTATCGGCCACTTACCTGGGCAGTTTGAAGAAGGACGTATTTTACTCCAAGGCCAGGAAATACGAAAATACTCTCCAGGCTTCTTTGTATCCTCAAAACATCCCTATAGTAGTCTACGAAAAAGCAATAGAAACGATAAACCAGTGGCTTGATCCCTTGCGCAGATATGTGACATTTAAGAGGAAGGCCTTAAACTTAGATGCGATGCACTTTTACGACCTCTACGTGCAGCTTTTGCCGGAACCGAAGGCCCACTTTAGCTATGATGATGCCAAAAGCATCATCATCGAGGGACTTGCCCCCTTGGGTGAAGAATACAGCCGGGTGCTTCTTGAGGCATTCGAGAACAGGTGGATAGACGTCTACGAAAATAAAGGCAAGAGGAGCGGGGCTTATTCGTGGGGGGTTTATGGTGTGCACCCTTACGTGCTTTTGAACTTCAATGGTACCTTAAGAGATGTATTTACCCTAGGTCACGAGATGGGGCATGCCATGCATTCGCATTTTACCTTTAAAAGCCAGCCTTACGTATATTCCGGGGTCAGCATATTTACGGCGGAGGTAGCTTCGACGACCAACGAGATATTGCTTCTTGAACATCTCATAAAAAGGGCAGCGGATAAGGCCGAAAAGGCCTACCTCGTAAACTATGGCTTGGAACAGGTGCGCACGACCGTGTATCGACAGCTGCTGTTTGCCGAATTTGAGCTTGAAGTGCATAAACGCATCGAGAAGGGTAATCCTCTTACAAGCGAGGATTTTAGCGCTATATGGAAGAGTTTGTATGAAAAACATTACGGCGATACGCTGTTTATTGATGAGGAATTGCCGCTTGAATGGGCCAGGATACCACACTTTTACACCGCTTACTACGTCTATCAGTATGCTACGGGCTATTCGGCTGCCAGAGCAATAGCTACTGCCATATTGTCAGAGGGAAAGCCTGCCGTGGACAGGTACTTGCGGTTTCTTTCTTTGGGGGATTCCATGGACCCCGTGGATGCCCTAAAAGTTGCAGGAGTGGACATGACGTCGCCTAGGCCGCTAGAGTTGACGTGCAAAAAGTTCGAGGAAGATCTGGATGTTTTAATGGGCCTTATAGGCTAATAATTTTATTAAAAAGAGGAGCGTTGAATCATGGCACAATTTGCGTTGAATGTCCCGGACATGTCCTGTCAGCATTGCGTTAAACGCATATCTGGGGCGCTGGAAGAGCTTGGCATTTCCAAATTTAGGGTGGACCTTGACAACAAAGAGGTACTCGTAGAAACGGACGACATCGAAAGCGTCATAAGAGCCTTAGATGAGGTGGGCTATAAGGCTACGCTAAAACGCTAACCGCTTTTTGTATGTTTGTCTGCCACGCAGGAAGCGGCGAATGCCTCTGGCTTAATATGGGCTATATAGCCGCTTCCTTTCACCATGCCCACAACCATGTTGAGAATTTCCCTCGTAAGTCCCTTTTCTCCCACGTCGAGATGGATCTCTAGAAGCTGTCTGTAGTGCTCAAAAAGCACCACGTCCTGCGAAAGAAGATGCAAGACTTCGCTTGCCAAAGTTAAGCTCATGGAAGTCTCTGTTAAAATGCGCTCCTTGACGGAGTAAGGCCTTTGTTCGTAGGTTTTTCGATAAAAGTAAATGCCACCTCGACCAATTCGGTGAACAACGATGGCAGAGACAAAGAGCGTTCCTTCCGATAAAGGTTGAGAGTCTGTCCCTACAATTATGCGATACGATCCCTCCTTTGCCATAAATGTGCAAATGCGCTGTATTACCTGCTCTATTTTGAGGGGGCCATAAGTAGGGCTGATGAACAATCTTACCCATCTCCTTTGATTTGTTCCTCTCGGCCATTAATTATACCTTAAACGCACCTCGATGAGTTGGATGACATCAACCAGGGACAACGGTCTTACAAAATATGCAGACGGCCCTTTTTATGTTAATCTAATAGTGCTCGGAGGTGAACGAACATGACGACGTTGAATTTAAAAACTGGTAGGGAGGAGATTTCGTGGGAGTGCCCTATCCAATTGCTTAAAACCGCAACTTTAGCAGGAGAAATAAGAGCGGTTAGCGCTAGCGATGCACTGAATTGTCCCACAGGTTCTTTAGACCTTAAAGAGCTTGCAGAAGATGCTGATAATGTTGCTATATTAGTGCCGGATATAACTAGATCATGGCAGGATATACCTGCCATGTGTAGTGCCATTCGGAAAGGTCTTGAAGAGACAGGGATAGATAAGGTGACATGGGTCATCGCTGCCGGCCAGCACAGGAAGATGTCCGTAGCGGAAGAAGAGACAGTCTTAGGCAAGGGCAGAAGGCCAAACGATAATGTCTTTTGCCACGTATCTAGGGAAAATATCGTTGATACGGGAAAAATCACAAGTCGAGGTACCCCCGTAAAGGTAGAAAGACATGTCTTTGAGGCGGACCTTGTAGTCCTGTTGGGGGGCATTTGCTATCATGATTTGGCAGGCTTTGCGGGCGGCAGAAAAATTATAATTCCAGGCGTAAGCGCAAGGGAGTCCGTGCAAGCCAATCATAGGTTGGGATTGGTTGAAAAAAGGTTTCACGAGAAGGTTAAAGTTGGCGAGTTGGAAGAAAATCCTGTAGCGTTGGATATGGAGGAGTATGCCAGGATTTTTTTGGCTGACAAAAAATCATTTCTTTTAAACGTTGTAACGGATGCAATGGGAAGGCCCTATTCATACGTGACAGGAGATGCGTTTAAAGCGTGGGAAAGGGGTGTCAGGGAGGCGGAAGCTCTTCAAACGATATGGATCGACGAGCTTGCAGATGTCGCTATCGTGTCCTGCGGAGGGTATCCCTACGACCTGGATCTCTATCAGGCGACCAAGGCTTTGACTGCGGTTTACGATGGCTTAAGACAAAGCGGGGGAATAGTTCTTGTAGCCGGCCTAGAAGAAGGAATGGGAACGCCCGTATTTGACCGTTTCATGCGTCTTGCCATGGATAACTTCGATGCAGCCATAGATGAACTCGAGGAGGATTTCACGATACCTGCTTATATAGCCACAAAGACCGTTTACGAACTTAAAAACAGAAAATGTGCCTTAGTTACCCAAAACAAAGACGTTGCATTTCCGGGGCTCATTACGAACGACGTAAAAGAGGCTTTAAGGCATGTTGCGGGAACGAATTTTGAGGGAAAGGCTTTATTTGTTCCAACGGGGAACGCGGTCCATGTAAAAATAAAGGAGGTGTGAGATTGTGCTATTGATAGTCATCGCTTATATGGCCTTGATGTTGTTGGTTGGTTGGTGGGCTGGCAAGTTTTACGTAAAGGGAATGACCGATTTCTTGCTGGCCGGTAGGAGGCTTGGTGTTATTTTATGCTCGGCCACACTTGCGGCTACTCATTTTGGTGGCGGTGCGGTGATGGGCGGTGGAGAGTATGGTTTTAAGTATGGCCTGTCAGGTGCGTGGTACGGCGTTTCTTGCGGCATAGGCTTGATCATCCTTGGTTTAGTGACTGCAAGGAGATTTCGAGATCTTGCCTTCTATACTGTCCCCGATTATTTAGAGAGACGCTATGGCGGAAAGACGATTCGTGTCTTGGGATCGCTTCTTTCATTAGTCGCTTTAGTTGGCATATTGGCTGCCCAAGTCCTATCGGCAAGAGGGGCCTTGGGCATTTTGGGAATAACCGGAAACACCGGTGCTGTTGTGGCGACTCTTGTCTTTATAATTTACACGACTTCCGGCGGACTTTGGGCCGTGACTTTAACTGATTTAATACAGATGACTTGGGCAGCTGTGGGCGTGATACTCGCTTCAAACATGGTTCTTGGCCATACTGGAGGATATGAGGGGTTAAAAGCGCTTCTTCAGGCGAAGGCAGTTGGGCCGGAATACATGAGCTTCTGGGGCATGGGGACGGCAGGCATTATGTGGTTACTCCTGCCGACAGTAATGTACACTTTAATTGGGCAGGATTTTTATCAAAGGTTGTTTGCTGCTAAGGATGGTAAAACAGCCAAGGTTTCGTCTTTGGTTGGCGGCATCGTTCTGGTGATAGTAAGCTTCTTCCCAGCCCTTATGGGCATGGGCGCGAGGGCCCTGGCGAATTTAGAGGATCCCTCTATGGCAGTTCCATGGGTCCTTCAAAATTTGATGGGTCCACTTCTTGGAGGGTTAATTTTAGCAGCTATCTTGGCGGCAATAATGTCTACGGCCGATTCGCTCCTGTCTGCGGCGACGTCTCATATAGTTAAAGATTTTTGGATAGAAATATTTCATCTTAGTGAAGTGGACCATGAGAAAGAGCTTCTCAGGGTATCGCGCATATTTACCTTTGTCATTGGTGTTTTGGCGCTTATCATTGCGCTTATAGTTCCGGGCATCATTGATGCCTTGATATACTCCTATACGATGTATACTGCTGGTGTATTCGTCCCCGTCATCGGGGGATTCTTGTGGAAGGGGGCTACACGCACAGGGGCTTTTGCATCTCTTATAATTGGATCGATAGTGGCTTTGTGGGGAATTCTTAGCGGAGTTTCGCTTTTTGGAGCTCCCGTCGAGATATTCGCGGCACTTATATCCCTCGTGATATTTGTGGTGGTTTCCTTGATCACAAAAAGTAAATAGATCTTGATGCACTAAAAGAGGAGAGGCCCCATTTTTGGGGTCTCTTATTTTTTGTGATTCTAGTTCATCTAATCAAGACGCACCCAGTCTCCTTTTCAAGCGCTCTAGGCGCTTTGAGAGATCAGGCAGTCTATTTTGCCATGTCAGAGCAAGGGGACGATATTGGAGGAAATCCATCATAGCCTTGTCGGCCCACGATAGGGCTGCCTTTGCGTCCTTCAGTTGATGTTCGTATATCTTTGAGATCTCCACGGCTACGTCTATCTTTCTATAACCCATGCCGTAGAGCTTCGTGAGTAATGATAGTGCCTCATGATAATTGTTCCGTCTTTTATTTTCCATGGCTAATTTCCAAAGGGCCTCCGTAGCCGGAGGCTCCAGCTGTGCTGCTTTTGCCCAAAGTAATTTTGCCTGGTCTAGATTATGGCGGTACCAGGCATCTCCAGCGCAATTTACCTCATAGGGGTCATGGCTTTGCCCGGAAAGGACAAAGGCAACCTTGTAAAATAAATTACACAAGGAGAGTATATCCATCTCGTTGTGGTAAAAGACACCGTTAAGCATGGTAGCATCGCCCGTCTTGAGAAATGTCATGTAGAGATCCGGTATAAAGCGACCTGGAATATCGTCGCTTTCTCGTCCGATATTTAAGATTTGCCTTTCGACGTTGGAGAGGGAACAGGAACCTATGCGTCTCTTCCAAAGCCTTCTTACAAGATAAAGCAGATCCAGATGTTTTGTCTCTTCAAAGGGTTTCATCCTAGATAACAAAAGCCTGGTGTTGATCAACGGGAGGTCAAAGTTTTTCCCGTTGTATGTAACGAAGGCCGGTTTATTGGGAATTATGTCCAGCAACCTCGAGAGCCAAGCCTGCTCATATTTTGGTGAGCACAGGAACAGTTGACGTACAATGAAGCTGTCCTCTTGGTAAATTCCTATGCCTGCCAAAAAGGCATAAGTCCCTGTTCCTCCGGATAACCCCGTGGTCTCCAGGTCAAAAAAGACCAAAGGTTCTCCGCCTCCCCATGAAGATAGCGTTTCTATGCATCTTTTCCGTTCGCATTCGTCAACTATGCTAGTAGTATCGTGTATTGCCTCGCAAAGATATACGCCTTCATCTAGGAAGCGACCGGGAGGAAGATTTAATACTTCTTTCGGTTCATCCCTTTTATTGACCTTTAACCTGGCAAATATTTCTTCAAGGTTAAATGGCTTACTCGCGTTCATTTGACATCAGCCTGCGATCTTAAGATATTTAGTAAGGTTTTTGTTGGGGTTTTCGCCCTGATCGTTGCACCCAATGCACCCGTACAAGCAGGGCAGCCGTTCTCACAAGGGCAGCTTTCTATGGCCTCAAGGGCAGCATTTATCAGTTTTTGCCTTAGCATAAATGCTCCTTCGGCAAGCCCAACGCCACCGGGGACGTTATCTGCTATGTAAATGACCGGTTTCTCGAACATCGGGTCGCGCACCATGTGATGGACGCTAATATCGCCTCGGTCACACATTAGAAAAAGCGGCGCGATCGCCCTAAATAGATGGGATACCCCAAGTAAACCAGAGCTTAAATTTTCCTCTCCTAATGCCTCGCTGTATTGTTTTTCCAACTTGAGCCAGCAGGCCGTGGTGTGCATCTCCTCTTCGTCCATATGGATTTGGCCGTATCCCACATTCTCATGCGTCATGAGCTTGATCTTTTTATACACCGTTGGACGAAAGCTTAGCAATACCTCGCCCAATCCCCATTGGTCCTCTTCCTTGAAGACATCCAAGACTTGCAATCGGACTGCCAAATCTGCATCAGTATAGTAATCTACAGAGACTTGCTTTACATAACAGCGCAAACCCTTGGTGTCCAGCTCGATGACCTGATACGGCTTGCCGTCATGAAAGTATATAGCCTCGGGGTGTATTAACATGGGAGCACTAGGTCTATCGACCTCCCCGATGACTTTGGGCTTGTGGTTTTCAGTCACGTCTATCACTGTGTAATTTTCGTTCGTGGCGCTTCGTAGCGATATCCCTTGCGCGGGGAATGAATCCGACTGCCAAAAGTATCGCGATCCGGCAAAATGCAAGACGTCATATTGTGTAAGGTATTCAAGGACTTCTCTGGGGTTGGTCTTCCCAAACGGTTCATCTTGGGCGAAGTTTAGCTCAAAGGCTGAACATTTGACGTGATCAACGTATATGTAGAGGTTGTTGGGGTTGATCCTGGCCAATTCGGGAGAGCCTCCAAAGAAGTAGTCCGGCTTTGCAGCTATGAATTGGTCAAGGGGATTGGATGAGGCGACTAAAATTGCAGCCGAACCTCCAGAGCGCCTGCCTGCTCTTCCGATCTGTTGCCAAGCCGACGATATGCTGCCAGGATATCCGTGTATGACGGCCAAAGACAGGCTTCCTATGTCTATCCCCAGCTCTAGGGCACTTGTGCTCACTACGCCGAGGATGTTCCCGTTTTTAAGGTCTTTCTCAATTTTCCTGCGCTCATTGGGGAGGTAGCCCCCGCGATAGCCACTTACAAGGTTCTCGTCCATACGTAGGTCCCTTAAGTTGTTTCTGATGTATGTCAGCAGGAGCTCCACGTTAAGCCTTGACCTGGTAAAGACTATAGTGCTGATGCCATTTGTTATTGCTTGCGCTGCGATCTCTGCCGTGGCCAATAAGGAAGAACCTCTTATGCCGAGTTCTTTGCTGATGAGAGGAGGATTGTAAATTAATACCTGTTTTTCAGCCCTAGGCGCACCATCTTCCGCAACCAGCTCGACATGTTCTTCTATGAGGGCTTCGGCCAGCTCTAAAGGGTTTGAGATGGTTGCAGAACACAATATGAATGTGGGGCTGGAACCGTAAAAGGAACATATCCTCTTGAGCCTCCTTATGACGTTTGATAGATGCGACCCAAATATACCTTTGTAGGTATGAAGCTCATCTATGACTATATACCGCAAGTTCTCGAACAACTTTATCCACTTCGTATGGTGTGGCAAGATGCCCGTGTGCAACATGTCGGGATTGGTCACGACGACATGTCCCGCGGCCCTGACCTTTGCACGCTCCTGTGGTGGCGTATCGCCATCGTAGGTAAAAGTGGATATGGGCACGCCCAGTTTATTGGTTATTGCGCTAATTTCAGTCAATTGGTCCTGGCTTAGCGCCTTTGTGGGAAATATGTAAAGCGCTCTGCAAGAGTTATCTTCCATGATCGAATTTATCACCGGCACGTTATAACATAGGGTTTTGCCGGATGCCGTGGGAGTGACCACGACTACGTTTTTCCCCGATAGGGCAAGGTTTATCGCTCTGGCCTGATGAGAGTAAGGCTTTTCGATGCCAAGCTCGTTTAATGTCGCGACTAATTTAGGGTTTACGGCTGGCCACGAGTCAAATTTGGCTTGTTTTGCGGACAAAGTCACGCAACTGGTGATCTCGCCCGGAAAGGTTTTTAACGTTTCTAGGAATGCCGCTAAATCTTTCTTACGGAACAAAGCCTCCAAAATGCTTCCACCCCCTTATAGAAGTTTAGCATTAGTTGGCGATTGATTAAATTTATTTCGCAAAGGTACACTATAATTTCTAACGTGAGCCTTATTTGTACTTGAGAGGAGACGATATTGCATGCAATACGTGACTGTCGTTTTACCTTTGATCGTCATCATGGGCGTAGGATGGACTTTGCGCCGCCTTAGAGTCATCAAGGGCGACAACAGCAACCTGGAGGGCATGCTTTACTGGGTAGTTTTGCCAGCCCTTATCTTCAGGAGCATATTTTATTCAGGGGGATTTGCTAAAGAAGATGTTAATTTGATATATGCTGTATATCTGTCCTTTTTGATAATGCCTTTCATATCTTTTGTAGCGTCTCCGTGGAAAAAAAATCCAGCAAGGCTTGGGGTTTCTCTCCTCACCTGCATGAGATCTAACAACATTTACATGGGCATTCCGGTTGTTTCTTTAACAATGGGAGACGTGGGCGTTACGGCTGTGTCCAAATATCTTGGCCTGTCGCTAGTTGGCTACCATATTTTGTCAGTTGCCTTTGGGCAAATAGGTTTTTACAGGAAATTAAATCTCGATACTCTTTTTGGGACGCTTAAAGAGCTGTCGAAAAATCCCCTTATAATTTCAAGCATCCTTGCTTTATTTTGTGCCGAAGTGCTACAAATTAAATTGCCGTTATGGGTGGATGAATCGCTTAAGATGTTGAGCGAGGCCGCCACGGGGCTTGCGTTAATAGCATTGGGTGCGGGCATACAATTGGGAGAGATGGTGACATCCATAAAATATACTTGGGTAGATGTGCTGATGAAGGTGGCTGTTTATCCGCTTTTGGTAATGTCGTTGTTTTTTGTGTGGCCGGTTGCCCATAACGTCCGAAACGCTGTTATACTAGTTTCTGCCATGCCCGTGGCTGTTAATACGTTTATCGTAGCCAAGGGGATGGGTATGGATCATAAGTACGCAGCAGAACTTATTGCTACAAGTACATTTATCTCCATATTGGTAGTTCCCATATGGGTTTACATTTTATTTTAGGACAATAAAAACGAGGAGTGATTTTGCAATGCATGTCAAGGTTTACACCAGTCCGACATGTCCTGCCTGCGAGAAGGTCAAGGAAATCTTATCGGAAAAAGGAATTGAGTATCAGGTTGTTGATATAAGCCGCGATAGAGAGGCAGCCATGGAATTGGTCAGGCGTACCCATCAATTGAGCGTTCCCGTAGTTCAGGTGGGAGATAGGTTTGTAGTCGGATTTAACAAGGAACGCCTCATCGACCTTTTGGAGGACGAGGGAATCGCAAGTCTATAGCGCTAAATTACGGAGGGATGGAGATGGCACGAAATATAACGCCCCGCGAAAAGGATTATTCGCAGTGGTATTTGGATGTGATAAAGGCTGCCGAGATGGCCGACTATGCCCCCGTACGCGGGTGCATGGTCATTCGCCCCACCGGATATGCCATTTGGGAATCGATACAAAGCCAGCTCGACGAACGTTTTAAAGCAACTGGACATGTGAATGCCTACTTTCCGCTATTGATCCCAAGCTCCTTTCTGGAAAAGGAAGCAAAACACGTCGAGGGTTTTTCGCCGGAATGTGCCGTTGTTACCCATGCGGGAGGCGAAGAACTGGAAGAACCATTGGTTATAAGGCCCACCTCGGAAACGGTAATAGGCTACATGTACAGCAAATGGGTTCAGTCCTGGAGAGATCTTCCTATATTAATTAACCAATGGTGTAATGTGCTGCGTTGGGAGAAGAGGCCCAGGCTGTTCTTAAGGACATCGGAGTTCCTTTGGCAGGAAGGCCACACAGCCCATGCCACTAGAGAAGAGGCCATGGAAGAGACTCTCAGGATGCTTGAGGTATATCGATCCTTCATGGAAGAGGTGTTAGCCCTCCCCGTGGTAGTTGGAGAAAAGTCGGAAGGAGAAAGATTTCCTGGTGCCGAAAACACATATACCTGTGAGGCGATGATGACCGATAAGCGTGCCCTACAGGCCGGCACTAGCCATTTCTTGGGCCAAAACTTTGCTAAGGCTTTCGACATAAAGTTTCAAAATAGAGACGGAGAGCTTGAATACGCATGGACGACAAGCTGGGGGGCATCGACTCGCCTGATAGGTGCCATCATAATGACTCACGCCGATAACGACGGCCTTGTGCTCCCTCCCAATGTTGCACCGATAAAGGTGGTCGTCATACCAATGAGCCCCGATCAAAATCGATTGCAAGATATCATGTTGCCGGAGGCTCAAAAGATCGTAGACAAGCTGACAGCTTTATTGGGGAGAAACCGGGTCATACTGGATACACAATTTCATATGAGGCCGGGCGATAGGTTCTTTTATCATTTACAGAGGGGCGTGCCTCTACGGTTAGAGCTGGGCGAGGCCGAGATGAGCTCTTCGTGTCTTCGCGCCGTCAGGCGGGATACGGCAGAGGTCCTAAATATATCATTCGATGCCGTGGAGCGCGAAGTGCCCAAGCTTTTAGACGAAATTCAGCGGTCATTATTTGAAAGGGCAAAAGCTTTCCGCGAGAGCAATACATATCAGGTAAGTTCCTTTGATGAGTTTAAGGAAGTATTAAATAAAAAGGGAGGCTTCATAAAGGCCTATTTTGCCGGAACTCCGGAGGACGAAAGGGCAATCAAGGAGGCCACGACGGCTACCGTTCGATGCTTTTTATTGGACGATTCAAGCGAAGGGACTTGCTTTTACACGAAAAAGCCCGGAGGCAGGCTCGCCATATTTGCCAAGGCATATTAGGTTAACACACGTCAAACTTGGTTGGCTAAATTTGGCTAAAACCTGATTCGCCTACGCTGTTCCTTCGAAATGCACTATCATATATATATATGCATGGTAGCGTCTTGATAGCACGAAGAATAGTTTGTTTCCCTTGGGGAGGGATAGAAGCATGATAACGGAGGCTAAGCTTAAGGGAGTTACAATAAAGCTTTATAAGGGTGATATAACCACCTATGATGGCGATGCGATCGTCAACGCTGCCAATAACCATCTCTGGATGGGTTCCGGCGTGGCTGGGGCCATAAAAAAGAAAGGAGGTGACGAGATAGAAAAGGAAGCGATGTCGATTGGCCCTGTCAAAGTGGGAGAAGCCGTAGTGACGGGTGCCGGAAAGCTGGATGTCGATTACGTCATCCATGCGGTCGTGATGGGTCAGGATCTCAAGACCAGCGAGAAGATGATTAGGGAAGCGACCCAAAGTGCTTTGATGCGATGCGATGAGTTAAAGATAGAGCGCATTGCCTTTCCTGCCCTCGGCACAGGTGCCGGATCGATTCCCTATGATGCATGTGCATTAGCGATGTTGGAGGAGATATTCTACTACATCGAGGAGGAAGACACGTCCTTGAAAGAAATAGTCATTTACTTATACGACGACGATGCCCTTCGATCGTTTGGACGTGTTCTTGAGCAAATTGTTGCCAAGAAGGCGTGATCGAAATCTGCAGGAGGTGGATCTTGTGTCTAAGCAGGAATCTAGGAATAGCATGACCAGTAAGGAGCAGAAGAGCAGAAAAGAAACGTTAAGCGTCTTGCTAGGAGCAGCGTTTTTGATGGCTACATCTTCGATAGGGCCTGGCTTTTTGACGCAGACAGCCGTTTTTACCGAAAAGCTGAAGGCCTCATTTGCCTTCGCGATTTTGCTTTCGATTATCGTGAGCTTGATCGTTCAATTGAACGTTTGGCGGATATTGGCCGTTTCAAAGATGCGTGCTCAAGATGTGGCCAATAAAGTCTTCCCTGGCCTAGGATATTTCATCGCCTTTTTAGTCGCCATCGGAGGATTGGTGTTTAACATCGGCAACGTTGGCGGGGCGGCTATGGGCTTAAAGGTGATAGCCGGCATACCAATAACGTGGGGCGCTATCATTAGCGCGCTCATAGCCATTATTTTGTTCCTATATAAGGAAATGGGTCGGGCGATGGATCAGTTCACTAAAATACTTGGCTTTATCATGATAGCCCTGGTCTTATACACGGCCATTGTCACCAAGCCCCCTGTCGGCGTAGCCGTAAAGGAAGCCTTCATACCGTCTCAGATAGATTGGATGGTTATCATAACTTTGATAGGGGGTACGGTCGGAGGTTACATCACCTTTTCCGGAGCCCATAGGCTTTTGGACGCCGGAATTTGTGGTCCAGAACAGGTCAAAGACGTCACACGCGGAGCAATGAACGGTGTCATCATAACGGGAGTTATGCGTATACTTCTTTTCCTGGCCATCCTGGGCGTTGTGTGGGCAGGCCATTCCCTAGACCCTTCAAACCCTCCTGCTTCTGCCTTTAGGCTTGGTGCTGGAGAGATCGGATATAGGATATTTGGCGTTATATTGTGGGCTGCCGCTATAACATCGGTTGTTGGTGCTTCATTTACGTCCATATCCTTCTTGCAAACCCTGTTTAAGCATATTCAAAGAAATAACCGATGGTGGATCATCGGGTTCATCATAATTTCTACGGCAATCCTGATCACGATCGGCCAGCCTGTTACTTTGCTCATCTTCGCCGGCTCGGTAAATGGGCTTATACTTCCCTTGGCCCTTCTGTCCATCCTGCTGGCGGCACATAAAAAAGAGGTCGTAGGAGATTACAAGCATCCCATCTGGCTCACTATTACCGGATATTTCATGGTGGCAATTACTCTATGGATGGGCATTATATCGCTCGGGAAGATATTTACTATGTTTAAGTAAAATGTTTAGGGGTAAGGGATGTTATAAACGCCTCCTTACCCCTATTTGATGAAGTAAGGGGTGTGTAAATTGGCTGAATATCTAGAACCTAAGGTCTTGTATGCTGGCGATAGCGCTGTGACCATAGAGTTTGGTGACAGTATAGATATAAAGGTCAACGCAAGAGTACAACAGCTTCGTCAGTTCATAGACCGCGGACAGTTTAACGGTGTTGTGGAACTGGTCCCCACCTATCGCTCCTTAACGGTTTATTTTGACCCCGTTAGGGTAGGAGATGTAGCTCCTTTCTTTGAAAGGCTTAAAAAATTAGCGGCAGACACCAAAGGAGAGGTCCCCAAGGGTGGGCTGATCATAGTAATCCCCGTATGCTATGGCGGCGAATTTGGCCCCGATATGCAAAACGTGATCGACCACACGGGGCTTTCTGAAGAGGAAATAATAAAGCGTCATACCGCGGTGGATTACTATTGCTACATGTTGGGTTTTACGCCCGGTTTTTCCTACTTGGGCGGGATGGATGAGAGCCTTGCCACGCCAAGGTTGAAGGAGCCTCGAAAGGTAATACCCGCTGGAAGCGTTGGCATAGCGGGAAAACAAACCGGCATATATCCCATAGATAGCCCGGGCGGTTGGCAGCTGATAGGCCGAACGCCCTTGAAGCTCTTTGATCCGGAAGGTCAGCCCCCCCTTTTTGATCGACGCGGGAATGTGGGTGCGCTTTCGGAGTATAGACCGCAAGGAATACGATGAAATAGCATCGCAGGTTGCCGCCAGAACATATAAGCCGGAAATCTTGACGAAAAGCGGTGATGCCAAGTGATCTTTGAAGTTTTATCCGCAGGGCTCCTTACGACCGTTCAGGACCTGGGCCGCTGGGGTTACCAGGGCAAGGGCATGCCCGTGGCGGGAGCTATGGATCCTCAGGCTTTAAAGATAGGCAATATATTGGTGGGAAATGATCCCGGTGAAGCGGCCTTTGAGATAACTTTAATGGGCCCGACCCTAGCAGTGCTCGAGGGCGAAGGGCTCATTGCCGTGACTGGAGCAGAAATAAATTTTACCATAAATGATGTTGAAGCGCCGCTGTGGCAATCTGTTAAGGTGCAAGCCGGAGATACCATTGCGCTGTCTGCTCCAAAGGGGCATGGGTGTAGGGCCTATTTGTGCGTTTCAGGAAGTCTGGACGTGCCGATAGTGATGGGAAGTAAGTCGACGTATTTGAGAGCGGGGGTAGGAGGGTTTAACGGTAGGGCACTCAAGGCTGGAGATCGCATCTCTACAGGACCGCTTAAACCGTTGACATGGCTTTCAGTAGGCCTTGCCTGCCCTGAGCGCTTAAGGCCCAAGAGGGAATTAGAACTGCCTTTGCGGGTGGTGTTAGGCCCCCAGGACGACGCCTTTACCGAGAAGGGATTAAAGACGTTTCTTGAATCTGAATATACGATAACTAATGAGGCTGACAGGATGGGCTACAGGCTTGAGGGGCCGGTGATAGAACACAAAGCAGGAGCAGATATCATTTCCGATGCCATACCCTTGGGCGCCGTTCAGGTACCCGGCCATGGCAAGCCCATATGCATGTTGGCCGACAGGCAAACTACTGGAGGCTATACCAAGATAGCGGTCCTTAGCACGCCCGATATAGCCGTCCTTGCCCAGCGCATTCCAGGGCAGACCGTACGATTTAAGGCCATATCCCTGGAGGAGTCCATCGCTGCGACAAAGGCAGAAAGAGAGCAAATTGAAGAGTTGCTAAGGTTACGTGCCTCTTACAGGTCCCGCCGGGTTGTTCCCGTAGGGTCGCCAAAGCCCAGGGTTAGCGAACGCTGGGCATTAAGGGTGGACGGGAGAACCTACGATGTGATCGTGGAGGAACTCGACTAAAATTAAGGAGGTGTTTTCGATGTATTTCATAGATTTGAACAGCGATTTAGGTGAAAGCTTTGGCGCATGGAAGATGGGAAATGATGAAGCTGTATTGGACTTTGTGAGCTCTGCCAACGTAGCCTGTGGATTTCATGCCGGCGATCCGATGGTCATGCTTGCCACTGTAAGGGCGGCCAAGGAAAAGGGAGTGGCCGTAGGAGCCCATCCCGGTTATCCCGACTTAATGGGTTTTGGCAGAAGGAACATGGATGTGACGCCTGACGAAGCTTATGCCTACACGCTATATCAGATAGGGGCAATGCAGGCGGCATGCAATGCAGTGGGAGTTAAGCTCCAGCACGTCAAAGCTCACGGGGCCCTTTATAACCAGGCTGCCAAAAATCACGCCTTGGCTGTAGCAATTGCACAGGCCGTAAAGGATGCCGGCCAAGGTTTGATCCTGCTGGGGTTGGCAAATTCTGAGTTCGACAAAGCTGCGGCTGAAGTTGGTGTGCCTTACGCTGCGGAGGCCTTTGCCGACAGGGCTTACCAGGCGGATGGTACGTTAGTCCCGCGTAAGGTCCAAGGTTCCATGATACATGACGTCAGCTTGGCAGTGGCCAGGGTGGTTCGCATGGTTAAGGAAGGCAAAGTCGAGACCATTGATGGTAAGATCATAGATCTCAAGCCGCATTCCATCTGTCTGCACGGCGATTCTCCCAAAGCTGTTCAGATGGCCACCGAAATCAGAAAGGGCTTGCAAGCAGCAGGTATAAAGATAGTGCCCATATCAGAGGTGATAAAACAATGAGGGCCGTAGATTACGCTCAAAGGACCCCTCAGGAGGTAAGGCTGGCAATAAGGAATAAGGAGTGGAAAGGCCCTACCGCAGGTATGGCCAAGGGCCACGTGCAGGCAAATTTGGTCATATTGCCCAAAGATTGGGCTTACGATTTTCTGGTGTTTGCGCAGCGCAATCCGAAGCCTTGTCCAGTGCTTGATATAACGGAACCGGGGGACCCCGAGCCTAGGCTTGTGGCCAGGGGGGCTGACCTTCGCACCGACCTGCCCAAGTACAGAGTTTGGAAAGACGGCGAGCTTATAGATGAGCCTACGGATATAGTCTCTTACTGGCGCGATGACCTTGTGGCCTTTTTGCTGGGGTGTTCCTTTACCTTTGAATCCGCATTGCTCGATGCCGGGATACCCGTTCGTCATATCGAATGCGGTTGCAACGTCCCCATGTACATAACTAACATTCAATGCATTCCGGCTGGAAGGCTTTCCGGCCCCATGGTGGTGAGCATGAGGCCAATCCCTGCTTGTCAGGTGCCCAAGGCCGTATTGACGACGGGACGATTTCCAGCAGTGCACGGCTCTCCCGTGCACATCGGAGATCCGTCGATCATAGGCATCAAGGACGTCAATAAACCGGATTTCGGCGATTCCGTTCCAATTAATGATGGCGAAGTCCCGGTGTTTTGGGCCTGTGGGGTGACGCCGCAGGCAGCCTTGATGGCAAGCAAGCCACCCTTCGCGATAACCCATGCGCCGGGCCATATGTTCGTATGCGACCCCAAGGACTCAGACTACGCCATATTTTGATGATTTTAAAGGCGAGGGGAAACCCTCGCCTTTGCTTTTACTGTTCCCTTAGGGCCCTTAAAAAACTTGACACGAAGGTGGATACCTCGTCTTTAATTGCCCTTTCCCCAAGGGCTGATTTTTCGGCAATTATCTTTACGATCGCGCTTCCGACGACTATGCCGTCTACGTAAGGTTTTACGGCCTTTACTTTTTCTGGGCTATCTATCCCAAAGCCAAGGGCAAGCGGGACGGATGTGTGCGTCCTGACGCTTTCCATGTACGACTTTATTTCATCGATGGGCCCTCTCGCATCTCCCGTTATGCCAAGGAGGGATACGCAGTACAAGAAACCTTTGGCTACCCTTCCGATTTGACCCAGCCTTTCGTCGTCCGTGTTGGGCGTGACCATGTAGATCGGACATAAACCTTCGCTTGCACACATATCGTAAAATTCCTTGCCTTCGTCGAAGGGGAGATCCGGTATGAGGACGCCAGAAACATTGCAGGCCAGTGCGTCTCTTACAAATGAGCTTTCACCGTATTTCATTATTGGGTTAATATATCCCATTAACACGATAGGTGCGCTGAGGCCCTTTATTTCGCTCAGCATCTTGAATATCTTCGGCATGGTCGTTCCGCTGGCTAGGGCCCGTTGGGATGCCGCCTGAATGACGGGACCGTCTGCCAAGGGGTCAGAAAAGGGCATGCCTACCTCTATTATCCCTGCTCCGAGTTTATCAAGCTCCTTTATGATCTGTGCCGTCGTGTGAAGGTTTGGGTCGCCGGCACAGATGTAAGGGATGAGAAGTTTACCACTATCAAAAGCTTCGGCTATCGTCCTCATGGTTACTCTTCCTCCTTAAAAAGTTTTCCCTTCAATGCCTCCATATCCTTGTCTCCCCTTCCCGAAAGACACAAGACGACCAACGAACCTGGCTTGATGTTCCTATGCTCGCGCATCAGGTAAGCAAGGGCATGAGCGCTTTCAAGTGCCGGGATTATGCCTTCAGTCTCGCATAGGAGCTTGAAGGCCTCTATGGCTTCGTCGTCTGAGGCGTAGGTGTAATACACTCTACCAGTCTCGTGATAGAAGCTGTGCTCAGGCCCAACGCCTGGGTAGTCAAGCCCCGCCGATATGGATACGGCAGGCACTATCTGGCCGTATTCGTCCTGGAGGATGTAGGATTTGGATCCATGCAACACGCCTATGCTTCCTCCCGTAAGTGCTGCGGCGTGCTTGCCCGTCTCTATGCCGTATCCTGCTGCCTCTACGCCCACCATCTTCACCTCTTTGTCGTCAACGAAGGGATAAAACATGCCCATGGAGTTGCTCCCTCCGCCCACGCAGGCCACCAACATGTCGGGAAGACGGCCTTCCTTCTCAAGGATTTGTTCCTTCGTCTCATCGCCTATGATGCGCTGGAAATCGCGCACCATCATTGGGTACGGATGGGGGCCAACGACCGAGCCTATCACGTAATGGGTGGTCGATACGTTGGTCACCCAGTCCCTTATGGCCTCATTGGTGGCATCCTTAAGCGTCATGCTGCCTGAGGCGACGGGTATTACCTCTGCCCCCAGCGTCCTCATCTTATATACGTTTAAGGCCTGCCTGTGTATGTCCTCGACTCCCATGTAGATGTGGCATTCCAATCCAAACTTGGCCGCAGCAGTGGCGGTGGCTAAACCGTGCTGGCCCGCCCCAGTCTCGGCTATGATCCTCTTTTTGCCCATGCGCATGGCAAGGAGTATCTGGCCGATCACATTATTGATCTTATGTGCGCCAGTATGATTTAAGTCCTCACGCTTCAGGTAAAGCTTTATGCCCCCAAGGCAGGTGGAAAGGCGATCGGCATAGTAAAGCGGCGTCGGTCTTCCTGAGTATTCCTTCAATAAATAGTTATACTGTGATATAAAGGACGGGTCGTCTTTCGCCTCCAGGTAAGCCTTTTCCAGTTCTTCCAGTGCCGGCATTAAAGTTTCGGGCACGAATCTCCCGCCGAATTTGCCAAAATATCCCTTAACTTTCAATTTATATCCCTCCCGTTTCTGTTTTAAAATTCGTTGAGTTTTCTAACTTTTTTCATTAAGTCCACTATCTTTGATTCATCTTTTACTCCTGGCGATACCTCAAGCGAGCTGTTTACATCTATTGCGCTTGGACTTAAAAGCTTTACCGCCTGCTCGACGTTTTCCGGGCCGATCCCGCCGGCCAAGATGAAGGGCTTTTTGAAGTTAAAATTCCTTATCAACTGCCAGTTGAAGGTAGTACCTGTGCCCCCTCTTAGCTTTCCCCGTTTAGCGTCAAGCATTATGAAATTTGCAACTTCTTCGTAGCGACTAATGAGCTTCAGGTCTTCCTCTCCCTCTATGGCAATTGCCTTTATGGACCTTAAAGGACAGTTCGATATGAAGCCTGGTTCTTCTTTGCCATGAAATTGGATCAAGTCAAACGCTTTGCTACTTATTATTTCATCCATTAGTTCGAAGGAAGGGTCACTTACCACTGCCACGACGACAACCAAGGGAGGAACGGAACTTGCAAGCTTTTTTGCCCTGTCAACGTCAACCCTCCTGGGGCTGGGAGCCAAAACGAAGCCCACGGCATCAGCTCCTGCCATTACTGCCGCTGTTACATCCCTTTCTCTGGTCAGTCCGCATATTTTCACCCTTAACCTCATCTAGTATCACCTAATAATTCCTTTAGCAGACTTGTCGGATTAGATGAACGCATGAGCGTCTCGCCGATGAGAATTCCATCGAAGCCCAACTCCTGCAGCCTTTTTACGTCCTCTTTGGTCCTTACCCCGCTTTCGGCGACCAGCTTCCTTTCGCTTCCCGGTTCTAGCAAGTGAAAGGCCTTTATCAGGGATTCACACCTTCCCATATCGACGGTCATGGTCTTTAAATCTCTGTTGTTGAAACCTATGGCCTTTGCATCGCTTTTCAGTGCCTCTGTAAGCTCATCTTCGTCATGCACTTCTACTAAGGTTTCCATGCCCAGGTCTTGAGCAAGCTTAACTAAGTCGCATAACTTATTGCCCTTCAAGATGGAAACTATAAAAAGCACGGCGTCGGCTCCGGCAAAGAGGCTTTCGTATATCTGAAGCTCATCAAACATGAAGTCCTTTCGCAGTATCGGAAGGTTGGAGCTTTCCTTTGCCAATTGAAGCATCTTCAGGTCCCCTTTAAAGAAATGCCTCTCCGTCACAACCGATATGGCCCTGGCTCCGCCTGCTTCGTACTGCCTTGCCCTATTTGCCGCATCTACGTCTTCGGCTATTGCACCGGCACTTGGGGAAGCCCTTTTTATCTCTGCGATTATCGAGATGTCGTCACAAGACAAAGCGTCGTAGAGGGACCTTTTTGGGGCCTTGATGTTCATTAGCTCCTCGTATTTTTTGCTTACTATTTGATCCAGTATCATGCCGCTTCACCTATACCATTTGTGAACTTAACAATTCTATAAAGGGCGTCAGCGGCAAGGCCTTCTTCGATGACGCGAAGGGCAAGTTTGACCCCTTCGGCCAAGTCTTTCGCCGCTCCAACGACCAGGAATGCAGCTCCTGCATTTAAGGCCACTACGTCCCTTTTTGGCCCTTTTTCTTTTCCGTTTACTATCTCCAGGGCGATCTTCGCGTTTTCCTGCGGCGAGCCTGCAAGCAGGCTGGATATTGGGGCTTGCCTTAAGCCGACGTCTTCGGGCGATATGTAGAACTCCTGCATTTCTCCTTCCTTGAAGAATACGACGTGATTAGGCCCACTCAAGGAAAGCTCGTCCAATCCTCCGTGACCATGCAGTACCATGGCGCTCTTCAGGCCGAGGTTCATCAGCACCTCTGCAAGAGGCCTTATCAGGGAGTCGTCATATACGCCCATTATTTGGTAATTGACGAAGGCGGGGTTGCTTAAAGGCCCAAGCAGGTTAAAAAGCGTCCTTACGCCCAGCTCCTTTCTGGTCCTTGCCACGTTTTTCATGGCCTTATGAAAGTGCGGCGCAAAGAGAAAACCGAAATTGACATGTGATAGAGATGCATTTGCCTCCTCGGGAGACGACAAGATCCTTACTCCCAAGGCCTCCATTAGATCGGCGCTGCCGCTTTTGCTCGATATGGAGCGATTGCCGTGTTTTGCCACCGGTATTCCTGCGCCTGCGACAACCAGGGAGGCTATAGTGGATATATTAAACGTCCCCACCCCGTCTCCGCCCGTACCGCAAGTATCTATGGCCGTCGAAGGTGCCTTGACCTTGATTGCCTTTTGTCGCATGACGTTTGCTGCGGCAGTGATTTCCTCGACGGTCTCTTTCTTGCTTTTGAGCGCCACCAAAAAGCCTGCCGCCTCTATCTCCGTGGCGGTCCCCTCTAAGATCTCCATCATGGCCTCGTGCATTTCCTCGTAAGATAAATCTTGTCTTGCCGCAAGTTTTTCTATATAGCCCCTAAGCATTGTTATCCCTCCTGTTTTTTGCGACTTTTAAGGCTTGTATCAAGGCTCTAGCCTTGTTTTGAGTTTCCATAAATTCCCTTTCCGGATTGGAGCCGGCGACTATCCCTGCTCCGGCCTGAATTGTCAAACCTTCGTCGTTTTGCATGAAGGTCCTGATCAGGATGCTCATCTCCAAATTGCCGTTAAATCCGATGTAGCCTATAGCTCCACCGTAAGGGCCTCTTGGAATAAACTCCATTTCGTCGATGATCTTCATGGCCGCATCCTTAGGGGTTCCCGTTACTGTGCCGGCGGGGAAGGACGCCTTTAACGCCTGCGTTGCCGTAACGTTTGGCATGAGCCTTCCCTCGACTTGAGATACCAGGTGCATGACATTGCTGTACCTTTCCACTTCGAAATATTTAGATACTTTGATGCTTTCAGGCGAGCACATATTTTCGAACTCCTTCATGGAAAGCTCAAGTAAAAGCAAATGTTCTTGGCGTTCCTTGTCGTCGAAGAGCATCTCCATCTCAAAAAAATCGTCCTCGCCCTGGTCCTTTCCGCGACGCCTCGTGCCGGCAATGGGCCTGGTAAGAGCTTGGCCATCCCTTACCCCTAGAAGAAGCTCGGGAGATGAGCCTACTAGACATTTTCCGTCGAATTCCATGATGAACATGTATGGAGAGGGGTTGACTTGCCTTAAGGCCTCATATAACGTCATGGGGTTTACGTACTCCTTCGTCCTAATCTGCCTGGACAGGACTACCTGCGTTGCCTCGCCATCTCCAATGCGCTTAAGCGCTTTTGCAACCATGGATGTGAAATCGTCCTTGGGTGGGAAAGACTCGATCTCCACAGGGCTCTTGCCGTCAAGCTGGCCGGTAAGAAGAGCATTTGCGGATTTATCGCCTGCCTGCAGCGGTTCAACGGGAGCGTCATCGAATAAGCCGGTTTGGTTGCAGTGGATTATCCTTCCGGTGGATCTCTCTAAAACGCAATAAACGGAAGGCTCGAACAAAAAAGCGCCAGGATAGGCAGATAGGTGGGCATTAGATGCGATGTCGTAACCTATGTAGCCTAAAAGACCACCGTTAAAGGGCAAAAGCTCGTCATCCGCAACTTTGTGTTCCTGCATGTAATTGTCGACTGCTTCAAAGAAATCCTCCTTAGGCAGTTTTCTTGTATGGCCATCTTGATCCGTTACGATGGTCACATCGCCTTCTACCTGAAATATCTTTTTAGGTTTGGCCCCCAAAAGCGCGAAATCGCCTAACTCCATGAGAAAAGAAGGTCCGTTGCCTCTCAATGTCCTGTAAAGGCTTACAGCTCTTGTTGATCCTAAACTGCATGAGCAGGTCGTTTCGATCTTTTCTTTCTTTGCATTTTGCGTCTGCATCAATCGTCACTCCTTATTTGCCAAATTTTTGTCTAAAAATAAAACCGGAGGGTCCTTTAGACGAGCCCTCCGGTTATCGAACTTTGGGTATAAACAGAGGGCCAAGAAGACCGATCCTTTAGGGATCTGCCTCCCTGGCCCTCTTAAAATCTATTTAGGCCGCGGGTGGCAGACTCAGTGAGCCTGCCACCACCAATTATTGTTCTTTTTATTAAAACTATCGATCATGGACATATTTGCTATTGCCCCTTTCGTCAGGTTGGGTAAAATTTATCATGGTCCCGTTATATTTGTCAAGGCCAAATTTGTTTTCAAGCGTAATTCATGACGAATTATGCAGTGTTATTTTTTTATTTTGCGTTGGAGGTGTAGTGTTGCGCAAAAGAAAAGAGATATTGTTGGTGTTGTGTACCATAGCCATGATCATGATGATAGGCATCGGCATTGTAAGCCCCATATTGCCTCACTATGCCAGATCGTTTGGCGTCAATATAACCATGGTCGGCCTATTGATAACGGTTTTCGGTCTGGCAAGAATAGCGATTGACGTACCTGCCGGTTCCCTGGTTGAGATCTTTGGCAGACGATCCATGTTGGTGCTGGGGCCTGCCTTATTGGGGGTCGCATCCTTCTGCTGTAGCATGGCAAGAAGCTACTTACAGCTTTTATGTTTTAGGTTCCTGCAGGGATTGGGATCGGGTTTATATACGACTGCCGCGATGGTCATGCTCGCCGATATTAGCAATGTAAGGACACGGGGACCCATGATGAGCTTTTATCAGGGAGCAATCCTTATCGGGGCGGGATTAGGTCCAACGGTAGGCGGTTATATAGCCGATGCATGGGGAATTAGGGCCCCGTTTATCGTATATTCATTTATGGCTGCTTTGGCGACCATTTGGGCTTACGTGAAGCTGCCTGAGACGAAGTCGCCCAAGGCAGCAAAGGCAATATCTAATGATGATATTGAGATTAACGATAAAGAAGACGATGTAAAACAACAAGCGACCATCCTTAAAGGCATAATAAAGCTCTTTAAGAAAAGGGAATTTCTGCTTGGCTCACTTGTGACCTTTAGCATATTTTTTACTCGCACCGGGACGCAAAATCAGCTCATCCCCTTGCTTGGTGCCGACAGGATTGGCCTTTCGGCTTCCCTAATAGGGACAGTCCTCACGATCGTCACAATTTTTCAGTTTATAGCCTTGTTTATCGTGGGCAAACTTTCTGTCAGGTTGCCAAGGAAGACCTTGATAACGCCTGGATGCATCCTTTTGGGCATTGGGCTGGTCTTGGTCGCCTTTAGTAAGAATTACAGCTATTTGCTGATTAGCGCCATGGTTATGGGGGTAGGGATAGGGATGGCAGGTCCTGTCATATCTGCTTACGTCGCCGATACTTTGTCTCGCGACGAATACGGCATCGGGATGGGATTATATAGGGCAATCAGTGACATTGGGTTTGTGGTAGGCCCTGTCACTTTGGGTTGGTTAGCCGATATCGGGGGATTTATAAGGCCAATCCTCATAAATGCAGCATTCGTGATATCTATTGCTTGCATCTTTCACATCTTTGCACGGGAGACGGCTAAGTGAGCAAGTTCACGGGGGAGGTATTATCTTGATAAAGAGGGTAGCATGGGTTGTCACGGGCGCGGGGCACTTTTTAAGGGAGTGCATTGACGTTATAGCCGAATATAAAAGCGACATAAACCTTTTTGTCTCTAGAGCAGGTCTGGAAGTAATCAAGGTGTATGGATTATACGATCACCTGCTCAGAGAAAGTATTGATATAGTAAATGATCAGAGCGCATCCTCTGCAAGCTGTGGTGCCTTTGCTGCGGGTAGATACAGCGTGTTAGTCATAGCGCCTGCTACTTCAAACACGGTGGCAAAGTGTGCATTGGGCATAGCCGATTCCCTACCCACTAACCTGTTTGCTCAAGCGGGTAAATCTAAGGTGCCCATAGTCGTATTGCCAAGTGACGTATCCTGCGAGATAGAGTCCGTGACCCCTTCGGGCAAAAGGATAATGGTATATCCGAGGCCGATAGACATGCGAAACGTAAGTATGCTTAAGGAATTTCCGGGGGTTACGGTGGTAGATGACGTTGAGAAACTGAGATCTAGCTTGGAAATTTATATTTTATAATTCCTTTGATTTAAAACGATTTACTTGCCGACGCAGAACTGACTGAATATGGCATGAATCAGGTCTTCGTCGAAGCTTCTTCCAAGAAGCCTGTCCAGATAATATTTGGCCTCAAGCAAATTTGAAGCTATTAATTCTTCAGGCTCTCCTGCATGAAGAGAAGCTATTGCATTGTCAACGCAGGCTTGGACATTTTTTAGCATGTCTATTTGTCTTGCAGTTGCGTTAAAACCTTCATTTATGGCAGAGTCTTTGATCAGCTTTCTTACAATGCGCTCTTTGAGTTCTACGATGGCATTTTTGTCGAAGGCAGAAAGAACCACTATCTCGCTATCGGGGAGGATGGCCACCAAGTCTTCTTGCGATATCGCCTGTGGTATATCTGCCTTGTTGATGGCTACTATGTGGGGATGGTTTTTTATCTCATCGGCCAAATTTAAATCTTCCTGCATAAGCGATTCGCTGCCGTCAATGATCCATAGCTTCAAATCCGCTTCCTTGAGGGCCCTTTGTGCCATGCCCACTCCGATGGATTCCACGATATCGTCAGTGACCCTTAATCCGGCAGTATCCATGAAGGTTATGGGGATGCCCCTGTGAACTATCATGCCTTCTACGATGTCCCTGGTTGTTCCTGGAATCGGCGTTACGATCGCCCGTGTCTCGTCAAGCAAGGCATTGAATATGGAGGATTTGCCTACGTTCGGGCGCCCCACGATCGCAACTTTTATGCCGTCTCTTAACGTCCTGCCCACCTTGCAGCGTGATGCCAAATCCCTAAGGCTTGCGGATATTTCGTTCAGCCTTTTTAAAACCTCGTCAGGTGATAGATAGGGTATGTCCTCCTCGGGGAAATCGAGGTTAGCTTCAAGGTTAGCCGATAGATCGAGCAGAGAGTCGTAAACGACCTCTATGCGTTTTGACAGCTCCCCGCGAAGGGTCCTTGCGGCGGCACGAAGCGCCTCGTCGCTTTTGGCCTTTATTATGCCTAGCACGGCCTCGGCCTGTGTCAGATCTATCCTTCCGTTCAAGAAGGCCCTTTGGGTGAATTCGCCGGGCTCGGCGAGGCGAGCTCCATGGGATAGGAGCATGTCGAGGCACTTTGATGCAACTAGCAACCCGCCATGGCAGTGTATTTCGACCACATCTTCGGCGGTGTAGCTTTTGGGAGCCCTAAACCAAACCCCCAACACCTCGTCCAAGCAATCGCCGTTTTCGTCAATCAAAAAACCGTTTCTCATGTATCTTGGGGGAGTATCCTTTAGGGGCTTAATTCCCTTGAAGACCTTCTCTGCCAAATCTAAGGACTGGGGGCCGGAAAGGCGCACTATCGCTATTCCGGCCTCCCCCCAGGCGGTAGATATGGAAGCAATTGTATCGTTATAATCAAAGAAGCTGCTTTTAGACAACCGATATACCCTTTTCGCTCGGAAGATTTTTCCTAACGATTATACCGCATGTTTTAAAGTCAGCAATAAACCTTGGGTAATATGCTATTTCTTCAAAAGCTCCCTCATTGCTTCCCCAAGGCGTTTTATCCCTTCGTCCATATCCTTCGGGGATGCAAAGGTAAAGCACATGCGCAACTCATGCTCTCCGCCATTTTGGTTAGGATAGAACGATTCTCCTGGCACGAAGGCGACCTTTTTCTCCAATGCCTTGGGATACAGATCTGCGGTCTTTATCGTCTTCATCTGAAGCCAATAGAAGAAGCCTCCTCCGGGGGTTACCCACGAAACTTCTTCCAGCGGCAGGTGTTTCCTGAGGCATTCTTCCATGTTATCTCTCTTCTTGCGGTAATGATCTACTATGTGAGGCAGATACTCGTCGATGTATCCCCTCTTGCAATACTCGTAAACCAAAGCCTGAGCTACGACGCTTGTGCACAGATCGGTGCCCTGCTTAAAGATGGCCATCTTTCTGATGATATCCTTGTTGCCCACCGCCCATGCCACTCGCGTTCCGGGAGCAAGTATCTTCGAGAAGGTACAGGCGTGTATGACTAGTCCGGAGTCATCCAATGAAAACAGCGTAGGCAGATCTTCTCCTTCGAATCGGATGTATGCGTAAGGATCGTCTTCCAGTATGGCGATTCCATATTTTTGGGCTATCTCGACCAGTTTTTTCCGTTTCTCTAAGGACATCGTGCAGCCGAGCGGGTTGTGAAAGTTGGGTATGGTATAGATGAACTTTACGTGTTTTCCCTGGGATAGGGCCTCCTCTATCTTGTTCGGTAGCTGGTCTACCAACATGCCTTCGGCATCGCATGGAACGGTCAGAAAATGAGCGCCATGATTGTGCATGGTCAAAGTAGTTCCCACAAAGGTGGGTTCTTCCGTTATCACCAGGTCTCCCTTGTCGATTAGAGCCCAGCAAAGCAAGTCCACTACCTGGGTTGATCCGGTCGTTATCAACAGTTCGTCTTGCGAAAGTGATCGACCCATCCTAGGTGCCAACCATGAGCAGAGAAATTCCTTCAATGGAGCATATCCCTCGGTTGTACCGTATTGAAGCACATCTTTGCCCTGTTCCTTAAGGATGCTGGCGCACTCATAAAACAGGTCAACGGGGAAGGATTGGGGATCGGGGTTGCCCCCCGCGAAGGAGATCATCCCAGGTTGCCTTATCACATGCAACATTTCTCTTATCGGAGAAGGCCTCAAAGTGCTTATCCGTTTGCTGTACAACTTTTCCCAAGCGCTCATAACTTTCGCCTCCTAGAATTATTATGGATCAACCCTAACTTAACCAATATTGGGAAATCACTTAATATTATAACATGCAATTTTTATAGCATGCAATCTAGTAGGCAGTCGAAGTATTTTGCCGTGCCCAAAATGGTGTAAAATATCATAAACACTCAAACCTCAGGAGGTGCTTGTAAACCGATGAAAAGAATGGATCTGCTTAGCGAGTTGGTCCTGGAAAATCAGACGAAGTTAGTGCTGTTTGTGATAGATGGACTTGGCGGCTTGCCTGGCAAGGACGGTAAGACCGAGCTTGAAGCGGCCTCTACGCCAAACTTGGACAAGTTGGCCGCTAAAAGCGAAACCGGGTTGTTGCAGATGATTGAGGCGGGCATTACGCCAGGAAGCGGTCCCGGACATTTAGCGCTCTTCGGATATGACCCCCTTGAGTTTCGTATTGGGCGGGGGATACTTGAGGCCTTGGGGGTGGGGGCTCATGTTGCCCCTCAGGAAGTGTGTGCAAGGGGAAACTTTGCCACCTGGGGACCTGGCGATGTTGTCTTGGACAGAAGGGCAGGTCGTATATCGACAGAAAAGAACAAAGAGCTAATATCCTTCCTAGCAGAAAACATAAAAGAGATACGCGGGGTCAAGGTGAGGCTATATCCCGGTGAAGAGCATAGGTTCGTCGTCGTGTTTTCGGGAGATAATTTGTCCGAAGAGGTGGAAGATGCCGATCCCCAAAAGAATGGCCTTCCCATGAGGTGGGCAAATCCCTCCTCTGCCAGGGGAAACTTGATGGCCACTATAGCTAACGAGTTCATCAAGAGGGTCAGAGAATTGTTGGCAAAAGAGGAGCATGCTAACGGATGCCTGCTCAGGGGGTTCTCTCAAGCGCCCCATATGCCAATGCTAAGCCAATTGTATAAGATCAAGCCGGTTGCCATTGCTACGTATCCCATGTATAAGGGCATAGCACGTTTAGTCGGCATGGATGTAGTCGATGTGGTAGATAGGGAGCATAGCCTCGAAGGCCTTTTTGAGGCTTTGTCGTCGCAATGGGACAAATATGATTTCTTTTACGTGCATGTTAAATACGCCGATAGTTACGGTGAGGATGGCAATTACGATGCCAAAAGGGAAATCATCGAGAGGTTCGATTCGCTGCTTCCTAAGGCGTTGGAGCTAAAGCCTGACGTCTTGGTGGTTACGGGGGATCACAGCACTCCCAGTCGACTGAAGAGCCATTCGTGGCATCCCGTGCCGGTGTTGCTGTCCAGCCCCTTTGTTCGACCCAGCGGTGGTGCGGCCTTTGGCGAAAGAACATGTGCTAGCGGTACGCTTGGGATAATGCCTGCATACCATCTTATGGGTTTGATGTTAGCCCATGGATTGAGGTTGGCCAAATATGGAGCATGAGTCAAGATGAGCGGCGCACCATATGCAAGTTATGACGGCAAGGAATTCTATCGTTCCAGGAATTGGCTGATAGGAGACGGAGAAGTGGGCGGCAAGGCCAAGGGCGTGGCCTTTGCAGTTGAGACTTTGCAGTCAAGTCCCTTGAAAGACCAGGTGCGTTTCCCTGAGATAACTTACGTCTTAACTACAGAGGCATTCAATGACTTTATGGTGCGCAACAATTTGGAGCCCATAGTAAGGGGGGCTCAAACATTCGAGGAGATCGAGAGGGCCTTTGAAGCTGCCAGCTTCCCGAATAGTTTGCGAGATACCCTTACGTTGATATTGTCCGACATAAGGACTCCGATAGCGGTTAGATCTTCCTCCGTTTTGGAGGACGATTTGGCATATTCGTTTGCGGGAAAATATTCGACCAGGTTTTTTGGAAACAGCGGAGATAAGGAATACGGGTTACACAGGTTTGAGAGGGCCATTAAGTTGGTCTATGCATCTACATTTAACCCTTCCGCAAAGGAATATCGCAGGAAACACGGGATTAAGTTGGCACAGGAACGGATGGCTGTGATAATACAGCCCATAGTAGGAAAAGTACGTGAGGAATTGTATTATCCGGAGTTAGCGGGTGTCGCCTTTTCCAAGGTATATCGTCGTCCCAGCCCCAGGGTAAAGAAGGATGACGGCCTACTGCGTCTCTGTTTCGGCTTGGGGACCAAAGCGGTTGCCAGGGCCAATGCAAAGGTCTTTTACTTAAGCTTCCTTGGGCTCAAGGTTGAGGGAAGCAAAACAAGCGATGTCATAGCTCACGCTCAAGATGAGTTCGACTATATCGACATGAAAAAGGGATTTTTTTCCACCCGCAAGATAGATCTCGCACTGGATCACATCAAATCCCATCATAAGAACGCCTCCGCTTTTTTGGAGTTGAGCGATGGGGAAATGTTTTACTGGTTACATGGGGCGACAGATGTAAATGGATTACGGCCGGTCATGACCTTTTCTGGATTTCCTAGGCGTTTCTCAAGGTTTTTTGTGAGAATACGCTCGTTGTTGAAGGTCATGGAAGAAAGGGCAGGATTACCAGTAGATTTGGAGTTTACATACGATACGGAAGACGATCATTTAGCCCTCGTTCAGATGAGACCCTTGGCCACCTTTGAGGAGTGGGAAAACGTAGAGATACCAAAGGTGTCGCAAGAAAGGATCGTATTACGGGGCAATAGGATGATATCCAATGGCAAATTGACCGGCATCCGTCATTTGGTATTTGTAGCCCCGGAGCTTTACATGTCCTCAGGGGACTACTTTCAAGTGGCAAGAGCCATAGGCGAGATCAACGCAAAGTTGTCAGGCGAAAGGTACATATTGGTGGGTCCTGGAAGATGGGGAAGCACTAATCCATTGCTCGGCGTCCCCGTTACATACGGAGAGATATCCGGTTGTGGTTGTATTGTTGAATTAAGCGTTCCAAATGCAGGCATTATGCCCGAGTTGTCTTACGGTTCTCACTTTTTCCTCGACCTGGATACCGATAAAATTCTATATTTACCGATTTTCTGCGGAGAAGAGGGCAACATATATAATGTGGAATGGCTAAACAGCCATCCCTTTATAAGCGAAAGACATGGGGCAGTCAGAATTTACGAGGGTAGTTTTGGGGTTTACCTAAATGGTGAACAAGAGGTGGGGATCGTCGTCGATGAGACCTAAAGGAGGTATAAAGTTGTGGAGCTTGGAGCTTCAGATAGAGTGCAAGAGGATAAATTAGCTCGCTACTTTTCGTGGGATCCCTTAAAGGACGCAAGGTTTTCAGGCTCTGTAGTAGGTGAGGGCCACATAGGAGGAAAGGGAAGATCGCTTCTTTTTGGTATGAAAGTGCTTCGCGATAGCGGAGATGAGGAATTGGCTAGCGTCGAAATGCCGGAATCCATTTTCATAAGTGTCGAGGTTTTTGAGGAGTTTTTGGAGCAGATAAAAAATTTAAACGATATCATAAAAAGCGATCCCGATGAGATAGAAAAGGTGTTTCTCGCCTATGAACTTCCTCCTTACGTAAGGCAGCGCTTGGCTTATTTTTTGTCAGAAGTTAATTTCCCCGTTGCGGTACGGTCATCCTCGTTGCTGGAGGATTCTCTCAAATACTCCTTTGCCGGTAAATATAGATCTAGGCTGTTGCATGCAGAGGGAGATTTAGCCAGGCGAACTTTGCTCGTGGAAAACGAAATAAAGCGCATATACGCCAGGACGTTTTTCCCTACTGCCGTCGAATATCGATGCAAACACGGACTTGGTGAGGACAAGATGGGTATCATACTCATGCGGGCAGCCGGAGAATGGAGGGGTCGATATTATTTCCCAACGACAGCTGGGGTGGGATATTCTCTCAATTTAAGAAGATGGAGCACTCGCTTAAAGGCTGAAGACGGATTAATAAGGCTTGTCTTCGGTTTGGGCACGATGAGCACCAGGCGCGGTTACGCTAGAATATTTTCCCTTACCAATCCCTGCCTCAGGCCTGAGGGCCATAATCCCTACAACGTCATGAGACATGCCCAGGAATGCTTTCAGATGATCGACGGCATAAAAGGCGATGTCGTAACCTATAACATTAACGACCCCGGGGTGCTCGACTATCTTTGGAAATATTACGGCAAAGAACTTGGAGAATACGTTCAGGTATATCGAGAAGAAGATGAGAAAGGTTATTGGGAGAATCTCGATTTAACGTACAGTAAATATAATGTCGACGACACGAGCAAGGTCTGCATTACCTTTGAGAGGTTTACAAAGCACAACTACGATTTCTTCAAGAGAATGCGAAAGCTTCTGGGTTGCTTAGAACATTCCATTGGAGCTCCGGTAGATGTGGAGTTTGCTTACGAACCCAAGGCCAAAAAGTTGGAGCTTCTTCAAGCCAGACCGCTGTGGGTCGAATCCCAGACTGTTAACCTGGACGATGCTAATTTGATCGGAAAGAAGATCATCCTTAAAGCCGATAGAATGGTTACCGATGGACAGGCCAAGGGCATCCCGTATCTGATTTACGTGGATCATAAGATATATGTCACTGCGACAAACAAATATGAAATAGCCAGGATAATAGGTGAAATAAATAAAAAACTTGGTCCAAATCAATATATATTAGTAGCTCCAGGTAGGGTTGGATCCAGCAACCCAGCTCTGGGGGTTCCCATTCAATACAACGAACTGACGAACTGCAAGTGTATTGTAGAAGTGGGCATCCCCACCCTAGGGTTTATGCCTGAACTATCCTACGGAACGCATTTTTATTCAGACTTGGAAGTGGACAATGTTCTCTATATGCCCGTCTTTGCCGGAGAGAAGGACAATGTATTTAATGAAGATTGGTTCGAATCGACTCCCTGCGAAAGGCTGCCGGGCTTGGGCATCAGGATATATAAGGGCAAATTCGACGTTTACATGAGTTGTGCCAAAAACGTTGGTGTCGTTGTCGCGGAGGAAGATGGGCGTAATGGGAAAGACGTGGATAATAGATGAGAACTTTGATGGCGTAAGGTTAGACAGGTTTTTGCGAAGAAATTATCCCCATATCCCTTTGGGTGCCATCATGCGTGCAATTAGAACGGGGGAGGTTAGGGTTAACGGAAGCAAGGCTATCCCCTCCTATCGTCTAGGCGAAAAAGATCGGGTTCATGTGCCCTTTGAGGATCATGTGCCCCAAAAGGCCTCCTTAGGCCCTAGCAAGGGGGCTTTGGATGTTGTGTATATGAATGAGAATATCATGGTTATAAACAAACCTTGCGGTCTTTTAAGTCAACCGGCATCTAGGGGTGAAGATTCCGTGGTAAACAGGGCCATTGGCTTAATAAATAGGCATAAAGGCGAATTTGCCCCTACCCCCGTCCATCGATTGGACAGGAATGTGTCCGGCGTTATGGTGCTCGCTCTAAATCTTCCATCGTTAAGGGCTTTGACGAAGCTGTTTAGAGATAGAAAGGTCATTAAAAAATATCTGGCTATAGTGAAGGGCACTTTGATTGGGGAGGGCGAAATTGACGTCTCGTTAAAAAAGGACGAACGCTTCCTAAAGTCGGTGGCCTGCGAGGGTGATGGCAAGAAGTCAATTACGATGTATAAAAGTTTATATGCAGGCGAAAGAGCTTCTTTGGTCGAGTTGGAGTTGCTTACGGGAAGACCTCATCAATTAAGGGCACATCTATCGTACATCGGACATCCCATCATAGGGGACATTAAGTATGGCGGTTATAAGGAGGGCGTAAAGAGGCCTATGTTACATGCTCACGTCCTTGAGTTTTTGATGCACGATAGCGATTTGGACTATTTGTCTGGGAAAAAGTTCACCGCTCACGTCCCCAAAGATATGACGGAAACTTTGAAGCTTTTTCAAATTGACCCTAATATACCATACTAGGTATATGTTATAATTAGTTGACGGCAATTATTACATGGGGGTGAATGACATGGAAGATACTGGAAAGTTAGTTATTTCCTTATCCGAGGCAGCCCGCAAAAAGTTTTCGGAACTTGGCAACGAAGGCTACATCTCCATTCAAAGAGTTGGGCGAGGCTGATCGGCTTACTATGCTGCCCTCGTTGAGGGCGGAAAGCCTCAAAATATTGAGGATTACATTCAAGTGGCCGATGGGGATTTGGTGCTATGGGTCCCAAGGGGAATGCAATTCCAGGACGACAAGATAGATGTCGATGTGTTGCGTTCAATATGGGGATCAAGACTGCTGGTAAAATCCGTTGCATTGCCAGCATCTAGTTGTTCCGCTGACATTTAGTTAGATTATCAAAGGCAACAAGCTTTCCTGGCGGGCGCACTAAAATTGATGCACATGTGATAGACTTTAAGCATGAGCGAAAGTAAAGGCGTTTATATACCTAGAATAATATTGGCCAATGAAAAAGATGAGGCAATGATCCCTAGCGTTATCATCGCTTGTGCTTTGCAGCAAAAGGGCTACAGGATAAAGCCATTTGTAGTGGGCATAGATGAATATCTTGTGGCCCTTTTGCATAGCCTGTTAGGTGAGCCTGTGACCGTACTGGACACCTTTTTAGTTGATAGTCCCGCACGACTGAGGGAACTTTTTGTCGCTACAGCAGATGCCAGTAGCCTTAATGTTTTGTTTGCCTCCCTTGGCGAACCTCAGGATGAAAATATTGCGATCGATCAAAACCTCTTGACGATAGCCGAACAATTAGATTGTCCGGTGATCCCGATATTCATTTCGAAAGGGTCCTCAGCCTTCACGGCTAGAAGGGTAGTAAGGTTTTCTCGCGATCTACCTAAATCCGCCTATTCATTGATTAATGCGATTGCATTTACTTCTGTTCCAAACCCCAGAGAATATCAGTTGCTCGAGCTTTCCATGGGCAGAGATCTCCCCTGGACTGCTTTGGGATATGTTCCAAGCTTTATCTTAAAGGAAAGGCCCAAGTTGACCTCCTTTCTTGATCAAGCTTATGGTTTGCAGTCTTTGTTCCCGATTAAAACGGCAGCCGCTCGTTTAGCCGCGATGGAAAGACAAATCGATTGGGGAGTCATCATAGCCCATGCGAAGTGCTGTCCTCAATTCAATGTAGATGTCCAAAAATTTGCGACAATTGGGCGACCTCGTAGAGTTGGGGTAATCCGTCATCCGGCCCTTGTTTTAGGAGGCGATAACAACGAAAAGCTGTTAGGTGCATGTGGTTTTGACGTGATTTCTCTCGATTTTAAAGACAAAATAGCTTATAATGACTTCGATTTCGTATATGTTCCTCATGGTGTCGGTTATCTGTTCCTGAAGGATATTGCAGATAATGTTTCACTTGTTAAGGCGCTTGCTGCGTCTGTTTTTAAGGGTAAGTTGATCGTAGAGGGAGGTTCGTCGCCGATATTCGGAAAGGCCTTCCGCTTTCCAAACGAAAGCGTGATGAGCGGGCTTTCCTTCTTTTCCTATGAAGGTCACTATGAGGATTACTCCAATATATGCTATAAAGTTCGGATCGAAAGTGCACCTTCTGAGGGGCGTCCAGGAAGATCGTTTAGGGGGTATCGTCCGTCATGGTATGGCTTAAACATAAGGGATTTTGATGGAGTGCCTCTTTGGATGATCAGGCAGGAAGGAGCGCAAGCCCCAACTGAAGATTGCTGGAAAACAAGGGGTGCCCTTATTTTATCGGTGAGGGCTGAGTTTTGGAGCAACCCTGAAGCGACCGTTGAACTGCTAAATTCGTAATCTGGCGAGGATGGATATGCAAGAAGAAAATGAAGGAACAAGGATGAAACAGCATTTTTCAGAAGAGGCTATACAATTATTCGATCAGTTGGTCGAATGGAGACGGGGCTTTCATGTCTTTCCTGAGCTTGCCTTCGAGGAGAGGGTGACATCTTCGAGAATAATCCAAATTCTGGAGAGCACCCCGGGAGTTGAGGTGACTCGAGGTTTTGGAGATACCACAGCTGTGGTTGGAAAGATCAGGGGAAAGATCGACGATAACGCGGTGATGCTCAGATCGGCCATGGATGCGCTGTCTCTACAGGAAGAAACGGACCTTCCCTTTGCTTCGTGCATCCCGGGAGTAATGCATGGCTGCGGACACGACGCTCACATGGCGGCTTTGCTTGGCGCAGTGAAATTGTTATCAAATCACAGGGACATGCTCGTCAGGCCAATTGTGTTTGTCTTCCAACCGGCTGAAGAGGGCCTTGGTGGCGGAGCGAGGCGGCTGGTAGAGGCCGGTTTATTGGATACATACAAAATAAAACATGCCTTAGGATTTCACTTTTGGCCAAAGTATGGCTATGGTAAGTTGTTGTTGAGACATGGAGTTATGACCGCACTTTCTGACAGGTTTCATGTATCAGTGCAGGGCGTAGGAGGTCATGTGGCTGCGCCGCATCTTGCCGTAGATCCTTGGACAATCGTAGCACATCTGATATTTGCGGTTCAAGGTCTAATAGGCAGGGAAATAGACCCGACGGAAAGCGCCGTAATCTCCTTTGGGCGATTAGAAGCGGGCGATGCTTATAACGTCATTCCAGGGCAGGTGGATATGTGGGGTTCACTACGTGCCTTAAATCCTGAGGTGCGCGACTTTTTGCAAAGCAGGTTGGAGGATATCGTTCCTCTTTTGGCACGAACCTTTAGAGGCCTTGGAACTATAAAATATCATAGGAACTATCCTCAGGTTGTGAACGATAAAGATTTGACTGATATAGTTTTGAGCATAGCCTTTGAGTACATGGACAAGGATAACGTAGAGATTCTAGAAAAACCTTTGATGTCAGGGGAAGACTTCGCATTTTACGCCCAGATAGTGCCGTCTTGTTTCATGCTCTTTGGTACAGGCAGCAAATATTGGTTGCATCATCCAAAATATGATGTGCCCGAAGAATTGCTTTCCCTTGCCTCTGGTTGGGAAGCTTATCTTGCTTTTCGTCTATCCACTATGGGCATTGCGGAGGAAGGACAGATTGGATAGGCTAGATAAAGAAATAGAATTGATATGTCGCAGATTTCCGTGGGATAAAGCTATATGGTTTAATGGAGTGTGGTGGTCTAGAAGGGCGTTTTGGGAACTTGTGGAAGCTACGACTGAAAAGCTTCACGATAGCGGATTTGGACCAAAAATGCATCTTGCACTAGTGATGCCAAACACCCCTTCCTTTTGGGCTCATACATTGGCAGCATGGCGTCTTGGAGGGGCAATTGTACCTTATAACATGCGTGAGTCGGCAAGCCTAATAACAAATGCACTGGAGCATGTAAAGGCTTCCTTGGTAGTTATATCGGACAAGCGAACAGACATAATGCCAGCGCTTGACCATATTGCTATACCATGGGCAGTAGCCCCTTCTGATTCTCCCTATAAGACATCTGTGGATGTCCTTGCCTTACGTCCCGGAGAGGAGGATACCGCGGTGATATTTTACACTTCCGGGACTGGTGGCAAGCCAAAGGCCGTTCCCTTGAGCCATCAAAGCTTATATGCCAACACCATGACCTGTATGGAACAGGTTGAGCCCATAGAAGAAGGCGACACTTTATTGAATGCGTTGCCTGATTCTCACGTTCTTGGATTTTCCATTTGCGGCTTGTTGCCGTTATTGCTGAACTTATCTCAATGCATGCTCCCGAGCTTCATGCCCGTCAAAAACGTCTTGGAATCGATCAGAAACTCTGAGACCAATGTATTGGTTGGGGTGCCCATGATGTATCAGTTCATTGTATCGGCAGTGTTTCAGGGTGCCAGTTTACCAAGGCGTATTAAAGTCGCAATTTCTGGTGGCGATAAGTTCCCAGTTGATTTAGATGAAGCCCTCGAGAGATATTTGGGGATAGGGGTTTTGGAAGGCTACGGTTTAACCGAGGCATCCCCTGTAGTGGCGGTCAACCGGTCTTATCCTACCAGAAAGCTTGGCACGGTAGGCCCGGCCTTACCTATAGTAGAAACAAAGGTATGCGACCCTGATGGTAATGAATTGCCACCAGGTCATGAGGGCGTTCTTTGGATTCGTGGCATATCCGTTGCTCGTAGCTATTTTAGTGACGAGCTTTTGACCAATCTGTCATTTAAAGATGGCTGGTTTAACACGGGAGATATAGTTTCCATCGATTCCGACGGCTATATAAAACTGCATTCTCGAGAGAGCGATGTCATCATGGTCGGTGGCTTTAAGGTGTTCCCGGAGGAAGTAGAAGAGGTGCTTTTAAGGCATCCTTCGGTTAAGGAAGCGGCCGTCGTAGGAATAAACCAAAGCATGAGCGGACAGCTGGTCAAGGCCTTTATAGTGCCCTATATAGATAAATTGCCCTCTAAAAGGGATATCTGGTCTCATTGCAGGAAGATGTTGGCTTCATATAAAATACCGAAGGTAATCGAATTCGTGAACGATTTGCCTAAAACTGCCCTTGGAAAGGCCAAGAGATCAGTCTTGCGGGAAGGTTAGTGGTGTAGTTGGTTAAGGCCAAGAGGTGCAAGGTAGCGATAATTGGAGATGTGATGATAGATCATTACATAATAGGGCGTGCCAGCAGGCTTTCTCCGGAGGCGCCAGTGCCAGTTGTAGAGGTCGTTGAGGAGGAATATAGGCCCGGAGGAGCGGCCAATGTGGCAGCTAACGTTGCTGCCCTTGGGCATGATGCCTTACTTATAACGCCAAAGGGAGCAGATGTCTATTGGAGCATGCTTGAATCTCTTCTTGGTCGATTTAATGTGAACATGTGCACGCCATTGGCGCTTGATATCCCCACTATACGAAAGACGCGTATTCTGGCACGTTCTCAGCAGATAGTGAGGGTAGATTGGGATAGCTACGTCGATGATCGTTATTGCGATATCTCATCAAAGTTACTGAGCGTTTTGCCGTCGCTGGATGCAGACGTGCTGGTCCTCTCCGACTATGCAAAGGGCATAGTCAGCGAAACGATCGCTAAGACATGCATTAAGTGGGCCATTGAAAGGGGTATCCCTATTATAGTCGACCCAAAACCTCAGCATAAAGAGCGTTACATAGGCGCCACCGCGATGACGCCCAATAAAGCTGAAGCTGAGTTATTGTTGGGCCGAAAGTTTGACGAGAGGTTCACCCCGGGAGATGGTGCTCGAATGTTGCGAGAAACCCTTGCCATGGAAGCTGTAATCGTTACGCTTGGAGATGAAGGCATGGTGCTTGCAAGTCGAGACGAAACAATTTACTTCTCTGCCCGTGCAAGAGAAGTCTACGATGTTTCCGGAGCAGGCGATACTGTCGTTGCCTCTGTGGCCGTTGCCCGTGGTTTGGGGTTGCCATGGCGTGTCGCTTGTGAATTTGCGACTTTAACTGCAGGCCTCGTCGTTCAGAAGATGGGCACTGCCGTGGTAACGCCGGAAGAGGTTGAAGCTACGCCTGAATGGCAGAGATTGAAAGCCTATTTTGCCGCAGATGTCGATCTAGCTGACAAGCCCAAGCTCACGTAAAGCTGATTTTACGTCCTCAAAATTTGCGGTTAATTCATCTGGAAGTTTGCTTATTCCAATATGAATGAATTTCCCCTTGCCATACCTCCTGGCAGCTTCCAAGTCGCTCTTTGTATCTCCAAAGATTATCGGATTTATTGCGTTTACCCTAGTAGACAGCATGATCAAACCTTCGGGCGAAGGCTTCGGCATTCCATCGTCCAATGTAAATATTCTTTCCCTGGGCATATCTTCCCATCCAAGCAACCGTAGCCCAAGTAAACATTCCTTCCACGGTCTTCCCGTGAAGATGCAGACGGGCAGATGCAAGTTCCTCCAATGATTGCCGACCATGGGTTTTTCTCGTCGCCAAAGCCCTCTGCCGCTGTAGTATATTGGTGATTTGCCATTCATTGCAATGTATTCATCTCTTCCAAAATAAATTTCCTCGCATAATTGCCTCACGACTTCCCTAGGGATAGATCGTTGAAAATTTGCGTATACCCATGAAATTACTTCGTCGCCCTGAATGCTTCGAAGTATTTCTTTCCAATGTTCTATTGTCGGGAATGCCTCTTTCAGCGATTTGGTTTTCTTGGAAGCAGCTATTGATAAAAGTGCCCATGCTATATCGTAATCATCGTTGAATGCAGGATGCGTTTTGCTGGCATAGAAGTGATCGTAAGAAAAGGCAGTGCAGTCAACATCCCTGCCAAGTAAATAGCGCCAACTCCATTGAACGGCTATTCTTATCACCATGGGATAAGAATAGGTAGTATCGATGAGTACCCCATCCATATCGAAGATCAATGCATCATAGTTTTGTGCCGATTTATACATATTACATCACGTCCTTATACAACATAGGTTGCTTCTCATGCATCCGTTATTTTACCATTACGTCACGTTTGATAATATACAATGAAAGACCTTATGCACTTTGGGGGTTGGTTATTCATCATGTTGGAGATACCGTTAGATCGAAGTTCCGAGGTCCCTCTCTATCGCCAGATTGCCCTACACCTGCAGCGCATGATAGCAAGCGGGAGCTTGCCCGAAGGATACAAACTGCCAGGTACCAGGCAATTGGCAACTGATTTAGGAGTGAGCAGGACGACTGTCAACGAAGCCATGATCCTTCTGGAAAAGGAAGGATACATTACGACAGTCGGAAAAAGTGGTTGTTACGTTTGTCGCAACAGCAGCAAGCCATCGGACAAAAACAATCCCATGACCCAAAGGACAATAGCGGACTTATCTTCTGGGCTTCCAGATGAGAGTTTATTGCCAGTGCAGTTTCTGTGCAAGCCCCTGCGAGAATTGTCCTCTATAGCCGGAGAAAATTTGCTGTTGCCGCCACCTTTGGCCGGATTACCAGAACTTAGAGAGGCGCTGGTCAAGCATGCTGCTTTGAGGGGAATTCCGGCTCGTCCAGACGAGGTATTGGTCACAGCCGGAGGGCTAGAAGCGCTTTCTCTCCTTATGGCTGCCATCAAGGATAGTGGTGCGAGGAAAATTTACGTGGAGGAGCTCACCTACCCGTTGGTCTTGGAATTGGCGTCAAAGAATAACTTGGAGATATGTCCAATGCGCTTGGATGATCCGGTTTCTTCGTTGAAAAACGCTTCTGAAGGCGATGCAGTTTATTTGATCCCAAGTTTCCACAATCCTACAGGGCGCACACTTTCTCTCGAACAGAGGGATTCTATCCTCAAACAGGCTCGAAGAACGTCCTTGGTGATAATAGAGGACGATACATATGGAGAGCTGAGGTACGGCAAGGAAAGCGTACCGGCACTTAAGGCCATGGAGGACACAAAAAACGTAGCCTATTTGGGTTCGTTTAGCCAAGCACTTTTCCCCGGATTTAGGATTAGCTATCTGCTATTGCCCAAATGGCTCATGGATAGGTGTCTTGTGGCAAAGAGGATCTTTTACGGCTCGGTGTCATCCCTGGTTCAATGTCTCGCGCTCGTGTTTCTAAATGAAGGAGGTCTATATGAAGCGCTTGATTTTGTACGAAACCAAATTTCTTTGCGTATGCGGCTGTTTTGCGAACAGCTAAGCAGAAACATTCCTATAGCTACTTTTGAAATGCCCCTGGGGGGAATATATTTATGGGTTCGCCTGCCAGGTATTAAGGGAAGCCAGGCAGCCAGCAAGGCCGAGGCCCAAGGAATTTCGATAGTGCCAGGTCGTGTTTTTTCTGTAAACAGCGAAGATATAGAAGCCGTTAGGCTTTCCGTTAGCGCATTAAAGCCAAGTGATATATCCTCAGTCCTTTCCCGTCTTCGTAGATCGTGGGAGCATGAATTTAAGCCATAAAAGCAAAGCACACGCACCAGAACTTAGGCCGCCAATTAAGCCCAAGGCTATTAAGTCCAATCTCCCAACACCGTAGAAAAAACTGCTGATTCCTGCAACGGCGTAACCGATGAATACCACTGTCGATATCGATAAGATCAATACTAATGTTTGTACCATCTTCTCTTCTCCGGTAAATTTACGTAGTTGTGTACATTTAGATTCTCTGATACAATACATGCGATCGAGAATTTGTATTGTATTATACATTAAATGGTCATGAAGGATCATAAGGATGTTTCTTTTTAATGGATGCAATTTACAATGGTGGGAGGAATATGCATGTTAAGAGAAGAAAAACTTTACACTACGTCAGCGGATTATGTTTACGATGAATTGCTTCATAAGATATTGATGAGGCAGATCAAACCTGGCGAGCACTTGGCAGAGGTAAATATTGCGGTTAGCTTGGGCGTAAGCAGGACGCCAGTTAGGGAAGCTTTGCGTCGGTTGGCAAGCCAAGGGTTGCTCGAGGTTATCCCAAACGTAGGGGCTAAAGTCGTATCGCCTACACAAAAAGACCTCGAGGATACGTTCATGGTGCGCAATGCTTTAGAAACAATGGCCGTAAGACTGGCTGTTAAAAATATCAATCCCACTTATTTAGCCGAGATGGAGGAGGCCATTAAGCAGGAAGAGCAGGCCCTTCGAAGTGGTGATTTTGAAGAGTACTTGGGAGTTAATGAGGAGTTTCATCGCATTATCGCTCAATTGAGCGGCAATAACGTCCTGGAGGACTTTATAAAGAATTGCATAGCGCGCATTAGCATTTATACCGTGTTTACTGAGCCTCCTGTAGAAGAAATAATACGGACGAGCTTGGCGGAACATAAGGAAATATTAAACGCTATTAAAGAAAGAGACGTCAATCGCGCCGAGAAGACCATGGAGGAACATATCATAAATACTCTTAATTCCTTATTGCTGTACGACAAAAAGAACCGCTAATTCTAATTTCGATGGAAACTGAAAGGGGATAATACCTTTATGAAATACGTTTCGGCTTTCGATTTAAAAAGAAATTACGAGTCAATGAAAGATGAGATAAAAGAAGCTCTGGATAGAGTATTGGAATCGCAAAGGTTCATATTGGGCGAAGAGGTCGAAAAGTTCGAGAAAGAGGTTTCCTCTTATCTGGAGGTGGCTCATGCCGTTGGTTGCGGTTCTGGGACGGATGCTCTCTTCCTTTCTCTGATGTCTTTGGACATAAAAGAAGGAGATGAAGTCATTACTACGCCTTATACGTTTTTTGCCACTGCTAGTTCAATAGCAAAATTAGGGGCGAAGCCTGTATTCGTCGATATCGATCCTTTGACCTATAATATAGATACAGATAAAGTTGTTGAATATATTACGCCTCGTACGAAGGCAGTAATCGTCGTTCATTTATTTGGGTTGATGACGCCGGTGGAGAAGCTGGAGCCTTTGTTAAAGGATAAAGGCATTCATTTAATAGAGGATTGTGCCCAATCCTTTGGGGCCTGGCGCAAGATCGACGGCAAGATAAGACGTTGCGGCACTATAGGTACTTTTGGTTGTTTCTCATTTTATCCCACTAAAAATTTGGGGGGATATGGAGACGGAGGCCTGGTGACCACTAACTTAAGTTCGTTGGCGGAACGGATCAAAAGGCTTAGAGCGCACGGTTGTTCGGGCGAATATATTCATGAGGAGTTAGGCATGAACAGCCGTTTGGATGCTATTCAGGCTGCCGTACTGCGATGCAGGTTGCGGCATGTCGACGATTGGAACAGGAAACGCAGGATAATTGCAGAGCGCTATCGCCTTTTATTCAATGTTTATAAAATTTCGGAATTCGTCAAGGCTCCCAGTGAAGACGAGGGCAGTTATCACGTCTATCACCAGTATGTTGTCCGCTGTGAAAGAAGAGACGATTTGTCGAAATATCTTGATGAGAACGGAATTGGCACCAGGGTCTACTATCCTTTGCCGTTGCATCTACAGCCGGTGTTTAAATATCTTGACTACCGAAGGGGTGATTTTCCGGAAGCCGAGAAACTTAGCCAGGATAGTTTGGCTTTGCCCATGTACCCTGAATTGACGCCCGACGAACAGGAGTATGTGGTAAAAACAATTGCCAAATTTTATAGATAGCAAGCATTGTCAATGAAATGAAGAGGGTTCAAGCAAGTGACAGGAGGTGAAAATGATGTATTTTCCGTTGTTCTTTGATCCGACGTTCATAATTTTGATTCCAGCCCTGCTATTGGCCATATGGGCCCAGATAAAGGTGCAGGGAACATTTAGCCAATTTTCGAGGGTTTATTCGCGAAGGGGAGTCAGGGCTTACGAGGCTGCCCGCGTTTTGTTGGATCGCTTTGGTTTGTCTAATGTCCCGATAGAGAGGATACATGGATCACTTACGGATCACTACGATCCCAGGTCCAAGGTCCTGCGATTGTCCGAAAGCGTGTATGCAAGCCCTAGCATAGCAGCAATAGGCGTTGCTGCACATGAAGTTGGGCATGCCATACAGGATGCCTATGATTACAAGCCCTTAAAGGTGCGTAATGCTATCGTCCCGGCAGCCAATTTAGGCACAACTTTGGCCTTTCCTCTCTTCTTTATAGGGTTGATCTTCAGGGCTCCTGTTTTGATGAATGTTGGCATTTTATTTTTCGTCGCCGTAATAGTGTTTCACTTGGTAACCTTACCCGTGGAGTTTGACGCCAGCGCAAGGGCGCTGCGTTATCTTACGGATACTGGTTTGCTGGCTCAAGATGAAATCGGAGGCGCCAGGGCGGTTTTGAATGCTGCGGCGCTGACCTATGTTGCCGCGACAGTTATGGCAGTAGCTCAGCTTTTGCGTCTGCTTGCCTTTAGGGATATGGTTGACAGAAGATGACGGCTCACGTCCATATATCGAGGCTATTTTTTAAAATGTTTGTGATAATATAAGGGGTGATTGTCACCCCTTATATTATCTGCGGAGGATTAACTATGCCAGTCGTTATATTGTTTCTGCTTTTGCTATTTTTTGCTCCTTGGGCTTTAGGGTTTGTGCTGCTCTTTTTGTTGATATTTCTGTTGGTCTTCGTTCCTCTTGGATTTGCCGCTCAGTCGTTCGTTTGGTTAATTTTAGGTCCAGGGCAGCTGGTGCGTATATTGTTCAACAAGAAAGTTAGACGTAACCATGCTTTGGAACATGCCACAGTTAACGTCATAGAAGAGCGTTACGGACCCACAAATATAGCTGGAATGGCATACGATAACGGCTTTACCTTGAAAGGGATAATGGACCCCTATCTGGTATTGGCAGCTGCCCGCGAAGGGTTGCTAAGGTTGAGCCAGGGTGAAAGGAAACTAGCCGTCCATCCCAGGTGTGGCACGACGATAGTTGTCACCAATACGTTGGCTGCCATAGTGTTTGTGGGTTTGCTGATAGCGACTAAACATTTGAGTTTAGTTTATATATTGCTTGCCATATTGTGCGCTCACCTATTTGGTGTGTCTTTTAGTAAAATCGCACAATATTACATTACCACAAGCCAGGATGTAAAGGGAATGACGATAGAGGGCATAGAGGTAAGATCAAATCCCGCAAGCTTCTTTGGAATAAAATTCATGATGCCCTCAGAGCTCTTCATATTGACTAGACAGCCGGGTGAGGGTGTGAGCGTTGAGGTGATAGATCCGTGAAGGGCGTTGAGGCAGCTCTTGCCATATGGGAGGAATCGCGACGCGGCATGTTTCTCTCGCAGGCTTTAAGAAATTACAGTACGGATTTATCGGAAGGGGAACGAAGGTTAGCCTCTACCTTGGTCTATAGTGCCATGCGTCGCTACAGCTTATGGGTGGATATAATTAAATCTTTTCTGCACAGGCCGTTTGAATCGTTATTTCCACTAACTGGAGATGCCTTGATATTGGGATGTGCCGGTTTGTTGGAAATCAAGCATTTTTTCCCGCAGGCATTGGTAAACGCCTTTGTAGAAGCAGTGAAGAAAAAAAAGCCTAATGATGTAGGACTGGTCAATGCGGTGCTTAGAAGGGTTCTTGCTGACGGAGGGCGCAGGATCGAGGAATTGAAGAGCAGCCAAAACTTACTTGATCAAGCGTTGCTCTGGGGTTTGCCCCCATGGGTGGCACGCCGGTGGGCGGAAACCTGGGGGCAGGAACTCGCTAAAAAGTTGTTTGTGTCGCAGGTCGTTAAACCCTATCTATCCTTTAGATTATCGCCCGATATATCGGCTGAAGAAATGGTTTCGCGGCTCTTGAAAGTGGGGATTAGAAGCTGGCCATCGCCGTATTTTTCTTATGTATTGAGGAGTGCGTCTTTTGGGCTTCCTCCTTCCATTGTCGGATATGACGAAGGGCTATGGACTCCACAAACTGAATCCTCCGTCTTCATATCTGAACAGGCAGTTTTGTTGAGTGCCGGTAAAAGGCTGATCTTGGACATGTGTGCCGGTCGTGGTATAAAGACAGGCCATATACTGGAAAGGACACAAAATACCATTGTCGAAGCATGGGATATATCTAAAAATAAAGTCAATGCCGGACGAAGGGAATTAAAAAGGTTGGGCGTGCTTGAGCGTTCCATATGGAAAGCCGGAGACTCCTTGTCTCTTGTACCGGATGCAATCCCAGACCTCGTATTGCTAGATGCCCCATGTTCTGGAAGCGGAACATGGAACAGGCATCCCGAGGGAAAGTGGAAGCTTTCCTCAGGTAAATTGGCCGGGTATTCTCGTCTTCAAAAAGATTTGCTTAAACGCGCTATTGACCTCCTTGCATCGGGCGGGATTGTAGTTTACAGTACCTGCAGTATGTTCAGGGAGGAAAACGAGATGGTCGTAGGGGAAGTCCTGTGTTCCGCACCTGAAGTCATCGAGATTGAAATAGATGGCAAGAGCTTCCCGTTGCAAAGGGGACGACCCTTCGGTTACTATATATGGCCAAGCAGTCCTTGGATGGATGGTTTCTTTCTGTGCATTTTGATGAAACGCTGAGGAGGGAAAAAGATGAGGCGCTGGATTAGCCTCTCGCTATTGGCAGTCTTACTGGTGTTAATATGCAGTGGCTTGACGATCCTGTATTTTGTCTTCTTCGGTGGCAGCTCGGTAATGATGCCAGATCTTACGGGAGAGAGTGCCATCGTGGCTATGGAGCGCTTGCAGCAGCTGGGATTACTGCCGAAGGTAGAAGAGGTCGATTCCTATGGGGAACCTGGAGTAGTACTGGAGCAGTTGCCCAAGGCAGGAGAGAAAGTTAAGCGTGGCAGGATAGCCATATTGAAGGTTAGCAGCAGCGGCGAGCGATTTGCGCTTCCAGATATAAGGGGAATGCAATACGAAAGCGCTCTAAAAAAAATTGAAGAGGCCGGCTTTGTCGCGGGAGATGTAGTTCGCATTTACGACAAGGATGTTCCGCCTGGAGTGGTGATAGCCCAAAGCCCTGCAGCACCTTCTTTAGTGCCCATGAAGACCAGGGTCAATGTCCTTGTGAGCCTTGGACCAAATGTGGGAAAGGGTAATGTATTTCCTTTGCCTGATGTGGCAGGGATGAACGTAAATGAGGCAAAGAAGGTCTTGAGCGAGGCGGGGTTATTTGCGAAGAACGTCGAGTACGTTGATACCACCTCTACTGAGCGAGATATTGTCATGGCGACTAAGCCTAAAGGGGGATCCCAGGTTACGGGGGGAAGCCAAGTTACTCTGGTTGTATCAAGCGGCAGGGCGCCTCAAAGGCAGATAGCAGTTGCACAGCAGGAGAAGGCACCTGCTGTGTCTAAGCCTGTTGCGGTGCAGGAATCCGAGCAGCCAAAGCAGGAAAATAGTGCAGCACAAAAAGAGCAGGCGAAACCTGCTAAACCGGTTCAGCCGTTACCTCAAGCACCTCAAGATAAAGAAACAGGCGAACAAAAGGAGAACAAGCAAGCTAAAGTACGCTATCCAGTACCGCCGCTGTCGCGACCTCTAAAGTTAGAAATTAAAGCTACAGACAAGCAGGGCGAGCGGACGGTTTTCAGTAAAGATGTAAAAGGCGGCGAATACATAACCCTTAATATACCCTATACGGATCAGTTGGTAGTTACTGTTTATTTGGGAGGAGAATTTGTTTGGGAGGAGAGGTACTTTTGAGAAAGGTGATATTAGCGCCATCCCTTCTATCTGCCGATCCTTTAAATATAGCTCTTGATATCGAGAGGCTAAAGGGCGAATGCGACTGGTTGCACGTTGACGTCATGGATGGACATTTTGTCCCTAATCTCTCTTATGGGCCGTCGCTTGTGGCTGCCCTCAAGGCTAAAAAGGAGATAAAGTGGCCCATCGATGTGCATTTGATGGTCGAACCCCCGGAGAACTTTATCGATCTGTTCCTACCCTTGGGGGTAGATTATTTAACCATACAGATCGAATCCACTCCTCACGTTCACAGAGTGTTACAGCGCATCAGGGATGGAGGAGCGAAATGTGGCATTGCCGTAAATCCTGGTACTCCGATAGAGTGGGTTGAACCCATCCTTTCTTTTGTCGATATGGTTTTAGTCATGTCCGTAAATCCCGGATTTGGGGGACAAATGTTCATCCCCCAGGTTCTCAAGAAAGTAGAATGGCTTTATAGGGAAAGGGTGGTAAATGGCCTTGATTTTTTGATCGAGATGGATGGAGGCCTTGGAATAGATAATGTGGCGACTGTCGTGAACTATGGATGCGATGTAATTGTTGCTGGCAGTGCAGTGTTTGGCAGCAGCGATCCTGCTCGGGCCTTAAAAAGTATGCGAGAAAGTGTAATGGAGGTGTTCCAATAAACTATGGGTGAGGATGACCTTCAAGGCAAAGACCTGGTCGAGCTGGGCGAGATTTTACGTCGCACCAGAGAAAGCAAAGGCCTATCGGTAGAGGAGGTTGTCAAGGACACTAAAATTCCTCGCGGTCATATTTTGGCCATTGAAAGCGGCGACATAGAGAAACTTCCTGGAAAGGTGTTTGCCAGATACTTTATTAAGGAATACCTCAACTACATTGGTCTGAAGGAGCTTTGGCCGCGCTACGATGCGCTCATCGCTTTAGGCGAGAACGTGGAGATCTCGCAAGTATTGGGCACCTATACACCACCTCCCAAGGGGTTCAGGGCTGCCTCAAAGTGGTGGGTTTACGCTATTCTTATAGTTCTTTTGATAACGAGCATTGGACTTCTTTATGCCCGAAAGGAACATGTGCTTGATGCCATGAAGCATCAAGATCAAGTAGTGTCGTCCGATGATTCGACAAAGCAGGCCACTGAGATGCCTCGAGAGCTGATTCAAGGTGGCCTGCCCTCGACAGTAGAATCAAAGGACTTGCCTTTGCCGTCTTTGCCAAAAGATGAAGGAGCGCAGAAACCCGTAGAGGAACCTGCAAAGATCTTGGAAATTAAAGCCACAAGGGGGAACTGTTGGGTTCGAGTGCTCAAGGGAGACAAGAAAGTATTCGAAGGGACCATCAAGCGCGATGAGACCAAGACCTTTGAAACTAAAGATGAACCCCTGAAAGTTCGCTTTGGAAATTTCCCTGCGGTGGATATAAAATGGATGGGCAAGACGCCAGAAATGTCGGATAAGATCAAAGGCCCTGTTCCTGCTATGCTCATTTATCAAATCGATGGGAAGGTCGTGAAGGTCGATTAATGGGAGATAAGGTATTTATCCTAAGTTTAGGATGCGCTAAAAATCAGGTCGATAGCGAGAAGCTTGCCGGCATGATGACCTCTCAAGGGTTTGAGATAGTTGATTCTTTGGATGCTGCTGACATAGTTTTAGTAAATACCTGTGCCTTCATAGAGCCGGCAGTCAAGGAAAGTATAGACGCTCTGTTGGGGCTTGAAGAGCTAAAAGCTTCAGGGAAAGCGAAAAAGATCGGGGTCTTGGGATGTCTTTTGAATCGCTACGGGGATGACCTAAAAAAAGAATTCCCTACTGTGGATATTTGGGCGAAGGCCGAAGAGTGGGATAAGGTATTGGCCTATTTGGGAAAGGATAAGCCAAGCACGTCCTGTGTACGTGGCTTTATCCCTGAAACCGTCAAGTGGAGTCGTTATATCAAGATTGCAGAAGGGTGTAACAATCGTTGCAGTTACTGTACCATACCTGAAATTCGCGGTCCTTTAAGGAGTAGACCGATTAAAGAGATTGTAGAAGAGGCCCAGTTCTTAGCCTCTCAGGGGGCGAAGGAACTTTGTCTGGTTGGGCAAGATCTCGCTGCTTACGGCATGGAGATTGATGGTCAATCTCATTTGACCGAATTGCTTGACATTCTAGATAAAGACCTGCCGTCAGATTTATGGATAAGGCTTTTATATCTCCATCCCGCTCATATCGATGAAAAGATGCTTGATTTTATATCTTCATGCAGAAAGGTTTTAAGGTACCTCGATATTCCGATCCAACATGTCGACGATGAAATCCTTTCTTCCATGAATCGCAAGGTCACCGAGAAGGATTTGAGAAAGATATTTTCATACGCAAGGAGTATAGACCCAGATTTTACCTTGAGGACCACTATCATAATTGGCTTTCCGGGTGAGGACGAAGGCAAGTTTGAAAAGGTCTTGCGCTTCCTTGAAGATATGGAGATAGATAGAGTTGGTGCATTTCTATACTCGCCCGAGGATGGGACCGAAGCAGCGACCTTAGGGAGACAAGTTCCTGAAAGGATCAAACAAGAGAGATATGATACGTTGATGGAATTGCAAGCCTTCTTGTCACTTCGACGTCAGGAGCGTTTTCTGAATAGGACCCTCAAAGTCCTGGTGGAGGAAAATCACAGTAATGATGGTTATGCTTTAGGGAGATCCTACAGGGAAGCACCCGAGGTTGACGGTGTAATTGTAATTAAAAATGCCAATAACCTTGTTCCTGGGTCTTTTGTAAACGCGAAAGTTGTCTCCGTTTCTGAACATGATATGGAAGCTGAGGTCATTTTTGATGAAGGGTAATGCATTTACAGAGATGGCGACTTTGTGGGGAATCGGTCGAATTTCATCCATGCCGGGTACGTTGGGATCTTGTGTGGCCGCGATCCCCTTGTTTTTCGTTCATATCCCTTTATGGGCAATAATACTTGTCATGTTGAGTGGAATTTACGTATCGGATGTATACTCAAAAAATAGGGGCGAGATAGACCCGAAGGAAGTTGTCATCGATGAAGTCGTGGGAACTTGGATAGCCCTATATGGATACCCCCCCAGCTATATAATCGCGGGTTTGTTTTTATTTAGGATATTGGATATATTTAAGCCCTTCCCAATCTCGTGGAGCGAAAAAGCCCCGGGAGGATGGGGCATAATGGCAGACGATGTTGTAGGAGGCATGATGGCAAATTTTATTTTGTTCGCGGTGGACTGGCTTTACTTTAAAGGGGGCTTTGTGGCTATATTTGCAGGGTAAAAAATAATAAATGAAAAAGAGGTAGCTTAATGCTCAAAGGAAATAATGTAGTCTTAATTGCCGTAGGCGACGAACTGATCGCTGGGCTTAAAAAAGAAGCCAACATCTCTTGGCTATCTGCCGAACTGATGCTCCGCGGTCAAGATGTCGTTGCAATGGAAGTAATACCTGATCAAGAAGAAGTTTTAGTGGATATGCTAGATAGATGGGCCGGAAGGGTTGCGCTGATTGTGATTTCGGGGGGATTAGGCCCTACTCATGATGACCGCACAAGAGAGGCCATTGCTAAGTTTTTGGGTTTACCGCTAGTGGCAGAAAAAGATGTTTATGATCGGATCATCTCCAGATATCCAGCTGAGTTAAAAGAGTCCCTTGAAAGGTCAGGCGAAAGGCAAGCTTACATACCAAGTGGTGCACAACCAATCTTAAATCCTTTAGGTTCTGCCCTTGGATTTTCGATAGATTTCAAAGGTACAAAGATCTTTGCCCTTCCTGGAGTGCCTCAGGAGTTCAGGGAGATGGCTCGCGTTGTGTTGGATTTCTTTAAAAAAGATGATGAGGTATGTGTAGGCCTGTGTAAAGTGGTGGGGTGGCCGGAAATCAAATTAAAAGACCATATAGCCAACATTATTAGAGAATTTCCTGCCAATGTTATGTTTTTACCCGAGCCCAATATTGTCACAGTGGCGATTAAAGGACCAAAGCACATAGTTGCGACATTGCAGGGTAAATTAATGAAACTTATGAAGGGTGACATCTTGCCAGAAAATGCTTCCTCCTTGGAAGATGCCGTTGTTAAACTTGCCTCTAAATTGAACATCAGCTTGGCCTTTGCGGAATCCTGCACGGGGGGCATGGTAGGAGAATCCGTTACGAGAATACCTGGGGCTTCGTCGGTATTTGCGGGTAGTGCCGTTTGCTATAGCAATGAGGCCAAGGAGGCTGTCTTGGGCGTTCCTAGGGAAGTTATAGAGCAATTTGGAGCTGTTAGCGAGGAGTGCGCAGTTGCGATGGCCCGTGGAGCGGCCAATATCTTTAAAGCGAACTGCTCGGCGTCTGTTACGGGTATCGCTGGTCCTTCGGGGGGTAGCGAACGCAAGCCCGTCGGTACTGTATGTTTTGCAGTGACGTGCTTTCAAAGGTGCAAATCATGGACGAGGCATCTTCAGGGAGACAGGGAGACCATACGTCTTTGGAGCAACAACATAGCCTTAGAAGCTGTTTGGAGGGAGTTAAAGGACCTTGCCGAAAAAAGCGGAAGAAACGAAGGGTCAAATTAGATGTTTCATATGTATTGAATTAGATGATTCATTAAAGGATAGGATTGGTATATTAGTTGAAAAGCTCAAAACCTTTGCGCCTAACTTAAGCTGGGTGAGCAGAGAGGCGCTTCATCTAACTCTCAAATTTTGTGGAAACTTGTCCATGTCGACAGTAGAGCTTCTATCCCAGCAATTGCAAGACCGACTGGAGCATTGTCAAATTGCACCGTTTTTGCTTGAGCTGTCGGGCGTAGGAGGTTTTCCGAGCTTAAAACGTCCTAGGGTTTTATGGTTAGGCGTCTCGGGGGATGTATCTTCCCTCTTAAAAGTTCAATTGTTAGCGGAAGAGGTGTGTTCCACTTTTAGGGAAATTCGCAAGGACGACAAATCTTTTTCTCCACATCTAACTTTAGCCAGAGTAAAGCGACCATCCGATGTAACCGCCTCGCTTTTAAACTTTATTTCTTCGATGGAATTTCCCAGTCTTCCCTGGCAGGTTAAGACGTTGACTTTTATGAAAAGCGATCTAACGCCTAAGGGAGCTATTTATACTCCCTTGGCACGGTATTATTTGGGAGGTGCCGTATAAGATATGGCTAAAAAGGAAGGTTCAAAGACGAGAGAGGACATACTTCAACAAGCTATTTCCGATATTAAGAGCAAATTCGGAGACGGAGCCATAATGCGACTAGGTGACGGCAACGTCTCGTCAGTTGACGTCATTCCGACTGGTATATTGCCACTTGATATCGCTTTGGGAACAGGGGGACTGCCCCGCGGACGGATCATTGAAATCTTTGGGCCGGAGGGATCGGGTAAGACCACGTTGGCTCTCCATCCCGTAGCGGAAGCACAAAAACTTGGAGGAGTTGCTGCCTTTATCGATGCAGAACATGCCCTCGATCCGTCTCTAGCCATCTCCGTTGGTGTTGATGCTAAAAGCCTGTTCATATCTCAGCCGGATAGCGGTGAACAGGCTTTGTATATTTTGGATTCCCTAGTTAGAAGTGGTGCGGTAGATATCATTGTCGTGGATTCAGTTGCTGCACTGACTCCGCAGGCTGAGATAGACGGTAAGATCGGAGAGACCCAGGTGGGCTTACAGGCCCGGCTGATGTCCTATGCCCTAAGAAGACTTGCGGGCTCCATCTCCAAGAGCAGATGCATCGTGGTCTTCATAAATCAATTGAGAGCGCAGATAGGAATGTCAGGATATGGCGGAGCTCAGGAGACTACGACCGGTGGAAGGGCGCTGAAATTTTACAGTTCAGTTCGTATAGAGGTTAGGCGGGGAAAGTCTATTACAAGGGGGGAAAGTATAATTGGACATGAACTGTGGATCAAGGTGGTCAAAAACAAACAAGCTCCCCCCTTCAGGGTTGCCCATGCGTCCCTAATATATGGCAAGGGAATTCCTAAGGCAATGGCAGTCTTGGATATGGCAATAGATATGGATGTCATCAAGAAGAAGGGTTCATGGCTTGCGTACAAGGGCGAAACCTTGGGGCAGGGCAAGGATAAGGTAGCCCAATTGCTAGAAGAACAACCCGAGCTCATGGAGGAGATATCTCGTGAGGTTAAGACGATCGTTGCCGAGAACGCCGGGCTGGTAAACTTGCTGCCACCTAGGGGCGCAGAAGACGAAGTTATCGAAGGCCAGGTTAAAGAAGCGGAAGAGGCGCCGTTGGACGATGAAGAAGTTCTGGAATTAGATGTAGAGAGCCCCGAAGACGCCTAG